>JBEKKL010000052.1:0-30570 GCA_050010735.1 Occallatibacter sp. | reverse complement strand
GATCTCTTCGTGGCTCCTGGATCTGACCGCCATCTCTCTGCTCGACAGCCCGGATCTGGCAAAATTCACGGGCCGCGTGTCGGACTCCGGGGAGGGACGCTGGACGATCACCGCTGCGATCGATGAATCGGTTCCAGCTCCCGTACTGAGCGCCGCTCTGTATGAGCGCTTCAGTTCGCGCGGCGAAGACACTTTCGCCGACAAGCTGTTGTCCGCGCTGCGATTTCAATTTGGCGGCCATGAAGAGAAAACCGGCCAGAAAGAAGGCGCCTGATGGCCAGGTCGCAGTCGGACGCTCTGGTGGTCTTTGGTGTCACTGGGGATCTGGCACACAAAATGATCTTCCCCGCGCTCTATGCCATGGTGAAAAGCGGCACAATGAGGGTTCCGGTGATCGGCGTGGCCCTTCCGAAATGGAGCCTGGAGCGGCTGCACCGGCGTGCCACGGACAGCATCAAGCGAGCCGGCGGAATCGACGACAAGCGCGCTCTGCAGCGCCTTTTGTCTTTGTTGAAGTACGTGAGCGGAGACTATGCAGACAGCAATACGTTCAAAGCGATCAAAGAGGCGCTGGGGAAGGCACGGCGTCCTGCGCATTATCTGGCAATTCCGCCCGCGCTCTTCGAGACAGTGATTAAAGGACTGGGAGCCGCGGATCTGGCCAAGGATGCGCGCGTGATTGTCGAAAAGCCGTTTGGACGCGACCTGGCTTCGGCGCGTGAATTAAACCGGGTTGCGCACGCGGTGTTTCCCGAGGACTCGATCTTCCGCATCGATCACTTCCTTGCGAAAGAAGCGATCATGAATATTCTTTATTTCCGCTTCGCCAATTCGTTTTTGGAACCGATCTGGAATCGCAACTATGTGGCCAGCGTTCAGATCACTCTATCGGAGGATTTTGGAGTCGGCGGCCGCGGCGCGTTTTACGAGACAGCAGGCTGCCTGCGCGACGTGATCCAAAACCATCTTTTCCAGATCGTGGCACTGCTTGCCATGGAGGCGCCCGCGGGCCGGCACTTTGACGAAGTGCACAACGAGAAGGCCAAGGTCTTTAGAGCCATGCTCCCTTTGAGGCCCGATGACATGGTGCGCGGCCAGTATGCGGGCTATCGAGAGGAGCCGGATGTGGCGAAGCGCTCCGACGTCGACACCTATTGTGCGCTGCGGCTGTTTATCGACTCATGGCGCTGGGACGGAGTGCCGTGGTATTTGCGTACGGGCAAATATCTCCCAACGACTGCGACGGAAATCCTGGTGGAACTGAAGCGGCCTCCGCAGAAGCTCTTTGCCGATGCGGTGACGCCGAACAGCAGGTCAAATTGTCTGCGTTTCCGGCTCTCTCCGAATTCGGCCATCGCCCTGGCTGCCCGCGTGAAAATTGCGGGTCAGGAATTCATCGGAGAACAGCGAGAGCTATACCTGTCAGACGAACAGCAGGGCGAGGAAACTCCTTACGAACGGCTTTTGGGCGATGCCATGAAGGGCGATGGGGCGCTCTTCACTCGCGAGGACGCGGTCGAATCCGCATGGGAGGTGGTGAATCGAGTCCTCAAGGACCATCCTCGGGTTCGCCGCTACAAGCGCGGTACGTGGGGGCCGAAAGAGGCTGATGCGCTCATCGCCGCGGATGGGGGCTGGCATAACCCAAGCCCCGATGGCGTATCCGAATGATTAGCCGTTTGAACTAAGTCGCTATGGTGGCGATCCGTGGCTGCTTGCCCCGTTTGCCATTGCCGAAGTTTGGCGGGTGGATACGCAACATGGAACCTCGGGCGCAAAGTGGGTGACTCGGGCTTGCGCCGCTACGTGCCGGCTCTTCTTCTTCGGCGAGTTACCGGATGGGTGGAGCAACACCGCATCCTCGCCGTATTTCCTCCCGCCGTGCTTCCTCCGCCGATTCCGCTTTTGCCGTTTGCGCTTGCCGCCGGCGCACTCGGCGTCTCGCGCAGTCGATATATGCTCATCTATGGTGTGGCTCGAACTCTTCGCTACTCCCTCATCGCCTGGCTCGTAAGATCAATGCCGCTGACAAACGTGCGTTGCATAAAGCAGCAAATCGGGCAAGCAAAACTCCCGAGGTCGCTTAGTCCCAAGGCTCAAACAACAAACATCGCAATGCCGGCTGCGAACATGGCTATCGTCGTGATTGCCACAACAATCCATCCCAGGCGGGAGCTCGGCTGGCCCTGCATTAGTTTCTTGTCTGCCGCCACGATCAGGATTGCGACCATGAGGAATGGCGCCAGCAATCCGTTGATAACCGCTGTCCAGTAAAGTGCCTTAACCGGGTTAATCCCGATAAAATCCAATGCGACACCCACTCCCGTCGAGACCAGAATCAGAGCGTAAAACCAACGCGCCTGTCTCAGTTTTTTGCCTAAGCCCTGTCGCCAGCCCAAGGTCTCAGCGAAGGCGTATGCGGCCGACCCTGCCAGCGTGGGGACGGCAAGAAAGCCGACGCCGACTATGCCGAGTGTAAACACGGTTGCAGCGAAGTTACCGGCAAACGGCCGCAGGGCCTCAGCCGCTTGCCGAGCGGTTTCGATATTCGTAATACCGTGCCGGTTCAGGGTGATGGCAGTGGTCAGAATGATGAAGAACATGACGATATTCGAGAAAAATGCGCCGACGGAAACGTCGATGTTTCTTAATCTAAGTTCTTCGGATGTGGCTCCTCTGCGTTGGGCGAGCGTACTCTGGCCCGCCGACTTCTCCTCTTCAACTTCCTCACTCGCTTGCCAGAAAAAAAGGTACGGGCTGATTGTCGTGCCGAGGATCGCCACCAGCGTCGCCCATCCATTTCTGGTATGCGGAATCGAAGGAATCGGGGTATCGTAAAGCACTTGGCCCCAGTCGGCTCCTACTACAAACGCAGTAACGGGGTAAGCGAAAAGCACAAGTACGAGCCATTTGAGCACGTTCGCGATCTGCTGATACTGGAGCTGGATGGTTGCCCACGAGATGAGCAGCGCGAACGCCACTACAAACCAGCGGGAATTAATCCCCGACAACATAGAAGACGCATCTGCCATGCCCGCCAGGTCCGCGCCGATGTTAATTGTGTTGGCGGTCAAAAGAGCTATGACAACCCCGAGCAACAACCATTTGGGGAATCGTTGTTTGAGGTTTCCTGCCAGACCCTGTCCGGTGACCTTGCCGATGCGGGCGCACATCATTTGTACCGCGGCCATGAGAGGCCACGTCAGGAGCGCAGTCCAGAGAAGTTTGGTTCCGAGTTGCGCGCCGGCAACAGAGTATGTGGCAATACCAGAGGGATCGTCATCGGCGGCCCCAGTGATGATCCCGGGACCGAGCGACTTCAGCAGCGCTCGAATCCAACGAGATGGGGCAGATGTCGGCAAAAGGAGATTGTGATGTACACCCACAACTCATCAAAGGGTCATCGGCTCGAGCCAGGATAATCGATACGGGACCTGCACCCTGAAGGCTGAGCCGGTCAGTTCGGTCGTTCGACAGTTTGCACAAGCTGATGGTGGTTCGGTGTCACGCTTTGCCGCTCTGGCGTTCTTCGAGTATATTACGGCGCCCCACACACTTCGTTTCCCTTAAACCCCTCCGTTTTGCCGTCATCAAGATTGCAGCTGGGCAAGGCCAACGCACCTGCGCGCGCCTGCTCGAGTTAGACGCGGTACTGATCGACAGTAGCGTTGATGCTCCTGATATATAAGTCTTCCGTCTGTGGCGTCGCATTATCCAATCCCCTGGCGCAACGAGATCCATTAAAGAGACTTGCTTCGCGGTTGCCGTTGAGAGTCTACTCCTCCCGTGCCTTAGTTGGGCGTACTTCCACTGCGGAGACCTTAATAGACGACCCGCTCCAGTCCACGATTCACGCCCCTCGCGGCTCAGGCCCCCGCCTTGCAATTTCTTCCGATTTCTCGGCGGCTTCAGCGGAGTACTCCTGAGCTTTGGCGCTCAACATTCCGGCGGTTTCGTGATCTCTCCTACGATGTGCGGCAGCCGCAGCGGTGTGGGCGTTCGCCGCGTGTATGTGCAGGTTAGCGGCATAATCCTGGTTGCTTTGGAGCATTCTGCCCTCCATATCCCGGTAACTGCTCTCGCCTAGATAGCTTGAGTCTCCCACCCGATCATTACAGGCGCTGATCAATTGAATACATTAAAGACTCTCTTTGTTTTACATCCACAGGGGGAAGGAGAATAGTCGACTAGTTGAATCCGGTATCGGTTTCCAGCCGTTATTGCCTGTGCGCATGAACAACAAATCGTTCAGGAGCAGCGCCGATATATTGGAATGGATAGCAGGTGACGAGGGTTAAGGTGGACTCAGATTTAGAAGACACGATGCCACCGTCGCTCGGAGCAGTGATTTGAATCCAATCTACGTCGTACTTTGCGATTCCAGAAGCGGTTTCAAGTTGAATCTCGTCATTGGCGCGAATATCCTTCAGAGCGCGAAAGTATGTATCGCGGTGGCCGGCAATTCCGATGTTTCCGCGCTCGCCTGGCAGTGCCGTTCCTTCGATATGCCCTACACCACGCCGAAGAGTTTGTGATGTAGTACCTTCTAGAACTACCACTGACAATCCGATCCTGGAAATCTCGATACGGCCTAGAACATCGCCTTCCTTCAACGCTAGCTTCGAAGGACCTGTCTCGTGCGCTTCCTGAGCTTGAATCTGCTTTTCTAAGGCTGACCCGGCGCGTTCCTGATAGAGCTTCGCATCAAGCAATGTGAGCCCAACATATGAAAATGCGAGAACACCGCTCATCAGCAAGAAAAGCCGCGTCCAACGAATGAACCGTTGGCCGCGCTTTACGAAGATCTCGTCCTTAGCGATGGTCATCATGGCTGATGGACTCTGGTTGCGGAGGCGATGTCGACGGCAGGAAGTAACCAGTTCGCGTACGAACAGTTAAGTGTCCGTGCGCAGGAGCGCTAGCGCGCACATCGACGACCCGGTATCCGGCATCCTGTTTCGTAATCAGTGGTGCATAGCCCAGCGTGTACTGATTTCGGATATCGCGCGCGATCCCTTCGCAGATCAAAGGGATCTGCTTCGACGATGCGGGGAAGAATGCTTCGCCGCCTGTCTCCTTGGAGAATCGTTTCAGAAGGCCTGGGTTGTGATCGCCATCCTGCTCGTCGAAGATGCCGACGGTATAGATAACTGCGGCGGAATGCCTGGCCTTCTCGACAATCTGGGCCAGACTGTGTGTGCTGGCATTGTCGCCGCCATCGCTGATCAGGATAAGAGCTTTCTTGTCGCACTTGCTTTGCGTAAGGTGATCGAGAGCTGCGTCGATCGCATCGTATAGCGCAGTCTCGCCGACAGCCTTAATTGTGGAGAGAGCAAGCTGTAACTGATCCGCACGATCCGTGAACGGTATCTCGAGCGGCAGACCGTAGGTGACATGCTCATTGAAATTGACCACAAACATCTGATCGTGCGGATTGCTCGAATCAACGAAGATAAGAGCAGATGCAATTACGTCTGCCCGTTTTGTTCTCATGCTTCCGCTGTTGTCAATGACCAGACCAACGGCGACAGGAAGATCTTCATGGCTAAAGGTCTTGATTTGCTGAAGGATCCGATTCTCATAGACCTGGAAGTTATCTTTTCCGAGTCCAAAGACCAACGCATTGTTATGGTCGACAACGGTCGCGCTCAAGACTACTAGATTTGTATTCATTCTGATTGTGTAGTTACCGCTTGAACTGTTTTGCGAGGAAGAGGAGTCCTGAGGTAAGGCAACACGAGACCACAATATTAATGCACCAAGAGCTAGCAATAATGGGAGTGAGTATTGTGATACCGGTGCAATGCGACTGTTAGCCGAGAGAGGCCCAGGAACAGACAGGCTGGTCTCCCTTTTAAAATCTGCTCCGGACCCAGTCCTCTTTATCATCTGAGATTTCCTTTGCTATGGCCTGAAAGGTTCCAACGGGAATCAATTCTCCTGCTCCAGTGAGCGCGCGAGAGGCGATACTCGCGTACTACCCCCTTCCCGGCTGGACCCGGTGAACGCGAATGGCCGGGAAGGTTGCCTGAAACTATCTTGTTCCCAAGTCAGACAGATTTCTTGAAGAACACGGGAAGCAGGAGGCCAGCGCCCAACAAGAACATTCCGCACAGCCCGATCGAACCAAGATTGCTGGCGGTTTTCGGTAGGGATGCCACCTGCACGGGCACCGGCGCGGCGGGAGTTACCACAGCAGCTGCCTCAGCGGGCGCAGGGGGTGGTTCAACAATCTGCGCGACATCCACGGTTTCTCCGTTTGGATTTACTGCCTCGACGGGCACTGTAGTCAGAGTTTCGACGGGAGCAGACGCCTGCACGAAAGGAGTTGACAGGACAATCTCATTGGTCTCCTTGGCTAGCTGGATGGCCTTATCCCTGTCATAGACGAATTGCTCGCCCCATTCACGGCCGGGGTAGAACCACGCCTTCAGAGCCTCAGGCTGTCCAGCAGGCCGCTCCCGAAAGGTCATAACCGTTTTATCGGTAGCCTTCAAACGATAGTTGGCGATTGCAAGGATCGTGGTGAATACATGAGTTTCGTCCCGGTTCGAGATCTGGACGATGTGGAGATTCCCCGGTGAATCCAGAATCTTGAAGATATAAGTACCCGCCGGCAAAAGATGCTCGCCAACGCCGGGAACTTCCACGGGCTCGCTGAAGGTTATGACAGTTTTCCTGTTAAAATCGCCGGCTTTTGCTTTCGGCGCGGCGACTAGGCAGAGTAGAGTTAGGCAGAGTCCTGTTCCGAAACCTTTGAGCAGTGTCATTGTTTCTCCGATACATTCTCCGACTCACTCGCACGGCGGTTGTTATGCAGCCTCTTTATGTTGTCGGGTTCACAATAGCTTGCACGCCGGAGACTCCGGCAGCCTTCTATCCGTGGAGTGTACGCATTCTCAGTCTTCTCCGTCGATCATCCTTTGGCTGGCCAATATTGACCTCATGAAAATAAGTCGCGCTGCGAGGGTGAGCGGAAATGATCATCCAAAGAACAGCATTTACCGGCTAAGCGTAATTCGTGTAGTCATGATCATTGCGAAAGTCTCTACTCTGTTAACTCAGAGCCGGTCAGTTATTGGCTTCCGAGATCCGAGGAGACAGTGCCCCCTATTGCTCAGACTGCGATGATCAGGGAGCATAGCGTAAGAAATGTAAGGGCAGGTCGAGATTATTCGTGAAAGATGCGCGGGAACTGACGCAAGGAATTGCAGACCCTTATGGTAGCTGCTATTGCTGGACCATTTCTCTACGGCTAAACACAGCCTCCAACGAAAGTTCAGCCATCGCAGATACCTTTAAGGAGGTTATTTATGCGCGGACTTGGAGCATTCTTCGGTACGACAACGTTATTGGTGGGTTTGGCCTCGGCGCCAGCCGTCAAAGCCCAGGTTGTGGTCGATATTGGGGTTCAACCAGTTTGCTCCTATGGATACTATGGATACGCGCCCTATGCCTGCGCGCCTATGGGTTATTACGGCCCTGGTTACTTCTATAACGGCATCTTTCTGGGCATGGGACCCTGGGGCGGCTGGGGCTATAGCCACGGTTGGGGCGGGCACCGCTTCGTTAGTGAGGGCGGTGGAAACTATCACGGCGGACCTGGCCGCATAGCCTATAACGGTAATGCTGACGGCGCAGTTCGCGGCGGTGGTGCTGGATACCACAGCGGTGCAACTGGAGTTCATCCGGCAGAACGCGGTGGGGCGGCCCACGCTACGTCAGCAAGGCCAACCGCATCTCGTGCTGGTGGCGCACGGCCTAGCGCCTCACACTCCGCTGCTCCGCATAGCAACGGTACTGCAGCGCATGGCGGTGGCAGCGGCGGACATGAAGGTGGCGGCGAGCACCGGTAGGTCTTTGACTGAGGCAGGCAGCTAATAGGCCACGACGCGGCGGAGCTAAACGGCTTCGCCGCTTCGCATTTGGTCATGAAGGTTTCGGCGAAGTCGTCGTGAAAGATAATCCATCGAAAGATCCGTAACCGATGGTCCAACCGCTTCCGGAGACCCAATGGTGTAAAGTACGGATCTTAGATTCCGAAGTTGACGCGGCCCCAGTTAAGCATTTCACCCCATCTCGTTTCGCCCGGCTGACTGGCCTCGATCCCGTGACCTCGGCCGCGACAGAGGGTAATCAGACAGCAGTTCGCTACCGATATGCCGCGTGGTTTCGATATCCCGCGTATCAACCAGCTGATCGTGTGAAATCAGCCCAACATGTCTTGAAGGATCATTCCGAATATCGCCTGAAATTGAGAGATGCGATTCGTTCATGCAATAGCAGCAAGCTTGGGTTTCTCGGAGTTGTGTCCTGGTAGTTCATCGAGCAGTACGACATTAAGCAGTGACTTATGTACTTGGATGCGGCCGTTGTAGTCGATAAAACCGAGCTTGCGGAAGCGATTCATAAAGAAACTGACTCGAGAGCGCGTCGTGCCGATCATCTCCGCCAAGGTTTCCTGGGTAACTGGAGGAATGAACTTCTCCGGCTCACCCGGCCTGCCGAATTCCGCCATCAAAAGGAGAATCCGCGCAAGGCGTTTTTCGCTGGAGTTGAAGAGCTGGTCCACGAGATCGGCCTGGGTTCGCATACTGCGGGTAAGCAGAAACTTCAGGAACATGTCCGCGAATGCAGGCTCATCATGCATTACGCGACCCATTTCATCTCTTCCAATCCGGAGCGCCGTGCAGGGGGTTACGGCAGTGGCCGTCGAAAGACGTAGCCCGAGGATCGCCGCCAACGACTCTTCGCCTACAAATTCGCCTGCCCCCAGAAGGGTGATCGTGGCTTCTTTGCCGGTCTGGGATACGACGGTGAGCTTTGCCCTGCCTCTCTGCAAGTAGAAAACCGAGTCAGCCTTGTCTCCCTGGCAGAAGAAGGTCTGCTTCGGCTTCAAGTCGATTATTTGCCGGCCAAGTCCGGCGCGAGCTAGGAATACCGATGGGTCAAATGTCGCATCGCTTCTCACTATCAGCATATTCGCCTCGTCGCGGGCCGTATGTTTTGCGTGCCCTGATCCTGTCATGTAGGTGTTTGCGTTATATGTGGAAGTATTGACAATTCTGGCTAGCGAATCGATGACCGAGGAAGGAAACATGTCAGAGTATAGAAGCGAAGGAGATCTGACAATTCGGTGCTGGCAACGTCATTCCGAACCAACCCACCGTGCCGCGGCGTCCACATAGCAGCCGCATCCGGCAAAATAACACCTTCCAGCATTCTCGCTGTGAGAAGGTGTTGATTTCTGATCCATATTGCTCACAATTTAAAAATAGTTAAGCGTTGATGAAACGAATTCGCCTCCGGCTCATGATCGTTCTTCATTCGATCTGCCCGGCCTCATTCGGCGGTCTGGCACTTCTCCATTCCGGGGCTCACTGACGGCTGACACGGCATTCCCCGACAACCGCCGCGTCATTACTTGAAAGTGATAGCCCATCACCGCCAAAGTCATCGCGGCGCCGATGCAATGACGATAACGCGTCGCCACTGTCAACAAAAACTTCCAGTAACTCCATCGCTGCCGGCCAAAGACTCCCTGGCGGACGATCGATGTGACGAATGCACGAGCATTGCCCGCGGTCAACCATCGCTGTCTGGTTCTTCGGTCTCCGTTATGCGGCTGGGTACGGCTCAGGTAGAGTTTAACGCGCTCATAGTAGGCTTCGCAGGAGTAGATCCGCGTGAGAACGGATCGATAGCCTTCAATCAGCTTGGTCGCGTCCATATGGGGAAGAAAGTTCAGCTTGTCGCACGTGTTGTCGCCGTCGCCCACGCCCAGTATCCGACCCTCGTTACCCAAACGCCGGAAGAGCTGAGTTCCAGGCATCGCTTGCAGCAGGCCTACCATGGCCACCGGGATGCCGCTCTTCTGGATGAACTCCACCATGCGGTCGAAGATGTCTTCGCGGTCGGTGTCGAATCCCAAAATGAACCCACCCATAACCTGCATTCCATAGCTTTGGATCGTGGCCACGCTGTCCAACAGGCTGCGCCGTGTGTTCTGCAGTTTATTGCTGGCGATCAGCCCCGATACATCCGGCGTCTCGATGCCAAGGAAGACCGAGACGAAGCCCGCGTCTTTCATCAGTTGCATTAACTCCGGGTCGTCGGCCAGGTTGAGCGAAGCCTCGGTATTAAAGTCGAAGCTGGTTTTGTATTGGCCGCGCCATTCCGCCAAGGCCACGCACAACTCCTTGGCGCGTGCCTTATTGCCGATGAAGTTATCATCGACGATAAATACCGCTTCGCGCCAGCCCGCCGCACGCAGTTGATCCAGCTCTGCGAGCACCTGGGCCACAGCCTTTGTACGTGGCCGGCGGCCGTAAATCTCGATGATGTCGCAGAACTCACAGTTGAAAGGACAGCCACGCGAGTACTGCACGGCCATGGTCGAGTAGCGATGCATCTTGATCAGGCTCAGGTCGGGCAAAGGGCTGATCGCCATCTCTGGCCTTTCCGCAGCCTGATAAACGGGCTTGGCCTTTCCCTGCTCCAGGTCCTGAGCCAGACGGGCAATCAGGCTTTCGGCTTCGCCGATTACCACGTGGTCTGCCCTGAGGTCGGCCGCTGAAAGGCTGCTGGCAATAGGCCCACCTACAACCGTTCGCAACCCACGTGCGCGGCAGCGCTCGATAATGGCCGTCAGGGAGTCGCGCTGAATGTGCATACCACTCACCAATACTACGTCGGCCCAGGCTAGATCACGATCGCGCAGCCGCTCCACGTTGATATCGACGAGTCGCTTTGCCCAGTTCCCCGGCAGCAATGCAGCCACAGTCATCAGTCCGAGAGGAGGTTGCGCTGCCCGCTTGCCGAGAAACTTGAGCGCATGTTTGAAGCTCCAATAGGTGTCGGGGAATTCCGGATGAATCAAGAGCGCGTTCATGGGACCCTCTTTGGAACGATGGCTGACCTGCAAGCCTGAGTATTGATGCTCTGTCAGCTGGAACGCTCGAAGATGTGACGGTCGTGACATCCGCGATTGCCGGGCATCGGTGACTCATATCAAATCTCAACTACGACGCTCTAAATCTCAACTACCACGCTCTGGAGAGACCCCTGCAGCGAGGATCCTCCATCTCAATCGGATTGTTCCTGCAGCGCGGGTCCTCCATTTCATTGGCGGCGCGATAGAGCAGGCTCTTGCATCGGAGATCTTCCATCTCAATGACCATGCCATTCAGCAGTCCGCTGCATCGGCAGTCATCCATTTCAATCGCCGCAATCTTGCCCCGTGGGTCATCCATCTCAGTCTCCATATTCTTGGGCAGCCTTTGCACCCAACGGCCTCTTCACCAAATAGAGCTCAAGTTGACGCTGCCTGCTTGACGCAGTCTGCGCAAAACTGAACACTGCTCCCAGGCCGCAATTCATCTCTAATTGGTCCCGAGGTTGCCGAGGGCATTCCGATTGCCAGGCCGATGCAGTTTCCATCGGTTTCGCCGAAAAAGCGGAGATTGTAAACACCGTTTAACTGAGCTTTCCAGAGTCGTTGCACATCTGGGGGAGTTGCTCTCGAAAGCTAGTGCTGGATTGCGGCCTCTGATTTCGTTGGCTGTCGAGTGATCCGATCTCGTGTAGGCAACTCAGACCGGTCCCAGCCTCCGCCCAGGGCTTCAATCAGTTCAACCGACGCCGTCATCTCCTGCACCTGTAGATTGGCCAGAGACTGCCGATTCGAGAGCAGGGTAGTTTGCGCAGTGACTACATCGACGTAAGGATCGATTCCGGTTTCATAGCGCTTCAATTCAAGCTCGAGAAACGTCTTGGATGAGTCGACGGCTTCCTGCTGGCGCAGGATCTGTTGCGACAGGATGCGAACCGACGCGAGCGAGTCCTCCACCTGCTGGAATGCCGTAAGCACCGACTGGCGATACGCGGCAACATTCGCGTTGTACGTTGCGATGTATTGATTCACGGTTGCGCGGCGCAGGCCACCATCGTAGACAGTCTCGGAGATCGATGGGCCGGCGGACCAGAAGCGGCTGGGCCAGTCGAGAAGGTTCTTGATGGTCGAGCTCTCCACGCCTCCGGTGGCGGAGAGTGTAAGGGCAGGATAAAAAGCGGCGCGAGCGACCCCAATCTGCGCATTGGCAACGGCCATGTTTCGCTCCGCGGCAGCTATATCCGGACGCCGCTCGAGAAGTTGCGAGGGCAACCCGACCGGTATGGGAGGCGGCGCGCTCGTCTTCGGTTCCACGGGGACGGAAAATGTAGAGGCCGGCTTCCCGACAAGCAGGGCAATTGCATGCTCAAACTGTGCTCGGGCAATTCCAAGGTTGATTGCCGCCGATTGCGCGCTCTCATAAGTTGCCTGTGCTTCGACAACCGAAATCTGATCGCCAACGCCAGTGTCGTAGGCAGTCCTCACAGCTTCGAGTGCTTTCTTGTCGGCTTCAACAGTTTCATTGAGGAGCTTTTGCAGTGCATCCTGGCCGCGAATCTCGAAGAAGTATTCGGCAAGGCTGGCTTGCTCCGTCAGCCGCTCATTCTCGAGATCGGCCGCGGTCAGCTGGGCAGTATACTGGCTGGCGCGCACTGCGTTGCGCACCTTTCCCCAAAG
The DNA here is from genome assembly GCA_050010735.1 of Occallatibacter sp. Taxonomy (GTDB): domain Bacteria; phylum Acidobacteriota; class Terriglobia; order Terriglobales; family Acidobacteriaceae; genus Telmatobacter. Next base: position 18,002 of record JBEKKL010000052.1, on the reverse strand, counting down.
GTCAGGCTCCCACGACACATCGGCGGGAAGAGAAAACACCTGCGTCTGCTTACCGCCCGACGTGCCGCTGCTTGCCGAAGACGATAGGTTGGAAGAACTCTGCGAGCGCGTATAAGCTCCCCCGACGCTCACTGCCGGGAAGTACTGAGACCGCGCCTCACGCACCAAGACTCGCGCTTCCATGAAGTTCTCGAATGCCTGGCGAATATTCTGGTTGTCGATATTGAGTTCGTCTTCGAGGGAATCCAGATCGGGTTCGTTGTAGATCTCCCACCACTTGCCTCGAAGAACCGCATCCTGCGGCTGTGCCACGGTCCATCCGCCGGTCTCATCGGGCTGCGCTGGAAGTTCTTTGAAGGCCGGCGGCGCCGTCATCGTAGGAGGAGAATACCTTGGCCCGACGTTGCATCCCGCAAGCGTCGCACACATCGCCGCGACAGGCAATGCAAACAAAGCCGCGAGCGGCCTCCGTGAATTTAGGTTCGACATCTTCATAAAGAACACTCCAAACTAGGTTGCCTCCGCTGTTCCATGCTCGAGAGCCGCCGGCTGTTTTCCCTTGAACCAGAGACGCATACGATCGAAGAACAGATAGACGACGGGCGTGGTGTAAAGGGTCAGCATCTGGCTGACGATCAGTCCGCCGACGATGGTGATGCCAAGCGGACGCCTGAGCTCGGAGCCGGTGCCGGTTCCGAAGGCCAGCGGCAGCGCGCCAAACAAGGCGGCCATCGTCGTCATCAGGATGGGACGGAATCGAAGCTGGCAAGCTTCAAAGATGGCTTCGGTGGTGGTCTTGCCGTGCTCGCGCTCAGCAACCAAGGCGAAGTCGATCATCATGATCGCGTTTTTTTTCACAATGCCGATGAGCAGTATGATGCCGATAATCGAGATGACGTTGAGGTCCACCTTGAAGAGCATGAGTGCGAGCATGGCTCCTACGCTTGCCGAAGGTAGAGTGGAGATGATGGTAAGAGGATGAACCAGGCTTTCGTACAGAATGCCGAGAACAATGTAGACGGCAAGCAGAGCGGTGCCAATGAGAAGAGGTTCACTGGCCAGCGATGTTTGATAAGCCGCAGCCGTTCCAGCAAAGAAGCCGCGGACGGTTTGAGGAAGGTTGAGCCGTTCCTGCATCTGGGCGACCAGTCGGGTTGCATCGCTCAACGACATGTCCGACGCAAGGTTGAACGATACTGTAACGGATGGGAATGAACTGGTGTGATTGATTAACAGCGGAGTAGTGCTGGCCTGCGCCGAGGTGACCGCCGAGAGTGGGACGACGCCGCTGCCCGAGGTATTGAGGTAGATGTTCTTCAACCCTTCGGGGCTCTGCCAGTATTGCGGAGCTACCTCCAGCACCACATAATACTGATTCAACTGCGTGTAGATGATGGAGACTTCCGACTGACCGAATGCGCTGTAAAGGGACTGATCCAACGACTGTGGTGTGATGCCGAGCCGCGCCGCACTCGGTCGATCATAGGCGATCAATTCCTGCAGGCCGCTGTTCTGCGCATCGCTGCTCACATCCTGGAACCCCGGTATCTTTTGCATTCCCGCAAGCAGGATGGGACCCCAGTGCGCGAGATCCGCCACGTTATCCGATTGAATCGTGTATTGGTACATGGCATTGCTTGCCCGTCCTCCGATTCGCAGGTCCTGCGCCGCCTGCAGAAAGGCCGAAGCAACGGGAAGCCTGTTCATCTTGGGTCGCAAGCGATCGATAATTGCCGGCGCAGTAACCTTGCGAATATTCAGCGGCTTCAGCGCAATGTTAATGGTGCCTGTGTTGGATGGGCCGCTGCCGCCGGTGTACGCAATTACATTTTCAACCGCCGGATCAGCTTTGATCACCTTCACCAGTTGCACAATCGAGTTGTCCATCACGGGGAAAGACGCGTCCTGCGGACCACGAACACTGCCTTGTATGGCTCCCGTATCCTGCTGCGGGAAGAATCCCTTAGGAATGATGTCGATGAGATAAAAGTTCAACGCAATCGTGAGGAGCAGGATGATCAGCATGGGTACGGGGTGTTTGAGCACCCAGGCCAGAGACCGGGTATAAGTGGAGAGCATCCACGTAAAACCTCTCTCGGTTATCCGATATGCACTGCCGTGTTTGATCGCCCTTTCATCCTTGAGCAGATAGGCGCACATCATGGGCGTGGTAGTGAGCGAGATCAGCATCGAAACGACAATCGCGGTCGATAGCGTGATCGCAAACTCGCGGAAGAGCCGACCGACGATTCCGGCCATGAGAAGAATTGGAATGAAGACCGCAATCAGCGACAAACTAATCGACAGGATCGTAAATCCTATCTCGCTGGAACCTTGGAATGCTGCCTTCATGGGCGTCATGCCTGTTTCACGAAGACGGGAGATATTCTCCATGACTACGATCGCATCGTCGACGACAAAGCCGGTCGCGATCGTCAATGCCATCAGCGAAAGATTGTCGATGCTGAAGCCGAAAAGGTACATGGCGGCAAAGGTGCCAATGAGTGAAGCCGGAACGGCGACGACAGGAATGAGAGTCGCTCGCCAGTTGCGCAAAAAGACGAAGACGACAAGAATGACCAGGACCACCGAGAGAATGAGTGTGCGCTCCACATCACTGACCGAAGCACGGATGGTCGTGGTGCGGTCGAGAACAATCGTTGTCTTGATACCTTGCGGGATGGACGCCTCGATCGACGGCAACTCTGCGCGGATTCGATTGACAGTATCGATGATGTTGGCGCCCGGCTGGCGGAAGATGATGACGGGGATCGACGGAATGCCGTTCAGATATCCCGCGGTGCGAAGGTTCTGTGCCGCGTCCTCGACGTCGGCTACGTCTGAAAGCCTGACGGCCGCTCCATTGCTGTGACCGACGATCAGCGGCCTGTACTGGTCGGCATGAGATATCTGGTCGTTGGTGACGATGTCTGCCATCCAACCTGCGTCCGAGATTTGGCCGGCCGGCTCGTGCGCATTCTGTTGACTCAAAACGGACTGAATGCTCTGAAGCGTGAGTCCGTAGCTGTTCAGCAATGTGGGATTGACTTCCACCCGCACCGATGGGCTGGCGCCTCCTCCGACCACCACCTGTCCAACCCCTTCGATTTGCGACAACCTTTGCGCAATGACCGACGATGCCTCGTCATAGAGAGTTGGTCTGTCGTACTTATCAGAGGTAAGGCCCAGGATGATGACGGGTGCGTCCGCCGGGTTGACTTTTCGATACGTCGGATTGGCAGGAAGGTTCGCAGGCAGGTAAGTGCGCGCAGCGTTGATTGCCGCCTCCACATCGCGCGCCGCGCCATCGATGTCGCGACTCAGATCGAACTGCAGTGTAATCGAGGTGCTGCCCAGCGAACTCGATGAGGTCATTTCGGTCACGCCGGCGATGTGGCTGAACTGCCGCTCCAAAGGAGTCGCAATGGAAGAGGCAGTGATCTCGGGACTTCCCCCCGGCAAGCCTGCCGAAACAGAGATCGTTGGGAAATCGACTTGTGGCAGGGGAGAAACAGGCAGGACGTTGAACGCGATGGCGCCAACCAGCACGACGCCTGCCGTCAGCAGCGTGGTTGCCACCGGCCTGCGGATGAATGGGGCGGAGATATTCATTGTCCCTCCGCCGGTTGTGCTTCGCTGCCGGCATCGGCCGGTTTTGGCCTGCGGCCGAAGCGCTGGCCGATGCGATCGAAGAAAATATAAATGACCGGCGTGGTATAAAGCGTGAGCACCTGGCTCAGCAGCAATCCGCCGACCATGGCAATGCCCAATGGACGCCTCAACTCTGAACCCATGCCCTGGCCCAGCGCCAGAGGAATCCCCGCCAATAGCGCCGCCATGGTCGTCATCATGATGGGGCGGAACCGCAGCAGGCAGGCATCGTAAATCGCGTCTGTCGCGCTCTTTCCGTGCTCGCGCTCCCCCTCCATCGCGAAGTCGACCATCATGATTCCGTTCTTCTTCACAATGCCGATGAGCAGGATGATGCCGATGATGGCGACGACACTGAGGTCCTGCTTGAAGACGATGAGAGCCAGCAATGCGCCAACGCCGGCAGAAGGCAGTGTGGAAAGAATCGTGATGGGGTGAATGAAGCTCTCGTAAAGAACTCCGAGCACGATGTAAACAGCGGCGAGCGCGGCGAGAATCAGCAGGCCCTCATTGGAGAGCGAGCCCTGAAAAGAAGCCGCGGTGCCTTGAAAACCATACTGAACGCTGGCCGGCATGTTCAGTTCTTTCTGAACCTTTTGGATGGCAGTGATTGCACCTCCCAATGCTGCATCGGGGGCGAGATTGAATGACACGGTGACGGAGGGAAACTGGCCCTGGTGATTGATCGAGAGCGCCTCGGGCACTTGCTCAAGATGAGTGAACGCACTGAGGGGCACCGCATTTGCGGCCGCGGTCGTGGTGGCTGCATTTGTTGTGGTAGAGGTGCTGCTCGCACCCACATTCGACGCAAGGGCATTCCTAGGAGCGCTGAGGACTGCCGCGGACGGAGTAAACGCCACCGAAGTCGTTGTCGCATTCGAACCTGCGGACGAAGACCCGGAAGCCGCAAAGGACGAGGACGCTCCCGGACCGGAACCCCCCGCGGAGGCGTTTGTCTCAATGTAAAGATCTTGAAGTTTGCCTGGGCTTTGTTGAGAGCTTGGCGCAGTTTCAAGGATCACGTGGTACTGGTTCAACTGCGTGTACATGGTGCTGATCTGCCGCTGTCCGTACGCGTCATAGAGCGTATTGTCGATGGTGGAAGGAGCGATGCCGAGCCGCGATGCGGTAGCGCGATCGATCACCAGCGATACGGCCAGGCCCCCGGTTTGCTGGTCGGTGGCTACATCGGCCAGTTGCGGCAACTGCTTCATCTTGTCCACAAGCCGCCCGGTCCACAGGTTCAACTCAACCGGGTCGGGGTCTTCCAAAGTGTATTGGTACTGGGTGCGGCTGACTCGATCGTCCACCGTGATGTTCTGCACCGGCTCCATGAAGAGCTCGATTCCATCGACCTGCTGCAGACTCTTCTGAAGCCTGCGAATCACATCCGAGGCATTCATGTCGCGCTTGTTCAGCGGCTTCAGGTTGATGGACATTCGCCCGCTATTGAGCGTGGTGTTGGTTCCGTCCGCGCCGATGAAGGAAGACAAACTCTCGACTGCCGGGTCGTTGAGGATGACGGCTGCCAGCTGTTGCTGCTTCTGCTCCATGGCCGCAAAGGAGATGGTCGCAGGGGCCTGCGAAATGCCCTGAATCTCGCCTGTGTCCTGAGTAGGAAAGAATCCCTTGGGGATGACGATGTAAAGCACAATAGTGAGCACAAGTGTAGCGGCAGCCACAATCAGAGTGATGGTCTGGTATCCAAGAACAAACTTGAGCGTGCGCCCGTAAAACGCAATCATGCGCTCGAAGACGCGCTCGGAGGCCTTGTAGATGCGGCCTTGCTGCTCTTTGGGAGGAGTGTGCCGCAGAATGCGCGAACACATCATCGGCGTCAGCGTGAGGGAAACTACGGCGGACAGAATGATAGTGACGGCCAGAGTGACTGCAAATTCGCGGAAGAGGCGGCCGACGACATCCCCCATGAAGAGCAGCGGGATAAGGACGGCAATGAGCGAGACAGTGAGAGAGATGATCGTGAAGCCGATCTGTTCCGCTCCCTTCATGGCCGCCTCCATGGGCGTGTCTCCGGCCTCAAGATAGCGCGTGATGTTCTCGATCATCACGATTGCGTCGTCCACCACAAAGCCGGTGGAGATGGTCAGTGCCATCAACGAGAGGTTATCCAGGCTATAACCCAGCGCATACATGACGCCGAATGTACCCACAAGGGAGACCGGCACGGCAATGCTGGGGATGATGGTGGCGTATAGGTTGCGCAGGAAGAGGAAGATGACCATCACCACCAGCGCAACGGTCAGCATCAACTCAAACTCGACATCGGCGACAGAGGCGTTGATCGCCGTAGTGAGATCGGTCAGAGGCGTCACTTGAATTGAAGCAGGCAGGTTCACCTCAAGCTGGGGGAGGATTGACTTGATGGCCTTCACCACGCTGATGGTGTTGGCGCCGGGCTGCCTTTGAATGTTGAGAATGACCGCCGGGGTCTCGTTCATCCACGCAGCCTGCTTGTTGTTTTCAATGCCGTCCACCACCTGCGCCACATCCCGCAGCATGATGGGCGCGCCATTACGGTAGGCAACCACAACCTTGCGATAGTCGTCGTTGGTCACCAACTGATCGTTGGCGTTGATCTGATAATCCTGATGAGGCCCGTCGAAGTTTCCCTTCGCGGCATTGACGCTGGTCTGGACGAGCGCGGTGCGCAAGTCTTCGAGGTTGAGTCCGTAAGACGAAAGAGCCGTCGGATTGGCCTGAATGCGCACTGCCGGCTTTTGTCCACCGCTGATGCTGACCAGGCCAACCCCGCTCAACTGCGAGAGCTTGGGCGCCAAGCGCGTATCCACCAGGTCCTCGACCTGCGAGAGCGGAATGGAGCTAGAAGTGATAGCCAGCGTAAGCACGGGAGCATCCGCTGGATTTGTCTTGCTATAAACCGGTGGCGAGGGAAGATTCGATGGCAGAAAGCTCTGCGCGGCGTTGATAGATGACTGGACCTCTTCCTCGGCGATATCGATATTCAGGCTCAGGGCAAACTGCAGCACAATGACCGAAGAACCGCCGGAGCTGGTCGAGGTCATCTGGCTCAGCCCTTGAAGTTGGCCGAACTGGCGCTCAAGGGGAGCTGTAACTGTGGTGGCCATCACATCGGGGCTGGCGCCTGGATAAAAAGTGAGTATCTGGATAGTGGGGTAGTCGACCTCTGGCAAGGCGGAGATAGGCAACTGGGTATACGCGACGACACCCACCAGCAGGATTGCGGCCATCAGCAGCGAGGTTGCAACGGGTCGCTGGATGAAAGGCCCGGATGGATTCACGGGGCACTGCTCGCGACGCGGTTGGCCACAGGCGTTTGCTTTGCAAGAGCTACTTTACTCCCGTTCTGCAACTTGTCAAAGCTGCTGGTCGCGACGACTTCGCCGGGGTTGATTCCTTCCACGGCTGTCATGCCGCCGTCCGCAACCCCCAGAGTGATGTTGCGGATGCTCGCCAGGCCATTCGCAATCACATAGAGGAAGGCTACCTGTCCATTGTGCTGAACGGCCGCGGTGGGAACGAGCGTAACGCCGTCGAGCGTATTCACCAATAAGCGAGTATTGACAAACTGGTTGGGGTAGAGAGCTTCATTCTTGTTCGCGAAGAGGGCACGCAGCTTGACCGTACCTGTTGTGGTGTCGATTTGATTGTCGATCGTGAGCAACTTACCTGACGCGATTGTTTTTGTCTGTGCCCGGTCCATCGCATCGACGGGCAGCGTATGCAGTTTCCGCAACCGCGCCTGCACCTGTCCCAGATTGTCCTCCGATATCGTGAAGATCACCGTAGTGGGCTGCATCTGGGTGATCACTGCCAGAGTCGTGCTTCCGCCTGCTTGAGCTACGTTTCCGGGGTCTACAAGACGAAGGCCAACCCGGCCCGCGATTGGCGCGGTAATGTGGCAATAGCTGAGCTGGACCTGGTCATAGTTCACGGTGCCTTGATCGTTTTTCACCGTACCTTGGTCCTGTAGCACAATCTTTTCCTGGTCATCCAGCAACTGCTTGGGAATTCCGTTTCCCGCCCATGCCGTTCGGTAGCGGTCCAGATCCATCCGCGCCTGCGCCAGAACATTGGTGTCGCGCTCCAACGCGCCTTCAGCTTGCAATAGCTGCGCCTGATAGGGCCGCGGATCGATGTCGATCAGAGCGTCCCCTTTTTTGACGGATTGCCCTTCACTGTAATGCACAGTGGTCAAAACTCCGCTGGCCTGCGCGGTAATTGAAGACGTGTAGACCGGAGTTACCGTGCCAATCGCATCCAGGTAGATCCCGACCTGGCCCTTTGTGGCAGTGGCGGCAGTGACGGTTACCGAGGGTTTGACTGCAGCCAGTGCGCGCCTCGCAGTTGCCGCTTTGACGTCGTTATTGTGAATGACAAGAGCGCCGATTACGGCCAGAAACAGCAACAGAATCGCGCTCGTCCACAGGAACCAGCGCCTTCTATACCACGGGGCAGGCGGAGACAACTGATGATCGGGGCCGATATGCTGGGCTCCTGGCCTGCCTCCGATTCCAGACATTCACCACTCCGTGTCCAAGCAAATTGCACAACATGCTTACGCATGATCGTCGAAACCATTGACAAGTGTATGGTCTGATTTGCTCATCCCTGAAGGGAGTTTTCGATGCATTGTCATGCGGCATTCTTATCGATCTCTCCTCCCTGCGCGGTATAGAGTCCGTCTTTGTCGCGGGCGTTGTATCGCTTGCCTCTAACTTCGTCGTCAGGGTCGCGGAGCCGTCTATCACCGCCCGGTTCTGGCGATCCTCCTAACACGAAATAACACTGGTTAATTGCGGAGAAGGAGCAGTTGCTCAGGGCATCGGAGTTCTATTCGGCCAGGTGGGATAGGAGGGTTCCGGATCGGTCGATCTAAGCGCTTGATTTTAATTATTTTATTTGGTGGACCTGGTCGGGATCGAACCGACGACGTCTTCCATGCCATAGCCCCTATTAAATGTACTTTCAACAACTTACAGGCCGCCGGAGACTGCCAAACCACGCGGAAATACGCCGAAGACGGAGATTTAGCAGGTGATTTTGCAGGTGAGAAATGAACAGGCTGCCGGGCCGCACTGGCGCTTGAGAACGATTGGTGAGCACTATTCGAACACCGTCTGCAATTCTGAGTTCTTCGGTGCGGGTGTGAACGCGGTCAGCTATCGCTGTTGTGCCCGATCATTATGATGTAATCGCCGTGCGCACGATATGATGTTGTATTTATGGAGCATCATTCTATAATTGCATACATGATTTCCCGCCGTCTCACTTCCCGTCTGAATGAGTTGCTTCGCCATTCACCGGCGGTCGTCCTTTTGGGACCGCGCCAAGCCGGAAAGACAACCCTCGCTTTGGAGATCGCCGCCGAGAAGCCGTCGATCTACCTGGATCTTGAAGACGAGAACGACCGCGCCAAACTTGCTAATCCCAGCAAGTATCTCACGGACCACGAAAACGAATTGGTCATCCTCGATGAGGTTCACCGTGTACCGGAGTTGTTTCAGCAGTTGCGGGGGATCATCGACCGGGGACGGCGGCAAGGGAAAGCCAATGGACGGTTTCTCCTGCTCGGATCGGCCGCCATGGACCTGCTCAAGCAATCCGGCGAGAGTCTTGCGGGTCGCATCTCTTATCTGGAACTCGGCCCCTTCGATGCTCTGGAGGTCGATCCCGCTTCGCTTGAGACGCTCTGGGTCAGGGGTGGATTTCCGCGCAGCTTTCTGGCGGAATCCGACGACACCAGTCTGCTATGGCGGCGCAATTTTGTTCGCACCTACCTAGAGCGCGACATCTCGCAGTTCGGACCCCGCATACCGGCTGAGACGCTGCGGCGCTTCTGGACCATGCTGGCGCATAACCAGGCTCAGATTCACAATGCCGCCACTTTGGCCCGCGGACTGGCCGTCGATGGCAAAACGGTTGCCGGGTACCTTGATCTACTGGTTGATCTGCTGCTCGTGCGGCGATTGCCGGCCTGGCATCGGAATGTCGGCAAGCGGCTGGTCAAGTCGCCCAAGGTGTATGTGCGCGACAGCGGCATCGCGCACGCACTGCTTGGCATTCGGGATAAGGAAGCTCTGCTCGGTCATCCGGTCGTTGGCCAAACCTGGGAGAGCTTCGTTATTGAAACTCTGATCACTGCCGCGCCGGATGGAACTGAGGCGCACTATTACCGCACCTCCAACGGAACCGAGGTTGACCTTCTTCTCACGCTTCCCGGCGGAGAACTGTGGGCCATCGAAATCAAACGCACTTCTGCGCCCAAGATCGAGCGCGGCTTTCATTCCGCCTGCGCCGATCTCAATCCGCGGAAGCGATTCTACGCGTACCCAGGAACCGGGCAGTTTCCTCTCGACGACAAAACGGATGCCATCGGCGTCGTCGAACTTGCAAGGGCGCTTCAATCGATCACGTAAGGGCAAACTCGCAAAAACAAAGACTGCAGCCGTCTTCGAGCAACATTCGCGCGAACTGTTTCGAGGAGGAGCACAGAACGCCAGTTACTGAACAGTCATAGCAACCGTACTGGTCTCCGTGATTGTGCCAGAAGTAGCCGAGACCGTTACCGTGTAAGACCCCGCGGTGGTGCCTGAAGTGCTGGTTCCCCCTCCACCGCCGCCCCCTCCAGCCCCAACTCCGCCACACGCCAATACATCACTCGCGAGTGCAACCAAGAGCGCCAGCGCTCCAAGCATCCTCTGCCAGTTCCGCCGCCGTGCCGGTATACCAAAAAGCAAAATACAGGCTAGAACACCGCTGCCCGACGCGTACCAGGGAACTCCAGAGTGTTTTGGGAGGATCATTGCAGCATTAGTAGCGGCAGTTGTGGAGATCGTCAGGATTGCGGTACCGGGTCCGGCACTGGTGATTGCCACAGGGCTGGTCGAGCCGAAGCTCAGGGCAGGCGGATACTGGGCTGCGGAAGGACTGGAAGTGACCGTAGCTGTCAGTGCAACGCTGCCAGTAAAGCCTCCGCCTGGCGTGACCGTGATGGTGGAAGTGTTGCCGGTGGTTGCGCCGGGGGTGACGGTGACCGCCGTTCCGCTGATTGTAAAGCTGGGCGCGGGCAGATTGATGGTGTACGTCGCACTGGCAACTGCGCTTGTCAGATATCCGCTTGCCGTTGCTATCGCTTCTATCGTCTCCGTCGATGACACCGCAATTGGACCCGTGTACACCGTCGAACCCGTCGTCGGCGTGGTTCCATCAGTGGTGTAGTAAATGGTTGCGCCATTGGTTGTATCACTGATACTTACCGTTTGCACCGAAGAGTACGTTCCAGTGGGGACGCTGAAGGTTGGAGTGGCTGCTGCAGGCAAGGTGATTGTGTAGGATGCGGTTGCCAGCGCGCTAACGGAGTAGCTGCTCGCTACTGCGATTGCCGCGACTGTCTTCGATGACGACACAGTGATCGGGCTGTTATAGACAGCCGAGTTTCCGTTTGGCATCGTTCCGTCTGTAGTGTAATAAATCACCGCGCCCGGGGTCTGATCAGAGATCGTCAGCGTCTGAGCAGAGGCATAAGTTCCGGCAGCCAAACTCAGGGAGGGCATTGCCGCGGGAGAAGCAGGCTGAACGGAAGGAGTTGCCTTGAGGCTATACTGCCACATGTCATTGAGGTAGCCAACCGTGCCTTGGGCGTCGTCGCCTAATCCGCCGAAGAGCCACAAGTTTCCGGCGCTATCGGTCCAGGTGGCCCCGGAATAGCGGCCCCCAGGGGTGTTACCGGATCCCGCAGTTCCAAGCGCGCCGTAAACTCCACCATAGCCCCAGGACACACAGATGCCGGAACTCGATTTCAAGCAACTGGCAGTGTTACTCCCGCCCATCCAAGCCCACTCGTCGATAGAGGGCTTGAACTCCCACAGGTCGTTGAGCAACCCGGTACCGGAGGTCGAACCATATGCAAGACCGGCGCCACCCAGGAGCCAGAAGTTACCATCTTTGTCGGTCCAGCTTGCAGATGACTTCCGTCCTCCAGGAGTGCTCGACAACGACCAAACGCCCATCGAGCCGTATTCACCCACGCCTGTGCTAGTACCGCTCATCCACGCCCATTCGTTGGTTGAAGGGGAGAACTGCCACGTATCGTTCATGTACCAGGCGGTCGCATACAGATCCTCGCCCATTCCGCCAAAGAGCCAGAGATTTCCGCTGCTGTCAGCCCAACTGGACGCATAGTAGAGACTCCAGGGATTGTTCTCGGGCGCAGGGACTCCTTGACTGTTATATACGCCGGGCCAGCCTGCCAAAACGCTGGGACACCCTGTATAGCCACCCCTCCATGTCCATTCATTGATCGAGGGATCGAATTCCCAAAGATCGTTGAGATAGCACTCGTTGTCTCGGGCATCCCGGCCAAAGCCCCCATAAAGCCAGAAATGGCCATTACGGTCTGTCCAGCCGGTCGATTCGCTGCGGCCTCCTGGATTATTGCCTGCCGCAGGAGTCCCAAAAGTCCCGTACACGGCGGGCTGATCCCAGCATTGGTCGGCCGCAGTATTGAGACACGGCAACGAACTGTTGCCACCCATCCATGTCCATTGATTCGAAGAGAGATCGAATCTCCAGAGATCGTTGAGGTTCCCCACGTCGCCATTGGCGTCGAATCCGAAACCCCCAAAGAGCCACAGATTTCCTGCTTTGTCCTTCCAGCCCACGGCGGAACTGCGGCCACCCGGCTTGCTGGACGCGGAAGGCGTGCCCAACGTGCCATAGACGCCAGGTTGGCCGGAGCCCGTTGTAGGACTATAAGCAACGGTGCTGTTTCCGGCCATCCAGGCCCATTGTGCGTTTCCGGGATTGTATTCCCACAGGTCGTTCAGGGAACCTTGAACCCCAGCTCCCCCGAACATCCAAAGATTTCCACTGTTGTCTGTCCAGGTAACGGATCCCCAGCGCCCTTCGGGTACATTCGTTGCGGCGGGAGTCTGCAAAGTGCCGTACCATCCGGGCTGACCGCAAGTGCCTTGGTTGGGGCAAACGGGGATGGTGCTGCTGCCACCCATCCATGTCCATTCGGCCGATGGGTTCGTTCCAATGTTGTAGGCGGCGGTTGCAACGCTGCTATCCAAGTAGTTGTCGGCCACGGCAATGGCCTGGATTGTTTCGGATGAGGAGACCGTGAGCGGCCCGCTGTAGAGGGTGGCAGGAACCATGGACGTTGCGCCGATTGCGTAGTAGATCGTTGCGCCAGGGGTGGTGTCGGAGATGGTCACAGTCTGGGCCGTGCTGTAAGTTCCCGGCGCAAGGCTGAAAATTGGCGAAGCCGCCTGGGGGAGATTCATGACATAGTTCGCAGTTGCGATGTTGCTGTTCGCGTACCCGCTTGCACTGGCGATTGCTTCGATTGTCTCCGACGAAGAGACGGTGATCGGCCCGGTATACGCCAGGGCAGGTATAACTCCATTGAGTAGGTACGAGATCGACGCTCCAGGTGTCGCATCCGTAATCGTGACCGACTGCCACGAGGTGAACGTTCCGGATCCAGGGGAGATGATGGGTGTTGCAACAACCGACTGCGCACCGGTGTTCGGTTGGTATTCCCAAAGGTCGTTCCCAGAACCTGTAACACCGAGTTCGGGGTAGCCATTGCCGGAGAAAAGCCAGAATTTGCCCTCGGAGTCAGTCCAGCCGACGCTATCGTAGCGGCCGCTTGGCGTGTTTCCCAGGGCCGGGGTCTGAAATATGCCGACCACGCCGAGCTGGCCGCACCAATTGGCATAAATCTCGCAAAAGCCATCAGCGACGTCACTTCCACTCATCCAGGCCCATTCGTTGGTTGAGGGATTGAATTCCCAGAGATCGTTGAGATAACTCTCTGACGTGGATGTAGAATCTCGGCCGACACCGCCGAATAGCCAGAAATTGCCTTTACTGTCGGTCCACCCTAACGCTCCAACCCGGCTTCCAGGCATGTTTCCTGCAGTTGGCGTTTGCAACGTACCGTAGATACCAGGTTGATCGGTTGTATTCGCACCGCTCATCCATGTCCATTCTTGTGTAGATGGGCTGTATTTCCAAAGGTCGTTGAGATCTCCTCCGTTCAAGGCAGAATTGCAACCCGAACTCCCAAACATCCAGAAGTTGCCGCTCGCGTCGGTCCAACTGACCGCGCCAGACCGGTTCCCAGGCAAATTTGTTGAGGCGGGTACTCCCAGCGTTCCATAGACTGCGTTACAAGTTGCGTTTCCGCTACCACCCATCCACGCCCATAAGTTCGTAGTTGGATTGAATTCCCAAAGTTCATTGCCTTCCAAAAGCCAGAGATTGCCCTGCTTGTCGATCCAGCTAACGCCACTGCTGGAGGCCCGAGGGACATTTCCTGGAGCGGGTGTACCCAATGTGCCATAAACGGATGGCTGGTTTGGCGTCTTTGAGCCGCTCATCCACGCCCACTGGTTCACGGAAGGATTGAATTTCCAAAGGTCATTGAGAGAGTCCATCTCTCCTGTCCCGGTAAAGTCCTGGTACGTGCCTCCAAAAAGCCACAGATTCCCGTTTGTGTCGGTCCATCGAACGGCACCAGCTCGACCAGGAGGTATATTTCCGGCCAGGGGTGTTCCCAGCGTGCCGTATACGCCCACCCCGACTCCGTCGACCATAGTGCTGCTTCCTCCCATCCATGTCCACTCATTACTGGAAGGGCTGTATTCCCAAAGATCGTTCAAGTAACCAATATTCTGGGCAGAATCCCAGCCGTTTCCGCCAAAGAGCCAGAGATTTCCCTTGCTGTCTGTCCAACTTACACTTAGATTTCTGCTGCCGGGAACATTTTCGGGTGCCGGAGTTCCCAATGTCCCGTATACGCCGGCTCCACTTCCTGCGAAGCCGCCCCCCATCCAGGTCCATTCATTGCTTGCGCCGGGCGTGGATGGGGTCGACGACCCAGTGATGGTGTAAGTGGCAGAGGCCATGGCGCTCGTGCTATACCCGTTCGCCGCTGCAATGGCCTGAATCGTTTCCGTTGCTGCAATGGGAACAGGAGCTATGTATTCCGGGGAGGAGATGGTCGGGACGGATCCATCGGTGGTGTAGTAGATAGCCGCCCCAGCCGTGGCATCGCTTAGCGTTACGGTCTGTGAAGAGCTATATGTACCCACGGGAAGGCTGAAGGATGGAGTGGCTGCCTGCGGGGGATTGATGGTGTAGGTTGCGCCGGCAACCGGACTTGAGGCGCCCCCAGGGGCAACAGCGATCGCCTTAAGGGTTCCAGTCGAGGTAATGTTCACCCCATTCGAATATGTGGACGAACTGGTAGTCGGCGTGGACCCGTCGGTCGTGTAGTAGATGGTGGCACCGGATTCGGCATCCGTGATAAAAACCTGGGCTACGTTGTAGAAGGTTCCCGTCGCGGGACTGAATGTCGGAGCGGGCGGAGGCGGGATGTTGATTGTGTAGGAAGCCGCGACGGCCGTGCTATTGGCGTAGCCGTTGGCGCTGGCAACGGCCTGGATGGTCTCCGTCGAGTTGACGATGATCGTCCCCGAGTACTGCTGCACGGCGCCAAGTGTCCCTATCCGGTAGTAAATTTCTGCGCCCGGCGTTGTGTCGCTCAAGCTGACCGATTGGACCGTGGTGTACGCACCACCCGCGGGCGTGAACTGGGGCGTGGCCGCGGAACCGGATTCACCGATCTGGGGAACAAACTTCCATATATCATTGAAGAAATCGTCATATTGTTGACCATTACTGTGGATGAACCACCCATCGCCGCCAAACAGCCAGAAGTTGCCGGAGGAATCGGTCCAGAACGCCGCCGCGCTCCGTGTTCCAGGAGAGTTGGCCAAAGAAGGGGTTCCCAAAATACCGTAAACGCCGTTTTGTTCAACTGCCGCCGAACCGCTCATCCACGCCCACTGCCCGTTTGCGGTATTGAAACGCCAAAGGTCGTTCAATTCACCACAGGTTCCGGTGGCATCGGTCCCATTTCCACCAAACAACCAAAGGTTGCCGGCCCGGTCAGTCCAACTGGCGCTGTAACGCCGGCTGCTCGGCATGTTCGACGGCGCCTCGGTTTGCCAGACGCCATACACACCGCCGGAACCGTTAAAACTGCTGCCGCTCGACTGGACGCCGCTCATCCATGTCCACGTCCCGGCGCTTGGGTTGAATCGCCAGAGATCGTTCATCAGACCCAGAAATCCATTGGCGTCGAATGCATATCCTCCCATCAGCCAAAAGTTTCCCGATGAGTCTGTCCAACTTGTGGCCGTTTCCCGCGCTCCAGGGATGTTGCCGGTTGAAGGGGTCTGCAAGGTTCCGTAGACACCGGGATAGCCGCAGTTCTGGCTCAGAGTGCAATTGGACGGAGTCGAATTGCCTCCGCCCATCCAGGTCCAAAGGTTGGTCTTGGGGTTATACATCCACAGGTCGTTCAGCTCTCCTGACCAACCGTTCAGATAGACGCCGTAAATTCTTCCGCCAAAAAGCCAGAAGTTTCCCTGTGCGTCGGTCCAAGCGGTTGCTCCGGCTCGACCGCCAGGCTGGTTGGTGGAAGCAGCCACGCCAAGCTGGCCATAGACCCCCGCTGGCCCACAGCTATTGGTTGACGGACACGTAGGGAGAACATTACTGCCTCCCATCCATGTCCATTGTCCCGACGCCGGGTGGTACTTCCAAAGATCGTTCAGGTAGCCGTCGTTACCCGCGGAGTCTTTGCCTTCGCCGCCGAAAAGCCACAAATCTCCGCTGGCGCCGGTCCAGCCAACAGCGCCGCTTCGCGTGCCGGGCAGGTTGGTCGCCGCGGCGACTCCCAATGCCCCGTAAACCCCGGCGGTATACGGGACAGTGGAACCACCCATCCATGTCCACTCCCCAGTTGAAGAACTCAGCTTCCACATGTCCGCAAAAGATTCCATGCCACCGCTTAAGGCGCCGCCGAAGAGCCACAGGTTGCCCTGCTCATCTGTCCAGGTGACGGCTCCGCTCCTGGCTCCAGGCGTCGTCGAAGCACTGGCAGTCCCCTGCGTGCCGTAGACCATATTCTGATTCGGCTGATCGCTGCCGGCTACCCAAACCCACTCGTTGCTCTGTGCAGGCAGAGAAACGCTAGCCACAAATAAAAGGAAAATCGCAAGCGCCTTGCGCATCTCCGGTCTCAAGACACACAGCAGCGCACTCGAAATAAGCTTGCGAATATTGGATTCTTTCATGGCTCCTCGGAAACTCGTGCTCACTCTACCGTATATTCCGTCAGGCGAAAATGGAGTAGCTCCGCCAATCCGCGTTCATTCATTTGGTGCGGTTGTCTGCGCCCCTGCAGACAGAGCTGCAAAAGCAAGCCCCAACAGGCACACGGTCTGACAACCCAGCAGCATACGACGCATTCTCTTTCGCATCGGAAGACCCCTCTGTCGTTGATTCCCTCAAATTCTACCTTCTGTCGGCTGTTTCAGGCATCCTGTTCGACACTGCTGATGTCCCGTGTCGCCTCCAACCTTGCCTGCTAGTCGATAATTCTCTCTTCCTCAAGTACAAACTCTGCGGCAGAATTGGCGTCCGACTCCCTCCGGCGCTGAAACTCGCGGGCGGCGGTAATGTTCACCTGCCGGTAGCTTATGGTTGCCCGTGTCCTGGCTCCCGCCATGAGCTACGGGGGCATTTCAGGGACAGAGCGGTCAGGAGGACTTGATGAACTTGTCGGTCAAGGCGATATAAAGTTGGCTCACCGTCTCCAAGCTCTGAAACCTATGGGCTAGGCTGCCCGTGCGCTTCCTAAACAGAGAGTGAACGAACTGCTCAAGCCAATATGCGTGAGAAACCCGCTCTGACGCGCTACGCGGCCACTGGCTTTTTTCTCCGCCCCCTCCACGGTTGAATCTGTTGCGGTTCATTCGGCTTTCCTTACGTCCATGCAATGAATCCACTGGTCCTCCGGCGTTCTTCTCACGCGAACTCCTTTCGCCACAATCGTTCAACGCGAGGTCTTCCGCGCTCATATACAAATGCTGTAAGATACGTATCGACAAGGAAACCTAATGCCTGCCACAAAGAAAGCCCCCGCCCGACCGAAGCGAAGAGTCGTTTCTCCTGTGGAGACGCGCACTCAACTCCGGCTCACCGTCGATTCCAAATTCACCAAGAGCCATTTCAGCCAGCTTTTCGCCGTGCTCAAAATCCGCAGAAAGAACGCCCTTGCTGAACACATCATCATGAATTTCAAAACCAAGGCCGCGCAGGCACATCTTGTTGCGTTCTATAACGGCCCGTGGCTGAACATCCCAGTTCAGAGCATTGACACCGCATTCGTATTCCCATTGACGCACGAGATAGCCGATGAACTGGATCGAGTTGGCGGCGAGATTCTCGGCGGCGTGAATCGGTCCAAGACATTTCGCGTGATGGTT
>JBEKKL010000051.1:0-32945 GCA_050010735.1 Occallatibacter sp. | reverse complement strand
GGCGATGACCCGCCACCGATAAGGTGGCCCAACTCAATCGGGGCCGCGTTAGCGACCCCGCTCAAGCCGCTTTGAGCGGCTCACAAAAGGAAGCCCCCGGCTCTGCCGGGGGTACTCTCACTAATTACGGCGCAGAGCTTGAGCGCGTCCGTAAGCTGATGGATTCGGCATTCGCCGGGGGCGCTTCTTCTTCGCATCGGCGTGAGGATAAGGTTGTTTTTCCTCTCCTTGTCTCATGCCGAGACATAACTGAGGAAGTCCTTTTCGCGATAAAGGACGGCTTTGGACGAGCGGCATTGCGCGCAACGCGCACTATGTATGAATGTGTTGTCATTGCCAGATACCTTAACTTACATCCGGAGAAAACCTCGCCTTTTCTGGACATCTTCCACGCTGAGTGGGCAAAGGTCTTGCAGGACGTTCCAGAGACAGGCAGAGGAACCAACATGGATCAAATGATAGCTGCGTGTGTGCCGAAAAATGCGCGTGGGAAACGGGTGTCAACCAGAGACCTTGACTGGAGTGAGAGAAGTGTCCACGAGATGGCAAAGGAAGCGGGTCTATTGGCTGAGCTACACCCGATTGCATATACCCTTGCATCTGCATACATTCATCCCGGCGCGATGTTTTATCTTTCCACTCTCACCGAAACTGCGTCAGACACCAGCGAGAACATCGTTCAGGTGAGTGTGGGCACACAAGATGCGGAATCGAGATACGCCCTACGAAACGCACACGATCTACTGTTGAATGCGGTGGACTTACGCCTTAAATATGTGTCCACGGAGGAGCTTCTTGCCCAGTTTGGCGAGTGCAAGGCCGATTTTTCGAAGATTTGGGGCTTCCAACCTCACATTTAAGGCGGTCCCTTGGGTCGCGCAGAATTCGATCTCATTCACAGAGAAGTGGCTTCGGCGACTACCCGGTCGCGGAACTTGGGCGGCAGATCTCCCGGCGTAAGAAGGTCAACCCGTACCTGAACAAGGGTTTCAATTAACCGCTGTGCGCGAACCACATCGAGCAGGCTTGTCTTTGGCGCGGGGTCCACGAGCAGATCGAGGTCGCTGCCTTCCTCGTCGTTGCCGCGGAGAGCCGAGCCGAAGACGCGTGGGTTCGCCATGCCCGCCTCAAGGACCAACTGGCGGATCGTCTCCCGATGTTTTGGCAAAACCTCAGACGGCCTCATGGCGACCTGCTCCCTCAACTGATCCCAGTTTACCGCCAACTTCAAGAGCCGGCCGACAAATCCTTTGAATCCACAGGTGATAAACGACCATCCATTGCGTGCGGAGATCGTTTCTTCCCCCTTCGCAGAGCCCGTCCGCCGAAGCCGTCCGGTTTGCGGACCGGATACATTCCCGAATCTACTCGTTCAAGGAGAACGCAATGAAGATTGTTGCCATGATCGCGCGCTTGTTGTTGGGCCTGATGTTTCTGGTCTTCGGCTCCAACATGTTTTTGCATTTCATCCCCATGGGACCGATGCCGACGGGGTTGGCCGGACAATTCTCCGCCGCCCTGTTTGCCGCGCACTACTTTTACCCGGTGGGCGCGATCATGGTCGTCTCGGCGATTCTCTTGCTTGTGAACCGTTATGTCCCGCTGGGCCTGGTTCTGCTCGGGCCGGTGCTCTTCAATATCCTTCTCTTTCACATCCTGATGAATCCGAGCGGCATAGGAACGGGCGCATTTGCGGCTTTGCTGTGGCTGCTGACGGCATACCGGGTTCGTTCTGCTTTTCGCGGCATTTTCCAACAGCGCGTTCAGGCGTGAGCAGAGAACCCCCCCGAGGATGCCGCTTGGGACCGGGCGGCGGCGCATTTACAATGGAATGGTGCAGCCCGAAAATTCTTCATCGATCATTGTTGCCGAGAACCTGACCAAGGTCTACGCGGCAGGCAAAATCCAGGTGACCGCGGTACGCAAGATTTCGCTGGCGGTGAAGCCCGGTGAGTTTGTGGC
Organism: Occallatibacter sp.; assembly: GCA_050010735.1. Classification (GTDB taxonomy): domain Bacteria; phylum Acidobacteriota; class Terriglobia; order Terriglobales; family Acidobacteriaceae; genus Telmatobacter. The sequence goes on along the minus strand of JBEKKL010000051.1, from coordinate 30,983 downwards.
AATTGTGGGTCCTTCCGGCTCGGGCAAATCCACGCTCTTTTACCTGCTCGGCGGGCTGACGAAGGCTACAGAGGGCCGCGTAGTCATTGATGGCATCGATTTCGCCTCGCTCTCCGACGCTGAACGGACACAGCTTCGCAAGCATCGCATTGGGTTTGTCTTCCAGAAGTTCAACCTGCTGCCCACGCTCTCGGCGATGGGCAATATCGAGATCGCGCACGAGGTTGCAGGCCGCGCCAAGGACGGCAAAAAGACAAAGATGGATCGCGAGTACCTCGACCACCTGAGTGATCTGCTGTCGATCCGGGGGCGGCTGGAGCACCGTCCGAGTGAGCTCAGCGGGGGCGAGCAGCAACGCGTTGCCATTGCCAGAGCGCTGATTACCCGCCCCGCTATTGTGCTAGCAGACGAACCCACCGGAAACCTCGACACCAAGAGTTCTGACGCAGTGCTCAGGATGCTGCAACGCTCGAACCGCGAGCTGGGCCAGACGACGCTGATGATTACGCACAATCCAGAGGCGGCTGCTATAGCCGGCCGCATTCTGCACATGCGCGACGGAGAGATTGTGAAGGTAGAGAACGGGTCTCGGTCGGACCCATGCTCCTAGAGCTGAGGCGGAATAGCTGCCGTGGTTTGACCTGGTTTGGGCGCCCCGGTATACTCAATCTTGCACTAAGCGGGAGTAGCTCAGTGGTAGAGCATCGCCTTGCCAAGGCGAGGGTCGCGAGTTCAAATCTCGTCTCCCGCTCCATTCCGTCCTCCGGTTTCGATCGGGTTGGCTAGGGCGAGATGGAGCGACTAGATTAAAGGGCAGCCCTGCCAAGGCGCGGTACCCAAGTGGTAAGGGAGAGGTCTGCAAAACCTTTATGCGCCGGTTCGATCCCGGCCCGCGCCTCCAAACCTTCTGAACTTCGATCCCCAAGTTGATAACATGATGCAGAGCGATTCCCGGGAATCGCTTCACTGAGGAAACCATGTCTGAAAGTACAGCCCAAGTCCTTGAACGCGTCGGACTTATTCCTGTCCTGCGCGCCCGCAACTCCGCCCAGGCTCACGCCGTGGTCAAGGCCATGATTGCCGGCGGCGTTACGGTTGTTGAAGTCACCATGACCGTGCCCGGCGCGATCGACGTGCTCAAAGAACTCAAGCGCGAGTACGGAGCGGAGCTGCTGCTCGGTTCCGGCACAGTGACCACTGCCGACCAGGCAGCAGCGACGATCGAAGCGGGCGCCGAGTTTGTCGTTAGCCCAAGCCTGCACCCTGAGGTCATCGGCAAAACACGGGCGTTGGGCAAGCTCTCCATCCCCGGCGCGCTTACCCCCACCGAGGTCATCACCGCCTGGAACGCGGGCGCGGATTACGTGAAGATCTTTCCCTGCTCGGCGGTGGGTGGCGCCAGCTACCTGAAGTCGCTGCTGGCTCCTTTCCCGTATCTCAAGCTGATTCCTACAGGCGGGGTCACGCTGCAAACGGCCGAGAGCTTTCTCCAGGCCGGAGCGCGCGCCCTCGGCGTGGGTAGCGACCTGGTGAATCTGGGCGCCATCGACGCCGGAAGGCCCGAGACGATCACGGAGACCTCTCGCGCCTATCTGAGTGTGGTTGCGAAGCTCCGTGAAGGGCAGAAACCGGCTCACTAGCTGATAAGCTGAATAGACCGTGGTTTGGCCCAGCGAGCGGTTCCGAGTATAATGGAGATTCAGCAACCGCAGGGGTGGTGCGCCTCATGGAACCCCATCGGACAGGTCTGGAACGCGCTCTCTAAGTCAGTGCGCCGGGACGGCTTGGTGCGGCAGCGCGAAACACCAGAATTTGGAGCGAAGTCATGGCACAAGTATGCGATATCTGCGGGAAGGGACCGCAGTTCGGCAACAACATTTCCCACGCCCACAATGTGACGAAAAAACGCTGGAGCGTGAATCTGCAGGCAGTGAAGGCGCTGGTCAACGGCAGCCCGAAACGCATCAGGGTCTGCACCAGCTGCATCAAGACCGGCAAGATCGCCAAGGCCTAGAGCCCGATAGACGTCGACCTCGGTTGAAATGATCCTAACGGGTTGAGGTAAAGGCAAGAGATCCGCACGACAAAACCCCGTCCAAGTTGGACGGGGTTTTGTTGTGCCTGAATATCGTGATAGCGGGAAAGACGACTAATCGCTCTTTCCAGAGTTTGAATCCACTGCCGCTGGCAGATCCAGCGCAACGAGGGCGAAGCGGGTCTTGCCGTTGCTGGGACCCTCAAAGCCAAGAATATGCTGGTGGCGTTTCGACCCAGCCTTTAGTTGTAGATTCCTTGTGTCAATGTGGACGCCCTGTTGATCGAACTGACCATTGCCAGTCTTCCCGTCGTTGCAAGTCAGACCCTCACGCGTGGTTGTGGGAGTGCCCACCGCAGAGTTGCCTTCGCAGGTAATGACGTCGCCAAAACGGCCCAGCGCTTTTCTGTAGAATTCCGTGACCTTCTCCTGTGAATCGGGGGTTTCATAGGAGACCGCTCGAACTCGCAGCTCCCATTCTCCAAAGCCCACATGCACGTCGGCCGACTTATGCTTGTCGTCGCCCTTGACGATCTCCGCGCCGGGATAGCCCGGCAGGCCCAGATCTACCGCGGCGGTCTGATCGGTATTGACGTGGACGCCGCCGAAGGGCGTATCGACCTGGACCTTCTTCTCCTGGCCGCTGGCGTCCTTGTCAACATGGATTCTGCATCCCGCAACTCCGCAGGCTAGCGCCAGTCCAACGACCCAAAGCGCCGCTATCGGTTTCATCTTTTGCATGGTGGCATCGCCTCCAGCCAAGTGATACGACTGTGCCAGTGGAATTGTTCCTCGAATCAGGCAAGCGGTGCGGTTAGTCGGACGAGTGGTTGTCTTCCTCGCTGCTTGCGGCGAAGAAGATTGCCACGGTGAAGACGACGACGATGAGGGAAACGACGAAGAACGGGGAAGTGATATCCATTACTGAGGCACCTCGCCTTTAGACTAGCAAGAAGCAGCGCTGGGCGATTTGAGCCGTGCTTTTCGTTAATCGCGCACCTCGGGCGCCAAGCGTTCTGAAACCCGTCGAGGAACGCAATTCTCACGCTTTTCACCACAAACTACTGATTTGTCAATAGTGGATGGGCTCCCGGCCTAAGCCGCGAAGGCCTTTCTCGCGGGCATGTGGCAGGATTGGTATTCCGGTCGAATCACCGATAGCCGGATTGACGTCATTCATCGCGTTCTCCGCTTAAGCGCACTGGCTTCGCGGCGCGGGCCTACGGCTTGGCGGCGGGGCTGGGGTAATCGACACGGATCGTCAGTATCTCGTACGGATGAATCTCGACCTTCACGATATCTCCTGTCACGTCAAGCGGGCCTGCGCCGGGCGTGTCGGTCGACTCCATCAGGTTGGTCACGATCGCTGAGAGGGCCCCCGTCGGCACGTGGAACCTAGCGATCGCACTCGTTCCCGCCGATTCGTAGGCTCGCAGGATCAGAGCGTTCGAGTCCTCGGCCTTCTTCATCGCGGTCAGGACGACATTCTCCGGAGCGACCGAGGCAAAGGAGTAGACAGGTGGAAGCGATCCGGGGTGGACAATTGCCGTCACGGCAGAGAGGGGATAGTTATACTCCCAGCCGTGGCGGACGGTTCGTGCTTCCTTCCACGAGCCCATGTGCGGATAGAGCGCGTAATGGAAATGGTGATGACCGCGGTCGGCCTCGGGGTCTGGCCAGATCGGCGAGCGCAGCAGCGTGAGACGCAGGACGTTTCCCGCTGCGTCATAGCCATACTTCGACTCATTGATCACGCTCAGTCCGTGGATCTTACCGCCCTCACCGGCGCCGGAGAGATCGGCCCAGCGCATCGCGGGAACCTCAAACTGCGCCTGCTCCCAACTGTTGTTACGCGTGGTTGGGCGCTCAATTGCTCCGTAGGGAATTTCATAGGTGGCGTGGTCGCTGGAGACCGCCAGCGGAAAGGCGGCCTTGAGCAGGACGTGCGTCTCGTGCCAGTCGATCTCATTATCGACGTCGACCTGGTCGGCGCCGGTTCTCAGGCTGATTGTCTGCACGAATTTTGAATTCTGCCAGGTGCGTGTGACGCGAACAGCCGGCGAGCGCGTGTCTGCGCCGACGAGTTCAACGCGGTCTGCGCGGGTCAAAGGAATTGGCTGGTCGAGGGCACCGGGATCGATGTTCCAGGCATCGTAATCCTTCGGTGTGTCTTTGAATGCCTGAAGCTCGTTGGCGCAGCCGCCCGGAGCAACGGTTTCAACGGTGACGGTCTGGCTGGAGGGCGCAACGCCCTCTTCTACCGTGGTCCATTTTTGGCTTCGTTCCTGAGTCCAGTGCAGCTGGAGGCTGGTGATGCAGCCGGTGGCTTTATCGACGATTAGCTGCAGCTTGCTGTTGCGAATTCGGATCAACGTTTCGCTCTCAAAGCTCTGCGGAATCAGTGCAACCGCATTGCCGGAGTTGCCGGCGTTGTCCACCTCGAGAACCAATCGGTAGACGGCATATCCCAGGGCCTGAACCTCAACGTCCGCATCCATCTCCGCAACGCCTGTCTGTTTGTCCCATGAGACGCGGCTGGGATAAACGACCGGTCCCGAAGCCCGAGGAGGCACGACGCGGAAGTGATAGCCGTCCTTATATGGAACTTGCGCCTTGATTCTCACCTTGCCGGTTCGTGTCCATCCAAGAGGATTGAAGATCACCACCGGAGTGCCGTCACCCTGGGTGTCGATGCCTTCGATAACTGTCTCGAGAGATGCGCGAGAGATCTCATCGGTCGAGAGGCGAACTACGTCGTAGTCCTTTTGCGCATCCCTGTAGATCTGGGCGATTCCGGAGCCGGCGGCGAGGTCGTGGAACTGGTTGAAGAGCACCCTCTTCCAGTCCTCGGTCAGCTCCGCCGCAGGATAGCTTTTGCCGTCGAGCCAGGCCAGCGAGGCCCACTTCTCGGTGTTGAGCATCTCCTCCTCGGCCTCGCGCATGTTGCGCTTGTGGTTGGCCTGCGTGGTCATTACACCGCGGTGGTACTCGAAGTAAAGCTCGCTCTTCCAGGTGGGAATGCTCACCTTGCCGGGAACCGAAGGCGGAGGCGTATAACCCTTCGCAATCGAGGCATAGTCCCACACCGGGCTTTCCGGCGCGATCTGGCGTTCGAGAGCGGTAAAGTACGACTGCGCTATGCCGAACTGGATCTTTGGCGTTACGTGTCCGGGTTCGGTCCAGTGAATGCCTTCGTCCAGGGTTGCCCGAGTGGGCCCGCCGCCGTGATCGCCGACGCCGTAGAGATCCATGATGCCGGGCAGCCCGGCCGCCTGTTTTTGCGCGATAGTGAAGTCACGCGCCAGACGGACCGGGTTCAGGTCCTGGTTGCCGTAGTCGTGCGGAAAATAAGTCAGCACCTTCGACCCATCCGGCGACTCCCACCAAAAGACTTTGAACGGCAACTGATTGGTGTCGTTCCACGCCATTTTCTGGGTTACAAAGTAGTCAACACCGCTCTTCTTGTAGATCTGCGGCAGTTGCCATGTGTACCCGAAAGAATCGGGATTCCAACCGATTCTCACATCGACGCCGTAGGCCTGTTTGTACCAGCGCTTGCCCACCAACAGTTGGCGAACGAGCGATTCGCCGTCGGGCATGTTCAGGTCCGGCTCGACCCACATGCCGCCGACGATCTCCCAGCGTCCCTCCTCGATCCGGCGGCCAATCTCTGAGTTCATTTCGGGGTATTTGTCGGCGATCCACTCGTTGTAGGCTGCGGCAGATTGCGTGTAGGTGTAGTTGGGGTACTCATACATCAGCTGCAGCGCTGTCCCGAAGGTGTGCTTGACCACGTCAACGGTTTCAGTCCATGGCCAGAGCCAGGCGGCGTCGATGTGCGAGTTGCCGGTGAGATGAAAGGTTACCTGACGCAGGAGCGGCGTGAGGGCTTCGAGCTTTGTGCGAGCCGCTTTCAGGCTGGCGTCGAACTTTGGCTGATCGTGCGCGTCGAGAGCGGGCAAGTCCACCGCGCGAATTGCGTCAGCAAGGGTTGTCAATTTCGATGGATCGTCAGGCGCGAGCTCCGGAACCAACAACGCTGCGGAAAGGAACTCCTTGCGGAGATCTTCAGGACTGGGCCGGCTCTCAGGGAAGTCGATCTTGAGCGTGGCTCCTTCAATGCGCTTGTCATCGACTGTGTGCAGCAGCTTGATGGCGACCGAGACGATCTCGCCGGGCCGGGCATGGTCAAGGAGCACGACAGGTTCAAGATCGTCGCCCATGGCGGCACGGCGGCCATCGAAGTAGAGAATCTCCGGCATGGGTCCATTGGCATTGGCGTGGAACTGAAACCAAATGCGCGCCCCGGTGAGATCGTATCCGTTGAGTGTGGGCGGGATCTCATATGTCTGACGAAGCCAGACCGCGTCTTTCGGCGCTTTGCCTTTGGAGATTGGTTCCCAATTGCTCTCGTCGAGATTGATGGCCTCACCGTGAGCGACGTCGCCTGCCCGCATCTTCCAGGTTCCCTCGGGCAGCTCGCGCAAGCTGGAGAGGCGATCAATGACTGCCTGTGCGCCGGAGGGCAGAACGGCTGCAATCTTCGCGGCCTCGGCGGTAGTCTGCGCCGTGGCGCTGCCGGCAAGAATCGACAGCTCGGTCAAGGCCCCAAGGCAAACCAAGGCAACACGATGGAGCTTTGAGACGGAGTTCATAGTCGTTGATTCCCCAGCGTCATGGTAAGCCATGGGGACTCGACCTGACACATCCAAATTGAGTTGCGGAGTCATTCAGTCACGGGTTGCGGACCGAAGATTTCAGAGGCATGGGCCAGTTTGCGAGAGCGAGGAGCATCGATTCCCCAAAATCAAGAGATGTTTCTCCCTTTCTGAATTGATGTCAATAAGACCAGACCGGGTAACCTGCGATAAGTCTTTGGAAAGACGAGGAAAACCCGACGTCTTCTTCTTTGCATGTAATTTGGAGGATATCGGCTAAGCTAAGAACATTCGATAGCAAAACAAGATGGCAGGAGAGAGCGATGCTTCCCCGATTTCTTCGGACGGGCTCTCAGGAATGCGCATGGGATTTCCAAGCCGCTAATCAATCGCGGCCGGCGATCAACCAATTTGGCGGATACAGGGGCAGATCCCGATGGGATTGCCCTTTCGCTTTTTGCGGAGGATGCAAGGCCGTGGAAGGCTGAGACGGGGTTGGCAGAGAGATGGCTTCAGCAAAGAAGAAAAAGGCGGCTGCAAAGAAGCCGCACGGAACAGGGACGCAAAAGAACGCCGCGAGCCGAGGAATCAAAAAGCTAAAGACGGCTGCAGACAAGAAGCTGAGTGAAAACAGCGAGAAGATTGCCGATTCGCTCTTCGATCAGTTGATCAAGGGCAAGGTTACATCGGGAAAACTGCTGATCGCTCTTGCGGAGGAGCCGAGCGAATGCGAGAACGAAGCCGAGCTCGAGCAGCCTCGCAGCATTGCGGAAGAGCTTGCTTCGGATTCAGAGTGGGTTGGCCAGCCGGATGAGGAAGAGGCTGAGGCTGACCTGGAAGAACGCGAGCGGGAGAGTTCACGCAGCGGTTCGAAGAATGTTGCGGCAAGTTAGCGGCCACTTCGGGAAAGAGCGGTTGGGCGGTTTGCATTCACCTAAGAAAGAAGAGAAACGGATGAAGCTCAGGAATCACGAGTGGTTGCGCTTTGGCAGATTGGCGGGACTGTTGCGGATAGTGGTTTGCCTGATGGGGATGGTGCGGGGAGTGGCGGCCCCGGCGCAGGCAATCAGCACAACGACGGTTCAGGGGACGGTGTATCTTGCCAACGGCGAACCGGGTGCAGGGACACTGGTGGTGAGCTGGCCGTCGTTCACGACAGCGAGCGGTCAAGTCGTGGTGGCGGGACAGACCGCAGTGACGATTGCGCCCGATGGGTTCTTGAGCGTCAACCTGACTCCGAACCTGGGGGCGACACCGGCCGGGTTGTACTATACCGCGGTCTACTATCTCAGCGATGGCACGACGACCACTCAGTATTGGGTCGTACCAGCGGCGCCACAGGTGACCCTGGCGCAGATCCAGTCGCAGTTGATGCCGCCTGCGCAGGCGGTTCAGGCGGTGAGTAAGGCGTATGTGGATCAGGCGATCCAGTCACTCGCCAGCGGGGTACTTTCTGTTTCGAGCGCAACGATGACCGGGGCGCTGACGTTGTGCTGCGATCCGACTCAACCATTGCAGGCAGCGGATAAGCACTACGTAGATGAGAATATCGCACTCGCAGTGCCGATTAGCGGCGGGACGATGACGGGACCGCTGACGAGCACGAAAATCGGAGGACTGTATCAAGTCGACCAGTTCCCCGGTGCTGACTTCGGAGCGCAGCTGAGTGCCTGTTTGAGCGGATTGAGCCCGACAAGCGGCGGCACATGCGATGCGCGAAACTTCAGCGGGACGCTGTCGATGGGATCGAACCTGACGATCTCGACTGCGAATGCGACGGTGTTACTGCCTTGCGCGACGATCTCAACGGCGAATCAGTTGATCGTGACGGCGGGGACGCGGAATGTCTCCCTTCGCGGCTGCTCTTTGCGCGGCGCAAGTACAGCGAGCGGAAGCCAGGGAGGAACTGTGTTCCTCTACTCGGGGGGCGGGGCGACGGTACAGGTGGGGGACCCGACGTATGGAGTCGATACGATGGGTTTCCACCTGGACAACGTGGTGATCAATACGACGGGCTCGACCAGCGCCACGACTCAGGGACTGCTGGCATATCGCACGCAGGAATTGGATCTCGAAAGCCTCTATTTTCTCGGCAACTCGAACCAGACCGGAATGACGCTGGATGGGACAGGGAATTATACCGGGGGAACGTTCCTGGATAACGCGCTCAATGGATTTCAGAGCGCGGTGAATGCAGTCGGGCATCAAGTTGCCAATTCCGCGACGACAGACTGGATGAACGCAAGCGCATTTGTGCGGCTGCACATCGACTGTCCGACAAATAACGGGAGCCCCGCCAGCGGAACGTACGGGATCAATCTGCAGCAGGGCGATGGAAACACCTTCATCGGAGGAGATGTCGAAGGGTGCGCGACAGCCCTGCACCTTGGAGCGAACGCGCAGAACAACACGATTGACGGGCTGCGGAACGAAAACTCGACCTTCCAGGTTGTGGCCGATGCCGGCAGCGCGTACAACAGCTGGGTGACTGGGGGAACGATGTTCACCGGACAACTCAGCGACAACGGCACCCGGAACAGCTTTCTCGATACCTTTCACCGGAGCTTTAACGGCTTGAATGGCGATTGGTACGGCAGCCAGAGCGATGCTACGGTCACCAACCACTTTCGGATCGGAACCGGCACAGGAAATGAACGCGGATTGCTCGATCGCTATCAGACCGATTACGGCTATCGCTGGACGATAGGGTTGAGCGATGCGACGGCCGGAGAGCAGTTTTATCAGATTCTGGATGAGCTGAATCATGTTTACCGCATTTCGGTCGGGCAGTATAACAACGGGCAGTCCAGCACGAATAACCAGACGGTGATCAATTCGGCGGGAACCGGCGCGGTGGTGCTGAATGGCTCGAATAACTCGGGAACCGGCGGGGTGGTCATTGGATCGGGCGGACCGAGCGAAACGACGGTCGCGACGATCAACAACGCAGGGAATGCGCAGTTCAATGGCACCATGCAGGTGGGCGGGGTCACAACCTTTGCGAGCACGCCGACGGTGAAGAACCAGGCGGATGCGGAGATTGACGCGGTTTTATGGGCTGGGCTGACGACTAGCCAGAAGGAGTCGTTCAGCTACAAGGACTGGAATGGCAACAGCCAGTGGTACATGGTGAAAGATGCCAGCAATAACTGGGCTCTGAATTCGGCGACCGGGGCTCTGGACAGTTTCAAGGCGTACCAGAGCACGAACACCGGCGACACATATATCGATGCGATTAACTCGACGGGTGTGGTTCGCGTGAATTATGAGCCGGGATCCGGGTCGGCGTTCAGCATTTACGGCGGTGGCACGACGAGCCCGCTTTATGCGAGTTTCACAGGAATCACTTCCATCAAGTTTCCAGGGCTCGCTGCGAGCAGCGGTCACTTCTGCCTGCAGATCGATACTTCGGGATACATTTCCAATACGGGCGCGGCTTGCGGAACAGGCTCTGCCAACGGCACCGTAACACAGGTTACTCTGTCAATGCCGGCCGACTTCAATGTCAACACGGCGAATCAGGGTACGACGCCCGCATTCAGCGTCTCGCGCAACAGTCAGAACGCCAACTATTTCTTGGCGGGGCCGTGCAGTGGCTCGCCAATATCGCCGGCATACCGTGCGCTGTGCGCCACCGACCTGCCGCCAGCGACTGCATCCGCACAAGGCGCAGTTCAGCTTCCAGCAGGCGCATCCGGCAACACACTCGGCACGGCGGCAATGCAGCCGGCATCGGCATTTGACGCAGCCGGAGCTGCAGCGTCGGCCGTAGCTGGCAGCATGCCGGGGAATGCGGCGACAGCAACCAACTTCCAGACACAGATCACTGGGCCAGTCAATGGAAACGGAGTTTCGTCTCCCAGCGCGGCATCGGCTCATAACTTAGCTGGGCCGGTCAACTGTGTTACGACCGGGAGTGCGAATACCTACAGTTGTGCGACGTCGCCCAGCTTCACGATCGCCACCGGCGACCACCTTCAGGTTGAGTTCAATGTGGGGAATACCGGTTCGTCCACTCTGTCGGTAAATGGCGGCACAGCATACACGATCAAGAAAAGCGGCGGCACAGCGACGATGGCGTCTGGAGATATTCAGGCCAACCACTGGATCGGCGCAACCTTCGACGGAACTTACATTCAGCTTGAGGGCCAGTTAGGCAATGTCAATGCATCGCAGGTGAATGGGGCCAGTGTTCCGGCGAGCGCAGGAATTCTGGGGTCTAACGCAAGTAGCCAACTTGTTGCTGCGACCGGCGTGACCACGACCACAAACTCAGCCTTTGGCGGTTCGGCAAACGCCTTCGCTAACAACGCCGCGGGCACGGAGAACGACCTTCTGTTAGAGGGAGGCGCCAGCGGAAGCCAAGGTGTAGCTGCTCTGGAGTATGCAACTCCGACAGGAACAGCGGAGTGGAAGCTGAAGATGGATACTTCAGAGTACTTGCGCCTGAACGATGCTGTTAACAATCTCGATCGAGAGGTTTTCTACCAGAACGGAAACACATACATCAACGCCGGTAACGGCTCTAACGGTGTGTGTATCAACTGCACGAACAACAGCGGCACGGCTGGGATATTGATCTACAACGGCGCGTCTACGTCGGCGCAGGTGGCGCAGATCAACGGATCAGGAAGCGCCTCGTTTAACGGGCCAACCGTGACGGTGGGCGTCTCTGGATCTCAAACGGGCACGGTCAAACTCAGTTCCAACACATCGGGCGGCAGTGTGGCGATTACGCCTGCTTCGGCGTCATCGGCCTACACCGCGACGCTGCCTGCTGCCAACGACACTCTTGTTGAACTCGCTCAGACGCAGACGCTCACGAACAAGAGCATTGCGCTGAGTGAGGTGAACTCCGGCTACAATGCGGGCGGTATAGTGGGTGCAACCTCTACAACCGCGGCGTGCTCATCGACCTACACCGCCAATGCAGTGGTGAAGATGGCCTCATCTTCATCCACCTGCCCAGGAGCGTCTAGCCTTATCGACACTGGGACAAACGTATATACAACCGAGCCGTCGTACTACGCGAACGGCAACCAGTTGCTCGGCACGGCAGCGACCTCGATCACGTCGACGGCACTGGCAAGCGCAAGCATCGCATTTCCAGCCACCTCTGGGCAATTTGCGGCGCAATACACCGGTTTCTGTCACATCGTCTGGCAGCAATCTACAGCAGCGGCAACAGTGCAGTTCGGGATCAACGCGTCCTCTGCGCCAACCCATATGAGCCTGAGTTCGATTTCCTACCCAGGAACAACGGCAGTTCCTTACGGGACCGGCGTAACGGACATCACAACAGCCTCAGCCGTAGCGGCTACAGGTTCGATAACGCCGGGGGCGGCCGGGACCAACTATATCACTGAGATCACAGTGAATCTTTCGGCCCCAGCAACTGCGAACACTCTGACATTGTATGCACTGACCAGCAACGCTTCTGACGCATTGCTGATCGAACCGGGAACGGTCTGCAGATGGTATTGATCGACCGATTGGCCGTTCATCAAAGCTTGTCTTGATTGCGACGCCGGGCGGGCGCACGACTCAGATGAGATGAGGAAGCATGGAGGAGAGAGACGGCGGGTGTCCAGCTGATCCCGAAGAATGGATTTCATGCCTGGAGAGGCTGGGCCGCGAGGAACTGGAGCGGCTCGGGAAGATTCTGGACTATCGTCCAACGAAGCTGCGAGGCCGAACTGTGGCGATGGCACTGGCTGAGCGGGTTTTGCTGGTGAGAACGCGGGAAGGTTTGCCGGCACCGCTCAGAGCCAATCCCGCACAGCGAGCCTTTGAGCGCCGGCGAGGCGAGCGGAATATCGTGCTCAAGGCGCGACAGATGGGGATGACAACCTGGGCAGCGGGGCGGTTTTTCCTGAAGACGATCACGCAGCCGGGGACGCTGACACTTGAGGTCGTGCATACGCAAGAGGCTGCGGAGGAGATCTTCCGGATCGTTCACCGGTTCCTGGACTGGCTGCCGGAGAAGCTGCGCGAAGGGCCCTTGCGAACCTCGAGGGCCAATGCGCGGCAGATTGTTTTTCCAGAGATCGATTCGCAGTACAAGGTGGTCTCGGCCGGGGAGCGGAATGCGGGCCGGGGATTAACGGTACAGAACCTCCACTGCTCGGAGCTGGCCCGGTGGCCGGGCGACCCCGCCGAGACGCTGGCAGGACTGAGAGCGGCGATGGTTCCCGGCTCAGAGCTTGGGGCGGAGCTGATTCTCGAATCGACGCCGCAAGGTGTGGGCGGATGCTTCTATGAGGAGTGGCAGAAGGCTGGCGAGACAGGGATGGTGCGGCATTTTTTCCCTTGGTGGATGGAGAAGCGATATCGGGCGGAGGCGGTGCAGGAATCGAGCATGACGGAGGAAGAGAGGGAGTTACGAGCCCGTCAAAAGCTGACTCTAGAGCAGATTGGATACAGGCGGCAGATACGGGCGGATTTTCGCGGATTGGCCCGGCAGGAGTATGCCGAAGACGCAGAGAGCTCCTTCCTGGCCAGCGGGGATTCGGTCTTTGAATTGCCGGCGATCGAGGGGAGGCTGGCCACGGTGATTGATCCGGTGGCTTTGCGGCAGAATGGGGAGCTGGAGATCTGGCTGCCACCCCTGAAGGGTAAGGAATATCTGGTGGCGGTGGACCCGGCCGGCGGAGGCAGCGAAGGCGATTATTCGGCGGCTCAGGTGCTGGAGCTGGCGACGGGGTTGCAATGCGCTGAGTTTGCCGGGCACGTCGGTGGATTGGAGCTGGCGCGGCTGATGACCGAGTTGGCGAGAGAGTACAACCAGGCCTGGCTGGTGGTGGAGAGAAACAACCACGGCAGCGGGGTGCTGGCGCTGGCTGAGTCGGTCTGCGGATACAAGCGGGTTTACCGGCAGGGCGGGCAGGCGGGGTGGTTGACGACGTCGATGAGCCGCCCCGAGATGCTGGGGCGGCTGGATGCGGCCCTCGTGGAGCGGCCCACGTGCTTTCAGAGCAGGAGATTGCTGGCAGAGTGCCGGAGCTTTGTGCGGTTGCGCGATGGCGGGACGGGGGCACGGCCGGGCACACATGACGACCGGGTGATGGCCATGGCGATCGGGCTGGGAGCGAGGGCGGAGCTGCTGTTACAGAGATCAGGGGTCAGAGATCAGAGATCAGTTGCCGATTATGAGTAGTCATCCGTAGGTTTTTGGTCGAATGGCATGGCTTGGCGGTTGAAGAGATCGTAGCGATATGCCGGCGTGGCTCTCGGGATGCCGGGGCCCAAACCTCCGATCTCTGCCCCTGACCGTTGCATTTGGGTCTGACGGCTTAGAATTCGAACAGAACTTGGAAAGGGCGGACGACGGGCTTGGCAGTTCTGGCAGTGCAGCATATCCGGCGGATGCGGGGCGGAGCGCAGGGTCAGTTAATGCTGGGCGCGGACGGGAACGTCTACGTGGTCAAATTCCAGAACAACCCCCAACATATACGGGTTCTGGCCAATGAGTTTCTGGCTTCAAAGCTGGCGTCGGCGGTCGGGCTGACGGCGCCGGAGGTGGAGCTGGTGGAAGTTTCGAGCTGGCTGGTGGAAAACACGCCGGAGCTCGAGATGGATTTGGGGACGAGATGCATCCGTTGCCGTCCGGGATTACAGTTCGGGTCGCGGTTTGTCGGCGGGCTAATGCCGGGGCAGGTGATGGACTATCTTCCCGAGGAGCAGATGGCCGAGGTGAGAAACCTGGGCGAGTTCGCCGGCATCCTGGCGCTCGATAAGTGGACCGGCAACTGCAACGGCCGGCAGGCGGTCTTCATGCGCAAGCAGCGGGAGCGGCGCTACCGGGCGGTCTTCATCGACTATGGGTACTGCTTTCACGCCGGGGAGTGGCGCTTTGAGGATGCGCCTCTGCGGGGGGTGTACTACCGAAACGATGTCTACCGGGAGATCGCAGGCTGGGAGTCCTTCGAGCCGTGGCTGACGCGGCTGGAGACGATGGCCCCGGAGACGGTCTGGGCGGCGGCCAGCGAGGTCCCGCCGGAGTGGTACGGCGGCGATTTGAGTGAGATGGAAGCGCTGGTGGAAAAACTGCTGGCGCGGCGCGGCCGAATCCGAGAGCTGCTTGAGGAGTTCGGGAGATCGGATCGGAGGCCATTTCCAAAATGGGTGGGGATGGGAGAAAGATTGAGGGAAGATGCTTGGAAGGATCTACGGTGGGGAGGTAGCATTGCGGGGAGAGTGATGTAGAACGGACGAAGGCTGGGCGTGAGTGACGGAAGCAAGTTGCGGTCAGGGTAGGGACACGCGCGGTGGTCCGGTCATGAGTACCGGTGGTGGTTAAGTCATGAGCAATCGATATGAACGGCGGGCATGTGAGTTCCAACTGCTCCGGTATGTGCCGGATGCGGTGAGGAACGAATACGTGCATATCGGGGTCATCCTGCGCGAAAAAAGCAGCCCTGAATCCGTTCAGGTCCGTTTTACCCGCGACTGGCGCCGGGTGCGCTGTCTGAATCCCGAGGCCGACACGGCGCTGCTGGAGGGGATGGAAGGCGAGTTGCGGAGATGCTTCAAGGCCGAGCCGGATGGGAAACTGATGCGCGTGCTGCGCGAATCCCTATCTCTCAACGTGCAGATGACCGAACCGAAGGCGTATCTGGCCGAGAGCCTTCCAGCGGGGTTGGAAGAGCTGATGAAGCTTTATGTGGACCCGCCGCCAAGGGAGCGTCTGCCGCGATTGAGTGGGCGGGCGGCCATCCAGGCGAAGATGAGAACGGAGTTCGAACAGGCAGGGGTGTGGGAGCTGGTAAGAAAGAGAATCGCGGCTTCGGATTATACCCGCCCAGGCGATCCGTTGCGGATTGACGTCGGGTATAGACCAAATGGACTCATCCGGATGTTTCACGCGGTGAGCCTGGAGCCAGGTGTGGAGATGGCCAAAGTGCTGGCCTTCTCGGCAGCTGGATTGCGGGCTGGCGTGGAACGGGTGGAGAAGGCGCAACTGGAGCTGACGGCGGTGATCGAACCGGCGGCTAAGCTGGGAGCAAGTGACGAGGAGCCGGACCGGCTCGAGATGTACCGCTTTGGAGTGGAGACGATGGAGGAGCATCAGATCCGGGTGCTGACGACCTCGGACCTGGGCCGGGTCGCTGAGACCGCGCGGCGGGAGCTGCGAGCGTGAAGCGCAGTTCACAGCGGCCAGTGAACAGTAAGCAGTTTCTGGATTCACTAACTTCAATACTGCTCGCGAGTTAGTCGAATCGAAACTTTGAGTTAACAAATTGCAGATAATTATCTGTGTTTGCGATAGGATCGATTTAGTCGTGAAGTAACAGTGGCTGGAAGTCACAAAGTGTCTGCGGTGAGCGATCAACAGATCATTGCTAACTGACTGCTGATCACTGAACACTTGCGAAGACGAGGCATGGCCCTATTGGGGCTGTGCCTTTTTTGTTTTTGGCGCGGCGATAAAAGGAAGGTGCCCAGTGAAGGTAGGAGAGCAGTTGCGGGAGATCTGGCGGCAGGCAATCGGGGGCGGCCGGAAGGCGGAGTTGACGGCAGGCGCAGCGAATCCGGAGGCAGAACGAAGGACGCTGGCGCTGCCTGGGATCCTGACGCCGGTCCAATGGCAATCCCAGTCCATGGGCCTGCACCTGCCGAAGCCGACGCCGATGAATCTGCGCAGGTTTGCAGAGACGCCGCTGGTCCGCCGGGCGATCAACGTCATTAAGGACCGGATCGCAGCGATGGACTGGCAGGTGCGCGTTCGGCGCGGCGTTGGAGCTGTCGATGCAGCGGAGACCACAAGAAAACTCGCCGCGCTGCGCAGGATGCTGGAAGAGCCGAATGAGGTGGACAGCTTTCGGACCTTGATGGAACAGGTTATAGAGGACGCGCTGACGGGCGGCTACGGGGCGATTGAGATGGAGCCGACAGGCGACACCGAGCGGCCGGCGATGTTATGGCCCGTGGATGGAGCTTCGATCCGGATCAATCCCAGATGGGATGGGCGGGCGGAGTCGCCCAGGTATTCGCAGGCGCTTCCGGGACAGCTCGATTCGAGCGCAATCGAGCTGCGGGACGACCAGCTGATCTATGTGCGGATGAATCCGCGCAGCTTCACGCCCTTTGGACTGGGACCGCTCGAAGTTGCTTTTGAAACGGTGAACCAGTTCCTCAGCGCGCATCGATTTGCGGGGAAGCTGGCCGCGAATACGGTGGCGCAGTATGCGTTGTGGTTGAACGAAGCCACTCCCGCGCAACATGACCGGCTGATTCGCTGGTGGCAGGACGAGATCGAAGGAACGGGACGAGTGCCGTTGATCTCGACCGCGCAGAAGCCGGAGGTGTTGCGCTTTGCCCAGGGGACCGATGCGGATACCGTCCTCCGCCAGCGAGATGCTGGCCAAGCACGGCATCGGCGAAGGGCCGGTCGATGTTCGAACTCTCGATGCCGCACTGACAGGCCTGAGCCTGGAGCAGCGCATCGCCGTCAAGAGTCAACTGCTGCGAGCCGGCGCGATTGCGTAAGGGCAGTGAAGAGGTAAGTAAGTGAAGGAGTGAATAAGCGAAGAGGGTGAACCGGTTGTCACCCCTCATCGATTCACTCCTTCACCGACTTACTCTTTCGCTCATTCACTTAACAATTTCTTCACTCAACCAAGCCCTTGGGGCGAAAGGAATCCAATGAACGCAACGTTTACCGACATTCATGCGGCAGCAGATTTTATTGGGCCGGGCGCTATCGAAGTTCCCTTGTATCAGACCGAAATCTTCGACATCTGCAGGCGTTCGAGCCCCTTCGGGCAGCGCATCAAGCAGGTTCCGGCGACCGGGCATCCGTCGCGCTTCTTCGAGGAAACGGCAATTCCGAATCCGGGAACGGCGGGCTTCGTAAATCCGCGCACCATTGTGCCGACAACAGTGAGCCCGACGCGCGTGGAGCGGAGCGTGCCGTTGAAGGCGATCGTCTCGCAGATCAACTACAACCTCTTCGACATCGAGCTGGGCAACCAGCAGCAGCAGTTTGCCTATCTGCAGGCCAAGGATCTGGTGGACACGGTGAGCGGCGTGATGGTGACGCACGACGTGGCGCTATGGAACGGCAACGATACCAGTCTGAGCACACCCACGACCACACAGTACATGGGAGCGATCGCGCAGATCCAGGCCGGCGGTTTGACGACGACGATCGGCACGGCGGCTTCGATCGTGGATGGCTTGAAGTCGGCGGTGGCGCAGATGGTGGCCAGCAACGGCTATCATGTGCGGCCCACGGCGATCTATGCCAATCCGGTGCTGCTCGACCTGATCGACCGCGAGATGAAGTCGGAGTTCAACGTCGTGCTGAACACCGGCTCGATCACCGGCGGCATGACGGTGAAGATGCTCTCCACGCAAGCGGGCGATCTGCCGTTGATTCCCGACTGGAGTTTGAGTTACACGGGCACGCCGGGATCCGGTTCCGCGGTTCTTCCTGCCTACATCGTCACCGAGGACCTGATCGAATACCACTGGCTCGGTGATCCAACCCCGCGCGTCTTCCAGTTAGGGCTGCCGAATTCGCTGACCTACCAGTATGTCACGGTGAAGTTCGGCGGCGTTGTTGTGAAGGGCGCGAACTACGCGCATTACCAGGTGCTCGTCGACCGGTAGAAAAGGCAGGGACTAGGGAATAGGGACTAGGGACGTAGCGACTAAGAACGACCGATGGCCTACGATGGGTCTGCATTCGGCGCTGGCCGGTTTCGGCTTCCGGACACGGTGCGCTAGTCCCAATGTCCCTAGTCCCTGTTTTCAAGAAAGGACACGCAATGGCATATCTGCAGCCAGCGGATTACCCGAATTATGGATTGCCGGCGGGAACGACGGCGGATTGGATTACGGCCGCGACGGCGCTGATCAACAGCTACTGCAGGCGGCCGGACCTGAACGTAATCCAATACACGGAACGGATGCGGCTCACCTGCGGATCACAGACGGTGCGGCTGAGTTATCTTCCCCTGGCGCCGTTGGGTGCGGCCACAACGCCCATCGTGAACATCGAGGGCCGCTATGCAAAGCCGCGGCGCGGAGAGCTGCCCAACGAGCCGCTCATGGAGATCGCGCTCGCATTTTCGCTGCCGGGGCAATGGAATCCAATGGATCCGAACTCGGTGGACTTTGACCCGAGCACGGGAGAGCTGACGCTGCCTTGGAATGTCCTGGGGCTTCCTTACAACGAGGTCTCGGTGACGTATACAGCGGGCCTGGCGACGATCGGCGACGACGTGAAATCGGCCTGTGCGCAGATTGTGCGCAATGCGCAATCGACGCCGGCGCTGAATGCAAGCAGGACAAGGATCGACACGATGCAGATCGAGTATTTTTCGAGTTCGCTGGTGGACGAAACGGTGCAGGCCTGGCTGCGTCCCTATGTGGCGAACAGGCTGGGGTGAGCGATGAGCGATACGGCGCCGCGTAATCCGGTGGGAGCGCCACAGACGCTGGCCGATGCATTACTGCGAAGTCTGGCAGGAGCGACGGCCCTTCTGCGAATGACAAACGCCAATGTGGATACCAGCCAATCCGAGGTGGGGCTGGTGGCAACGACCTTTGAGGAAGCAATCATAAGCCCGGTGGTGATGCGCAAGCTGCGGCCTAGTTTGCAAGAGGGCGGCGAGTCGAAGTGGGAGATGCTTGTTTCGGCGACGAGCGTGCAGCAGCAGGTGAGCGCTTTGAATCTTGAATCAGCCCGATCGCTCTTTGCGATGACCCTGACAGTTACGGTGGCTGGACAGGATTACTTGATTGAGTCGATCGCTGCGAACGAAGCCTTTGGCCAAGTTTATCTCTACAGATTGCTGTTGCGAGAGGCGCGCCAGCAAGGGTTGTGAGAACGGTGGCCAGTGATCTGTGGTCAGTTCATCCGAGCGTGCTCGCATTCGGCGGCGGGACTCCATCAGAAGACCGGTAAAGCAGGATTCTCAACAGCATCGTTCCCGAGGAATAGAAGTTCATGCAAAATGCAAAAGACTCGTTCTATATGGCGCTGCGCGCACGATTGACATCGATCAATCCCGAGCGGACGGTCCTGCTGCGCGGCGCTGTGCGTCCAGGAATCCTGGTGGAAGAGGCGGAGGCTCCTTTTGGCCAGCTTCCCAACGATGTATTCATTTTGCGCTGGTTGGGCCTCGGTGCGGATCTGAATCTCGGTTCTACGATGGCGGCCGAACAGTGCGAGATTCTCTATCAGACATGCGGATCGCAAGCTTACGGTGGGCTTGATCGCGGCCGCTCTTTAAGCGCGATGGACGACGAGGTGACAGCAATGGTGCAGCCCTTCTGGACAGCGAAGATGAACTTCGCGACAACCCCGCCGACAGCGATGCTGACCAAGGTCTTCTGGGACGAGCCGGGTTTTGGACCGATCGCAATTCAGCGGGACAGGCTGAGCCGATCCGCAACCATTACGGTTTACAGCTACCAGGAGCAGGGGGAGTAAATGACAATGAATTGGTTTTCCGCTCCCGCACCGGTGGCGCGGCGTGTGCGAGGATATTTCGCACCGGTGAACCGAGGGTCGCAGACACCCGTGCTCTTCGATCCGGCAGAGCAAGGCGGCTTTGGTTTGGACTCCCCGCCCGCTCCGTGGATCAGCCTGGGTTGGATTCAGGAATTCACGCGCAAGCCGGCGAGCAAGTCGGCCGCCGTGTTGACGGGCATTCCAGCGGCGCCGCTCGAGCAAGTGCGCGAGACGCTTGAAGCGCAAGTGAGCTTTGAGTTCCTTAGTTGGACAAAGCTGACGATGGCGCTGGCGACTGGCTCACAGCACATGAACCTGCTGGCTCCGGCAAGCGAAGCAACGCCGGCGGCGGATGGCGCTCAGGCGGCGACAGCCGTGACGGTGCAGAGTGGATCGACAGCCACGTCGATCGTTTTGGCCCAAGCAGACGCCGCCAAATTCTCAGCCGGCTCGATCGTCGCGCTCGACTCCGACTATACGGGCCAGACCGGGTTTGTCGGGTCGCCCATCTCCGGAGCCTATGTAAAACAGACACTCACGGATGTGGATTACATCCGGCGCGTGACCTTCAATGTAGCACCGGTCTCTCAGGTGACCTCCACGGGACTTACGCTTGCCCAGCCGTTGCCGGGCGGCGCTCCGGCGGCTGGCTCAAAGCTGCAGGCGGTCACCGGCTTTGTGGATCGCGAAGGCGGCGCCTTTTATCAGGAGTGGTCGGCGCTGTTTGTCCTGGAAGGCGGCCAGGGCGAGCGTATCTTTATTCACTATCCTCGCCTGCAAACTCAAACAGGCGCGGAGGAATCCGCATCGCCGCTGGACGGAAAGAACAAGGATGGGCTGGCGCGAATCGTACTCAAAGGCCAGTTCATGGCGTTGCCCGTGACTGATCCGCTGGATGGCGAGCGTGTGGTTTGCTACAGGAGTTTCCTGCCCGCGGCAAATGCACTGGTTTAAGCGAGGCGAGCGAGTTAGCTAGTCAGCGGAGCAGAGAGTCACGATGAAGATTACGATCAATGGGCAAGACTACACGGCCGTGCTCGATGCAGTGCGACCGTTGACGATCGAGCGCAAGCTCAACCAGCCCTCCAGTTGCCGGCTATGGATGAGCCTTGCGACCAGTGGAAGCTTGGCCACGCCCTTGCGCAACCAATCGCTGGCTGTGACTGGCGATGACGGAACCTGTTACTTCACTGGCTACATCGCGCTGACTCCGTTGCCCGAGTATGCGGGACTGGCAATCGAGGGTCCGCGCTACCGGATTGCCATCCAGGCTCTGAGTGATGAGATCCTGCTCGATCAACTCTTAATGCCTCTGAGCGCCGGAATAAGCGGCGAAAGCGCTGGTGCGCTGATGACGAATCTGGTAACTCGGATGGGCCTAACTTCCCTATCTACTCAAGGGGTTTCGCTCGGAGCCATAGTGAGTCACTTTGTTCCCGACCGAAGCGCATCGTGGAGCAAGAACGCCGGCGAGGTGGCCAACATGGCGCGGGCGGCGTATCGCGCGGTGAATGGCGCGTTGAGCATCTCGCCCGTGCAGAACGTTGTTCATCCGCTCAACGAAACCGACGGCAGTTTAAACCTTGCGGCTCTTAGCTTCACGGCGAATGCGAAGCGCGCTTTGGCAAACGATGTTACCGTTTGTGGCGAGCACGAGCCAGTTGCGTATGTGACCGAATATTTTGTTGGCGATGGAGTTACAACTCAATTCTATCTCGCGGCAAACCCCTTCTTTCCCGCTTCATCCACTTCCACGATCATCAGCGAGCTCTTCAATGAGCCCCAGATCGATGGCCGCGTATGGGGACAGACAGGCGGGCCAGGAGCCCTCGCCTTGGGCCCAGGCGGGTTGGTAATGAACGGCGGCAACGGAGTCGACGGGCAGACGCTGCTGGCCTGG
Source organism: Occallatibacter sp. (assembly GCA_050010735.1). Lineage (GTDB taxonomy): Bacteria > Acidobacteriota > Terriglobia > Terriglobales > Acidobacteriaceae > Telmatobacter. The sequence goes on along the minus strand of JBEKKL010000051.1, from coordinate 8,928 downwards.
AACGATCCGGTCGAGATGGTCGGAACGCTGCTGCTGGAGGCCGTTGGCGTTTCTCTTGCCCCCGGTAGCACAGGTATTCTCGCTGGCTTTTTCGTCGGTACTGATACGCAGGCCGACTGCATCGCGGGTTTTCAGGCGACCGCGCAACAAGGCACCGGCGCCGTCACACTGCAGCCGCTCATTCAGGGCAGCCCGGCGGGAACGGCCTATGCGATCAATTCAGCCAACCAATATACGCTGCGCATCCGAATACACTGCGCCGAGGCCGAACGGGAACTGGCGGTTTATCGCTCATTTGGAGATAGCGGCCCGCTGACATACGGTGGAGCGTGGAACGCCGCCTCGGGCAAACTGCAGATCGAAATTCAGCAGTTTGTCAACGGGGTGGGCGGCATGCCGGTGACTCTCTACGATGGAGCAATCGCGAGCCTGCCCGGGATTTGCAATGTTGTGGCCGCGAGCAGCATCAATCTAGTCGGAACGATGCGTGCACTCCATCTGACGAATCTTGGCTCGGGTTGGGTCGTGAGCACGCCGCCGAGCGGCGGCCCGTTTACGCGAACTCTTGGCACGACCGGCGAGGCGGCTCAATGCCATCTGGAGCGGACGGGAAAGGTGGTATTTTATACCGGATACACTCCAGCGGTGGGCGAGCAGGTCGCGGTGAGCTACCGCACCATCGGAAGAGCCGTGGGTCGAGCTGTGAATACTGCGAGCCAACAAGCACTCGCGCAGGCAGGCATGCCAGCCGAGGCGGCATGGATCGGCTCCGTGACCAGCCCCCCGGCGCGCAGCTCGGCGGATTGCCGCAACGCGGCTCTGGCAATCGAGATGGCAGCGGCGGGCGTGAGCGCACTATGGAGCGGTACTTACAAGGGAGGCCGGCTGAGTCTTGCCTCCGATGTCTGGCCGGGCGATGCACTGGCTCTGAATGCGCCTTCGGCTGACTTGAACGCACAGGTCGTCGTGCGGGAAGTTACGGTGAGTTACAAGGCGAGTTGTCCCGACTTAGTGGAGTATGCGATAGCCTTTGCCAACGACTGGGCCGATGATCTCGCCATTAAGACCGGCGGAATGGTTCCCGCGGATGCGTGGCTTCCGGCGCCGATCGCTCCAACCGTGCTTGCCAATCTCACTGGCCTCACGGTGACTGCGCTAAATGGGAGTACGGTAACGATCAACGCCGGCGTGACTCCACCCACAGGCGGAGGTTTCGAGATCCGCACTCGTGATTTTGCCTTCATGCCTGGCGAGGATCCGACTCTCGTGATGCGGTCGACTCAACCGGCGATGACCTTCTCGCGGATCACCGCCAACGACCGGTTCTACATCCGGATGTATGACGGCTCGACTCCGCCGAATTACTCGGAGTTTTCAACGGCGTTGTTCATTAACCTTCCGCTGGGATCGTAAGCGGCACAGGATGGAGTCCGGTGGATGCGGATGATGAATGAATTTGAAGCACAGGTGCTGAGCGACCTGAGCGTGCTCAAGACGCAGATGACCAACCTCATGGGCGACGGCAACGGTGGACGGATCGCCGAGCTGGAGCGGCGCATGGATCGCCACGAGCAGAACTGGCAGCGCGCCAAGGGCTTTCTCGCGGCGGTGAGCGTGCTCTTCGCGGTGATCGAGGTGGCGCTGGAGACATGGCTCCGGCATTGAAGCTTTCTTGACGACGCGAACGCTTCCGTATAATGAAGCTCATGAGCGATCAGCCCTTGGTAGGCATTGTGATGGGCAGCAAGAGCGACTACGAGGTGCTCTTGCCTGCGATTGAGATTCTGCGCGAGTTGGGCGTTCCCTGCGAAGCGCGTGTGTTGAGCGCGCACCGAACCCCCGATCAGCTCTTCGAATATGTTGAAGCGGCGCCGGCGCGAGGCATGAAGATATTCATCGCCGGAGCGGGCGGCGCGGCGCATCTGGCGGGCGTGATCGCGGCCAAGACGCTGCTTCCCGTGCTGGCGGTGCCCATTGCGGCGACTTCGCTCAATGGCCTCGATTCGCTGCTCTCGATGGTGCAGATGCCCAAGGGAATTCCGGTTGCGACGCTGGCCATTGGCAAGCCCGGAGCCGGAAATGCGGCGCTCTTCGCGGCGGCGATTCTAGCGCTGAATGACGCGGCGCTCCACCAGCGGCTGGTTGCATGGCGTGCGGCGCGAGCCAAGGAAGTGCTGGACGCTAGGCTGCCCGAGTAAAATCGATCTTTACCGAGACCTAAATCAACCGAACTGCTCAGCCTTCTCCCAGTGCTTCGGGCGGCGATTGGCTTGCAAAGTCTTTTTGCGCAGGCGAAGCGACTTCGGAGTGACCTCGACCAACTCATCTTCGGCAATGAACTCGATCGACTGCTCGAGGTTGAGCGTGGTGTAAGGAACCAGGCGAATCGCCTCATCGGCTGTCGAAGCACGCATGTTGGTCAGCTTCTTCTCGCGAACCACGTTCACATCCAGGTCTTTGTCGCGCGAGTGTTCGCCGACGATCATTCCCTCGTAGACCTCGACGCCCGGTCCGACAAAGAGCCGGCCGCGCTCCTGCAGACCGTTGAGTGAATAGGTCGTCGTCACTCCCTGGCGATCTGCGGCCATCGCTCCGGTGGGCCGCTGCGGAATCTCGCCCTGGTAGGGAATGTAGCCATCGAAGAGTGAGTTCATCACGATCGTTCCGCGAGTCTCAGTGAGCATCTCCGAGCGCAGGCCGATCAGGCCGCGGCTTGGCACGCGAAACTCCATGCGCACTCGTCCCGAGCCGTGATTGTGCATCTTCGTCATCTCGCCCTTGCGCGGACCCAGCTTCTCGATCACCGTTCCGGTATAGGCCTCGGGAACATCGATCGTTAGATGCTCGACCGGTTCCATGCGCACGCCATCCACCATCTTGGTGACGATCTCCGGCCGGCCCACTCCGAGTTCGAAGCCCTCGCGGCGCATCATCTCGATCAAGATCGCAAGCTGCAGCTCGCCACGGCCCAGAACCTTGAAGCTGTCTGGAGATCCGGTCTCTTCCACGCGAATCGAGACGTTGGTAAGCAGCTCTTTTTCCAGGCGCTCGCGCAGATTGCGGCTGGTTACGTACTGGCCCTCGCGTCCGGCGAAGGGCGAGGTATTCACGCTGAACTGAATCGCAATGGTCGGCTCATCAATCACGATGAGCGGCAGCGGCGCGGGGGTTTCAACGCTGGTGATCGTTTCGCCAATGGTGATGCCCTCAACTCCTGCAACGGCCACGATGTCGCCCATTGTGGTTTCGTCAATATCGATGCGCTTGAGTCCGGAAAACGTAAACAGCTTGGTGATTTTGGTCTTCTGCAACGAGCCATCTCGCTTGGAGATCAGCACCTCGTCTCCGGCGTGAAGCGTGCCCTGAAAGACACGGCAGATGGCGATGCGGCCGAAGTAGTCGGAATAATCCAGGTTGGTGACGAGAATCTGCAAGCTGGCGTCGGGGTCGCCGGTGGCTGGAGGAATCGTCGAGACGATGGTCTCAAAGAGCGGCTGCAGATCTTCGCCGGGCTTCGCCGGATCGAGCGTTGCCGTGCCTGCCTTGGCCACCGCATAGAGCACAGGAAAATCCAGCTGCGATTCCTCAGCATCGAGGTCGATGAAGAGATCGTAGATCTCATTCAAGACCTCCTGCGCGCGCGCGTCGGGACGGTCGATCTTGTTGATGACGACGATGGGCGCCAGCTTGGCTTCGAGGGCCTTCGAGAGCACATAGCGGGTCTGCGGCAGCGGGCCCTCGGCCGCATCGACCAGCAGCATCACGCCGTCGACCATCTTGAGGGCGCGCTCTACTTCGCCACCAAAATCCGCATGGCCCGGCGTATCGACGATGTTAATCTTTCCGCCGCCAAAATTGATGGCAGTATTCTTGGCCAGAATGGTAATGCCGCGCTCGCGCTCCAGCTCGTTGGAATCCATCACCCGTTCGGCGACCTGTTCGTTGGCTCGGAATGTTCCGGACTGGCGCAGCATTGCGTCCACTAGGGTCGTCTTTCCGTGGTCAACATGGGCAATGATGGCGATATTGCGTATCGTCTGGGTCACAGGTGCGATTTTCCTTCTCTCGGGTTCGGCCGGTCAGGCCATGCGGTTGGAAGATGAGAATAATTGCATTTCACCGCACAGCGCGGCATCTTTCATTGTATCAGCGCGAGAGAATCGGCGGTGGCAGCTCCAACAATGCCGTGCCATCGGAATCGGAGAGCCGGCATGAGTATTGGCTGTGCGCACAGCCGCTCGGACACGCCATCCCTCAGCTGTCGAATTGCCGAGCAGGGCGCCTCAGCATTCGCGAGGATAACTCTCTTCGCCGGGTGTCGGGATTGCCGAATAGACGGCCTGACTCAACCAGACGGAGTGGCTCGTTGCCGTTGGAGCTCCCTGTATGCGAGATTGAGTATAGGTGGTCTGCGCCGCGAGAGGTTCTCGTTCCCTTGCTCCGCCGACCTCGCCGACTGGAGGGCCTCGGTGAATCGGAAATCCCGCAACCCAAACTTCGAGCAAACCCTTCAGACCCTTCGCGCTCACTCCTTCGATGTGGCGCCCTCTTCCGAAGTCGCAGGCGGCGTGCTGGTGAGCAAACACGGGGCCGCGGCTGTGTTGGTTGCTGCCAAGGACCACGAAGAGTCAGCGGCATTTGCGGTAACCCCCGGAGCGCTGGTGGGAAATCAGGTGGCGCGGCTGATCGACCGAGGCTACCAGAAATTCATTAAAACCCGTCAATTTGAGGTTCCCGCGATGGCCAGCCAGTTGCAAGCAATTCATCTGTTCACGGAAGAGTTGAAACAGTTGACCGGCGCCATCAATCTCTACAACGAGTCGCTCGGAACCACCAGCGATTTGTATCAGTATGACCGATTGAAAGGCCGGGAAGCTGCGCGGCCCGCTGCTCCGCGCCCCCGGGAAACGGCGGGGGGAAAGTGATTCTGACTGAATAGATGCGGTGAGGTCGATGGAACCGGCAGAAAACGCGGAAGAGCTGGCAGCCGGGCGACAGAACCTCAGGGCGACACCGCGTTTTGAGGTGGAGGCCGATGCACATCTTCTGCTGGTCTCCCACGGTGCCACGCTTCCCTGCCGCATCGTCGACCTGAGCCTGACCGGTTGCCGCTTATGCACTAAAGAGCGATTTCCCGCCAGAGCCGGGGTCCGCGTCGAGGTCACCTTCAAGGTGCGAGGGCTCGCCTTCCGTTTCTGCGGTACAGCCCAATGGACCGATGGCCATAACCTTGTCGGGATTCGCTTCGTGGATGTCTCCCCGCGCCGCAAAGAGGAGTTTCTCGCGGCGATCTCCGAGGTTGAGGCGCAGATCTCAGCGCAGCGGGCTGCCGAAAGGAAGGCAGAGGAGGAAAAGGCGGCGCAGGAGGCAGCGGAGGATGAGACGGCAGTGCTCGAGCCGATTCGAGATCCTGATTTTCGACAATCCGAACGACCGGCGCAACAGTTGCCCGCGGTACTGGTTCCGGCGGACGCAACCGCTTCTCAACCCCTTTCCGGCTCGCGGACACCTCCGGTTTTGCCCTTGGCTGGCCCGCCGCAAAGCATCGATGCTCGGCCTGCCGGTCTCTCTCCGGTCAGGCCCTCCAGGCGCGAACGCCGCGCACTGTCGCGCGAGGCGGTCGACACCTCGGCTGTGATTTATCTCATTCATGTTGCATCGCGGCTCGTCGGACGGATTCTCGACCTGAGCATGGGTGGCTGTCGCATCCGCACTGACGAACGATTTCCAGTGGGGATTTACACACGGGTTGAGACCGAATTTCGCCTGGAAGGAATGCCCTTCCGGCTGGGCGGCGTCACTCAAGCCATCCACGATCAGTATCACATCGGTATCCGCTTCCTAGACATGAGTAGCCGCAAACGGGAGCAGCTCGAACAGTTGATTGAAGAGCTCGAGGAGCTTAAAGGAGGTGGGAAAAAGGAATAGCGCTGGGTCTATCGTTGACGCGCGCGTTCTCTCTGCAGCTCGCGGTAGAGTTCGCTTTTCGACTGCCCCAATTCTTTTGCAAGCCGCTTGAGGGCTTCCTTTTCATCCATCTTTGCGCCAGTCTCGGCCTGGAGACGAGCCAGCCGGTCGACGATTTTGGCGGGAGCCGGCGTTGAGTCGTCGTGAGAACGGGGCCGCGCCTCCACCAACAGAGTGATCTCGCCGCGAATGCGATCGCGGCTGGCCAGTTCGCTGCGCGCCTCGGCCACTGTGACCCGCAGAAACTCTTCGTGAATTTTGGTCAGCTCGCGAGCGACCGCTACCCGCAGGTCAGGCCCCCAGATGCTTTCCAGATCTGCGAGAGTCTCCAGAATCCGATGCGGAGCCTCGTAGAAGACCAGCGTACGAGCTGCGCCCGCTCTCTGAATCTCTTCGGCCAGGGCCTCGAGCCGTGATCGCCGCGCGCCGGCCTTTTCCGGCAGGAAGCCAATGAAGTGAAACTCGCCGGTTGGCAGTCCGGAGGCCACCAGGGCGCTGAGCGCCGCATTGGCGCCGGGGATGGGGATCACTGGCACGCCGGCGGCAAGCGCCTCGGTTGTCAACCAGGCGCCGGGATCGCTGATGCCGGGCATTCCGGCGTCGGAGACGACGGCGATGCGGCCACCGGACCTAAGGGCCTCAATCAATTCAACCGTACGCTGGTGCTCGTTGTGCTCGTGGCAGCTTATGGTGGGGGTTGTGATCTGAAAGTGGTTCAGGAGCTTTTGCGTCTGGCGGGTATCTTCGCAGGCGATCCGGTCCGCAGCGCGCAAAACTTCGAGGGCGCGCAGGGTGATGTCGCCGAGGTTTCCGATGGGGGTGGCCACCAGGTAGAGCCCTGGAGCGATGTTTGCGTCGGGGCCGGCGGGAATGGGCGTGGTCACCTTCGGCTTCCTAGCTGGCCTCGTCGCTGGCTTCCTCACGTTCGAGACGACGCTGTTCGGCGAGCAGCGACATCGAGCTCATGAGGTTCTGAACGCTCACAATGCCCACCACGCGTCCGCTTTCGGTAACAGGAATCAGCGAGAGGCCGTGGCCGGTCTGGATGCGGCGGATTGTGGTTCCAAGCGTATCCTCGGGCCGCGCCACCTGAAAGGCCTTGGACATCACCGCCTGCACATAGCCGTTGCCGTCATTTCGCAGAGCATCCACAATGCGCTGGCGGGAGATGATGCCCACGAGTTGCGGGCCGCGCACCACGGGGAAATCTTCCTGCAGGGAATGGACGCAGCGGACCAGAGCGTCGGTTAGCGTATCGGAAGGCGAGAGGGTCGCAAAGTCGGTGAGCATCACCTCGCGCATGTGCACCGTGTCCACTACAGATTGGAAGAAGACGCCTTGGTCTTCGATCTGCGCGCCGATCATGATGAAGAAGCCGGCGATCACCAGCCAGGGACTATGTAGCAGCATGCCGCCCACCATAGCGGCCAGCGCCAGCACCTGACCCACCCCCGCGGCTGCGCGGCCCGAGGCGGTGAATCCATGCTGGCGGGCGAATGCGCCGCGAAGCAGCCGTCCGAAGTCAAGCGGATAGGCGGGAAGAAGATGCAAGACGCCGAGACCTACCTGCATCCAAACCATGCTGCGCACGAGCCATGCGGCCGAGATCCAGGGCTGGCTGACAAGATTGATCCCTCCGCTTGCGCCGAGGAAGGCAGCTGCCAGCATCAGCGCCGTGATCAGGTTTGCCAGAGGACCGGTAAGCGCGATGGCAAACTGCCCTCCACCCTGGCTGCTCTTCTCCTGGCTCTCCGGATCGGCATAGGCAAAGAGTCCGCCGAGCGGCAAGAGCAGAACGGCGCGCAGCCGTAATCCCAGCCATGCGGCGACGAGCAGCCGTGCCGTCTCCCGCACGACCACTGCCGATACAAGCACCAGGAAGAGCCCAAAGCCGCGAGCCATGCCCTCCTGCGAGCTGATGATCAGGCAGACCACAGCGAGCAGCGGGAAAAAGGCGTGGACGCGCATCTCGACGCCCATCCAACGACCAAGGGGGATTGACCAGCCTCGCATACAGATTTAATTGTAGTGGGTCCGGCCCGGAATTGAATTCCTGCGCGGTTCCGGTATGCTGATCTGCGATGCGCGTGATTGCCGGATCGCTCCGTTCCCGTAAGCTGGAGGCCCCGCCGGGGCTTACCACCCGGCCCACCAGCGACCGGCTGCGCGAAACCCTCTTTAATGTGCTCGCGCCGCGAATTCAGGGCGCGGTTTTTCTGGATTTGTATGCCGGTTCGGGCGCGGTGGGCATTGAAGCGCTTAGCCGCGGAGCCGTCCGGGTCGATTTCGTCGAACGCGCTCCGGCGGCGTTGAAGGTCTTGCGTGGCAATCTGGAACGATTGGGATTGACGGCGGGATTCCGCATCCACGGCACTCCGGCAATAGCGACACTGACCCGTGCGGCCAAAGCTGATCAAAAAGCAGACCGCTACGATGTAGTCTTCCTCGATCCACCCTACGATGCGGCTTCGGAGTATGCGGCCACGTTGGGAGTGTTGGGCGGTTCTGCCTCTCGGCTGCTCGCTCCCGGCGCACTTGTTATCGCCGAACACCGCCGCAAAGAGCGGCTCGAAGACCGCTACGGCTTACTCGCCCGCACGCGGCTGCTCGAACAGGGTGATGCGGCGCTGAGCTTCTATGCGATCTGTTCCGCTGGGGCTTCGGAGTAACCAGGCGCCGAATTTCATTCTGTCGCCGATGCTGTGGGGGACCCACTCGAAGGCGCCAAAAACGCTGAAAAAACGGATCTTCCAAATTCGCCGTTTCTGAGAGACGGGTTTATCAAATAATTACCTGCAAGACTTTTGAGAATAAATAGAGGGGGGTGGGTACCGGCATTTGGGGTATAGATCCGGCACGTATCCGACGGATGGGATGGGGAGAGCAGGAGCTTTCCCGCTGCATCTCGACTTCCGTCCGCGCCTGATTTCTTTGCCCGCTCGACCATGCTTAGATTGTGCG
>JBEKKL010000050.1:0-53652 GCA_050010735.1 Occallatibacter sp. | reverse complement strand
ACTCACCCGTGCGCCACTTTACTCATGGATTGCTCCACTTTCTCGTTCGACTTGCATGTGTTAGGCACGCCGCCAGCGTTGATTCTGAGCCAGGATCAAACTCTCGTTTGAAACCTGATTGCCTCCCCTCGCCCGACGGAGGTCGGTGAGGTTCGGCAGCATCGCGCGCTCGAAAGGCGCGATGCCTATTTCGTGAGAATGATCAAGCCAAACTCGATCTCTTCTCATAACTGGCATGTTCAACCTAATTGTCAAAGATCCTTGAGAGCCTTCCGCCTGAGCGGCGCCCTGTTGGATCGAGGCCCGGGTGTTACCCCAGGTTGTCCTCGAACTTGTTGCGCTGGCCAATTCCGCGTCTAGCAGCGTTCATTGGCGTTTTGGCGCGAACCTTCCAAACATATCGAAGATCCGTATTCGTGTCAAGCCGGGAATCTCACTTCGCCAAGGCCGCTCCAACAGCCTGTTGGCGGGGCTTCCTCGATTGCGAAGTCGATCTCGCCCGGCCGGAACCGGGGTCTCGTTCAGAAGCGTCGCGCAGCGCAAAATATCAAACATCGACCCGACTGAGCCGCTAGGGCTCACAGGAGCTTTCTCCTGGGTTTTGCAATGGCTTGTTCTGGTTTGTCCTCTGCGGGATTCCCTACAGAGTTTCAGGGGCTCTTGCCTCACCTGACCCAACGAACTAGCATCACAACTCGCTTCCCACTTCCCTCAACGGGGCAGGCCGTTCGGCCACCGGGAGGCATCACTGCTCATTTGCAACTTTCCAAGAGTAGCACATGCCGCTCTCGTTTGCAAGCAAAGCGCAGACTACACCATCGTCGCCGTGTTGCAACTTGAGGAGAATAGCAACACCTACCCGCAATTGCAAGCCCACGCCCCTGTGGAAAGCCCCCGTTTCTGTGGGAAACTCCCGTTAGTGCCGCGCAATCACGCCCAGATCCTTCAGCCCGTTCGCGAAGTATCGTATCGCCAGCGCAGCCTACGGCAGCCCCATCACCCTCACCGGTCGTTTTTGCCCCTTCTTGGGCCGAAAAACCGCTGTTTTGAACCGTAAATCCCGCCGTTTTGAGCCTCTCCAGCCACCCACGCACACTGGAGCGACAAACTACAATATCTCCTTGCTGACCGAAAACCAACGCGAGCGCTTTGACGTTGTGCTGGTGTCGCCGCGCAACCCTCTCAACATCGGGGCGGCGGCGCGGGCCATGGCCAACTTCGGCTTCAGCCGGCTCGGGGTGGTGGCACCCTTTGAGCCGACGTGGCGTGAGGCCCGCTCGGCGATCGGCGCGCCGGAGTTGCTGGCAAAAGCCGTGGAGTCCGCAGCTCTGGCCGATGCGGTCGCCGCATGCACGCTGGTGGTTGGCACTGGAACGCTCACCTATCGCAAGCCAGAACAACCGGTCGTCTCACTGCCACAACTTGCGTCACGAGTCCGGCAGGAGTTTGACTGCGGCGGCCGCATCGCTTTGGTCTTCGGCCCTGAGAAGCATGGACTGACTCGCGACGATCTCTCCTACTGCCACGTTCTGGTTGAGATCCCGGCCGATCGTGAGCAGCCCTCGATGAACCTCGGACAGGCTGTGGCTGTCTGCCTCTATGAGCTTGCAGTCAGGGCCTGCGACGCCGAAGCCACTCCGACGCCGCGATCGGAGCCCAGCGCGAGTTGCGAACGTTTGGAGTTGCTTGCTGGATTGATCGAGGAGACTATGGATGCCGCGGGTTACTCTCCCGCGAACATGCGCTCCGCCAATCGCCACGACCTGCGGTTGTTGTTACGCCGGCTCAAGCTGTCCACGCGCGACGCGCGCCGAATGATGGGAGTCTTTCGCAGGATACTTTGGCGGTTCAGGCGCGTTTCAGCACCGAAGAAAGAGCCGAGCTGAGTGGCAATCGCGTTTCTATTCACGCAGGATGCCGAGTTCTGATAAAGTGTCGCCAAAGGTCTCCCCAATGCTGGTGGTCGCTCATCGGTCCTATTCTTTAGCTTTTTTGCTGTCAAAGCTTCGGCGTGGCATCATGGCTTGCTGCTGGGCGGCAGCGCTGCCGCTCGTCGTGTCAGCTGGGGCGCAACAGCCCGCGACTCCGCAAGAACCCGAAGCCAATCAGCAATCTGCACCTTCTTCCGCGCAATCCAATAACTCTGAAAAGCCGTCTGTCCCAGCTGAACAGAGACCGACACCCCCGCCGGTGACTCCGACGCCTGCTGCTCCGGTGCCTGCCCCGCCAGCAGCGACCGAGGCATCACAAGCTCCAAGAGCCGCAAAGAAGACGAAGGCTGCGGAACCCATCAAGGAGGCAGGCACCAATGAAGGGGAGCTCAAACGGCTCCTGGTGGGCAAGGCACTCTACCTGCGCGGCGGTTATCTGGATAACTCAATCCGTTTTGACGAATACGGCCGCATCATCGGACATTCATCCCAGGGCTCGTACACCCTCTGCGCCATCGAGATCGACAAGGTCCACCTGATGAAGCATAAGGTGGAACTGACAGGCGTCCGATTCGGTTTGCACTTCATCGGTCAGCTCGCCTCTGAAGACTCTTCCACGGCCTTCGATCGGGTCAGGATCACCCCGAAGAAGAAAGTGGTGAGCATTACCATCGACCGCGAGATCGTGATAAAGCCCAAAAAGCAGAAGGAGACTAAGACCGAGAAGCAAAAGGGCAAAAAGAGCGTGAAGGCCGAAGCTGCAGCCCCAGCAGACGAGCAGGAAAAAACTGCTGCTGATAAAACAGCCGCGACGGCTCCGGAATCTGCCGCAACGACACCGAGCCAACCAGAGACGGAAACCTCCGAGCTGAGCGAGGCCGATCAGCTGAAAGCCTCGATCGCAGCCACGCCCGAAGCCGAACGCCCGGCCGCCCCTAGCAGTGTGACGACGACGACCTCGCCCGCCCACGCTGCAAAACTGCTCAAGGATGCCCTCGACAAGATCTTTGCCCAGGGCCTTGATGATCGCATGATGGCCGAGATGCCTGATTTCTGGAAGCTTTACTACAAGGCTGTGACTGCAAAGACCGACTACCGGCCCCAGGACCCGGCGATTCTGCGCCAGAATACGGTGGATCAGAAGGCGCTCCTCATCACCAAATTCGAACCGGACTCGAATGAGTTCGCGCAGGCCAACGGCGTGGCCGGTATGGCTCTTTACCACACCGTGGTTGGCCCCGATGGAAAGGCCGGAGAGATCGCCGTGGGCAGACCGATCGGCTTCGGGCTGGATGAGAACGCAGTGGAGGCCATCCACAAGGCGAGCTTTCAGGCGGCTGTGAAGGACGGCAAGCCTGTTCCAGTGCTGCTGGATCTGGTGGTTCAGTTCCGAATCTTCTCCAGTCGCACCAACATACATACGGAGCCAGAGCCAGCCGGCAAACCCGCCGAACCCATACTTCCAGGCCCTTACAGCGTGCCGCGCTGATCGAAGTGAGCGTCGGGCATCGCGGGACCGACGCTGGAATGAGATACAGACTCCACGATAAGTAAATAAATATTTTATTTTCAAATATTTACATGTAAGGCAACTCAAAGATCACTTCGATGGTTGGCCTTCTCATCCTTAGGTTCTTGAAGTGTCGTGAGTTCTTGGCTCCGTAGCCGCATTCGCTGGTTTCGGCCGGGCGTGTGTTACTGCGGGGCGGGGCAGTTTCGCCCGCCAGGCGAGTGCCTCACGTTTGTCTTACGTCCGTAAGGCATTGTGTTGCTGCGGTATGACGCGCCGTAAGACGCCGTAAGACAGAGCAATCCTGCGGCCGCAAACTGCGGCTTTTTCAACAGAATAAGCTGAATGATTCCACCGCCTTCAGGACTAGGGCTGCCAGAGCTCGACGCGGTTGCCCTCTGGGTCCCAGACCCAGGCAAAGCGGCCGTAGCCCTCGTCCTGGCGTTTGGGGTCGATGCGTACCCCGGCAGCGGCAAGCTGCTCGAGCAACTGGTCGAGATCGTCGACACGAAGGTTGACCATGCAGCTCTGAGGGCCGTCGCCGAAGTAGGCCGTGTCCTGGGGAAAATGGGAGAAGACCGTCATCCCGGTTGATTCGGGTCCCTCAAAAAACAAGTAGGTGTCGCCCCCTGAGCTGATGCCGAAATGGGAAGCGTACCAGGCGGAGAGGGACTTTGGATCCCGCGCCTTGAGAAAAACGCCGCCGACTCCAACTGCTTTGGCCATTGCTTTGCTACTCCTCTCGAATCATCTCTTCAAGCTTTGGTTTGTGTTTAGCGTCGCGGCCGGTGCGCGGCTCCGAATCAATTGTCCGCGCCGGTTTGGGCTGGCCGATGCGCTCCCTGGCGTTGGCCTTGACCGCCTTGGCTGCGGAGAATTTTGCTGGCTTGCGTTTTGTCATGGCAGATGCTTGCGTTCCTTTGCCGTTAGGTCGAGTATGGAATAAATCCTGCCGGAGCGAAAGCCCGGCGAGCCCGGCAGCCGCCGGGACGGGAGCCTGGGAACCATGGAAGAGCGGGATTTTTTCAACGAGACAACCGAACAGCGGAGCCACACGCTGACCTGTCCCAAATGCGGACAGGCGGGGGAGTACAAGATCACGTGGATCGTCCGGCGAAAGCGCGCGCAGCTGCCCCGCGGAGCCGACGAGCGCGACCGGGCCAAGTTTGCCAAGGCACAGTCCTACATGGTGAGGCGCGACGAGAAGCTGGGTTGCGTGAACGTGCGATGCCGCAAACCCTTCGAGATCACGACGCTTCAGTCTGTGGCCTTTCTCCAGGAATAGCTGTGCGGCTTGCAAGAAACAGACGGACAAAAGGCGAATCAAGAGGAATGGCGTTTACCAATTAATTACCTGCAAGGTTTTCGAGAATATTTAGGGGGGTGGTCTTGCTTCGCCTGTTGAGGCAGAGAAGGTCCCTTATAGCATTTCAAGCACCTGAGTGAATTGCCGGCAATCGGCCATAGGCCGCCACTGCGATTCGAGTTCGTCTCCCATTCTGCGCCTGCCAAGCGTTATTTTCTGCGAAAAGGAACGGAAAAGATTCGCGACTTCCCGGTCAGGAGTCCTCCCGCTCCGGCTTCCATTGATCAACGGGCTCGCGGTCGATCCGGTCTTCGCGATTTTCTTTCTCTTCCAACTCACGGCGTTTTCACGTTCTTCGCGCTGCTCGCGGCCGTCGCTCATAACCCTCTCCTTGCGTCACCGCTCCTCGGTGGGTGACTTCGCACTGTCAAGAACGTTGTTGAGCAGGTGAGTGTTCTTCAACTCACCGATGCCGGTGGAAAGAAAGACTCCGGTTCTGGGGAAGGCGCGGCTGTTGCGCACGACGGCACCTTCGCTATGCGTCAGGCGTACAACGGCCGAGCCGGCAACGGGAGTACGAGTCGAAATCCCATCCAACTCGAGATTTGCGGAGGCGTCGATCTCGAAGGCCGGGCCGCGCGCGGCGCTGATGAGCGCATTGTGCACCTCAAGCCCATCGGTTTTGCGCGCCGTGAGACCCACCTGGGCTGTAGCGAAGATGTCGCTCAGCCGAAGCGCAGTGATTGGCATCTCGGGCAGGCCCTCGATCTCGATCGCCGTCCTGGCACCGTCGATCGTGATGTGGCTGATCGCGATGTTGCGGAAGGTGGGAGTGCGCTCACTCAAGGGCTCGTCTTTGGCTGGCGCCTCGCCTTCCATCTGGTAGTAACTCGTAACCACGATTCCCTCGCCGACGTGCCTCATCGTCCAGTTGTCGAAGCGCAGATCTTCGACAACGCCTCCGCGGCCGCGACGGCTCTTTATGCGAATGCCGTTCTCCGTGTCAACCGCGGTGATGTTGCCGGCGACGATATTGCGCACTCCGCCGGAGGTCTCACTGCCAATGGTGACGGCGCCGTGAGCGTGATGCACGGTGCAGTTGGAGATCGTCACGTCTTCAGTGGGACGGTTGACCCTGCGCCCGTCTGCGTCCTTGCCCGATTTGATAACGATGCCATCGTCACCGGTATCGATGTAAGCGCCGTCGATGCGCACAAAGCGGCTGGAATCGACAACGATGCCGTCGGTGTGAACTCCGGGATGGGTCTCGATGATCACATCGCGTATCAGCGCGTTCTCCGAGTAGAGCAGATGAATCGTCCACATCGGGGAGCCAACGAAGCGCAGGTCCTGCACGAGAATGTTTTTTGCGTTCATGAAGCGGACAAAGGAGGGACGCATCTCGGCGGCAGCGACGCTGTACTCCTCGTCAGAGATCGGCTTGCCTGTTTCGAGCGTCTGTAGCAGGTGCTCCCAGGCTGGCCCATTGGCGCTGCCCAGATCCTCTGCGGAAGTTGAGGTCGACTTGCCGCTCTGCTTGACGACCTCGGCGTAGTTGCTGCTCAGCTCCTCCTGTTCAGGGGCGGACACGATACGCCCGTGCAACTTCATCCAATCGGCGTTGCTGCTGGTGAGAATGCCCCGCCCGGTGATGGTGACGTTCTCGATATCGTGCCCGCCGATGAGCGGAACAGGAGTGAGGGCCTCGATGCCTTGCTGGCGGCCTTTGGTGAAAGGAAGCAGAGTGGCCGGAAAATCCACGACGGCGCCAGCGTCGATCTCCAGGGTCATATTACTGAAGAGTTCGATCGGGCCGGAGGTGTACCTGCCGGCAGGCACGTAAATGGTGCCGCCTCCGGCCGATCTTGCCGCTTGAATCGCCTGCCGGAAGGCCTCAGTCGCGGCTGCGGAGCCATCGTTTTTCGCTCCGTAGTCGGTGATGTTGAAGACAGCTCGGTCACCCGGAGCGGCCCACAGACCTTGCGCAGTCGACACAAAAATCACACCGATGTAGAAAACGAACAGCAGCCTCTTCAAGATGCGTGCCATCGCGAATCCGTCTCCGTTTCCAAAAAAATATATCGAATGATGCCAGATCGAAATATACGGCACAGACGCCGGTACTGTTTCTTTTTTCAGCCTATCGGGTCGAGACAACGCCCGATCGCTTTGCGAAGCGACACATTTCGGGCGAGTCGTTACCGGTGGCGAGCGAATCATTAGAGAGAACGGGACGTTCTTGGATGGAGAGTGAGGGTATTCATCCTGCGGATCGACGGGAAGATCTTCCAGATTGCAGAGGACGAACCCCGGCTTGCTGAAAAGGCCCGTCAAAGTGCAAGAAATGAGCTTCAATGTCGCTGCCGATCTGGGGCGTAGTGGGTGGCGTCCGGTTTGCGGCATGTGATTGAATTGAAAGTATAGGCCGCCGGGCCGGAGGTTTGCAGTTGACGGCACGATTGGCTACTTGAACACTGGAGAGATTGATGGCGAATACCTTGCTTCCCCTCGAAGAGCGCAACCTGACTCCCGATCAGGTGGAGGCGCTGGATAAGCGGCGCGATCTGGGTCATACCCTGCTGGTGATTGCCGGACAGTTTGCGGTGATTGCCACGGTTTTGCTGCTGTGGATCGGGCAGGATCTGACCTGGTCGCCAGGATGGGCGCACCCGATCGCCTACTACTTCGCGATTGTGTTGGCGATCATCGCGGTCTGCGGCATCGCAGGCATTCTGCTGCGCCGGGGCGCCCCGCGGCTCGACTGATTCTTCGATTGGGGCAAAACCCGGAAACCCGCATCCAACTACGGTAGCTTGGGAGAACCCGATGGCTGCTGTGTCGCTGAACCCGCTGACCCTCTCGCCGACGGCGCGGCTGACGGATAGCCACGGGCGGGTCATCCACGATCTGCGCGTCTCGATCACGGATCGGTGCAACTACCGGTGCGTCTACTGTCGAACTGGCGAGATGGCAGCGCAGTACCCGGAGCTTGCCAATGACGAGTACCTGCGGCTCATAAGAATCTTCGTCGGTCTGGGCATCACCAAGGTGCGGCTGACCGGGGGTGAGCCTCTGCTGAGGCGCGGGCTGGTGGAGCTGATTCAGGAGCTGGCGCGGATGCGGACCCTCAATGACGAGGTTCTGGAGCTTGCGCTGACCACCAATGGCCACCTGCTCGATGGGCTGGCGGCGGCGCTGAAAGCAGCCGGCCTGCACCGCGTTACCGTGAGCATGGACGCGGTGGAGGCGGCAACCTTCGAGCGGGTTACGAGGGTCCCAGGGAGCTACCAGACGGTTCTCGGCGGGATTCGGGCCGCGCGGGCCGCTGGTCTGGAGCCGCTAAAGATCAACTGCGTTCTGCTGCGCGGCTTCAACGACGACCAGATTGAGGGGTTCGTCGAGTTCGCCCGCCGCGAGGGAGTGGTCGTACGGTTTATCGAGTTCATGCCGTTGGAGGAAGGGCGGCTATGGACCCCGGAGATCGTCGTTCCCCTTGCGGAAATTGTGGAGCGGATCGATCGAATATTGCCGCTGGTGGAACTCAAGCCGCATGAAGCCGGCGAGACGGCGCGGCGCTACAGCTTTGCCGACGGAGTAGGGGAGGTCGGCATCATCGCGCCGGTGAGCCAGGCCTTCTGCGGAGCATGCAGCCGGGTGCGGCTCACTTCGGACGGCAAGATTCGGACCTGCCTGTTTTCGCAGGTGGAACACGACCTGTATGGCCGGCTGCGCGCCGGAGCAAGCGAGGCGGAACTGGCCGAGTATGTTATTCGTACTATTGAGGGCAAGGAGGCACGCCATCACATCGGCGAGCCGGGATTCCTGAAACCCTCGCGCTCGATGGTCCACATCGGCGGCTGAGAATTCTGTTAAAGGCGCAGTAGACGAGACGGCATCCGCCGAGTACATTCTTGCTAGGAGGAATCACTCCTTCGTTCGTGTTTTTGCGGAGCCTGCAAAAGGCTCGAGAGTCATTACCACTCCCCCCTGAAAGCTGAAGAGCCGGTGCACGGTGCACGCGGCGGGCGCGATCTGGTCTTTCACCGCGTCTGGGCGCTGGTGTGCAAGAATTGCAGCAAGACTCCTCATATTGGGCTCCCCGGATGAGCAAAAAGACCGATACACGCATTCCGATCGACGATCTTCTGATCTTCCACCAGGTGGCGCGTTCGCTGACATCGAGCTTCGACCTGGATACGATCTTGCGCACCATTATCGAGCACATGGAACGCTTCATCGAGGCAGATCTGTGGACGCTGCTGATGCTGGATGAGACCGAGAAGGATCTCTACTACGCGATTATCGCGGGCGCAGACGATTCGGCGTTGCGCGGGGCGCGCGTGAAGGTCGGCGAAGGGGTGGCGGGCTGGGTGGTGCGGCACGGCGAGACACTGCTTGTGCCCGAAGCGCAAAACGACGCGCGGATCCAGCAAATGAAGAGCGCTAGGCCGGGCAAGGTGCGCTCAGTGATTGCGCTTCCGCTGCGCGGGCGCAAAGGAACGCACGGCGCGATCGAGATCTTCAACCCCAAGGCCGACCAGCTCACCGACTACACGATCGCCTTTTTGCACATTCTGGCCGACCACGCGGCCATCGCCATAGAAAATGCGCACGACGTGGCACGCATTCAGCAGCTGACCATCACCGACGACTGCACGGGCCTCTACAACGTGCGTTATCTCTATGAACTGCTGGACCGGGAGATGGAGCTATGCAGTAACAAACGGCCCGTGAGCCTGGCGTTTATCGACCTCGACCACTTCAAAAAGGTGAACGACGAACATGGCCACCTGATAGGCAGCGAACTGCTGTCTCGCGCCGGCCGGCGGATACAGGAGCTGAGCCGCAAGCAGGACTGGTGCTTCCGCTACGGTGGCGACGAGTTTGTGATTCTGATGCCCGAGACGGATTCAGATGACTCACTGAGGCAATGCGCCAAGCTGCATCGCGCGCTGCTGGACACCGAGTTCAAGATGAAGACGGGAGAGCATCTCTTTGTGAGCGCCAGCATGGGTGTGGCGACCGCCCCCAGCGACGCCACCACGGTTCACGCGCTGATCGGAACCGCGGATATGCGAATGTATGCGGTGAAAGTGCGCGGGCGAGGCGCGGTGAGAGGCGAGTAGACGCATCTTAAGCCTGCAACAGTGAACAGCGTCGATCGAGTCTCATCCCGATTTCAGAGCTTCAGAATGCTTCGCCTATCTCTACTCTTCTCCGCCCGATTCGGTGATTTGCTCGGCGGCAAGACGCTCCAACTGGTTGCGCCAGTTGAGGGATTCCACGAAGCCTTTGGATTCGCGCCAGTCTGGCTCGACGATGACGTGGAGTTCGAGGTAAACCCGCGTGCCAAGAAGCGACTCGATCTGGCGGCGGGCGCTGGTGCCGATCTCCTTGAGCTTCGAACCACCTTTACCGATCAAGATCGCCTTCTGGCCGTCGCGCTCGCAATAGATTGCAGCGGCAATGCGGGTGAGCGGAGGGCGGGCCGGGACAGCGCCCTTTTTTCTTGGTACAAAGGGCGCTGGCTCTTCGAAGCGTTCAATCACAACGGCGGAGGCGTAAGGGACCTCTTCGCCAGTCTCGGCAAGAATGCTTTCGCGAATCAGTTCGGCGACCATGAAGCGCTGCGGCTGGTCGGTGTACTGGTCTTTGGGATAGTAGCGCTCGCCGGTGGGCAACACCTCGACGATCTTGCGCAGCAGCAGATCGAGCCCGTCGCGTTTGCGCGCGCTCACCGGGATGACCTGCGCGAAATCGAAGTGGCGTGTGAGCGTGTCGATGAGCGGCAGCAGTTGATCTTTGGACACAAGATCGATCTTGGTGAGCACGAGGAAGACAGGACAATCGAGCTGGCGGATGAGTCCAAAGAGAAATTCATCTTCGCTGGACCAATTGGTGCGGTCTTGCCTGGGGGCGGGAACGGAGACTGTGGAATCCCGGATCCCAGAATCAGGACCTGGGGCACCCTGTTCCATGGCGGGCCTGACGGCCTCTTGAAGTTGCACGCGCCGGGTTGCATCCATGAGCACCAAGACCAGGTCGCGGGTATCGAGAGCGTCGTAGACCTCCTGCAACATGCGGCGATCGAGTTGCGAGCCGGGCTTGTGGACGCCGGGAGTATCGACAAAGACGATCTGCGCGGCCGGGTGCCGGCCTTTGCGCGCCGGGACCTCGACGACTCCAGAGATGCGGTTGCGCGTGGTCTGGGGTTTGGCGGAGACGATGGCGACCTTTTCGCCGGTCAGAGCGTTGAGCAGCGTGCTTTTGCCGGCATTGGGCCGGCCGAGAATGGCGGCGAATCCGGATTTCAAAGGGGCTCTGTCTCCTGAACTTCTATTATCGCGGATTCGATGATGAAGTGCTGATAGAATCGGCGCATGATTCGCCAAGGCACGACGGAACGGCTCATTCTGCGGCCGCTCGAGATGGGCGACGCCGAGCAGATTCAGGAGCTGTTTCCGCATTGGGAGATCGTTCGCTATCTGCTGAATCGTGTGCCCTGGCCCTATCCAGCAGACGGCGCGGAGTTCTTCTGCCGGGAGATCGCGCTGCCGCAGATGGAGCGAGACGAGGCCTGGCACTGGAGTCTCCGCCTGCGCCCGGAGCCGAACCGGGTCATCGGGTTTCTCAGCCTTTTGAAGGGCGACGCGGACAATCGCGGCTTCTGGCTTGGTACGCAATGGCAGGGTCAGGGACTGATGAGCGAGGCCTGCGGCTGGGCCAACGATTTCTGGTTTGAGACGCTCGGATTCCCAGTCTTGCGGGTGGCGAAAGCCGCGGCAAATCTGGCTTCGCGGCGCATTTCGGAGAAGCAGGGAATGAGGCTGGTAGGCGTGGCCGAGAAAGATTATGTCTCGGGCCGCCTGCCCTCGGAGGTCTGGGAGATCACGGCGGAGGAGTGGCAGGAGTGGAAAACGCGCTTCCCGGGATCTCGGCAGTGAAAACTCTGAGGAAGCCTCAATGGGTTGGTGAATCCCCGCTTGTTTAAGGAAGAGGAAGCGATGATTTGCCGATTATTTCATTGCTAATCTTCGAAAATGCTTGACCCTGCCCTTGCGTCATGCTCAAAGATGTCCACAGTGAGACCCATGAGCACATTCCGCATTCAGGAGTTCGCAAAACTTGCCGGCGTTACGGTGCGGGCATTGCATCACTACGACCGGCTCAAGCTGCTGTCGCCGGCGCATCGGTCGGAGCGAGGCTACCGGCTCTACTGCCACGAGGATCTCGGCCGCCTGGAGCGGATTCTCGTGCTGCGGTACCTGGGGCTTTCGTTGCGCGAGATCGCCTCGCTGCTGAATGCCCCAGCCGGCTGCGGCGCAGAAGCGCTGGCGGTCACGCTTGCCCGGCAGCGAGCGGCGTTGCAGGAGCGGCGCGAGGGAGTGGATCGCGTGCTGCGGACGATTGAACATGCGCAAGCGCGCGCAAAAGAGACTCCTGCGGAACCCGAGTGGCTCCTCTATCAGACCATCCTGAAGGAGATACACATGCAAGAAGCCACAGACTGGAGAGAGAAGTACTACAACCCAAAGGCATTCGAAAAGCTTCGGGCGCACCGGGCATCCGTGACCCCGGAGTATTGGGCGGATGCCAGTGCGCGATGGAAGGCTTTGTTAACCGATATTCAGAGCGCGCTCGATCGCGAGGTGCCCCCAGATAGCGCCGAGGGCCGGGCGCTGGTTGCACGCTGGATGCGCCTAGGGGACGAGTTTACGCTCGGAGATCCGGAGATTGCCGAGGGCTACCGGCGGCTCCATGAAGACGAGAGCCATTGGCCGGATGATGAGACGGCTGCCATGCTGAGGACGATCGGGCCCAAACCAGAGCATCGGTCCTTTTTCCGTCAGGCGCTTCAAGCATGCCTGCGGCACGGATGATCACAGCGGGCCGCTCCATCAGATGGAGCGGCTTCTTGATATGAGGAGAGGACGATGATCGCGCGCAAGAGAAACATCTTCGCGGTTATTACGCTGTTGTTTGTGGCTCCGCTGGTGGCGGAGTATCTGCTGGGAGATTTGCCGCTAAGGATGCTGACGGCCCTGATCGTTTTGGCGCCGGCATACGGCGGCGCAGCAATACTGATTCGCGAGATAGCGCGGCGAACGGGGCGTGGCTGGCCGACGATGCTGACGCTGGGCGCGGCCTACGCGCTGATCGGGGAAGGTTTGATAACCCAGTCGCTCTTCAATCCCGACTATATGAAGAAGCACCTGCACTTGCTTGACCCTGCCTATATTCCGGCGCTGGGCATCGGGGGATGGTGGACGGCTTTCATGTTCAACGTTCACACCTTCTGGAGCATGGGAGTTTCGATTGCGCTGGTCGAGGCACTTTTCCCCGCCGACGCTGAAACACCGTGGTTGGGGTGGGTCGGCGATTCGGTCGTCGCATTAGTCTTCGTGCTTGGTTCAGCCGCGAGCTTCGGCATCGGTTTCAAGCAGAATCAGTTCATCGCATCCCATGCGCAGCTTCTTGGAGCGGCGGCGCTGAGCGTGCTGCTAATGGTGTCTGCCTTCCTGATTCCGGCGCGAAGGCCGCAGAGGTTCGGCGTCGGGGCGCCGAGCCCGTGGATTACAGCTGCGATTGCATTCGTGCTGGGCATGGCCGTTTTGAAAGCGACGCCGATCGCATCCGTGCTGAGCGTGGGCATTTTGCATACATCGTCGAATTGGGGCTGGCCTGCGCTGGGTGCGATGCTGATCTTCGACGCGTTCTTCCTTCTTTTGATCGCTTTCTTTTCGCGGCAGGGTGGATGGAACGCGCTGCATACACTGAGCCTGGCAGGCGGAGGGGCACTGGCTTACGGCATTCGCGCATTTACCGCGAAACCGCTGGTCGGCGGAGTGCTGGGGATGCGCATCAGCAACACGGTTTGTCTCACCGCGGCGGTATGGCTGATATGGTTCGCCGCGAGGCGCATCATCCGTTACCAGAGCTTGAGTGGCGCGATCGTCGAAGATCATGCAGGCGGAGAGCTGGCGTCGAGCGCGCCGTAATGCACCACGCTCGACGGCACTTTTCAGTCGTAAGCCGTCTGAGTCTCCATTAACCGTCCTAGTCCGGTTTTTCGCCGGTTTGTTGCTCCTCCGCAATTGGCGGGAAGACGCGCAGGCGCTCGACTCGGCGATCTGTCGAGGCGACAATCTCCATCCTCATGCCTAGAGATTCGAGCACAACAACCTCTCCGGGCAGCGGGATGCGGCCCTCGATCTCGCTGACCAGGCCGCCGAGCGTCGTTGCCTCGTATCCATTGCCCAAACCGTTCAGCTCAGCCGACTCGCCAAAGAGATCGGGCAACCGATCAACTGGAAAGCTGCCTGGAACTAGCCAAACACCGCCGGGCTCACGCTGCGGATCTTCGACTGGAGTCTCCTCTTCGTGCTCATCTTTGATATTGCCTACGATCTGCTCCAGCAGATCTTCAATGGTGACGAGGCCGCTGACGCCGCCGTATTCATCGATTACGATGCGCATGTGCTGTTTTTCGCGCTGCATCTCACGCAGCAGTTCATAGCCGCGCTTGGTCTCGGGAACAAAGGCGGCCTCGCGCTCGATGCTTGAGACAGTGCGCGAGCGGGCCTCCTCGTCGCTGATTTGCAGCAGGTCGTGAGCGAAGGCGATGCCGGTGATGTTGTCGATGGCGCCGGAGTAGACAGGGACACGGGAGAAGTTGTGATCGCGAAGCTGCTCGAGGAAGGCTTCGAGCGTGATCTCTCCGGAGACCGCAAAGACCTGAGGACGCGGGGTCATCACTTCGCGGACCAGCTTGTCGCCAAACTCGACGGCCGAACGAACCAGATCGATGTCGTTCTCTTCGAGGATTCCTTCCTCTTCGCCGGCTTCGAGCAGGGCCTCGACATCGGCCTCTGTCTCCTCTTCTTCGGTGACCGGAGCCTCGGCAAGCGAGGCGACGGAAAAGAAGAACCGGACAAAGACAGTGATGGGGGTCATCAGCCACAAGAGAAATCGAATGGGCCAGACAAGCCGGGCGGCCCAGCGGCCCTCCGTGCGGTTGAAGAGCATCGTGGGCAGGAGCTGGGTGCAGAAAACAACAACGAGTATGACAGCGAGGATCGCCTGAGCGATCTCGGCGGCATTGGGACGGGTGAGACCGCCGCGATCAAAGAGAACGGCGCCGAACTCGAGGGCGATCAGGCCGAGAGTGAGCTGCTGCAGCACTTGGGCGGAGATGGCGGCGTGCTCCCGGGTGAGGCCGAGTTGCGGCTCGACCAACTCCTCCCAGGCGTCGAGGTTTTCTTCGATCTCGCGGGCCAGGATCTTGCCGAACTCGGCGTAGACGCGGCTGATGTAGGAGGCCAGCGTTTCGACCGCGGCGAGAAAGACAATCAGTAGCAGGATCGGCAGGGTCATGGCTTCCGATCCTTTCGAGTTGCGGCGCGCTCGATCAGGCCTGCGGGCAGGCCGAGGGCGGCACGGAGGCGGCGCTCGCGGCGGGCCATCTTGCCATCATCGGACTCGTGGTCATAGCCCACGAGATGGAGCAGGCCGTGAAGGATAAGGATCTTCAATTCGCAGGCCAGCGAGTGGTCTTGCTCTGCGGCCTGGCGGCGGGCGGTGTCGATGCTGATGGCCAGGTCACCGGCTAGCTCTTCTGCTCCGATGCCTTCGGCGGGGAAGGAGAGGACGTCGGTCGGCTTGTTTTTGCCGCGGAATTGGCGGTTGAGCTTGCGGACGGCGGCGTCTGTGGTGAGCAGGACCGAGACCTCACCCTTGAGGCGAACGGCGGCTTGCGCTTCGGCGAGGAAGCGGCTGAGCGTGCGCGCAGCGGGGATGCGCTGGGCCCAGGGAAGCGGGGCGCGAGGCGGCTGAGCAGAGGCTGGCTTCGCCGGGTTGGGGCGTGGCGTGGGGTAGGGGTCCAAATCTGGGTCGAGAAGGATCATCGTACGCGGGGCCGCCGGGTGGACGGGTACCGCCTATAGAGAACAATGATACGCGAGGAGTGTTGACAGGGTGGCGCACTCCTCCCCAATTGATTGCTCCGGTCTGCCGGGCACGGATGCCTGATACCCCCACTGGTATTCTGGGGGCAAATTCATTTGTTTCTTTGGTTTACGGGATGGTATGCGCTGCAAAATATTCAAAACAAAGTAAGTTAGCCACAAAATATTCCTGGCAAAGGCGTTATGGAAGACTCTGGCAAATTTGCCCGCTCGCCAAGGATCGAACTGTTTCTATTGTGCATGAATGCGGGAAATAATCTGCAAGGCACCTTTCGACTTCGCTCAAGGCGGGCTCTGCGGTGCGGCCAATCGCTCGCTGCTCGCTCGCAGGGGGTTCGTGGGATCCCAGGTCCCCAAGTGCGACGAACACCCTCAGCGTTGTTCGAAACAGGTTAACGGGGAGCCGGAGCCACCAAGCGATGACTGCGGAACTGATGACTTTCACTTTACGCGGGTTCGATGATCTCCGCGATCGTTCGCATGGGCAGGATGAGGCGCATCGACTCGGGAAGCTGGATGAATCCGTGCGCGGCGTAGAACTTTGCCGTGTGATTGCCGATCGCATCCACAACGACGATCGAGGAACCGACCTGCGCGGCGTTTTCATAAGCCTTGGACAGGGCTTTGGCCAAAAGAATGGAGCCGAGACCCTGGCCCTGAAACCCGGCGGAAACGGCAAGCCGCCCCAGCAAGGTTGCGCTCACCATCGGGTAGCGGGGAATGTGCTTCCGTGCCGCTTCGGGAATGGTTCCCGGAGCAAGTCCATAGGCACATAAGGTGAAGTAACCGGCAATCCGGCTGGGCGATTCCTCGGGTGTCAGCACGAAAACCGCATTGGCCTTGCGGCGCATGTCTTGCGAGGCCTGTGTCTTCAGATAAAGATCGAGGCTCTCGACGCCGCAGCGAAATTGGGAGCGGTCATGATGCTTGGCGAGCGGTTCAAGATGAAAAGCCCCGGCGCGTACCCCCATCAAGCGACGACCCGCTCCCGTGCCGAGCGAAAGGCCCGCCGGAGCCGCGCATTTGGCTTGGGCGGGTGAACCAGGGCATCGAAGAACGCTGCACGGTCACGCTCGGAGAGAACGAGGCTTTGATGTCGAAGGATGGCTGCTTGGGTCGCTTCGGTGAGCGCGGAGAGGCAGAAGTCGGTCAGGCTGCGCCGCTCGAGGGCGGCGGCGCGCTCGACGAGCCGCTTGGTTTCGGCGTCTACGCGGAAGCCCAACCGGTGAGCGCGGGCACGGCGTTCGGTACGGTCGATGGTTGCGGATTGCGGCATGAGCTTGCTCCTACCTTGAGCGACAATCACAGTGTACGTCCAGTGGGAGAACAAAGCAATATTGTAGAATTCGGCGGTTCGTACATGGGGTTCGTGGTATCTCAGGTTCCCAAATGCGAGGGACCAGGGGCACCCGGCGGCCAGCTTTTGTCTGCCTCACTCCTATTGCGGTTTTGCCGGATGTTGCGGCTGTGCTTGCGCGCGATCTTCGCGGGGCTGGGGGCCGACTTCGATGGCTTCGGCCATGGCCAGCGGCAGTTCCTGCTGCTGTGGCTTCACCGATTCATAGGCGCGAACGATTCTCTGAACCAGCGCGTGGCGCACTACATCGGTGTCTTCGAAGTGGCAGAAGCAGATGCCCTCTACTCCGTTGAGAATATTGATGGCGTCGAGCAGGCCGGACTTGCGGGGGTTGGGCAGGTCGATTTGAGTGATGTCGCCGGTGATGACCGCCTTGGAGTTGTTGCCCATGCGGGTCAGGAACATCTTCATCTGCTCGATGGTGGTGTTCTGCGCTTCGTCCATGATGATGAAGGCGTCGTTGAGCGTGCGGCCGCGCATGAAGGCCAGCGGCGCGACCTCGATGACGTTCTTCTCAAGCATCTTGTCGACCTTTTCCGGATCGAGCAGATCGTAGAGGGCGTCGTAGAGCGGACGGAGATAGGGGTCGACCTTGTCCTGAAGCGTGCCGGGGAGGAAGCCTAGCCGTTCACCGGCTTCGACGGCGGGGCGGACGAGCACAATGCGGGCGACCTTTTTGGCATTCATCGCGGAGACGGCCATGGCGACGGCGAGGTAGGTCTTGCCCGTGCCGGCCGGGCCGACGCCAAAGACCATATCGTTCTGCTCGATGGCCTCGACGTATTTGCGCTGATTGATGGAGCGCGGCTGGACGGTGCGCTTGACTCCGGCCGAGCGCTGCTTGCCGCTGTCGGCCAACGAACGCAGCGTGGTGGCGGGGTCGGCGACGACCAGGCGCAACATGCCGTTGAGTTCGCCGTTGTGGGGATTGACGCCCTGCTTTCGCAGCGCCTCGAAGTCCTGAAAGATGCGCTGAACGCGCAGGACGCTCGCGTCCTGTCCTTCCACATGCACGGCGTCGGAGCGAAGATCGATGCGGACGCCGAGCGAGTCTTCCATGAGTCTGAGGTTTTCATCGCGAGTCCCAAAAAGGGGCTCCAGGTTGGGCGTGATCTCCAAAGCGATCTTCAAAGGTTTCGATGGCCTCCAGATGGGCATGCGGTTGAGGATGAGTTGGCAGGTACGGTGAACGACCGGCGCGCAACGCAATCGATAGGATGCAGGAGAGCGGCAGATTGTTGGGTGAACCAGCGAACGCTCGACTGAGCCAAGCCTAAGCTCTGGGCTGAGGAGCGAATCCGCGGGTTTGAAAAGGCGACCAAATCTGGTGTCAGTCTTCGGTACCTGGGCTTGAGAGTAGCGCCGACCGGTTCAGGAGTCAATGCGCGGCACGAGGTTTTTCGGTTAAAAATGTGCCTTTGCAGGTACGGGGGAGCCGAAACCAGGTTCTAGCCTGATCGACGACCGCGAATGCCGGTCAGTGGCGCACACGCATTGACCCACGGCCCGGTTTCCCGTAGACTAGGAAATTGCGAGGGATGCGGCCTGAGTTGCATTCTGACACCGCATCATCTTCTCTGGAATCAGCCCCCTGAAATCAGAGCACAGGATTAAGGAAAAGCAATGGCAAACCATGTATCTTCGCTGAAGCGCGCCCGTCAGACCGAAACCCGCACCGCGGTGAACCGCGCCAACCGCAGCCGTGTACGCACCAGCCTCCGCGAACTGCGCGAGGCCCTGACGAAAGGCGACGTGAATGCCGCCCAGGCGCAGTACCGGACTACCGTCTCGATGCTCGACAAGAGCGTACAGAAGGGCATCTTCCACGACAACACAGTCTCCCGCTACAAGAGCCGCCTGAATGCGCGGCTGAAGGCGTTGGTTCTGGCCAAGGCGTAGCGCGAGCCCCACGGGGGCAAAATGTTCTGGAAAGACAAAAGCAGCCGGGAGCGATCCCGGCTGCTTTTGTTTCCGAGGCTCTTTCAGAGCCGGTTATCAGGCGCTAAAGCAACTCGAAGATTCCCGCAGCTCCCATGCCTCCACCTACGCACATTGTGACCATGCCATAGCGGACGTGGCGGCGGCGCATCTCGGCTAGCAGTGTCGCGGTGAGCTTGGCCCCGGTGCAGCCGAGCGGGTGGCCGAGGGCGATGGCTCCTCCGTTGACGTTGATGCGCGTTGGGTCGAGGCCGAGTTCGCGAATAACCGCGAGAGCTTGCGCGGCAAAGGCCTCGTTGAGTTCGATGAGACCGATGTCTTGGAGGGTGAGGTTGGCGCGGCGCAGAGCCTTGCGAATTGCGGAGATGGGGCCCATGCCCATCTCCTCCGGCAGGCAGCCGGTGGCGGCGTAGGCGACGAGGCGCGCGAGGGGACGGATGTTCAGTTCGCGGGCCCGGGAGGCTTCCATGAGCACCGCGGCGGCGGCACCGTCGGAGGTCTGCGAGGCATTGCCGGCGGTGACTGTGCCCTGCGCGTGAAAGGCGGGCTTCAGCTTTGATAAGGCCTCGGCCGTGGAGTCGGCGCGCGGGCCTTCATCGGCGGCAAAGAGCTTTTCGGTCATCTCGAAATTGCCGGGCTTCTCGCCGGGAATGGCGGTGGAGACTGGGACCGAAACCAGTTCGCTATCAAAGCGGCCCGCGGCCTGCGCGGCAAGAGCCTTTTGATGGCTAGCGAGCGCGAAGGCATCCTGATCGGCACGGGAGACTCTATAGTGTTTCGCGACGCGCTCGGCGGTGAGGCCCATGGTCAGCAGCGAGGCCGGGTAGTGTTCGGCGAGCCAGGGATTCGGACTAGGCTTGAGACCGCCAAAGGGAAGCAGGCTCATCGTCTCCGCACCGCCAGCGACCACGACGCGGTCGCCGTCGACGCGGATGCGGTGATCGGCCTGGGCAATGGCTTCGAGGCCGGATGCGCAGAGGCGGTTGACGGTGACGCCGGGAACCTCGACGGGCAAACCTGCGCGCAGAGCGGCCCAGCGAGCGACATCCCAGCCCTGCTCGCCCTCGGGCTGGGCGCAGCCGAGGATCACGTCCTCAACCTCGGCCTTATCGAGCGTCAGGAGCCGCTGCAAGGCACCAGTGATCGCGGTGGAGGCGAGTTCGTCGGGACGTGTGGTCGAGAGAGCGCCTTTGGGAGCACGGCCGACGGGCGTGCGAACGGCACTGACGATAACGGCTTCCGGCATGGGGAATTGCCTCCTTGGAGTTTTGGTCTTGCGCCGCAAAGCTACTCCGGCGTCTGCAGCACGGTCCAGGCATTCTTCAAGTAAAAGTGATAAATGGTCTTGTGGTCGACGAGCGAATCGGCCAGGGCATCGTGGTCGAGGAAAGCGGGTCGATGCCTGAGGCCCGACTGCGCCTGGCGAACCTGTTCGGGCGAGGCGGGGTCGATGCCCCAGTTGAAGCCGAGAACGCCGCTCGGATCGTGAGCCTGCAGGCGTTCGGTCTCAGGCGATGCTGCCAGCACGAGAAGTTTATCTGGAGCACTCGAAAAGTAGATAAACAGCGAGACGGTTCCATGCTCAGAACAGAGGACGGCCCAATCGGAGGAGCCGGCGCGCTCGAGGCTTGCATGAACGACGTTCTCAGGATGATGAGCCTCGTAGGTCTGCGGGATGAGGCAGCCGCGGCGGTTGAGCTGAGCGGCGAGTTCCTCGGGAAGGCCGGGGAAGGAGCTGACCGGCAGATGGCGGATGATGTAGGGTGTGGAGCGGCCGGCTAGGAAGATCTGGCCGGAGATGTCGAGTTGCGCGGGTACGGGCTCGCGCTGTTGAGCGGGGAGCAGAGCACAGGCGCAAAGGAATACGCTCGGCACCCATCCGATCTTTCTCAACCCAGCGCGAACCATGGAAAACTCTCAAGAACGATCAATGCCCAATTGGAGCAGAACAGCAACTTCTACCCTGCCAAGATCGTCACTGCTTAGAAACCCGATCTTTGTACCCAGTCGTTGCTTGCTTACCGTGGTGAGTTGATCGGCCATTGCTTTCCGCTTCTCGGTATTGAGTCTCACATAGGCCTCTCCGGGATAAAGGCGATCCGTGTTTGAGGTAATTGGAATGACCTGGACTCGATTCAAATATGCGTTAGCGGCATTGTTCGACAAGACGATGGCCGGGCGGGTCTTCCTGATCTCCCCGCCCAGGCTGGGTTCAAAATTCACCCAATAGACATCTCCTCGATCAATCGATATCGCCAATTAGCCCCTCCGTCCATTCGTCAGCTTCCGCCTCTCGCTCCCGGTCGGCAGCCATCAGCCTGTAACCTTCCACCAGGTCCGTCTGCTTCGACCGGCTCAACTCTTGAGCCGCATTCAGGACGGCATCCTTGAGTTCATCTGGAACAACAAACCATGTAGGATTCCCGCGCGCCTGAGGTAAGCCTTTGGTACTCTCCTTGTCCCCATTCCAACGAATGCCCACCACGGCCGAATTGTTATCCCAGTTCAATCGGGCCACAGACCAACTGTTATCCTCAGGTCCTTTATCAAAGATCACCTCTACGGATTTGACTCTGCCTTTCGGTGACAGAACGGCTTTCGGATCGTGATACATGGTGAATCCCTCAGGTGCATCATTTCATACATACGTATGTATGTCAATATTAATTTCGCAGCGGCTTGCCGGTCTTGAGCGTGAAGGCGATACGCCCTTGCGTCTTGGGCTCGCCGCAGAGGGAGAGGAAGGCCTCGCGCTCGAGGTCGAGCAGGTACTGTTCGCCGATCAACGTTCCGGACGTGACCCGGCCTCCGGCGAGGATATACGCCGTCCAGCGCGCGATCTTCTGGTCGTGCTCTGAGGCGTAGCCGGCCTCGCCCATCAGAAACGCACCGGTTTCAAGCGTGGCCAAGGCCGCCGTGCCAGGCGCGGGAATCTGCATGCGCGGCTGCGGCGGCGCATAGCCTATCTCGGCCAGCAGAGCGGCCTGGGCCTTGGCGTCGAGCAAGAGGCGCTCGCGATTGAGGGTGATGCCGTCGGCGGGCAAGAGCAGGCCGAGCGAACGGGCCTCGACAGCCGAGGTGGAGACTTTGGCCAGCGCGATGGTTTCAAAGGAGCGGCGGAGCGCAGTGGCCAGCTCAGCCGACTGTGCAAAGCGCGAAGGTGGGTCTCTGGGGTCAGGAGGGGCCAGCGCGGATGCCGCGTCGATGGCCTTGAGAAGCATCTCTTTCGTTCCGCCGCCTGCAGGGATGAGGCCGACGCCCGCTTCGACCAGGCCGATGTAGGTCTCGGCGTGAGCCTGGCGGCGAGCTGCGTGAAGGCTGATCTCCGCACCGCCGCCTAGGGTCATGCCGAAGGGCGCGACAACGACTGGCCGCGGGCAATATTTTATCGCCGAAGTCATCTGCTGGAAGCCGTGAATGACGGCGGCCAGCTCCTCCCACTCGCCCTCCTGGGCGGTCAGCAGGAGTTGCATCAGGTTGGCGCCGACTGAGAAGTTTTCGCGGTCGCTGGCAATCACGAAGCCGGCAAAGTCGCGGACTGCGCCGGAGTCGGGACTGAGCACTGCCGAGACCATGGTCAGCACGTCGCCGCCAATGGCGTTTTTGAGGGAGTGAAGCTCGATGCAGCCGATGCCGTCGCCGAGGTCGATTAAAGACGCGCCGGGGTTGGTGCGGAGGACCTTATTTGTGCGGCGGAAGTCGGCGATGCGGGCCTGGCCGGGAATTGCGGCGACGGACTCAAGGGTCTTTTTCTCCGGCTGAAAGCAGAGCTGATGACCGCTCTGACCGTCGCGAGAGTACCAAGAGCTGTGGCCGGCAGCAAGCAATGCCTCGACGCGCGCGCTCACAGGCAGGCCGAGAGATTTCATGCGACTGACGGTCGAGGCGACACCGGCCGCATCCCACATTTCAAATGGCCCCAGCTCCCAGTTAAAGCCGGCGCGCATGGCGCTGTCGATCGAGGCAGCGTCGGCGGCCACCTCGCCGATGCGGTCGGCGGAGTAGTTCCACAGCGCAGCGAGAAAAGGCCAGAGGAAGGCAGCGGCCTTGTCCTTCGCCGGATCATTGGCGAGCAGCATTTGCATCCGTTCGGGCAGCGAGCCGGCGTTTTTGGCCATTTCGAGGCCGGGCAGCGCAGGCTTCACCGACGGACGATATTCATAGGTGGCGAGGTCCAGCACCATGCGAAGGTCCTTACCGGCCTTATCCGAACCCTCGGGACCTTTGACCTTCTTGTAGAAGCCATGGCCGGTCTTGTCGCCGAGCCAGCCACGCTTGTGCATCTCTTCCAATATTTGAGAGAAGCCGCTCTGCGTGACGCCCCGAGGGAAGTTGGCAGCGACGTGGGCGAAGATGTCTATGCCCACAAGATCGGCCAGGCGGAAGCTGCCGGTGCGAGGGAAACCGATGGCCTGACCGGTGAGCGCATCGACCTCTTCGATGGTCAGCTTCTGCTCAAGCATCAGCGCGGCCGCCGAAAACAGAACCGAGATTCCGATGCGGTTGGCGATGAAGTTCGGCGTGTCGTTGGCGAAGACCACCTGCTTGCCGAGATTGCGGTCGGCAAAGGCTGTAAAGGCGGCGATGAGTGCGGTATCGGTTTCGGCGGTGGGGATCACTTCAAGCAGACGCATGTAACGCGGCGGATTGAAGAAGTGGGTTCCGAAGAAGCGGCTGGTCTTCCATGCGCCGGTCGTAGCGAGGCCCGCGGCGATCTGTTTGATTGGCAGGCCGGAGGTGTTTGTGGTGAGCAAGGCATTCGACGCTAGATGAGGCACGACGCGGTTGAGCAGGGCCGTCTTGATCGCCAGATTTTCTGCAACAGCCTCGATAACCCAATCGCAATTTGCCAGCTTGGACAGGTCGTCGTCAAAGTTGCCGGGGGTGATGAGCGCGGCCAGCGAGGACTCATAAAATGCCGCCGGCCTGGCCTTGGCTAATGCGCCGAGAGCCGCATTGGCGAGAGGCTGCGCACTTTTGTTTTCTGGAACGAGGTCAAGCAGCAGCGTAGGAATGCCGGCGTTGGCCAGATGGGCGGCGATGCGGGAGCCCATGGTTCCAGCGCCCAGCACGGCGGCGCGGCGGATGAGAAGCGGTGCGGCACTTGGGGAAGCCGTGCTCATGCGAGTTCTCCCTGCTTCGGTTTGATTATCGTATGCGGCATTGCGATTCGGTCGTTGCTGGAACCTCTCCCGGCTGCCGAATGAATGGCGCGACCGAAGCCGCGCCATTTTCAAGCTCGATCTGCGCTTATTGCGGGTGGTGATAGTTCGCAGCGCGACGGTCTCTGGTGTTTTTGCGGCGCTCAACGAAGGGAGCCTCTGGATGAGGCACGATGATGGGCTTGCGGGGGAGATTTGGGGATTCACCGTCTGCCTTGGGGGCGGCGGCTGCAGGCTCGGAACCGGCTGTCAGCAGCTTAGACAGAACCGGGACGTTGGAGCGCTGCGTTTCCACGAAGTCCACACCCTCGGCCGTAAGAGCGTACCTCGCATTGTCCGCTGCCATGATGAAGGCCTTCTTCCCCAGATACCACATCGTGAATTCCAGATAATCGCGGGGAAAGCCCATGCGTAGTTCAATCTCGGCCAACGAAACCTCGGGGTGGACCGGATTTGTGCGGCGCTGCATATAGAGCAAAGCCAGCACGCCGAGGCGCCGGTTCAGCTCGCCGTCGAGCTGATCCATGAAATCGACCGAGTCAGAGAGGGGGTCAGGGGCGTGTGATTCCTGTTGGTAATGCGAATCGTACTTGGCACGTTGCGCTGGATGGGACAAGACATCATAAGCTTCCTTCAACAGGGAGAACTTGCCGGCATCGCCTGTTTCCGGGTTATCGGGGTGAAAGCGGGCCGCCAGGAACTTATACACGCGGTGAATCGTATCCGGTTCCGCATTCGGGCTGATTTGAAGAAACTCGTAATAATTCGGATTATCCAAAGCTTTCCTCTGAGATGAGCTTCATATCTCTAATCGGGCGTTTTCGCCTTTTGATTCATCTTCGGATCAATATACTCCAGTTTTTAGATCGCGAATCTGCGACTTCCTCACAGCATGTCGATTGGGACAAGAGTCAAGCCTGCGCTCTACAGCTTTTGGCGCAGATACTCAAAGACCAGATAGCCGATGAGAGCAGAGATGAGAGCAATGGCAAGGTTTGTCACGGTGAAGATATCGATCAGAGCGACGATCAGGGTCTTGCCACGAGCGTTCGCGACCGTGAACTCGCCCATCAGTAGATTCGAGTAAAAGAGAAAGACAATAAAGCCAACCTCGATCACTGCCCGCCAGATGGTGGTCAGATGGCGGCGATTTGTCTGCGGGCTGCGCATGTCGATTCCATGGTAACAAGGAAGGAAGGAGATTCTCGCTGGGAATGGCGCGGAAAGTTAGCAGCGGACCCGTCCGCAGGATGAGGAGTGTTCGAGTTCCTGGGTTAATCTCCCGTTTGACCCCTCTTGGCCGCGGGCACTAGCGTGTAAGTGTGACGGGTTGTAGCTTTGCGCCCTGAAACAAGGAGTCTGAATGAAAAGCAAAGTTTCCCCCTGGATTTGGAAGGGCGTTCTGGCATTGGCTCTGATGGCTTCGGGCCTGGCCGGTCTCAGCGCTCAGGACCTGAAGAGCTTCGAACAGAGAATCACCACGAAGGTGCTGCCCAACGGCCTGACGCTGCTGATCTGCGAACGCCCGGAGGC
Organism: Occallatibacter sp.; assembly: GCA_050010735.1. Lineage (GTDB taxonomy): Bacteria > Acidobacteriota > Terriglobia > Terriglobales > Acidobacteriaceae > Telmatobacter. Next base: position 27,951 of record JBEKKL010000050.1, on the reverse strand, counting down.
CCCGGTCTTCAGCTACACCACTTTTATCGATGCCGGCGATGTGAACGACCCTTCGGGCGAGAGCGGCCTGGCGCACATGTTCGAGCACCTGGCCTTTAAAGGGACCAGCGAGATCGGCACCAAGGACTATGCGGACGAAAAGGTTGCGCTGGCTAAGGTTGAGGCGGCGAACGATGCTTATGAGGCCGAGTACCTGAAGCCGGTGGGCCGCGATGAGAAGAAGCTTGCCGAGTTGAAGCAGGCCTTTCTCGACGCCCAGAAAGAGGCTCACCAATACGTCATCCCCAACCAGTTCACCGACGTGGCGGAGCGCAACGGCGCTGAAGGGTTGAACGCTCAGACTGGCCTCGACGAGACGGTTTACTTCTGGTCGATGCCCGAGAATCGCCTGGAACTGTGGGCTTGGCTTGAGAGCGGACGCCTCTCGGATACGGTGCCGCGCGAGTTTTACAGGGAGCGCGACGTAGTGAACGAAGAGCGGCGGATGCGCACCGACTCCAACCCCATCGGCCGGCTTGTGGAGCAGTTCCTGGCCACCGCTTATGTGGCGCACAACTATGGCCGCAGCGGTGTGGGATGGCCCAGCGAGGTGAGCCAGATTAACGCTACAGAGGCGATGGAGTTCCACAAGAAATACTACGTGGGCTCAAATATCGTTGTGACCGTGGTGGGCGATGTGAAGGCCAGCGAGGCCCTGCCGATGCTGGAGCGCTATTTCAGCAAGGTTCCAGCAGGTCCGAAGCCGGAGGAGATGACCACCATCGAACCCAAACAATTCGCCGAAAAGACGGTGGCGATCCGCGAGCAGACGCAGCCGTTTTACGTCGAGGGCTATCACCGGCCCGACTATCGCGATCCCGACGATGCGGTCTATGGCGCCATCAGCGACATCATGTCGAACGGCCGGGTCTCGCGGCTCTATCGCAGCCTGGTGCGCGACCAGCAGATCGCCGCTGCTGCAGCGGGTTTCAGCCCCTTCCCTGGCGAGAAGTATCCTGGGCTCTTCGCCTTCTATGCCGTTCCGTTGCCGGGGCACACACCGGCGGAGATGCGCGACGCCATTCACAAGGAGATCGACAAGCTGAAGACGGCTGACGTGACGGACGATGAGCTGGCGATGTTCAAGACGCGCACCCGCGCCGACCTGCTTCGCGGACTGGCCAACAACCAGGGATTGGCGAACGATCTTGCGGAGTACCAGACTCGCTACGGGGATTGGCGCGAACTTTTCAAACAGCTCGACAGGGTGGACAAGGTGACGAAGGCGGATATTCGGCGGGTAGCCAATGACGTCTTCGTAGCGAGCAACCGGACCAGCGCATGGATTGAGACAGAAGCTCCGGCAGCGGCAACGCAGAAGGATGGAGGTGCGCAATGAAGAAGCTGATAACTATTGTCCTTTTAGGAATGATGGAGCTAGCCGTCGGCGGTTGCCATCAGGCATTACATCAAACTCCTGCTTCCATCGCCGCACCCTTGACCGCGCCTTTAATTCAGCAAGCGAATCCGTGGGAGAAAATCCCGACACCTACGCTGCACGAATTCAAACCCCAGCAACCCAAACGCGTCGAACTTGCGAACGGCATCGTCCTCTTCTTGCAGGAGGATCACGAGCTGCCGTTCATCTCAGGCTCAGTGACGATTCCAGGCGGATCGCGCGATGAGGATCCCGCAAAGGCAGGGCTGGTGAGTCTCTATGGCCAGGCATGGCGTACGAGCGGAACAGCCAAGATGAACGGTGATGCCCTCGATGATCTTCTTGAGGCCAAGGCCGCGCATATCGAGACGGCAGGCGACGACGACTCCACAGCGCTCTCATGGGATTCGCTCAAGGCCGATGCCGATCAAGTCTTTTCGCTGGCGATGGACCTGTTGTTGCATCCGCAGTTCAGCGCGGAAAAGCTCGAACTGGCTCAGCAGCAGGAGGCGACGGGAATCGTCCGGCGCAACGATGACGAAGGCGAGATTGCGCAACGCGAGTCGGCAAAGCTGGTCTATGGCGCCAACAGTCCGTATACACGGCAACCGGAACTGGCCACCATCGGCGCGGTCACCGTTGACGATTTGAAGGCCTGGCACGACCACACCATCGGCGGAAAGCTGATCGTCTCAGTGAACGGCGACTTCGACCCGGCGGCGATGGAAGCCAAGCTACGCTTCGCCTTCGAAGGGCTGCCTCCAGTGAAGGCGATGCCTGCGCGGCATGATCAGTTCAGCGATCCCAAAGCCAGCGTCTCGTTCATCGAGAAGTCGGATGTGAATCAATCGAATATCGAAATCATGGGACTGGGCACCGATCGGCATAATCCCGACGTTCCCGCGCTTTCGGTGATGAACGAGATATTGGGCGGCGGCTTTGCGAGCCGGCTCTTCCAAAAGATTCGCACGGAAAGAGGATTGGCGTATGCGGTGGGTGGCGGCTATGGATACTCCTGGGATCACCCGGCGACCTTCCACGTGATGGTGCTGACCAAGAGTGCCTCGACTGTGGACGCCACAAAACTGGCGATGGAAGAGATTGCGGGGCTCACGACGAAACCTTTCACCGAAGAGGAGCTGGCTCGGGCCAAAGACAACATCCTCAACTCGTTCCTTTTTCGCTATGACACAAAGGAAAAGGTGCTCGCCGAGCGGGTGAGGCTGGAGTTCTATGGCTATCCGGCGGATTACCTCGAGAACTATAAGACCGCGCTTGAAAAGGTGACCGTCGCCGATCTTGACCGGGTGGCAAAGAAGTACATTCATCCCGACAAGCTGGCCGTGCTCGTGGTGGGCAAGGAAGCGGATATTAAGCCTGGACTCGATGAGCTGAAGATGGGAACGGTACAAAAGGTGGATATCACGATCCCGATGCCTCAACCGCCAGCCGCAGGGAAATAGATTGCGTTATTCGCCGCTCCGAGCAAGGAAAACTACAATAAGTACGGGAATCGTCTTTGATGGAGAGCGGCGAATGGAAGGCAATGCAAAGCTGGCGGTAGTCATCATGGCGGCGGGCAAGGGCACCCGGCTGAAGTCGCAACGGCCCAAGGTGCTGCACGAGATCGGCGGCAAGCCGTTACTGACGAACGTGATCGCCGCCGCCAGCAAGGTCGTGACGCCGGGCGAGATCTACGTCGTCATCGGTCACCAGGCGGAGAAGGTCCGCGCCGCTGTCGCTGCGACGGGCGTCCGTTTCGTCGAGCAGACCGAGCAACTCGGTACCGGCCACGCCATTCAATGCGCACGCGAGGCCATCAAGGGCTACGAAAATGTTCTGGTGCTCTCGGGCGACGTGCCGCTGATTCGGCCGGAGACGATCGAGCAGGTCTGGCAATTCCATCAGGTCCAGCTGGCGGCGATGACCATTCTTACAGCGGCTCCCACAGATCCCAGCGGCTACGGACGCATCGTGCGCAAGTCCGAGGGATCACCCGAAGTCGAGGCCATAGTCGAGCAGAAGGCGCTCTCTCCTAAGCAAGAACATATCTGCGAAATCAACTCGGGCATCTACGCCTTCAAGACCGCGCCTCTGCTCGGTCAACTCAGCAAGCTCACTGCGGACAATGCCAACAAGGAGCTGATTCTGACCGACGTGGCCGGACTTCTGTGCGCCGCTCAAGAGCGTGTGGTAGCCCTTCAGGCCGCCAATGCTACCGAGGTCCTCGGAGCCAACACCATCGCCGAGTTAGTCGCGCTGGACGCGGCGATGCGCCAGGCGGCGGCTAGCCGGCTAATGGCCCAGGGAGTGACCATATTCCGGCCGGAGACCTGCGTCATCGACGCCGAGGTCGAGGTGGCAGCCGACACGGTCATCGAGCCGTTTGTGCAGTTGCTGGGCCGCACGAAGATCGGAGCCAATTGCCTGATCCGGTCTTATTCAGTGATTGAAAACTGCACGCTGGGAGCCGATGTATTAATTCGGCAGAGTTGCATTCTGGCGGAAAGCTTTGTTGCCGACGGCGCGAAGATCGGCCCCTTCGCACACCTGCGGCCGGGCAGCGAGATCGGCGAGAGCGCGCACGTTGGAAATTTTGTCGAAACCAAGAAAGTGAAGCTGGGCAAGGGCGCCAAGGCCAACCACCTGACTTATCTGGGCGATGCGGAGGTCGGCGAGCGAACGAACATCGGCGCGGGAGTCATCACCTGCAACTACGACGGCCTGCACAAGCATGCCACGCGCATCGGCAAGGAAGCCTTCGTGGGTAGCGACTCGACACTTGTCGCTCCAGTGTCCGTCGGCGACGGAGCCTACATCGGCGCGGGCTCCTGCATCACCAGGGACGTACCCGAGGGCTCGCTCGCCGTGGCCCGGTCTCGCCAAGTGGTAAAGGAGGGTTGGGCCGCTGCTCAGCGCGCCCGCCGGCAGCAGGGGTAAGCTGGCAACTGCCCTCGTTCCCGTCCGCGATGCTGAGGCGAAGGCCCGTTCCTGCTCCTGCGGTTGCGGGCTGAGGGTATCTCTTGAGGAACTGCTGATTTCTTTGTATTTTCTTCTCTCCAGGTGCAGAAAAAACACAATCTGCCGATAATGTACTAATGGCGGCAGTCTCGTATGCGGTGTACTATGAGAATCCGCCGGTAGCATAATTCGCCGCTCGATGAAAACACCCCATCGCGGAATTGTTTTGCTGGCATCAGTATTTGGAGAGTAAGCCCTTGGCATTCGACCTTGCAGGACTGGGAGTCTTGTTTTCGGGCACAGATTCGCAAGCCAAGAGGCTGGCGGAGAAAGGCGGGCGACCGTTTGCAAGAAAGACCCGGTCGCCACGGATGCCGGCACAGATCCTGGTCGTCGATGATGCGATCCAGGTCCGCTCGATCATCGGCACGACTTTAGAGCGCCAGGGGTATCGCGTACTCCAGGCAGCCAGCGGGCGCGAAGCGGTCGACCTGTTGGAAGAGAATGCGATCGATCTGGTGCTGACCGAAGTGGTGATCCCTGACTGGAACGGCATTGCCCTGATGGAGCAGATACGGAGTCAGCATCCGCAGCTTCCCGTGGTGATGGTTACGACCGTTCGTGAGATTACCGTGGCCATCGACTCGATGCACCGCGGCGCCTACGACTACCTGCTCAAGCCGTTCGAGCGGGAACATTTACTGGCGACCGTCGAACGCGCCCTCGAGCACCGCGTGACACTCCAGGAGAGTCACAGATACCAGCAGGACCTTGAGCGGGCAGTCCATGCCAGAACCGATATGCTCCGCCAGGCGATGGATGAATTGGAACACTCCTACGACGTCACGCTTGAGGCGCTAGGTGATGCGCTCGACCTCAGGGACTCGGAGACCGAAGGCCACTCAAAGCGGGTTACCGCCTACACGATCATGCTGGCCCGGGCCATGGGCGTCGATGCTGCCATGCTCAAGACAATCGCCCGCGGCGCCTTCCTGCACGACATCGGCAAGATGGCAATTCCCGACGAGATTCTCCGCAAGCCGCGCTCACTCTCGCCAAAAGAGCTCACAGTGATGCGTGACCACTGCACGCGCGGCTACCAAATGCTGCGAAAGATTCCGTTTTTGAGCGAAGCTGCAGAGATTGTCTTTACCCATCACGAACACCATGACGGCACGGGCTATCCAGCCGGACTCAGCGGCAGCCAGATCCCGATCGGCTCCAGCATCTTTGCCGTCGCCGACGCCGTCGATGCGATCACCAGCGACCGCCCGTATCGAAAAGCGCGCAACTTCGAGGCGGCCCGGAAAGAGATCGTCCGCTGCGCGGGTACGCAGTTCAACCCCAACGTTGTGGAGGTCTTTCTCAAATTCCCCAACGAGTTGTGGCTCGATCTGCGCAAGGAGATTACCGGCCAGGAGAAGCTGTTGTCGACTCTCGATATTGCGAGCTCACCCACTCAGCCAAAGATCTAAACCTCATTGCCAGAGAAGAGGCCATGCCCACATACTCCCCTGAAGAAGCCGCTTCGAGCCTCGGCGCTCTCCCCGGCTGGAAGATCGAGAACGGCGAGCTGACGAGGACCTTCATTTTTAAGGATTTTACTGCCGCCCTGGCCTTTGTCAATCGTGTAGGCGAGCACGCCGAGAAGGCTGGCCACCACCCGGATATCGACATTCGCTATGACCGCGTGAGGCTGAACCTGGTCACCCATGACGCGGGGGGTCTAACTGCAAAAGACTTCGATCTTGCAGCAATCGCAGATCAGCTCGCCTGACTCTGAAGAGGACCAGGGGCCTGTAGGACACAGGTCTGGTCACGGTGATATTGAAACTAAGTCCTGTATAACGGTACGATAGGCAGCTTCGAGATAAAGGTTAAGGACTCGCGCCAGACCCGTTAAACCGTCAGAGTCAATCGGGGGGAGCTGGCATGAACCATCTCAAAGATATTCAATGATAATAGTGATTTACAACACCCCATCGACCCGTCGAACTGGCTGCGTCTTCCGATTCTCCCGAGTTGTGGTTTTCACGTTATGGACTAGATTTGTCGCAAAACCAAGTGGGGACCGAAGCTTGTAAAGATTTCGATTTTTGTATTTGCAATCCCGGCGATCTATGCTATCGTGTATATATTCCGGGCGAGGAGGTGGCCCACCTTACCACCTCTCTCTCCGGAAGTAATTTGCGTCACTGGCCTCCCGGCACGAACAGCTTCAACGTTCGTGCCGTCTTTTTTTGCAGGTGAACCGGCGCCTGTTTTCCTCGCACAGCCGCCGGTCTAGAATGATCCTAAGAGGGTCTTATGACGAACAACTGGATGAAGCGCCGTTGGCTTCTCGCCCTGGCTGTCTTTGCGGTGACCGTGGCGAGCTATGCGCAATGGTCGAACCCGGCGGACGACGTTCCCGCCTACCATCCCTCGGCGCCCCTCAAGGTCAGCGCTTTGCCACCGATCCTCTCCGGCAGCAAGCTGACGGGCGAACACTTCCAATATCCCTGGCAGGTGCATGTCTACCAGATGGCGGCCAAGGTTAGCAGCGTGATCTACCAGCTTCCCTGCAACTGCCGCTGTGACCGCTCGCTTGGCCACACGAGCTTGCGCAGTTGCTACGAGACGGTACATAGCACCGAATGCGATACCTGCGCCAAAGAGGGAGTCTTGGCATACCAGCTGACCAAGCATGGCAAGAGCCCAGCGGAGATCCGCGCGGCCATTGCTCGGCACGAATATGAGTCGATCGACCTGCTCAAACAATAAAACCTCGGAAAATCGAGATTGGCGTAGAATCGGAGAAGCAGCACGAGCCAGTTGGCCGGCTCGCACCACGAGCGCTGGTTAGAGCATCCAACACCTAGCGCAATTTGGGGGCGTCACGGTTTCGACGGGATCGATTGCGGCTTAGGAGGCATGCCGGGGTGTGGGCACCCGTAATCGCTCGCAAAACAAAAGTTGCCAACGATAATCTGGCACTTGCAGCTTAATTAACTAAGCTGCCGTCTTCCACGGCTTCGCCTGCGGGCTGTGAGCGGACGTCATTCAGCAGGCTGGCGGTTGCGGCTCGGTCCGTGTTGTAATCGCGAGATCATGCTTCTGGTGTATTTTGTCCGTTCTGAGCACCAGCAGTGAAATCACCGGAACTGGACTGAGCATGGATTCTCCTGGCTGACAGCGATTTCGGACGCGGGTTCGACTCCCGCCGCCTCCACCAAACTATTTATAATAAATAACTTACATTCGATTCGCGCGCAGCCGGTCTACCGCTCGCGTCCGAAACGTCGCCCAAGCCGTCGTGCTTCGTTTCGAATTGATACTCGGCTATGTAGCGTGAACCCAGAATTCATCCCGGCAACATTGCCGTTTCCGGATACCTATCCTATCCGCAGTACCTTCGATAACGGTTTGGCGCGGAATCTCTGCATCTCCCTTTGATTTGATGCTCGACGCTTAGTGGTTTCCGACCGAAAGCATCTACTTGCGACTTCCTCGTCCGTAGCATTCATGCGGAAGAAGCGGCAGAGCTCCAGATGCTCTTTCGGGAGTTCAATTCCACAAGGGTGACTCTCTTGCGATCCGGATTGAAGCCGATTTTCAAGTGAGACTACAGAGCGAGCCCGCCCGCCCGTCAATTCGGTTGGCTTGGCGGCCGGTTCCGTAACAGGCATGCATTGGAGACGGCTGATCTCTGAGTCTTTCAATTGGGAGACACGCTGTGTGGGTCGATCGCTTGACTGACGGTTTGAGCGAAAGAATGCAATGAACAAGAGAGGTTTTCTGTGCCGCAACCGGGAAGAAAGACGGGGACACGTTGAGGTGGGTCGCCGAGCGATAGCACGGCTTCGGATCGCATCTGCTCTAGAGTTTGTGTTGTGTAGTAGGCACGCACAGAATCCTGTTTGGTCTTTCGCGAGCGCCAAAGCTCGAAGACGAGGGCTCCTCCGGGAGGAGTATCGTCGCGGCGTCCATCGATGACCCAGGTCATGTTCAGCAGACTGGCGACATTTGAAAGATTAGTGTCGTGTCCGACGAGGAAAAGCGCGCGGTCTCCTAGACGACTGATAGCCCCATGTACTGGCTTCCCTGTGGCGGCCTGCTGGATGGACCGGCGAATATGATCGAGAAGATTGGAAGCCTGCAACTGCGCGATCACGGTTGTGCGTTGCGTAAAGTCCGATGCGGCAGTATGCAGTTCAAGCAATGGGCGGAGATTGTCGGAGTTCACGCAGCCCCAGCCTACATTTGAGGGGGCCATGCCCTGCGTGTATTCGAGCAGGAGATTCTCCGCAAGAGTCGAGGCGGTGTTGATTGGACCGCGAAGCTCGGCGGGATGATTGCCTTTGCTGATGGACAGCTTTGCGGGAATCTCCAGAATAGAAACGCGCTTTTGTGTCGTGACGTCCGGTTCGCCACACTTGGCAAGGATGGCGTCGAGTTCGGCGAGGCGCGCGTGATAAATCGTAGTGAGATTGTTGGGGTCGCCGCCGATGCGCCCGGCGATCGCCGCCACGGCCAACTCCGAATTTGCAGAGACAGTATTTGCCTCTTGCGGATGGAAGAGTGGGTCCGCAGTGTTTTCAGGCAGTCCTTTTACGACCAGACCACATCCCGGAAAGAGACCGGCCGCCAAGGCGTTTCCTGTTTCGCGGGTACGCTGGTCCGAGTCGGCATAGATGGTGACACGACTCGCGTCCTCGCACCCGGTTGCGTTCAAAAGTCCTTCGCCTGCCAATTGAATCCGGTCATAGGCACCGAAAAGCTGCATCAACCGAGAACCATGCGCTGTGAGATAACCCGGGGGGACGTCCCAGGCGGGCCATTGAGCCGAGGAGTAAGTGTGGTACTGAGCAGGCTTTCCAGTTGGTGAACGTACACCGTGCCGACTCAGGTAGACGACAAATCTGAGTTCCTCGTCAGAATTCGGTGATGCGGAAGGCGCTGTTTGCGCGAAAAGAGTTGCGCATAGAATCGCGAAAAAGGTGATGAGACAGAGAAGACGCTTTGTCATGTGATTCCCCAATGGTTGCGACGACAGACCGGGCAGGCCGCAAGGTTGTGTGGACTGTTTTACGCTGGAACAAAAGCCGAGAATCTTCTGGAGGTAACGGGGTACGCGTCTTTGGAGAAGGCGTGTACCCCGAATTCGAGTTCATACTACCACGCGGCAGTTTACCTTTCGCCCGTGAAGGTGTAGCGAAGCCCGCCGGTGTAGGTGGGCTTGTAGTACTCGCGTTGATTCACAAATTGATTGCTGCCCTGATAGTAGCCGAAGACCTCGTTATTGAGGTTGAGGCCGACCACCTTGGCGGTGAGGCCGCGCCAGATGCGATAGCTGGCCTGCGCATCCAACTGATAGTGAGCCAGTGTCCAGATGTCGCCCGAGGGACCCGTGGGCCCAAGGCCGCTGGCGTCAGCGCCCGTCACCAAAACCGGCGAGGTGTAGCTGTACTGGAATACGCTCGGACCGTCGTACGCAAAGCCAACGCGGGCGGAGAGGCGCTTGTTGTCATAGGAGGGGCTGATCCTCCAGGTGTTAGTCGGTTGGTCGATCAAGCGAGGCTGATCGAGGCGCAGCGGAAGGCCCTTTTCCAGCGAGTTGGAGTAGCCGTAGTTGGCGTTGATGCCGAAACCGCTCAGCACGCCTGGCAGGAAGCTCAGGTGCTGCTGGTAGCTGGCCTCGAAGCCGTAGAGATAAGCGTTCTGCCCATTGACAGTGATGTTGATCGAATCACCAGGATAGTTTGCAATGGCCTGCAACTCCTCGGCCGGGACGGAACCCGCCGGAAGGCTTGCAACGTTGATGGTGCCCGCGATGGAAGTCTGAAGTTGGGGCGCCGTCAGCTGCTTGAAGAAGAAGCCAGCCTGAATCATGCCCAGCGGATGCAGGGAAGTCTCGTAGAGCAGGTCATAGTTATTGGCGTGCTCGGGGCGGAGAGCCGGATTGCCGACGGAGACGGAAACAGGGGTTTTGGTGGAGTCTTCCGTTACATAAGGAACCAATAAGTAGGGGGTGGGACGGGCGACGCCGCGAGCAAAGACGGCGCGCAGTGCCGAGTTCGGAGTGACCGCATAGCGCAACTGTACGTCGGGCAGAACGTCCAGATAGGAAGGATTGTTAGTCACAGCGTTGACCACCCACTGCTCGCCGCTGCCGGTATAAGCCGACAAACCACACGCCTGTGCGCCAGCCAGGTTTTTGTAGTAGCAGAGCGTATGGCCAAGCGTGTCCATCTGAGTGTTTTCAAAGCGCAGGCCGGTCTGTATATGCATCTTGCCGAAATCGATGGTGTTCATCAAGTATCCGGCGGTAACCTGTTCGACGAAGTCAAAGAGATTGGGAGCGGTATCGCCCGCGGTCTTGACCGCATCCACCGATCCGGCGAAGGCCGGAGTGCTTAGCACGTAATTGACGACCTTGTTGAAGTCCGAAACGGGGCCGAAGTTGCCGCCGAAGTAGTTTCCGCCAAAGTAGTCGGTGTTGTGGAAGCCGCTCTCCAAAGCGGTCATGGTGTACGCAGGGGCAGTGTTGGCAGCGGCGGCTTTGGTAGACCATCCGTCATAGACAGTCTCTGTGGCGTCTTGCGCCTTGTGGCCATTGGTGAACTTGAAGCCCATCTCGAAGGTTCCGAAGTGCGAACCGGCGTTGTAGTTGCGGGCATAGGAAGAGGCTGCGGTGAGGTTGAGCTGCGAGTCCTTGCCGGTGGAGGTGGTGAGGTCCTTGAGCGCCCAGTTAGCGGCTACCAGAAGAGGCGAACTGGCGGTGTTGTCGCAGTTGCCGAAATGGGGATGGTACAAATCCGTCGAGCCTTGGACGAAGTTGCAGGTGTTGCCGAGCGAAGGGCCAATCCAAGAGAAATCGGCCTTGGGGTTGCCCGCCGAGTCGACTTCATAGGAGTAGGAGGCGGATGCTATGGCCGTGAACCAGGACTTGCTGCCGAGATGACGACCGCCCAGAATGAGGGTTCCAACGGAGGCGTTGGGACGCTTGCTGGAGGTGTAGAAGGCCGGATTGCCAGCAACCGGCGCAGTCGAGGCAATTGTTCCGGTGGACGTAAGCGCCTGCGAGACGGGCGAGTAGTACCACTTGTCGCCCCAGTCCTTCAGGTCGGAGTAGATGCCGTTGGCGAAGAAGCTGGTGCTGTCGCTCAGCTTGAGATCCGCGGCGCCGGACATTCCATATCTATAGCGATAGTAGCGATAGTCGCGAATGGTGTTGCTGTCATAAAATGGCGCGGCGAAGGTCGACAGTGGATCGAGCGAGGGCTGGAAGTTGTCTATGCCGCGGCCATTGTAGTCATATGCACTATTGAGGAGCGTGCCAAAGCGTTTGGTTGCGCCGAAGCGCTTTCCTGCGGTCACTCCCTCCGAGGTGGAAGCGCGGCCATCCATAATGTTGGTATAGCCGCCGTCCATAAACGCATCAATGGTGGGCTGCTCGCCTGCGGTCTTGGTGCGGATATTCACCGACCCGCCGATACCGTTGGCATCGATGTTGGCGGAGAGGGTCTTATTGAGTTCGACCGCGTCGATCATCGACGACGGCAATACGTCGAGGCGAACTTCGCGAACGTAAGGCTCGGGTGCAGGAATGGTAACTCCGTCCACCGTGACATTAGACAGCCGGGGCTCGGTTCCGCGCACCTGAATGTAAACGCCCTCGCCTTCAATGCGGTAGAGCGAGACAGAGGGAAGACGCCCGATGGCGTCGGCCGCGTTCGCATTGGGCAGGCTGACGATGACCTCAGCGGGGAGCACCTGCTCAATGTTGTCCGCCATTCGAGTTTCGTTGATCGAATCTGCTTCGCCGTGCACGCGCTCAGCGCTAACAACAATCTCGTCGCTAGCCGAGGCAACGCCGAGCTTGATCTCCAAGGTCTTGGTCTGGCCAGCGATCACATCGACCTTGGTGTCCGTGGTTTTGAATCCTACATACGAGACCGACAGCGTGTAGCTGCCTTCCGGAACATTGGATAGCGTGAACTCGCCCTGTGGGTTGCTCTCCCCGACGAGCTTTAAGGGAAGCAGTTCAAGACGCGCCCCTTTCAGAACGGCTCCCGAGTTGTCTGCGACTGTGCCAGATATGACGCCCTTGGCGGTTTGTGCTATGGCCCACGAAGAGAACAACATAACGCAAAGCAGCAAGCTGACCATTTGCGCGATCCAAGTTCTACGAGTAATAGACATCATGATCTTCTCCTGACTCGTTCCTGCACGCAGCAGGGGATGACACTGCACGCAGTATGGCGAGCCAATCTAATCCCAATCTGAGCAAGGGCGGGCTTTCGGGGGTTTTCACGGACTCTTCACATTTGGTCGCTAGTATTCTATTCAGGACTCCAAAAAATGCATGTTCTGGTCGTTGAGGACAAGCGCAGCTTGGCCGGCCATCTTGGCCGTGCGCTTGAGGGCGAAGGCTATTCGGTAACGCTGGCTTACGATGGCGAAGAGGCCCTTCGCCTGGGCAAAACCGACAGCTTCGATGTGATGATCCTCGACGTGATGCTGCCCCGCTTGGACGGCTTTACCGTCATCCGGAAGATGCGCGAAGTTCGCCTCTCCACACAGGCCATCATTGTTTCAGCTCGTGATTCGCTGCGCGATGTCATTCATGGCCTGGATGCCGGGGCCGACGACTATCTGACCAAGCCGTTCGCGCTCGATGTGCTGCTGGCGAAGGTGCGCGCCGCCGCACGGAGAGTTCCCGCGCGCACTCCTCAGGCCTTGAAGTATGAAGACCTGACGCTCTGTTCCCATCGATATGAAATGCAACGCGGTTCGCGTACGGAATCACTGACTCGCACGGAATGCGCGCTGCTCGCTGTTCTAATGCGCAGGGCTCAGACTGTCGTTCCGCACTCTGTGCTGATCGACGAAGGATGGAGCGGCGAGGCAGATGTCAGCTTTGACAGCTTATATGTCTTTATCCGCGCTCTGCGATCGAAGATCACGCAACCAGGTGAGACTCAACTCCTCCACACCATTCGCGGGGTTGGTTACTCGCTTCGGACTCAAGCATGCTGACCGGCCGCACATCGATCTCGCTCCGGCTCACGGTCTGGTTCGGTGGCATCTTCCTTCTGGGATGGGTTCTGTTTGGCGCCGCAATGTGGTTCAATCTGAAGCATACACTGACCAGCGAACGCCGACTCACACTCAGCCGCCGCATCGACCGGTTGCAGGATCTGCTGCAAAAGACACAAAGCGAAGATCCCTCTGACCGCGCGCAGGACTTCAAGGATTTTGCACACGCCACGGGCGGAGGCCTCTCTGAGGTCTTTCGCGCTGACGGCTCTCGTGCTTTTCCCTCGCCGTCAGCGGCTGCAAAGACATTTCCCTGGCCAGTTACCCGCGGCGGGGCAGGGGAAGCCTTTGTGCAAGTGCGAACGCCGGATCAACCCTACTGGGTTTTGGCCCGGCCATTCTCTCTCGAAGGTGAGACGGTCTACCTGGTAGTGGCCGCTCCGGAGGCAGGAAACATCCTGGTTCTCGAGCGCTTTTGGGAGGGTCTTCTTGCTTCTGCGCCGGCACTCCTTCTGATTTCCTCGGCTGGCGGATACTGGCTCAGCCGCAGGGCCTTGAAACCAGTCGACAAGATTACGGCCACGGCGCGATTCATCAGCATCCGCAATCTCTCCGAACGTCTCCCGGTAATCAAGACGGGGGACGAGTTGCAACGGCTCGCGGAGACCTGCAACGCCATGCTCGACCGGTTGGAATCGTCTGTGAATCGCATCAATCAGTTCACCGCCGATGCCTCTCACGAGTTGCGCGGCCCACTCTCGTTTGTTCGTACAGTCGCGGAAGTGGCGCTCCGCAATCCCAATGCCGATGCTGCCAGCCGTCGAGCCTGCGAAGACATCGTGGAGGAGGTAGCCAAGGCCGCTGTCTTGTTGGAGGACATGCTTACCCTGGCACGCGCCGACGCAGACCGTGGCGGCACGGATCTCAAGCCCATCAATCTAGCCGATGTCGTCAAAGAGGCTTGCGAGTTGGCGCGCCCACTCGCCGAGGAACGCAACCTTTCGCTTACGGCGTCCGTCTGCGACGAGCAGTTCATAAATGTCCTTGGTGACTTCCCAACTTTGCGAAGGCTGATGTGGATTCTCCTCGACAACGCTCTTAAGTACACCCAGGCCCCTGGTCAGATCGAAGTTAGGTTAATCACAGACAAGCGGCATGCGATCCTGCGGGTCAAGGATAGTGGCGAAGGCATTGCGGAATCCGACTTGCCGCATGTCTTTGATCGCTTCTTCCGTGCCGATCCTTCCCGCAGCCAGACCGAAGGCAGCGGGTTAGGGCTGTCCATCGCGAAATGGATTGCTGAGATGCATGATGCCAACATTAGCGTCGCCAGCCAACTGCACAAAGGCACGGTCGTAAAGTTGGTCTTTCCCTTGGTTCAAGCCGAGGCCGAATACTGTGCCCCGGCGGCCTAGCCTTCAGAAAGACAAGCATCCACGATTGACCCCGTGCGCTCGGCTGGCTCACTCATACCTTGCAATTCGCGAAGGCCTTTGCACGCTCCTCGCAAGCTCTTTTGGTCTTTAAACCCGGGGTCAAACACTCGGACATTCTATCCATCCGAGCGTATGACTGGTAAATATGCATCCGTGCTTGACTAGACGCTCCAAGATTCGTGAGCCGCGGCCGATTCATCGTACTTATCCTCGCCCACGCCTTCGGGCGACTGCGCCGCACCTGCTCCAACTCCAGCGGATGCAGATTACATAAACGGCTTTCGATGGGAGTGGCGTCGATCAGCACTGCTTCCGGACGGGCGCGCTGGACAAGCGGATTATGGCGCACATAACTGACCGGCAGCGTGATCTGCCCGGCCCGCTCTCGACGCAGGCGTTGGTGATGTGGTGATCTGTTCGCGTGAGATCATCCGTACACGTAGCTTCTCGATTCCTGCGAACCCGAGCCAGTCATGCACGGTGACGAACTTATTCTTGGGTTGATGCCGGTCAAGTCTGGCTCTTTGGAGTGGCGGTTGCGCTCACGGATTGTCCGAACATATTCAGCAGAGCCGAAACCGCGCTGGTGAGACGCTCCTGAGTCACTGAATCAGGCAGAGGGATGGTCAATGCCGGACGGTTCGTCCGGGGATCGCTAGTGAACAGGGTGGGCAACACTTGAGCCACGCGCGGTGCGGGAGCGGCCGTGGAACGAGCCGCCGTGCCGCCCACCACGCTGCCCGCCGTAATTGATTCGATCAATCGCAATCCAGCCTCGATGAACGAGGCCGCAGCCAGTTCGACACCGTTGCCGCCAGGAGTTGGCGGAGGCGAAGGACGAGCGCCTGCAGGCACTGGTACCGTTGCACCCGCTAAACCCGCCGACTGCGTCTGCACATCCTGCTGCGCCTGCGGAAGAGCAACCGCCTCGGCGGGAGCGTGATCAATTACCGGCTTCGGCCGACCCGGTTGCTCGGCGAAGATCTCCTTCACTGCCTGTAAAATCGTCTTGCGGCCCAGCTTTGCGAAGCTGATCTCGTTGGTGGGAGAATCGAAGACTCCGGCAAACAACGATTTTTTCAAGGCCAGCGTCTCCCAAACGCGTTCCTCGATGCTCTTCTCCGTAAGCATGTGAATTACGTGCACGGGCCGCGACTGTCCCAGCCGATGCACCCGCCCGATGCGCTGCTCCAGCCGGGCAGGGTTCCACGGGGGCTCGAAGTTCACCACCACCGAGGCTGCTTGCAAATTGAGACCGACACCTCCCGCATCGGTCGAGAGAAAGACCTTGCAGGCCGGATCGTTGCGAAACTGTTCGATCAAGGCGCCGCGCTTCCCAGACGGCACGCCTCCATGGAGCGACACGAATCCGATGCCCAGCTTGCGCAACTCCTCGCCTGCCAGATGCGTCATTCGTTCAAACTCGCTGAACACCACGACTTTGCGTTCTTCACCCACGACGAAGTCGGTCATGATCTCGCGGAACTCCTGGAGCTTTGGCGAATGATGGGTCTGCTTATCGAATAGAAATGTCGAGTTGCACAACATGCGCATATTCTGAATGCAGCATAGAATGCGCTTTTGATCGATATCGGAGAGCCAGCCTTGGCGCTCCCACTTGCGCATGAGCTGTGCAAGCAGATCGCTTTGCTCGTAATAGGGCTCCGCCTGCTGGCTGGTCAGCGGCACGCGAAAAACTTTGTCTGTCCGCTCGGGCAGATCCTTCAGTACCTCCGGGCGCGTACGACGCAGCAGGATCGGGGCCAACTGCTCGTGAATGCGATCCAGGCCGCGATAGCCGGTCAGACGGCCCTTTTCGTCCAACACGCGATGCTCGTCTATGAAGCGGAACGCCGGCCCCAGCCTACGGCCGTCGACGAACTCAACGACGGAAAACAGCTCCTCCAATTTGTTTTCAAGTGGCGTACCGGTAAGCACCAGGGCGTAGCGGCTTTTCAACTGTTTGATGGTGCGCGCGGTCGCGGTGGTCCAGTTTCTGATTCGTTGCGCCTCGTCGAGGATGATCAGGTCCGGATGCAGTTCCTGCATGTATCGGATGTCTTTGAGGACGAGCTCGTAGTTGGTGAGAGTGAAAAACTCCGGGGACGAATACATTGCCCGCCTCTGCGGCAAAAAACCTTCGACGATCTTTACGGAGCGGTCGGTGAACTTTTCGATCTCCGTCTTCCACTGGTATTTGACCGAGGCCGGCGCAATCACCAATACCCTCTCGATTCCTCGCCGTTGACGCAAGAGTTCGGCCGTGGCCAATGCTTGATTCGTTTTGCCAAGCCCCATGTCGTCGGCCAGGACCGCGCGCCCGCGGCAAGCTGCGAACAGAGCGCCGCGAGCCTGATAGGGCAGAAGCTTCGTTTTTAGAATGCCGGCGGTGGGATCCTGCCCGCGCTTTAATTTAGTTAGCAGCTTGCGCTCTAGTTCCAGCCCTTCGGCCAACTCGTTTTCCCGGTCGATGTAATCCAAGACATCGCTGTAGATGACTCCCTGGCCGTCGGCGTTACGCAGCGCTTCCAGCACCTCAGAGAATCGCCGGTAACGCTCGCGGCGCAGAAGACCGTTGGTGTCGAAGTGTTCTGCTGCGAGAGACAGGAGCGCAGGCGAAGGCGAAGCGGGGATACGCAGCCGCACCTCGATCGTATTCCCGTACTGAAGCGAGATGGAAGCGCGCGTGCGCTTGAACTTCGCGGTTTCCAACGTCTTCTGATGGCGCTTTCGCAGCCGCAAAAGCATCGCCTCGACGTGCTTGCAGGTTCCCAGCGTATTGATCGAGAAATCCGGGCAGGAGCAATAATTCTCGAAGAGCCCCAGGCCGCGAATCGCCACCTTATAGGTCCGCCCGCTGGCCGACTTGACACTGTAATCGCCATAAGGCCCGCTTACGGGTCGTTTCAAAATCTTCAGCGGAGCCGCCGCGGCCCTCTGCTGCCGCGCAGCGATCTGCTGTTCAATGAGCATAGGAAGATTCCCTCTTCAGGAGCGTACACCATGGCCCACCGCCAGGGGCTAATACACCGGGCGATTAAAGTACTCTTGCAGCCCGTGGGTTTCATCAGCTGGGACCAAAAGGCTGATTTCCGGATTTCCGCGAGATGGTGCGAAATGCCAAGTCGAAGTGGCATTAGGTTCGCCACGCCGCCAAGGTGTCGTCGATCCGATCGCCGACTCTCTCACGGGCGGTAGTGCACTGGGAATAGCGGTCGGGTGAGAAGCTTGCAACTTCAGTGCTGCCGGTGCTCCGACCTCGAGATGCGGTTCCGGAAGAGCCGTCCCGAATCCCTGCCGAAAGCCGATCTTCGACGTCGTCGGTTTGATGTACAAAAGGTGAAGAGTTCTTCAGGTCGTCCGCTGAACGGATTGGAAGGTGAAGCTGTTGGAGGTTCGGGAATCTTAGGAATGGCTTGTACGCGATTTGTACGCAAATCTGGCACTCGTGGCAATCTGTGAATTTCGGGCACTCTTGGAATGAGTATGTTGCCAGTTTTCACCGCTACAGTCCGGTTCGACTCCCCCGCCTCCACCATAAGCCAGTACAGTCCGCGGCCAGCCGTGGCTAGCCATCTGCCAGCGACCTGCCTCCACCCTGGAGGGAGAGGCCTATTGTTCCTGCTGATCAGGCGGGACAACCAACTTCGAAGTGGAGCTAAAGAGCCGATAGTCCCGGAAGACAATATTATTCAGAACAGCCTCGTGCTTTCCCTGCAGAAGACTCATCTCAGCGCTGACCGGCACCAAATAGTCGTGTGCGTTGAGCAATACATTGTCGTAGTCGACCGCCATCGATGTGGAGTGAGTGAGGAAGGTCGCGGGGATATCATCGGCGATCAGGGTGAGGCGGCGAGTGCTGCGTGTGGCCGTATCGATGAATACCAGACCGTGGAAGCCGGCCGTGATTTGCCGGTTGCCCATATCAACGATCGTGAAGGAAGAGTTGGCTTTGTCTACCTTGTACTCGAAGACCTGCACCGTACCGGTGCCGAGATCGTCTGTCTCCTTCCAGTGAAACACGGTTTTGGAATCATTCAAAAAAACAATCTTTAGAGCGCCGCCGAACTCGCCCGAGGAGAAGGCACCTGGGATGCCTTCACGGTCCACACTGCTTGTGCTGCCATTTACCTCCAACGTGGTGCGGGTCTCAACCTTGTCAACATATCCGAGCAGCTCAGTGATGTTGTCGCGCGCCCTCCATCTTCCCGAAGCGGAGTGGTCGACGGAGCGGTTGGTGACCTCGATGCAGAGGAGATTGGGCAGCGAGTCGGCATAGTTGACGGCGCGCACTCTGGCGTCCGCGAGGATGGAATCGATCTCCGCCCGAGAGGGCGGAGGAACGGGATTGGTGGGGACGGTAATTGCCAACTGCCCGGCGGTATAAGGATCGATTGCTGTCGCCTTCAGGCTCGCTTCCGTTACCGGGCTGGCGGTTCCCCCGGCATCAGCATCGCTGTCAGGTACCGTAAACATGATTGCCTGCGACACCGATTTCCCGTCCTGCGTGAGGATAGCCTTCACTTCATAGAGGCCTGCCGGAAGACTGCCTGAGCCGAGTGTAGCCAGATAGGGCAGTGTCTCGCCATGGAGGTCTTTCTGAGTGGGCAGCGTGACACGTTGGGCGGCTTTGCCGTTAAGGCTGACCTCCATTTGCAGTGTAGGTGGCGCGGTAGCATTGGGGTCGGGATGCAGCATTAGGAAGAGAGAGAGGGGCTTTCCATCCCGCTGGACGATGCCGGAGAGATTGGCCGTGACCCGTGCCTCTTCAAAGTGCATCGGATCCAAGGGATCGGAATCATCATGGATGGCGTCCATCTTGCGAACCAGGACCATGTCGCTCAGCGAAGGAGCGGAGGGATCAGAGGGAATCTCGAAGCTGATGCGCTGCGCGCACTTCTTCTCGCTGTTCAGGTCGAGGACCGCGACCTCTAGCATGTACTTGCCGGGGAGGGCATAAAAGTGGCGCTGCATCATCACGACCCCAGATTTATCCCGGCCGTCCTTTTCCACTGTGCCTCGCCGCGTGATGTCTTCACCAAAGTGTTCGATCACGGCGCCGGTGCTGTCCTTGATCTCGGCCACGATGGCTACGTGTGCGGTGGTGAGGTTGTTGCGGGTGTCTTCCCTGATCTCCAGTTCGGAAAGCGGCACCTCGACCGCCAACGCGTTGGCATTGCCATTGGGCGTGGAGCCGAAACGGAGGATGGAAGTCCTGTAATTCAGTTCCGCCGGCAACTGTGCTTGCGTAAAAAGCTTCAGCAGCGGAACTTCAAAGGGGCGGATGCCGTCTTCGGCTTCGGGTGGCAGCGCAAAATAGCCGGAGCGGGTGTGGATTTGAACTCCCGGACGCACCGACTTGATGGTGATAGAACGGAACTTGCCGTCATAGTCGTTAATGGGTGAAATATAGGAGGCTTGGTAGTACGTCGTCATATCCTCCAACATTTGCTTTAAAGGCTTTTTTAAGTTCTCCTGGGCGTCGATATACAAGCCACCGGTATCGCGGGCAAGATCTGCGATCGGGCTCTTCAGACTCGCAAACGTGTTATAGGCTTCCTGCTTGCTGTCGATGAGGTCCCCGTCGCGAACGGGCGGTGGGCCGGTGAGTTGGGCTGACGGAGAGTTGTTAATGACTGGACCTACGCCGGTGTAATTGGGTTGGAAGTGCAGAACCCCCAGGACCTGGGCGTTCGCGGCCTGGTACCCAAGTGAATTGAGGGCATCCATATCGACCGCGTAGATGCTGACGCCGGCGCGGGTCGCCGCCCCAGAGATCGAGCGAACCATTTCTTTGCCGGCGGAATCCATCTGCTCGTTCTTGGTGAAATAAATCAGGGTCTTGCGTTGAGAGAGCCGCTGCTGGGAACGAACCAGCGCCATCAGGCCCGCGAGATTGAGCTGGGCGTGCTGGTCCTGGATAATGTGCCGTGTATCTTCGAGCGCAGCCAGCAAAGTCTTGTCGAGGGCTCTGGTTTTCAGGTCCACATTCTTTCCCGACGCATCGGCCCCAGTCTGCGCAACCGCAATCAGATCCTTTTCGGCCTGCGCAATCGCGCTGATTCTGGCTTTTTCCGCCGTTTCGGTAGCCGCGATGATGGCTTGCCCAACGTCCTTCCGATCGGCCGTGAAACCTTGAATCAGTTGCAAACGCTGGCCGTAATCCAGCACCGCGAATCTGTAACCGTTGGAGGGAAACATCTGGAGCACTTTGGTTGCGGCACTCTGAGCGGTCTTGGCCATCGATCCATCAAAATGTTCGAAGACCAGCGTCACAACGTGGTCCGTGCCGTCTTCGTCCTTAACGAGATGGAAGTCGGAGAGTTTGACCGGCGAATCGTCGTCGGTGATGGTAATCTCCTCCGGCTTGAGGTCGAGGATGCACCTGTGCTTTCTGTCATGCACCGCCAGTTGGAGAGAAACTTCGCCGACGTTGGCGCTCACAGTAGTCGCCGGCGTGTCAGTTGTGACACCGGTCGCGCCTCCAGCAGTTGTTTGACCGAGAACGACGCAAGCAAATACGAAGCCCAGGACTAACCGCGACCAGGATGGCGAAGGTTTCACTCTGAGCTTGAAAGAAGATCTGCGTAACTCCCGAAGGCCCATATAGTTAACCTTTCATGAACCGGTGCCCGAAAATGCGAAGGCTGAGATGCCTTCGAAATCCCGCTCCTTAGGAAGGCGGGAGATCGTGCTGGTCTTTTGCCAACATCATACTCGCAAAGACGCGATTTAGGATCATCAAACTGGCCCTTTCACCAGCTCTTCTTGATAAGGGTATCGAATGCAAAGCCGCCATTCGGATTGCGAGTGGCGCTAAAGGCCACCCTAGGGCTCACTTGATATTGCCCTTGAATTGTCTGGCTCTGGGTCGAAGCGACATTCGTCGAAAACGTCACAAACAGGTTGCCGGTAACTCGCTGCTGGATAGTGATGTTTGCTCCTGGTGGTCCCTGGGTGGTGCTCCCCGCCAAAACCGGATTAATGGACAGCTGCGAGATGCCGGCGATCCTTGAGACGCGACTGCTTACCTGGCCCGCAACCTGGGAGGCAATGAGAGATTCGGCGGCTTGGTTTGTAGATGTTGGATTGGCGTTGCTCGCTTCGGTAGTTTGTCCAAGAGCGAGCAAGTTAATGATATCCGCTGAAGGCAGCGCAGGATCCGAGCTGTATTGAGTGCGCAGCTGATCCACCGGACCGCGGAACTGCAGGTTGATGTTGTACTGCTGTATTGACGTGGTCAAGGTCAGGTTGACGACCGGCTCCGTCTCAGAGGGATTGATGAACTGAATGGTACCGCCGTTGAGCACAAATCGATTCCCGTTTAGAATGATGTCCCCATTGCTGAGATTGACGCGCCCCAGAACGACGGGCTCCGCCGCGGTACCACGCAGTCGCAGATTTGCCGTCCCACCAATACTCAGAGTCCTGCTCGTAAGGTTGACACTGTTGGTCGAGTTCACTCCGATGTTGAGTTGAACATTCTGCGCAAAGCCGCGCGAAGGCGGCACAGGCACTCCACCCGAAAACTGTGAGATGAATCTGTTCAGATCAAAGGCCTGCGTGAACGACAGGTCAGAGAGATTCACCGTGCCGCCGATCACTGCGTGGTCCATCGATCCGGCAAGCCGTAGAGTCGCGTCCACATTTTCCCGCATTCCCCGCGGATAAAGAATGCGCGCACCCTGCGCATTTAGACCCAGGTCGAATTGGATATCGGGTCGATATGCGATGCCGCCTTGGGCAGTAACCATTCCGCCTCCAAGATCGCCCTTGAAGCTCGCGATGTTGATTCGGTCCTTCGTCAGCTTCAACACTCCGTTGCCATGCCGCAGTCCAACCGGCAAATCTCCCAATGCAAGATTAGCGTCAACAACATCGATTTGGCCCGCGAACTCAGATCCATTGATTGGCCCTCGTGAATCGATATCGAAGCGCAGCTGGCCGGAACTGCGTAAATCGGGATCGACCAACTGCGCGAGTTCCAGATTCACGGTTCCCTTCAACATCATCGACATCTCGGCGTTTGCGTCGATCGGAACGGTCCCCTCAAATTGCAGGTCCGTGTCTGTTCCATGAATTGCCGAACGCTCAAGTTGAATCACGCCGTTCTTGAAGTCAACGCGAATTGGCGAAACCGCGGCAAGCTGAACCGTGTCTCCGTAGGCCAGTTTGAGAACTGGGATGGTAATATGCGCCTCAATCTGGCTTTTGTCCTTCAGCGGCCCGTGGAACGCAACATGTAACTCTGTCTGCCCAGAGATTCCGTTGGCCTGTGGAGCATAGACGGCCAGCAGCGGAGCTAACGAAATCCCGCTAGTATCGATCGAGGCATCCGCGAGATAGTTTCCGCTCAGGTTAATACTCGCTTTCGCCTGAATGGCGGTATTCACAGCGGAAGACTGCAACGTAAGACTCGCGACGTGGTTCGCTATCGTCATCTGCAAATTGATCGCGCTGACTGACTGGTCTTGCACTCTGAGCGACGGAATCTTGATCGCCGCATCAAGCTGCGGGTTTTCGAATGATCCTTCTCCCTTCGCACTGAGTTCCAGAATCCCGGATGCATTGAGATTGCGCTCTCTAACAGCTTGCAGCTTTCCAAGTTCCACTCCACTCGCAGTGAGTTCTGCCGTGTAGGTCTTCTGCCGCGGCCGAATCGCTCCCTTGCCCCGCACCGTGCCGGAGGGAAGTTGCATGAATAAATCCCCGCGCGCTTCATCTTTCGTGCCCTCTAGAGTAAGCCTTGCCGATTCGATGGGCTGCTCGTAGGCAGTCAGGTTTGTGAGCAGGACGTTGCCTTTTCCGACGGGGCTCAATTCGCTTCCATGCAGCGAAATGTCGGCGCTCAACTTTCCCGTTACCGGAATCTCTTGGCCGGTTAGCTTGGCCAGATCCGCAATACTCAGCTGCGATGCTGTAAGTTCGAGCTGAATTGGGCTATCCTCCGCAAACGACCATCGACTCAATCCTGCAGACGCGCTGAGGGCAACGTTGCCGCGAGACGCAGATTCCAGATCTGCTTGCTGAAGGCTCGCCATGCTCGGACTCAGATCGATATTTGTTCTGAGGAGCTTCCACGCCGTCCCTTTGAATTGCAGATCTGATGCCGTGAACTGCCCTCTCAAATGCGGAGCTGCTGTGGATCCCTGTACTGTGCCCGAAAACGCCGCGCTCCCAGCCAGACCCAGCGGTTGAAGCGCTTGACCCGATGCGTCAACGCGGAAGATCTCGGCGATCGATTCCCACTCATGTAGATCTTTGGCTTGAAGCTGAACCTTGACGCTGGAATGAGAACTGACAACACCGTTCATAGACAGATTGGTCTCGGGGGTCCGCACATAGCTGTTATCCAACTCGAGTTGATGGTTGCCTTCTGAATATGTGGCATGGATCGCACTCTCTAACGGAAAGGACGAGGACGATGTGCCCGCGTTGCTAGCCTCCGCAGAAGCCGCGGTGGTTTGCCCGAGAGCGTTTCGTGACTGCTGAACATGCCCGAGGATTGTTGCGTCTGTGTGCACCAAAAGACGATCGAAACTCTTGACCCACGAAGCCTTGGTTTCCGCATTCAGCCTCCCCGAGATTGTTACTTCGCGCGTCTGAGCGGTGTGGCCAAAGGCTCGCGCAAGCTCCGGCAACGAGACTCCGCGCACTGCAGCCACGAACTCCGAATGGGAATCGCCACTGAGATTCTTCATGCTGCCCTCAGCATTGACTTGCCCGCCTAAGGCAGCGGCACGAAAGTCGCGCAGCACTGCATTACCGTTGGCGAGCAGATAATGTGCTGACACATTCTCCAGTTGAGTTCGAGCGGCCGAAGACTGAAGATAAAGGCTCGAACTTGTGAGATCTCCATCGACGATTAGCGAATCCAGCACAGACCGGTTTGGAAGCTGATGAAATTGCGCATCCCCGGTTGCATGCACAACGCCTGCGGGAATGTACGGTTGGTGAAGAGTCTTTCCAAGCTCTTTGCAGTCCGCGACCACATCGTAGTGCCCAGTCACTTGAGGGTCGCTATAATTCTGCAAGACCGCCGAAAGAATCAGCTGCGAATTGCCAACCGATAAAGTGCTATGAGTGAGATTGAATGTCGTCGGAGTGGCGTCAAATTGCGCGTCGAGGCCATGCGCAAACGGCTGAAATACTCCATAGATGAGGTGACCGTCATGATAGGTCACGTGCCCGGAATACTTCGTCAACAAGCTACTGAAGGAGAGGCGGAATTGTAAGTCATGCAGATCCGCCGCAACTTCGTTCTGTCGATCGTTGTAGTAGAGCTCCCCTTGGTCAATCGCCGCATGGCGAATGCCAAGATCAAATACTTTCGTGTCACCGCTCTCACCGCTGGTTTTGAGTGTGGGAAGATTCGAAATACCGCGCGAATCGACGAAGAGGTTTATAACCGGATGATCAACGACAACACTGTCGAGATACCATGCCCGCTTGAAAAGTGATGTAATTCGCACGCCCATCTCCACATGGTTGACCTTAAGCAGCGGTGGATTCGAGTATGGACTAGCACCATCGATTGTCACGCCATCGAGGTGAAGGCTCAAGGTGAATAAGCTTAATGAAAAGTCTTTGACCTGCACGCGGACACCGAGACTTTCGCTGGCCTTCTGCTCGGCAGTGCGTCGGAGATATTCATGAAATCGCGCATCATGCAGCAAAACTGCGATTGTAATTGCAACCAGCAGGGTCAAGATGGTCATACCGGTCGAGATCCACGCCAGCACTCGAAGGAACGGGCGCCTAGGCTCGACCGAGCTCGGTCTGGATCGGCGATGAAATTCGGATAGCAGGTTACGGAGATTCATACGCATCTCACTTAGAAGGCTTGGCCAATACTGATGAAGTAGTTGGTTGCTTTGATTCCAGTGATGGGATTCAAGTTTTGACCTACATCGATACGAATCGGGCCAACAGGTGTTGCATACCGTAAGCCTAGACCAACATTATTGCTATAGAGCGACGTGAAGTCGTGAAAACCCACATTCGGGAAGACGTTTCCGCCATCGTAGAAGGTAACCAGTCCCAGCCCCTTTTTGATCGGCAATGGAATGCGCGCCTCGGTGTTGATTAACAATAGTTCGTTGCCGCCGCTGGGAACTTGGATGAAAGTATTGCAGTTTGTCGCGCCGTTCGGACACACCTGCACTTGTCGCTGCGGTCCCGCTCCATCTAACGGGAAGCCGCGAAGTGAGTTGCCGCCTCCCGTGAAGAACTCCTCGCTTAGCGGCACGCGGCTATTGGCGAAAGGCTGAGCCAATCCGATTCGAACGCTATTGGCCCATACGATATTATGAAATGCCTGTTTGTAGACTGCCATTTGTCCGGCTAGCTTCGCGAAGTTTACGCTCGAACCCAGCCTCGTTTCATTTAGATCCAATTCCAGCGACCCTAAGACTCCCCGGTGCTCATCGAGTGGGTTGTCGCGCGTGTCGCGCGTAAAGTTTGCGGCAATCGTGGAGAGCCGGACATGGTCATCCTGGGGCAGCACCAGCTCAGGTATCAGAATTCGTGTGAGATCGGTCTGACTGAAACTGTAACGGAAAAACACAGTGTCTTCTTTCTTTTTGTCCACCGCACGCTGCAATTGAGTGCTCGCCAATTCTTGCTGAGATGAAAAGATCGGGTTCTCCTCATTACGTTCCGCGGAAATCGATGTCGTTGCCTTCCATGGCGACCAGTGGAACTCTGGAACGATATAGTAGATGGAGCCGCGTTGATCGAGTCTCCCGGCGAAACCCGTAAAGGAAAGTGAGTCTCCTTTGCCGCCGACATTGTTGCGCGTGTACTCGAATGATCCTCGCGGACCATAAAATGTCACCTGACTCGAAGTGAAACTCGAGGGCAGGCCAACCGGAGGCAGGTTGGGAAGCGCAACAGTACCGCTGGGTATGCTGCCGCCACGGTTGATGACTTCAAAGCCAAAGCCGTAAGTGGTCTGGTTTTTGCTCGATTCATGTACCTTGACCACGATATCTTCAACAGGCCCGGTGGTTATTTGGCGTTTCGGGTCGACCTCAGCCCAATCGAACACGCCAGGATGGTCATAGAGATTGCTCTCTGCGGTCAATAATTGCGATTCTGTCAGTGGTGCGCCAGGCTTGATGATTGAGTCATCACGATCAATCAGCCGTTGTTGGGTCCGCTCCCTGCCCAGCGTTAAAGCTTTTCCGGCAATGATCTTTGGCCCTTCGTAAATGTGATAGACGACGTTGATATGGTGAGGATCATCCTTAGAGACTTCCGCCGCCGTCTCGCGAAAGCTCGAGCTCAGATATCCCGCTTGCAGATAATGAGAGACGATCTCCGTACGGTCTGCTGCGACGCGTGCCTGCGAATAAGGTTGGCCGATCGCCAGCTTTAGTCCTTTCGGCGCGAATTGCGATTCGGGGAGGGTATCGTTTCCCTTGATCGCAAGCGAGTTCACAACGTCACGCGGTCCTTCAGTCACACAAAAGGAGACTTTGAGATTTCCTCCCGCCTTGGAGACACTGGATGCGACCTGCACGCTGCTGTAGCCCTCACCCTCATAGATCGCTTTGAGACTGTTTACGCTCGAACGCAGTAGCTGCTGACTGAATTTGCCGGAAGAGAACATGTGCGACTCTTTCACGACAATGTGCGGAGTTAGATCCGATGCGGGCAGGTGGCTGTTCCCGGATAGCTTTACAGATGTAACCTTGTGCCTCTTTTCTTTCGAGATTCGATAGACTACGCTTCTCACTCCCGCTTCATTGGTGAGCTTGGCATCCACCATTGCGTCAAAGAACCCCTTGGTCTGGAAATAGGAGATGAGCGCTTGCCGTCCCTCCTCCACTGACTCTTCGTTTACTCCCACTCCTTGATAGACGGGAAGTAGCGACTTGCGCGTCCAAACCCACAAGTGTGCGCCTGACACAGAAATACGTGATATTGGCCCTGGCTCGACGGTGAAATGAATCGTAGCGCGGTTGGTGCTTGCATTGTATTCAGCGCTCGCCAGACGCACCTCAGCGCCTAGATGGCCCTGTTTTTGCAGACGACTTTGCAGGTATTGAGTTGCTTTGGAGAGAGTAGAGAAATGGTATTTGCGGCCGTTACGGATCGCTGCGCCGCGAAGAC
>JBEKKL010000049.1:0-55046 GCA_050010735.1 Occallatibacter sp. | reverse complement strand
CGAGGCCGGCTCGCTCGCGGTCAACCTCTTCCATCTTCGAGCCGGCAAGATCGTCGATCGCCGCGAGTTCTTTTGGGAAGACTTGCCGGACCTCCTCGAAGCCGCCAGTCCAGAGGCTGATACGCCAGAAGACCTCCGTGCCCCTGTCATCCTGAGCGAAGCGCAGCGTAGTCGAAGGACCTGCGTCTCGTCTTCTGCGGAATCGGTGGGAAACCATGAACCCCAACCTGTGCCAGCCAATCAATTAATCCCCGCCGACAGGGAGACTCCCTTCCACGCGGGCCCTGTCTTCAGCGCGCTTCTCAAGCAGCTCTACATCGACCAGCACTACGTTCCGCGCACGATCCTCGTCCCCACCGACTTCGACGATCGCGAGACTCTGGCCGAGCTGCTCAGCGAACGCACCGGACATCGGATAGAGATCGCCGTCCCGCAGCGCGGCGAGAAGCGCTCGCTCGTCGATCTGGCCAGCCAGAACGCCAAGCAGTCGTACACGCAGCGTTTCCGCGTGCTGGAGCCCTCGCGCAAAGCTATTCAAGAGGCCCTCGCCGATATCCTCATGCTCCCCGAGCTGCCGCGCCGCATCGAGTGCTTCGACATCTCCCATATTCAAGGCGCTGAAACCGTAGCCTCGCTGGTCGTCTGGGAGGACGGCAAGATGAACAAGCAGGCCTATCGCAAGTTCAAGGTAATGACCGTCCTCGGTGTCGACGACTTCGCATCGATGCGCGAGGTGATCACACGCCGCTATCGCCGTCTGCTCGAAGAGTCGAAGCCGGGTGCCCCAGGTCCCTCGCCTTTGGGGACCTGGGATACCTCCAATCCCAATCTGGGAACCGATGCTTTGAATGGGCGTGACTTCAGTCGTGCCGAAGATTCGCCAAAATCGTCGCGGGCTTTAGCCCCGGAGAAAAAATCCTCCAAGGAGCCCAAGACCCTCCCGTCTTTAATCCTGGTCGACGGCGGCCTCGGGCAATTGCACGCCGCCGCCGAAGCTCTCGAATCTCTAGGCCTCACCACGCAGCCACTGGCATCGATTGCAAAAAAAGAAGAAGTCATCTACCTCTACGGCAACGAAGACGAACCCGTCGTCCTCGACCGCCGTTCGCCTGTCTTGCATCTGATCCAACTCATTCGCGACGAGAGCCACCGCTTCGCCATCGGCTATCATCGCCAGCGCCGAGCCATGCGCGACCGCGATTCCGAGTTACTGAATATCCCCGGTGTAGGCCCGCAGACAAGACAGCGGTTACTAACTCACTTCGGCAGCCTGCGCGACGTGCAGCAAGCCACCGCCGAGTCACTAGCCGCCGTAGTCCCGCGCAAGACCGCGGAAGCCATCCACAGCCACTTCCATGCCGACCCGGTGCAGCAAACCAAATAGAATGGAAACAAGACGAGCGTTTGCGCAATGAATCCATTCCACCGAACCTCCGAAACCGGCCACATCTCAGCGCATAATCATTGCCGCTTAAATCGGGCTGAATTGGAACGGAGCGAGCTGTGCGGCTGCTGGCCCGTGGTTATAGCGCCTATCTACAACGTCGGGGAAACCTGCTGGTGATCCTGCTTGCCGGCGGCAGCAAGAAAACGCAACAGGCTGACATAGCAAAAGCAAAGAAGCTGGCAAAGGAGGCTCAAAATGGCTCTTAAAACAACCCTGTGGGATCCCTCCGAGTATCTCGATAGTCCGGAGTCCATCGCGGCCTATCTCGAGGCGGCCTTCGAGGACGGCGACCCGGCCTTGATTGCGGCCGCTCTGGGCGACATTGCGCGCGCCATGGGGATGACTCAGCTTGCCAGCCAAGCCGGCGTCACGCGCGAGGCGCTCTATAAAGCGCTTTCAGCGACAGGCGATCCAAGGCTCTCGACCTTTCTCGGCGTCATGAAGGCTCTCGGCATCAAGCTCACCCCCCGTGCCGCCTGAGCCTCGATCTTCGCATGGGTCGAAGATCCCCCGTGCGGCTTCACCCACGCGCCTCGCGTGATCCTCGGATTCTCACGTCGAAGCCGTCGCTTCACCAGACCTTAACGTGCAAATTCTCGCGACTTGAATGAGAATGGAGTTAGACGAATTTTCGAAGGACGACAAGAGGAACGTTTGACACCTGTGCAGATTGAAATCCCCCGTTGGACAGCCGCGGAGTTTGAGCGGCAGGTCTTCGCAAGCAAGCCTAAAGTTGCGATCTTCGATTGCGATGGAACGCTGTGGGGCGGCGACGCCGGCTATGGCTTTATGGTCTGGTCCATCGATCAGGGCCTGGTTTCGCGCTCGACCAGCGACTGGATCGACACACGCTATCGCGGCTACCTTGCCGGCAAAGTTAGCGAACTCGACATCTGCGGCGCGATGGTGCAGATGTACGCCGGGCTTCGCGAGCAGGAGCTGCGCGAAGCGGCATCACGTTATGTGCGCGAGTTTGTCCAGCCCCGCGTCTTCACTGAGTTAGCCTCGCTGCTGGCGACGCTCGTAAAGTCCGGTGTCGAGCTCTGGGCTGTGAGCTCGACCAACAAGTGGGTTGTCGCAGAGGGCGTCCGCGAGCTCGGCATTCCCGAAGCGCGCGTTCTCGCCGCCGAGGTGCGCATCGCCGACGGTCTCATCACCAGCGAACTTCTCGACGTGCCCACTGACGAGGGCAAAGCCGCTACTCTCGTCCGCGTCGGAATGCCGCACCCCGACGCAGTCTTCGGCAACTCCATCCACGACCTCGCGATGCTCAAGATCGCGCGGCACGCCTTCCCCGTAAATCCCTCTCCCGCGCTCATCGAAGCCGCCAGCGCGCGCGGCTGGGGCTATTTCAGGCCCCAAGCCGCCGAGGGCGTTGCAACAGCCGTCGCAGGTGAGTGAGCAGGCCCGTTCGCGCACTCGAGAGGGCCTCTTCACCCCGCGTACCGCGATATGCGCGGCTCAATCGCTTCAACTGAAACGATGCGATTAGACTAGTGAAGTGGAAGAAGTCCAACCGAAGAGCGATCCTCGGCCCGCCGGACCCGCGTTGCGTTTCGTAGCCGCGGCCCTGATCGTTCGCAATGGCGAGGTTCTGATCGGTCAACGGCGTCCCGATCAGCCCATGGCCATGCTTTGGGAGTTTCCCGGCGGCAAGATCGAGGCCGGTGAGAGTCCCGAGCAGGCGCTGGCCCGCGAACTCGACGAGGAACTCGGCATTCGCGCAACCATTGGTCCCAAAGTCACCCGAGTCCGCCACAACTACCGCCATGGCGGCGCCGTCGACCTGCAGTTCTTCGCCGTGCACGAGTTCACCGGTGAGATCGAGAGCCGCATCTATCACCAGGTGCGCTGGGTCAAACTCGAAGAGCTCTCCAGCTACGACTTCCTGGCCGCCGACCGCGGACTCATCCGCGACCTCGCCGCGGGGAAGCTGCTGTAAGGAGACTCTCCTATGCCGACGAAGAACCCGCCTCATCCGGGCAGCATTGTATAGAGCGAATGCATCGAGCCGCTCGGCCTTACGATTACGGAAGCAGCACGAGCCCTCCGCGTTACGCGCACAACACTCTCCGAAGTGGTAAACGGCAGGCGCGGCATCTCGCCGGAGATGGCCATCCGGCTCTCGCAAGTCTTTGGCGGCAGCGCGCAGAGCTGGATTACGCAGCAGGCTCACTACGACCTTGCGCAGATTCCCGCTGGGCGCATTCAACTGAAACGGCTGGCCGTGGCGTGAGGATCGTCCCCAATGCTACACTCTGCGCATGGCTCACCAAGACCTGAATGACTTAGCAGATTATTGCATCGGTTTTGCCAGACAAATGCTCGGGAAACACGGAGAGTTTTACCCGTTCGGCGCGTCAATAGGTACAGATGGGAAGTTGGCAGTCGACGGCGTGCTTCTCGATGATGAACATCCACCCTCGCAGACCGTGATCGAAAGGTATACCGAGGTTTATCACGCTCGGGCAAAAAACGGGGAACTCGTTGCGGCAGCCTTGTGTTGGGACAGCCGCGTTTCTATCGGGAATAGCCCAAAGACCGACGCTATTTCAATAGGTCTCGAACATAGCAATCAAGAATCAGTAACTGTCTTCGTTCCTTACAAGAAACTATTGTTCCGCGGATATCAATATGGCGAACTGACGGCAACTCGCAGAGAGCCGCAGTTTTTCTCATAAGATTTCCAAGCGCCCCAGGGTCTGGGTTTTCAGATCTGGGAAATCTGGAACCCAACAAATGGCTAGGCAACCCTTTCGCACGGGCGATGGTGAAGGCGAATCAATTCGTCAGCCTGCAAGGCGGCCATGGCGTAGGTGCGCCCTTCATCGTCACTGAATTCGACCTCGGCCACGCAGGGGGTGAGCAGTTCAACGACGGTTCCGACTTGGCCGCGAACGAGTCCCTTCTCAGGTATGTCCTGGAGAACGGCGACTTCTGATAGAAGCTCCATCTCACCCATACCTCCCTCTCTAAAGAATATAACAAGTTACAAATCGCGGAACGGTTTCGCCGCGCAGAACAATCCAGCAACTACGAATCTCGGCGGCCCTCTCGCCCCGTCTCAACTCAAAGTCTATGACGTACCGAGTCCCATACAGATCGGAAGTTCCGAGTGTGGCATTTTCGTTCAGGGCCGAGTCGATCAACGCTGCGCGGAGTTCCTCCGCATGGGCAGCGGTCATCCCAAGAAGAGACTGGAATACTCGCGCCTTATGCCGTCCGCGAGGATGCGCGAGATTCAGGCAATAGCCTCGAAGCTTTTCAATCTCGACAAGCGAAGCTCCTCCGTTCGGTAACTTCATTCCACCTCAGTGCCCCGGCATCATACCCCAGAGCATCACCAGCGTCATGCCGATGACGATGATGCTGGTGGCCCACGCGATCACGTTCCAGAGGCGCGAGTTTTTGTGCTCGCCCATCAGGTCCTGGCGGTTGATCAGCATCAGCATCAGGATGATGACAACGGGCAGCAGAACGCCATTCAACACCTGCGAGAGGATGGCGACGTTGATCAGTTGCGCGTCAGGCAGGAAGAGTACCGTAGCCGCGCCGCACACGATCAGCAGAGTATAGAGCCAGTAGAAGAAGGGCGCCTCTTTGAAGTGCTTGTCCACACCCGACTCGACGCCCAGCCCCTCGCAGACCGTGTAGGCCGTCGAGAGCGGCAAAATCGACGCGGCAAAGAGCGAGGCGTTGAAGAGTCCAAACGCGAAGAGTATATAAGCGTATTCTCCTGCCAGCGGACGCATCGCCTCGGCAGCCTCTGATGCCACCTGAATCGCGCCCATGCCGTGCACGTAGAGGGTGGCCGCGCATGCCACGATGATGAACCAGGCGACAATATCGGTGAAGAGACTCCCGACGACGACATCAAGCCGCGAAGCCGAGTAGTCCTTGACGCGAATCCCCTTCTCGACAATCGACGATTGCAGATAAAACTGCATCCACGGGGCAATCGTCGTGCCGACAACGCCGATCGCCATATAGATATAAGCCTTGTCGCTCCATACCGACCGCGCCGGCAACTTGACGGTCGCCAGCATCGCATCGTGCCAATCAGGCTGCGAGAGCACGCCGGCAAAGATATAGCAGATATAAACCAGCGACGCCACGATAAAGATCTTTTCGGTGCTCTTGTAGCTGCCCTTCACCACCATGAACCAGACCAGCGCGGCGCAGAGCGGCACAGAGATGAACTTGGTCACATGGAAGAGGTGCAGCGATCCGGCGATGCCGATAAACTCGGTGACTACGTTGGTGTAGTTGACCACCACCAACAGCACCATCAGGATCACCGTGAGCCGCAGGCCAAACTCCTCGCGGATCAGGTCGCTCAGGCCCTTGCCGGTAACCACGCCCATGCGCGCGCACATCTCCTGAACCACGATCAGGGCAAGCGTGATGGGAATGATCGTCCAGAGCAGCGTGTAGCCGTACTGCGCGCCGGCCTGCGAATAGGTCAGGATACCGCCGGAGTCGTTATCCACGTTGGCTGTAATGAATCCGGGGCCAAGAACGGCCAAAAACAGCAGTATCCGAATTCGCCAGCGCTTCAACATGCGAGCTGTTCCTATTGTGGATTCATGGAGGGCATGCCCCTGGGGTTCCTCACTGACCATAACAGGCCGGACCAGCAGACGCGAAATCGGGGGCACACTCGGCCGAAAGCCCCCAATTCTGGCCTTGGCGCAGTTCGATTTTCATGGTACATTGGTACACATATACCAAGGAAGAAGCAATGCCGCAAGAACAGCAACATCGCGAACCCGTAGAAGTCGAGCGCGTACAAACCGGCGTCCGGATGGAAAAAAACCTGTTGAAGGTGCTCAAAGCCATAGCCGAGCTGAAGGAGATGACCCTCGGCGATCTGTTGGAAGGAATCGTCCTGCACTCCTTCGAGGGCAAGGTTGTTCCCTTCTCCGCCCAGACGCTCAAGGAGATCGAGCAGCTCAAAGCAATCTATGGAATGACGCTGAAGGCTGCGGACAGTCACAACCTCAAGGAGCGGAGGTCGCCCGCAATCGAGCGGGCTGCCTCAGCGAAGAAGTAACCCACAAAAATCGGAGGCGGGAGCCGAAACCCCCGCCTCACTCTTCGGTGGATACCCCTGAATTCAGCCGCCTCAGGCGGTAGCCAGAATCGGCTCGGCCTCTTCGGCCGTGACGGTTCTCCCGGTCTGGCTCAGCAGAGACTCAACTACATCGGCGGCTCGATAAGATGTCTGACCGGGAGCAAGAAACTGTGCGACCGTATTCAGGTCGTCGCCAATGGTCACCAGCGGCGGCTCGACGCTGCCATCCTTGCGCACCTGCTGATGGCCAATGTTGGCAAACAGGGCGTTGCACAGGCACTTTCGTCCAACCGTCTCCTCGACCTTGCCGCCCTTGGCCACATAATTCGCCACCGGCTCGGCGGAGCAACGATAACCAATCTTGCCCTCGGGTGTAATGTAGGACTCGCGCAGCAGGCCAATATCGCAGACGCGGGTCCGCGCCGCTGCAACGTCGGCATCGGAGTACGAACCAGCGACCTGCGCCACCTTGAAGGGAAAGCCCGTCGGCGAGGCCAGAGGATCGGTAAAGACCACACCCGAGCCCCCGACTGCCTGTGCCAAGAGCGTACTCTTCAAATCGGGCCGCATCCCCGACTCTTCGCTGAATGCAAATGCCGTGCCCACCTGCACGCCGGCAGCGCCCTGCTCGATCGCATAGCGCACGCTCTCCGCGTTGCCATAACCGCCGGCCAACCAGAAGGGAACGCCCAAACTCCGCAGTTCCGCGATATTCACCTGGTCGCGCTCGCCGTACACTGGTTCTCCAGACGCGCTCAGTTGCAGCTTGCCCCGCGGCGGCGCGTTGTGTCCGCCCGCCGTGGGAGATTCGATCACCAGCCCATCGACTCGGCCGCTGGCACGGCGAAGCATCGTGGTCGCCAGCGTGTTCGAAGAGACGATGGCCAGAAAGCGCGGCCGGTGAAGCAGCGGCAGTGGGCCTTGGACATACTCAGCCGGATCGAAGACCATCGCCGTGTCCTGGCCCTGCGTCGCGCCGGTGACACTGAGCTTGTACTCCGAGGGATGGTGAGCTGCAAAGGCGTCAAGCACGCCGGGAATGTGCAGCGGAATCCCCGCGCCCATCAACACGTATCCGACACCGGCCAGCATGGCACCGTAGATCGAGGAGAGGTGCGGCATCTGCACCTTCTCTAGAAAATTGATGCCGACTGGATTCTTGTGGCCCTCTTTGGCCAGGTAGACCTCGACAAAGTTGCTCACGATGCAGAGTTCGACCACCTTGCGCAGGTCGCGGCGCTGATGCATGGGTGGCACCGGATAAGCCGCTCCAGCCGGCTTGCCGCCCGGCACGAAGTATTCATCCCAGATGCGCTTGGCCATCTCCGGAAACGGAAAAGCATCCAGGCCGCGGCGCATGTGGCCGCCTGGGTCGCCATCGGCGATCCGGCGTACAAAGAGTGAATCGAGCGCCGTGCCTGAAACCACGCCGAGTTGACCGAGTTTGGAGACAGCGTTGGCAAGACGCCAATTGGACACGCCTACACCCATGCCCCCCTGAATAATCCTGGGAAACTGCATCATATCCTGAATTGTTTCACAGATATTGGATAATCACTATCTTTTATTCCCGGTCTTGAGTACGAAAGAATGCGCGGGGGAACACTTTCGGAAGGGAGATGCCAGAATGACCGGGCTCTGCTAGAGCTTGTCACGCAGGAAGCTGATCACGTGGTCTGCCTGGACAACGCCCACCATGCGGCGCTGGTCATCGACGACCGCCAATGCACGCAGGTTGTACTTGTCGAAGAGTTCGGCCAGTTCGTTCTGATGCAGATGGACCGGGCAGGAGAGGACGCGCGCTTCGGTCAGCACAGCGAGATGCGTTTCGGGCTGGGCCATCACCACACGGGCCAGAGGAATGGCGCCGGTCAGCACGCGCTTGGCATCGAGAAGGTAAATCTCGGTCACACTCTCCGGGTCGCCTTCGAAACTGCGTAGTGCCTCCACGGCCTGAGCCACTGTGGCCTCTGTGCCGACCGAGACGAAATCGGTGGTCATGCAGCCGGCCGCTGAGTCCTCATCGAATTCAAGAAGATCCTCGACCTCCTGCCGCTCCTCCGGCTCCATCTCTTCGAGAATCGCGTCCGATTGCTCTTCCGGCAGCTCGGCCAGCAGATCGGCCGCGGCGCCAGGGTCCATCTCCTCGACGATATCGGCGATCCGCTCTTCATCGAGCTTTTCGAGCAGCGATTTTTGCAGCTTGGGCTCGACCTCTTCGAGAGTCTCGGCGGCCACCTCTTCATCGAGCGATGTAAAGACCGCTTCGCGCTCTGCCGGAGCCAGATCTTCGAGTATGTCGGCCAGGTCCGAGGGATGCATCTCCGAGAGCCGCTCGTATTCGATGCGCAGCTTCACCCGGCGCGTGGGGTCGACCTCAATGACATCGACAAACTCCCACGGAATGCCGCGTGCGCTGAATTTGCGCGACAGCACCTCCAGCGAGTTGCGCGGCAGCATCCCCTTGAAGACCCGGCGAAAGGCCCCACGCAGTCCCACCTCGACCTCGGCCACGCGCAGCAAGTGTGCCGCCCCGTGCCCCATCCACTCCAGATCGACATCGTTCACGCGCACCACCTTGCGCCCGTGAATGTCGATAATCTGGCGGTCGACCAGGTCCTGCTGCAGATACAGATAGTTGCTCTGATCCTCCACAGGCGTCAAAGCCCCCATCGAACGCAATTCGAGCGTCCCGGCGGGCGTCTCCATCACCTCCTGCGAAGGGACGATGCGCAGTCCGTCGCGGGTCTTGAGCACCAGGCCGGCCACCTTGCCGGCATCCTCGCCGGTAGCCACTGCGATGTCCTTGAGCCTTCCGCGCAGATGGCCCTGGGCGTCGGTTACCGGAGTGCCGAGCAGCGCCGTGAGGCTGATGCGGGCTGTGGTGCGGGGACGCATGTGCTGAGTGTATTACCTCGGGGGCCGGTTGCGCTCGATTCGAGGCGTGATCTTTGGCCATCTCCAGTAAGGGCCAACGCTAAGCCGGTTGATGAGAGCCTTGACGAAATGAAGGCCCGGCGACGCAATATCGTCATCTCGCCGTTTCTAACTCATCCGCGGCCGCAAACACGCTCTCGCTGCTAACTGATTCATCTTCAGCGATGAAGATTCCGTAGACCGCCTTAATCGAGCTTTGGCACGCCACTTGCTCGCTTCTTTTACATCAGCCATTGAAATTAGGAGGCGTGCAGTGGGGTTCTTCCGCTTGGACTATCTTTCTTGTCTTCTCACCGTTGTTGCGACGATTTTAGTCGGCCGAAAGCAGTGGACCGGCCTCATTATCTCGGGTATCAACAGCCTGATCGTTTGCGTCATCGGCATCCATACCTCGCAGTACGGCTTCATCCCGGCTAACGTCTTTTGCATCTGCATCTACGCGTTCAATCTGAAGTCTTGGATCAACAATTCAAAACCGTCGGGGCCTGGCCCGGTCATCGCGCTCGCGCAAGCCGAGCGAGCGGCGATCGCGCCAATCCTGGAAATGAGTCGGGAGTGATCTGGCGTTTTGCGTTGGTTGGTCTGGCACTCACACTGCGGTTGCGGTCGCCAGAGCGATTTGCTTCAGGTCTCGCCATCCAAGGGCAATCTCACGAAGCGAGGCGCCGCCAATCTCAACCTGCTTGCTCGCGACGCGCTGCGCTCCGAGCCTCTCGTAGAAGAGGACAGCTGGATTCTGCTCCAGCACCCACACGATCATGCTTGTAAAGCCCTTTGCCAGTAGTGACGCGGCAACTCTGCTTACCAACCGCCGCCCGGTGCCTTTGCCCTGCGCTGCCTCGAGCAGGTAGATTGCGTAGAGCTCCGCCTCATTGTTGCCCAAAGGCTCGCGAAGAGGACCGCCGCTGGCGAATCCGATGACCGGCCCGTCAACCTCGGCGACGAAAACATCGACAGCGCACCCGAGCCGCTCTCGCCATGAGAGAGTGCGTTCGGCTTCATTCAGCGAAGCGAGATACTCCGCCGGAACAATGCCGGCGTATGTCGTAAGCCAACTTTGTACGTGAACATGCGCGATCGCTGCCGCATCTTGCACGTCGGCATCTCTGATC
Source organism: Occallatibacter sp. (assembly GCA_050010735.1). Taxonomy (GTDB): domain Bacteria; phylum Acidobacteriota; class Terriglobia; order Terriglobales; family Acidobacteriaceae; genus Telmatobacter. Next base: position 44,476 of record JBEKKL010000049.1, on the reverse strand, counting down.
GCAACCATCCGCGCGCCTCGCTTCCCATGATTTAGAAGAGACTACCTCGCCCGCGGATTCGCTTGTTGAAAATTGGTCTGACTGTGGCCTACCGCGCGTGGCCATTCCCTGCTACCGCCGGTGAGCTCCCGAGTTGATAGAGACTCTTGAGGTCCATCACATTGCCATCGATGATGACGGTGGAGATGCGGCGGGCATTCCAGATGTTCTGTGTGGGATCGGCGTCAATGACAACGATGTCGGCCCTGCGGCCGGGGGCGATCTGGCCTAGCTCGTTCCAGCCAAACTCAAGGCTGTAGTTGTTGGTGGCGGCTGCCAGAGCTTCGCGCGCGGAGAGCCCCATGCGAACCAGCAGTTCCAGCTCGGTGTGCATCGAGATGCCGGGCAATGAAGCGTGAACCGGCGAGCCCGATCCGGCCAGGTAATGCGGAGAAGCTGAAAAGAGAGTCTGATTGACGCGCCAGAGACGCAGCGCCGACAGTTCGGCCTTCTTGCGCTGGCCCTCAATTAGATAACGCTGCGCCATGCCCGGCAGGTGGCGCGACCAATACGAGAGCGGATAATCGATCTCGCCCGTGGCACGGTCCGTCGGCTCGAAGACCCGCGCCGGATCCAGCAGCCGGGCTGCCGGCTCTGTCCACAGATTGCGGTGCTCCGGCAGCAGCGCAAAGTAAACGCTGAACGTGGGCATCAGCGCCGCATGATGCGCAGCCAGAGAACGCGCGTACGTTCGCAAATGCACGTCGTCGGGCGGCAGACGCTCGGCATAGTCGTATGCGGTCGTCGCGGCCGATCCCTCCGAGTCCTCGACCAGCGGCCTCTGCAGTTCGTCGGGAATCGCGCCCAGTTCGTAGCGGCCCATATGCACCAGCACATCCACGCCGGCATCGACGCCTACCGTATACGGTGTGGAAACAAATTCTCCGTAGGTGACCAATCCCATCTGATGCGCGCGCGCGATGATCCATTGGGCGTTGGCAGCGGTAATGTTGTGGCCCAGCCAAATGGCGCGCGTTCCCATCCGGGCTGTGTCGGTGAGCTGGTGAACGGTGTCGTCCGGACTCAGCTCTGCCGCGTGGGCGCCCTGCCTCAGCTTGAGAGCCCATTGTGGCCGCTTGGCCAGCAGACTCCAGTTGTCGGTCGTGCCGATCGAATCCAGGAGATAAAGATGAGGACTGGGCGAAGCAGCAACATCGACAACGCCGCGGCGCGGATCGCTCACCGCCACAACTGTGGTGACGCCCATGAGCAGATTGGCATTCGCCTGGCCCTGCGAATTCATCCCGGCAAAGCCATCCACCAGACCGGGAATGAGAAACTTGCCCGTGCAGTCGATCACCCGCGCGCCCTTGGGAATCGTCACCGCCATGCGCGAGCCGACATCGGTGATGCGGCCATCCCGCAGCACGACCACAGCATCCGGCAGATCTTTTGCCGAGCGTCCCCAGTCGGTCACGTCCACAACCGTGCCGCCGGCGAGAACCAGCGGTACCGAGGGCGGAATCTTAGACGTCAACGAAGGCGGCTGCGCACAGACAAGCACAGCAGCCAACACCGGTCCGACGCCGCACAGCAAAAGCAGACGATGGGTTCCCATGGCAAAAATGGTCTTTTGAGAATTGTCGCACACCTGCTCGGGCCCCGGTTACTGTGTTCCAGCAGGGGTGCTTGCGCTCTTGCGGCGGCTGAGCACAAACGACTTCCGCCGGTCCTTGCTGGCATGGTCGATCTTCTTCCAGAAGCCCACAAAGTAGTCGATGGCCGAAATGATGGAAACCACCAAAGTGAAGTAGATCGCGGCCACCGCTATCCACTTCACAGGAACGATGATCACGCCAAACTGCCACTCGTGCCATTGGTGCGCGAGTATCGCCGAGACCACGCAGACGATCTGCGTCACCGTCTTGAGCTTGCCCAGGTCGCTGGCCTCGATCGTAAATCCTTCAGAGGAAGCGATCGACCGCAGGCCGCTGATCAGAAATTCGCGTCCCACGATGATCACCACGATCCAGACCTTGACCACCGCCGGGTTATACGCCACCAGAGCGATCAGCGCGCCTGTGACCATGATCTTGTCGGCCAGCGGATCAAGCAACATGCCCATGGTGGTGATTTGCCCGCGTTTGCGAGCCAGATATCCGTCAAGCCCATCGGTGATCGAGGCCAGCACAAAAAGCACCGAAGCTGTAATCTCCTGCGCCCCATTTCCCTGCCAGGGAAAGTGCGGCGTCAGAATCCACAGCAGCAGCGGGATCATAACGATCCGGCTCATCGTGATGGAATTGGGCAGATTCATGCGGGCGTAAAGCCGTTGCCTCGATGGCTTGGCCTTATTATCGCAGGTTCATCGCAAAAGCGTCTCGCGTTGAGCCGCGCCCGGCGCATCAAAGCCAAAGCGGGATGAGCCGTAGGCCCATCCCGCTTTGTATTCGTATCGTTCGTTGACCCGATCCGTAATCGTCGATGCGAGCGAAAAGCGAGCAATTGGACCCACCGCGGGCGCCTACGCGTAAATTCCCCGCTGCCGGATCGTAAAGGCCACCCGGTCAATCGCAAGCATATAGGCCGCGATGCGGTTGTTAACGTTGTGCGCCTCGGCATATCGCACCACATCGTCGAAGCTGTCGCGCAAAATCGTCTCCATCTGCTCGTTGACCACAGCTTCTTTCCAGAAGTAGCCCTGCCGGTCCTGCACCCACTCGAAATAACTCGCCGTCACGCCGCCGGCATTGGCCAGAATGTCGGGCACAATGAAAATGCGTTTCTCGGCCAGAATCTCGTCGGCGACGGCGGTCGTCGGCCCGTTGGCGCCCTCCACAACGATGCGCGCCTTGATCTTGTCGGCATTGCGGCTGGTGATCACATTCTCTGTCGCCGCCGGAATCAGAATCTCGCACTCCGCAATCAGCAGCTCCTCGCTCGGCGTCGCCTCGGCATTCCTGAAGCCCAGGATCGTGTTGTTGCGCCGCTTGTAGTCGAGCAGCTGATGAATGTCGATGCCATTCGAGTTCCACAGCCCGCCGTCAAACTCGGCGATGCCCACAATCTTGTAGCCGCGCTCCATCATCAGCCGCGCGGCATTCGAGCCCACGTTGCCGAAGCCTTGGATCACCACCCTGCAGCCCTCGACCGGCATCTTCAGGTAGCGCAGGCTCTCGTCGCAGACCACCTGCACGCCGCGTCCTGTCGCCTCAATCCGCCCCCTCGAACCGCCCACCGTCACCGGCTTGCCCGTCACCACGCTGGTCACCGTGTGCCCCATGTGCATCGAGTAGGTGTCCATGATCCACGCCATGGTCTGCTCGTTGGTATTCATGTCCGGCGCAAGAACATCCTTCTCCGGCCCGATGAAGTCGATAATCTCCGAGGTGTAGCGGCGGGTCATGCGCTCCAGCTCGCCCTGGCTCATCTTCTTCGGGTCGCAGATCACGCCGCCCTTGGCGCCGCCAAACGGAATGTTGACAACCGCGCACTTCCAAGTCATCCAACTGGCCAGCGCGCGCACCTCATCCAGCGTCACGTCGGGCGAGTAGCGGACGCCGCCCTTGCCGGGTCCGCGAGCGATCGAGTGCTGCACGCGAAAGCCGGTGAAGATCTCAAACCGGCCGTCGTCCATGGCCACCGGAAAGTGCACGATGATCTCGCGCGCCGGCGTGCGCAGCAGCTTCCACAGGCCTTCCTCCAGGTTCAACTTGCGTGCCGCAAAGTCAAACCGAGCTGCCTGGGCCTCCCAGGGATTGATCTCCTGCTCAAGCGATATCGATTCCATAATTCTCTCCAATTCCGGGGCCGGCCGCTCTAACGCGGGGCTTGCTAATTGCACCCATTCCACATGATAGACGAGAGAGGCTTTCTCGGCTTCGATGGCGCAGGCGTGACCCTCCCACCTCGGTATCGCGGACCGATCGATAGCGAATAAGTGAGTGGGCGGCCAGTCCTAGGTTCGATCCCGCCGCGCACTCAGCAATTACACTAATTCTGTGAAAACCTCAGCGCAATCCGTTCAGCCCAGCCGCAAGGAATTCCTGGAGCTCGCCAAAGAGCACACCCTTGTTCCCGTCTGCCGCACCCTCGCCGCCGACCTCGAAACTCCGGTCTCGGCCTTCTTGCGTGCTGCCTGGCCCGAGCGCGAGTGCTTCATGCTTGAGTCGGTCGAGAACGGCGAACAGGTGGGCCGCTACACCTTCATCGGCATCGAGCCCTTCAAACGCATCGTCGCCCGCGGACGCGAGATCACCATCACCGAGGGCAAAAAGGTCGTCGATGTCGAGGACGATATCTTCGCGGTACTGCGCCGCGCCCTCGCCGGCCACAAGCCCGCGCGCCTGCCCGGCCTGCCGCCCTTCACCGCCGGAGCCGTGGGCTTCTTCGCATACGATGCGGTACGCCAAATCGAGAGCCTGCCCGCGACGGCCAAGGATGAGCTGGGCGTTCCCGACGCCTGCCTGCTCTTCTTCGACGAGGTCCTGGCCTTCGATCATGTGCGCAAAGAGATCTGGCTCGTCGTCACCGCTGACGTCACCCGCGGCAAGGCTGCCCGCAACCCCTTGGCAGAATACGACAAGGCCGTTGCGCGCCTCGACCGCCTCGAAAAGCGCCTCACCAGACCCCTGCCCAAGCTGCAAAGCCGCAAAGCCAAGGGCAAGCTCAAGGTGAAGCATCGCACGGCAAAAAAGGATTTCCTCGCCGCCGTCGACCGCACCAAGGAGTACATCACGGCCGGCGACATCTTCCAGGCCGTCCTCTCGCAGCGCTTCGACGTCGAGCCGGGGGCCGACAGCTTCCAGGTCTATCGTGCTCTGCGCACGGTAAACCCCAGCCCCTATATGTACTTCCTGCGCTTTTCGCCGGACGGCCCGTTGGGCGGCGTGCCGCAGAAGCGAGGAAACTCATCCAAAAAGAAGAAAGTGTCCACGGCGCCGATTGAACTCGCCGGCTCGTCGCCCGAGCTGCTCGTTCGCGTCCACCAGGGTAAGGTCGAATACCGGCCCATCGCTGGTACGCGCCCGCGCGGCACTAACGAGGCCGAAGACGCCAAGCTCGCCGATGAGATGATCCACGACGAGAAAGAACGCGCCGAACACGTGATGCTCGTCGACCTCGGCCGCAACGACGTGGGCCGCGTGAGCCAGTTCGGCAGCGTTAAAGTCGACCGGCTCATGTTCGTCGAGCGCTACTCGCACGTCATGCACATCGTCAGCACCATCGAGGGCAAACTCAAGCCAGAACTGACCGCCGTCGATGCGCTGCGTGCCTGTTTCCCGGCGGGGACACTCTCGGGCGCGCCCAAGGTGCGAGCGATGGAGATCATCGAAGAGCTCGAGCCCGCGCGGCGCGGCGCCTATGGCGGCGCGGTCCTCTACGCCGACTTCTCCGGCAATCTCGACTCCTGCATTGCGATTCGTTCGATGCTGGCCACCGGCGGCAAGGGTTACGTACAGGCCGGCGCGGGCATCGTGGCCGATTCAGTACCCGAGTCGGAGCATCAGGAAGCGATTAACAAGGCGTCAGCAGTGATCCGCGCCATCGAGCGCGCGCGTCAGATGTAACAGCCGTCACCGTCTCCATGCCTCAACTCTCCAAAAGGGGTAGCCGTCGCAGAGCCGGGCTGCGCCAACGAGAAAAACCAAAGCGAAGACAAAAACGCCCGGAGCAATCGTCCATCGCCCGTCAACCACGTCCAGGCATGCATCCAGAAGTTGAATAAAACCCACCAGCACCATCAGGTTGCCGAGCGCACGCTTCGCTTGCAGCATCAAAAGTGCCGCCAGCATCGACGCAAGAACCAGATTGCGTGCAAAGAGGTAGCCTGCGTAGATGTGCGCCGCTCCGTTGATCTCATCGTGAGGTGAGACCAGCATCGCCGGATCGACGAGGGCAATGACTGCTCCGATAGCCATGAGAGATGCGCCAAGCACAACAACCAGCCTCAGCCACCAGGCGATTGGTTCGCCGGTTGCGGCATCCCGTCTTACGACCGCTTCCTTGCCGCTAATCTGTTCTGTCATGACGTTCCTCCGGCAGCACAGCGAGTCGTCAAGCGCTGAAGTGAGACAGTACGGCAGAGGCCTCTCTTAAGTTCCCTACTCCGCGCCAAACACCTTCTTGAAGAAGTGGCCGATCTTGCCAAAGACTCCATGCTTCTTTTTATGCCCTTGCTTGGCGTCAGGCGGCTCGCTCGGAGTTTCGACAGCCGGCACCGGAGTGGGTGTGGGTACAGCCTCGGCTGGTTGCGCCTCGGGAGCGGGTTGCGCAGTGTGGTCGGCACTTTTGTAAACCAGCGGCCCGACGGCCTGTGGCTTGGCTGCGTGGTTCGGCGCGCTGGCAGTTGGCTCTTGCAGAGGCGCAAGTCCCGCGCTCTCGGCCAACGGAAACTCATTTGTCCCCGGATGCCCGGCAGGCGGACAGCCGCAAGGCTCCTTCTCGTCGTCCACCACCTCGTGCACGCTGCCATTCTGGAACATGACGCGTTGCCCCGCCTTCACATGGTAGTCGCCGGCATCGAAAATTCCGGTCACTAGCACATACGGCGCATTCACGCCGGCATTATCCACGCACGTGTCGCCGTGCGGACCGAGCCGCACCTTTACCTCAGCCGCGCCGGGACCGCCAATCAAAATGCGAAAATCCGGTGTCAGCAAAACGTCGGAGTTCCGCCCCGTCGCAAAGCTCGCTTCGACCGCGCCATGATCGAAGGCCATCATCAGTCCCGGCGTCTCTCCGGCGGGAACGCTCGTGTCGGCGGCCAGCTTCACCGTTGTAGAGGCGCAGATGCGCAGCACGCCGCGATGCGGCAGAATCGCCTCCGTCGTCTGGCTCCCTGAGGTGATCGAACCGCTGGCGACGATGATCGCCTTGTTCGCCGAAACCTCCAGCGCCCCGGTCAGGCTCGGCGGATCACCATTCTTGTTATTCATCGAGATGATGGCGATTGGACCTGCCTGTGGCGCGACGATCTCCGGCTCGACCGGAGCCTGCGCACAAACCAGCGGTCCACCCGCGAGAGCTGTCAGCCAGAGAGATCCGACTGCGGCGATTCGGAAGATTGGGTTGCGGCGGCGCATCGCTCTGTTCATCGCTTCACATCCCCAAAAAGTTGCGAATCATCTGATGCCCGCCCTCGGTCAGCACGCTCTCGGGATGAAACTGCACACCCTCGATAGGCAGCGTCCGATGGCGAATGCCCATCACCACCGTACCGCCGCCATTCTCCGCCGCGCGCGCCGTGACCATCAGCTCCGCGGGCATCGATTCCTCGGCCACGATCAGCGAGTGATAGCGTGTACAGGTCAGCGGCGAGTCGAGTCCAGCGAAAATTCCCTTGCCATCGTGCTCCACACGGCTCGTCTTGCCATGCATCAGATGGGCGGCACGCACAACCTCGCCGCCGAACGCCTCGCCGATCGCCTGATGCCCCAGGCAAACACCGAGAATCGGCGCCTTCCCCGCCATCTGCCGCACCAGGGGAACAAGAATGCCGGCCTCGCTCGGCGTGCACGGCCCCGGCGAGAGCAGGATACGGTCGGGCTTCATCGCCTCGACCTCGTCGACCGTGAGTTGGTCGTTGCGATAGACCTCAACCTCTGCCCCCAGCTCTCCCAGGTATTGCACAAGGTTGTAAGTGAACGAATCGTAATTGTCGAGAACAAATACCATCTTGAAGTTTAGTGTACGGCATCGTAAGGGGATTCTGGCTCTGGAATTGATCTAAGGCTTTGGTATACTCAGGAACCGTACCCACACTTGCCCGAACTTCATTTGCTCCATTTCGAAGGAGATCCTGTTCATGGATAAGCCAGACTCATGGGCGACTTGGCTGACAAGCGTCGCTGCCATCTTCAACGCAATTGCGTGGCCGGCGGTCGTAGGGTGGTTATTACTCTCCCATAGAGTCGCGATTGCAAACCTTCTTGAAGCTTTCGGACACAAACTCTCCACGAGTGGAGAAGTTGAAGTCAAGGCCGGCCCATTTGCATTAAAAGCCGGCGAGGATGTCCTGAAAAAGGCGGTGGATGAGGCACGATCACAGGCCAGCGCGGCACCGCCCTCAAAAGACGATCCAGCACAGGAGCTTAAGAATTTTATTAAACAGCTTGAAGGGGCAAGAAATGATGCGGCGAAAGTTGAAGAGCGACTTGAAGCGACCCAGCTCTCTGAGTCTGGCGCCAAGCATGCAGTTCGCACGGTAATCTTTGGGTTAGCAGAAGAATATGATCATCTCCGTTCGAAAATGCCCAGCAGCCCTGAGCGCACCAGAAAGATGAATGAGATCGCTGCTGGAATGAGAACCATGGCGTTCGAAGGTTTGGCGCTCAGAACGGAACTGACGAGATCGGATTCAGTCGGAAAACGGCTTGCAGCCATATGTATGCTTCAGGTCGAACCTCGCCCCAGGTACTTTAGATGGCTCATTGAACGTCTCAGGGCTGAAACCCAGGCATTTGTTCTGTACCAGACATCTATCGCCATTCTCGAGCATGTTAAGAGGGGACTCTACACAAATCCGGATGAGGCCCGAGCAGCCATCGGCGGGGCCATTCAGATAATCGCGTCGTTCCCGGGTGGCCAACCGGACCAGAACACCCTTGAAGTTCTAAACGAGGCACTCTCGCTGGTGAGGTGATATTGGTTCTTCGGTTGCCTCAAGCACCGTCGATAAGCTGGCCGAGCTATGCGTCATCCTGCGCAGCGGGCAGCGTTATGGCGCAGTTCCATGCTCTGTTTCCCCATGCGCCGTTTCGAGGGTTGATCAATCCGAGGTATAGTTGGATAGCAAGCCTTGGAGGTCCCCTTGAAAGCTCCTTCGGCAATCCTTTTCATCGCACTTCTCACGCCCGCTCTCTATGCGCAGAACACCCAGGCTCCGGCGCCGAATACTGCCGACCTACAGCCGACACCCGCGGTGCACAATCAGGACGGCGGCGTCTCCGAGGTGCTGGAGAGCATTTACATTCCCCCGCTAGTCAATGCGCCCTTCACCGCCATCGTCCATACCGAATGGACGCGGCTCATTGGCGATGGCGGTACCTGGACCGTCGTCAATCAACGCCGCGTGGCGCGAGACGGCCAGGGCCGCATCTACGAAGAACGCTGGCTGCTCGTGCCTAAAAACGGCACCGTCAAGTCGCAAAATAACGTGATTCAGATTGCCGATCCGAACGCCCACACTCTCTACAACTGCTTTATGCTTCGGACTCCGCATCGCTGTAGCCTTGAGACCTTCAACGAGTCGGCCCAGACCAGGTATCAACCCGTGATCGGAACGACCGGACCCTTGCCCAACCACATGGGATTCATGACGCATGAAGATCTCGGCCCTCGATCGATTGAGGGAGTAGAAACCCGTGGGAGCCGCGATACGACCACTTACAACGCGGGAGTCATGGGCAACGACCAGCCGTTTTCAACGCATCGTGAGTTCTGGCACTCCGCGCAACTGGGCATCAATCTCTACTCCGAGGTCGTAAACCCAAGTGTAGGCAAGCAGACCTTCACGCTGACCGATATTGCCCTCTCCGAACCTGACCCCAGCCTCTTCGAACTCCCCGATGGCTTCACCGTGGCGGATCGCCGGAAACCGGCCGCGGAGCCGCCACAATAGGCCAGACCGGAGCCAGTTTCTTTGCAACGGTTGCGCTCGACGCTCTGACTCTGCAAAACTGGCGATGATCGACGACAATGGTTCTTCACTTTCTCATTCAAGGCCGTGTGCAAGGCGTGGGCTTCCGCTGGTTTGTCCAGCGTGAGGCCGGCATGCTCGACCTGCGCGGCTGGGTGCGCAACACCGAAGATGGCGATGTGGAAGTTGTAGCGGCAGGCACCGTCGAAGAATTGGCCGAGTTGCGCGCCAGCCTGCGCCGTGGTCCGCGCGGCAGCCGCGTCGATCACCTCGTCGAGCACTACCTCGCCGACAAAGAGGCCGACGATCTCACCTCATTCAGGATCGAAGGCGCGTGGTAATTCCCGCGGTAGAGTCCTCTCGCGCGAAGGTCGCATCAAATCCCAAACCCGAAAATCCAGGCTCCGAAGGCTCCCGCCGGTCACTCCGTGCAATCAAGTCCGCCCAGAGGACACAGAACCCGCGCGTGTCTCGGCTTATCCATCGGCCTCGGCTGGTTGGCCACCGGAACCAGAGCTGGTGGCCCGCCCATCGAATTGCCAGCCGCCAGATTCTCTTCCTCAAGAATCAGCGGACGCTGCAGCACCATCTCCACCTGCGTCCCGTTCTCGATATTCACATCCGCGCCGCGCGTAAACAGCGACGCAAGGCCAATTGCGGCAACCCCGGCTCCAAGGCCGATGAGGCCTCCTTCGACCGGGTGCCCCGCGCCGAGTCCACCAATCGATCCGACACTGCCTCCGGTAGGAATCGAGATTTCAGCAATCTTGCCGGCATTGCGGCCCCTGTCCGGGTCCTGCTCGATCGTGCCCTCGCCGTCGTCCTTGACGGTTTGTTTGTGCGCCCCAGGAAGGTTGTTGACCAGCCCCGGAATCTCCACCACCGTGCCATTAGGAAAGATCATCGAGGTGAAGTGCATGTCGAGCTGCGACTTGCCCTTCCCGCGTCCGGCGCGAACCACCCGGTCGACAACGCCCTGCACATAAACTCCGGCAGGAATCATCACGCGGTTGCCGACAACTACCGGAAAGGTCGACTCCAGATAGACGCCATCGCCCGGCTTTGCACTGCTGGTATTCACCGCGCTGCGCAACTGCAGCAGCACCTTGGTTCCGGCAGGTACGGTGTAACTTCTCTTTGCCGGGACAGCAGGTTCGGCTGTAGGAGCGGCCGGCTCAAGGGCCGTTGCAGCCGTGGCGGCCGGCGCCTGCGTTTGAGCCGAAGCAGCGTCCGGCGCGACCGGGGCCTGCGCCAACACTGCCCCGGAAGCCGCAGTCACCAGACCCAGCACGATGGCAGGCACCAACGATCCATGCGTCCGAAGCATAATTTCCTCCCGTGAAAAGATAGACGAACCAGCCGCCATTAAGGATAGACCCCTCGCTTGCTGAAAGACAAAGATTGAGGAGCCAGGCGCCCGTCGCGCTACGATGCAATAAAGAGATGGACCCCAACATTGACACTCCCGTAATCGTAAGTACCCGCCGCCAAGGCCGCTTCGCCGCCGCCTACCGCGCGCTCGACGAAGCCATTGCCGCTCATGCCTTTCCCGGTTGCGCCTTGGGACTGCTGGTCGGCGATCAGGTCGTCCTAGCCGACGCGCTTGGTCGCTTCACCTATGACGAATCCTCTCCGGCAGTCACTCCTGAAACCGTCTACGACATCGCCAGCATCACCAAGATCGTCTCGACCACGGCCACCGCGATGCTCCTCCATCAGCGCGGCCTCCTCGACCTCGAAACTCCTCTGGGCGATCTGCTTCCGAGCTTCGTCGCCAACCGCGACAACGCCGATCCGGCCCGCGCCGTCACCCTCCGCCATCTGCTCGCCCACAACTCCGGCCTGCCGGGCTATGTTGATTTCTTCCGCGCCGCCGCTACGCCCGAGGCGCTCATTCAAGCCTGCCTACAACTGCCTCTCGAAGCCCAGCCCGGCGTGCGCGCCGAATACTCCGACCCCGGCTTCATTCTCCTCGGCAAAGCCCTCGAAGCCGTGATCCACGAACCACTCGTAACCTGGACGCCCCGCGAAATTCTCGCGCCCCTCGGCCTCGCGGGCACCCGCTTCTGCCCGCCGACCGAAGCCCGGGCCTTCATTCCGCCCACCGAAGAAGACACGACCTTCCGCCACCGTCGCATTCAAGGCGAGGTGCAGGACGAGAACGCCTCAGTGCTCGGCGGCGCTGCCGGCCATGCCGGGTTGTTCTCTAACGTGCCCAACCTGCTCCGATTCTCCCGAGAAATCATTTCAGCAGCGGCCGCTTCGCCAAGCCAACACCTCTTCGACGCAACCACCCTCGAACTCTTCAGCAAGAGGCAGGCTCCCGAGGGCAGCTCGCGGGCCCTCGGCTGGGACACACCCTCTCCCGATTCCACCTCGGGTAAGCACTTTTCGCCTCATTCGATTGGGCATCTGGGCTTTAGCGGCTGCTCGCTGTGGATCGATCTCGACGCGCGGGTTGCAATCGTTTTGCTCACCAACCGCACCTGGCCCGATCGCAGCTGCAGGTTGATTCGACAGCTCTGGCCCGTCTTCCACGATGCCCTTCGCGAGTCGCTTTAACGTTTAAGCAATCTGGGCCGATCCTGATCCCGTCCTTTGAGATCGGAATTCTGACTTGATTTGACCGTTTTGAAGATACAATGAAGACTCGGGGTTTGACGCGATGCTAACCAGCTCGACGACACAGGAATCGGCCACCGCCCAAAACAACGGCGGGAATCACCACCCGGCCCCCTCCCTTCAAGAACTGACAACCGAGAGCCAGAACGAGGCCTCTCAAGGCTTTGACACCAAATCTGCCGTCGAGATCGCCCGCATCATCAATCATGAAGATGCCAAGGTGGCCGCAGCGGTCAAAAAGGCCCTCCCGGAGATTGCGGCGGTCATCGACCAGGTAGCCCGATGCCTGCGCGATGGCGGCCGGTTGATCTACGTTGGCGCCGGCTCCAGCGGCCGCATCGCCGCGCTCGATGCCTCAGAGTGCCCGCCCACTTACTCGACCGCTCCAGGACAGGTGCAGTACATCATGGCCGGCGGGCCCAAAGCGCTTGCCTCCGCCGTCGAAGTCAACGAGGACTCCGAAGAACTCGGCCAGCGCGACATCGCCCGCCGCCGCCCCACCCGCAAGGACATTGTCGTCGGCGTCTCCGCCTCCGGCCGCACTCCTTACGTAGTCGCCGCCGTGGCCTATGCGCGCGCGCGCGGAGCCCACACCGCCGCCGTCACCTGCAACCACGAGGCGCCGCTGGCTGGCGCCGCCGACACCACGATCATCGCCGACGTAGGCCCCGAGGTCATCTCCGGCTCCACGCGCATGAAGGCCGGTTCCGCACAGAAGATGGTGCTCAATATGATCACCACCGGCGCGATGACCCGGCTGGGTTATGTCTACGAAAACCTGATGGTCAACGTGCACATGCAAAACTCAAAGCTGGTCGAGCGCGGCATTCGCATCCTCATGTGCGCCTGCAAGATCGATCGACCCACTGCTGTCGAGACCATCAAGTGCGCCGGCCGCAGCGTCCCCGTTGCCCTGGTAATGCTCAAGGCCAAGGTCGACAAGCCCGAAGCCGTTCGCCGCCTCGCAAAATCCGACGGCAACGTCCGCCTCGCCATCGAAGACAATGTGCTGGAATTGTAGGAAGCCGAGTGGTCAATGGCATCGCTTAGTAGGTATCCTCGCGTCGCAGACCGCAATACAAGAGGACCACTTCATATTCCTTGATGTCATAGCGAAAACGAAATCTGCCAGAACGCAAACGGTATGAGCCTTCCCCGGCAGGAACACCTTGCAGTTTCTTGATTGGGTGCCTTCTGCTCTTGTTGTGCGGGTCTGATGCTAGGATTGAAATCGCCTCTTCAAATCTCTCCACGAGATCTGGATGTTTTGGCGAAAGCTTCTTCAGCAACCGGTCGAAGTGTGCGGTGGTAATGACGGAGTACGCAGTTATGCGTATCATCTGAATCCCTCTGAAATGAAGCCAGGCGGCTCATCGCTCCTGTTCGATGTCCCTTTTCCATCGGGATTCGTGATCAGCTCTTAAGCTTTAATCTATAACCAGACTTCCCGGACGCGAACCGTAACTCTGATAAAGTGATTAAACTGCCGAGGTTCCTCATTGTCAACTCCTTGCCAGGACTGTTTTGCTGCCTGCTATGCGGATTTTCTGAGTGCGTCCTGTTTTAACTCAGCAAGCAGCTTTGTTGCGGGACGGGTCTTGCCAGCGATGTGATCCTTGCGGCTTGCCGAGATCGCGGCTTTGGCTTTTGGATCGCGCAGTTCCAGATAATCCTCCAACTCATCTGCAGCCATAATGCCGATGACCGGAATTCCATCCTTTTCAAGTATGAAGTACTCGTTCCGGTTATGCGCCCGCAAGGCGATCTGCCCCAGGTTGATGCGCGCTTTGGTAATAGGAAGCCGATTGATGGTAGTCATTGATGAACTTTGATTAACCTCAATCAAAGTGTACCACGAAAAACGGTTCCCCGCCTCAGGCGGGGAACCGTAATCCACTCTAGCGTGGAATGCCTATAGCCAACTTAGTACGTCGTCATCCGCACCTTCAACAACACATTCTCATCCGACTTCAGATTCAGCCCGTAGTCGGTCTGATCACCATTCCAGATCCGCGCCATCTTCCACTTCCCTGCCGCATCGTAGCTGCCCTCCTCCACCTTCAGCCACAGCAGCTTCTTCCCCGGCGCAAAGGTCGGCGCGAAATCCACCCTTGCATGATGCCCGGCAACCAAAAACTCGTCCGGCCCAAGCTCGACGATCACCACACCGCCGTCCGCAGGCGAATTGCCCTTCGGCTTCATCCAGTTCCCAAACGAAGGCATGCCGTAGCTGATCTCGGCCTTCCAGCGGTCAAACGTCAGAGTCTGTGTATGGCTCTCCGGGTCCTCGCTCACGCCCTGGAGCTTACCTTCCAGATTCGCCTTCGCCAGCTTGCGTGCGATGGGAGCCAGCAATGCAAATTGCGTCGCGAAAGGCTTCAGCGTATCCGTCGCCATCGACTCCGGCCCCTCCGTCTGGTTGCTGTAGCGGCTCAGGTCCAGGCCAAATGGCGCCCATCCGATCGCCCCCTGGCCGATGGCCGCATAAACATAATGCGCATAGACAGCCGGGTTACCCGTCTCAGGAATCAGCAGAGGGTTGTTCTTCCGCTTGTAGAGATCGATCGACTTCATGTACTTCGCATACTCCGGCATATAAATGTCCGGGGCCACCACGCTGATCGATGGAGCGGCAATCTTCCACAGATCGATATTGTTGTCAGTCGGCGCGCCCGACTCGTAACTCGGCGCCTTGCCGGGGTTGAAAGGATCGCGCAACGCCGCATTCACATAGAGCGGCAGCGGATACTCCGCCTTCCCCGCCGCAGCCACCTGCTCGATATAGTCAGCCGTGTACCAGGCCTCAAAGGTCTCATCCGCCGCATCGCCAAATACCTGCTGCCAGCTCCCCGCCTGCTTGCCCAGCCCAGCAGCGAGCTTCTCCGGCACCGGCCCGGCAAAGGCCTTCTGCGCCTCCGCTCCATAATCGCGCACCCCGCCCCACACTCCGGCTTCGTTCTCCACTTGAATCATCAGCACAGTGCGCTGCGCATCGGCTTCCTTCAGGTAATGCATCAGCGCGCGGAAGGCCGTCTTGTCGGCTTCAAGGCGTGCCGGGGAAAACGGCGATGGCGAATCCACCGTCCGGCCATCCTTGTTAAGCAGGAACGGATACTTCGCCTGGTCCTGCTTGATCCACTCCGGGGTATAGTGGGAACTGCCGTTCTTCCATGTTCCGAACCACAACAGCACCAGCCGCAGATGGTGTTCGCGCGCCTGCTTCAAAATCAGATCGACTACGCTGAAATCGAATTTGCCCTGGGTCGCCTCAAGCTGCTCCCAATAGATCGGCAGCTCAACGGTGTTGGCATGGAGCGTCTCGGCTGCCGGCCAAACCTTATCAAGATACTCCGGCCACGCGCTGGAGTTATTGGCCTGCACGCCCAGCATCAGGTAGGGTTCGCCATCGACCAGCAAAGCGAAGTGGCCATTCTTCTCGATGATCGTGGGCAAGGGCCTCGCAGTGGCATTCGCAACCGGCTGGCTCTGCGCCACTACCGCTGGAATGCCTGCAAACGTCTTCAACATGCCGCAGAAAAACATCGCCCACAGCGCACAACTCAGCCTACGTTCTAGCCGTCTCATTGTCCATTCCCTCTCAAGATTGGTAGGGCTCCACGACCACCAGTATATGACCTCACCGCTCCAGGCGCGCACCGCACGCATTTACACTAGTAAGGATAGAGGTTCGTCTGCATTTATGGATAAGTTCGTGATTCGCGGCGGCAATCCGCTGGTGGGCACGGTTCGCATCTCGGGCGCGAAGAACTCTGCGCTGCCGTGCATGGCCGCGGCGATTCTCACCGAAGACGAGGTCATCCTCGACAACATTCCTCAGGTCCGCGACATCGTCACAGAACGCCGCCTGCTGGCCTCGATGGGCGCCGAGGTCGAGTTGGGCGATACGCCGGCCAGCACCACCATCAACTGCCGCAAGCTCTCCGACCCCGTGGCGAAATATGAAATCGTAAAAACCATGCGCGCCAGCTCGCTTGTGCTTGGGCCCCTCGTCGCCCGCGCCGGAATGGCCCGTGTCGCGATGCCGGGCGGATGCGCCATCGGCGGCCGGCCCATCGATCTGCACATTAAAGGCCTTGAGAAGATGGGTGCAACAATCACCCAGGAGCATGGCTATCTAGAAGCTCGCGCCGAGCGGCTAAAGGGCGCGCATTTGGTCTTTGAAAAGATCACCGTCACCGGCACCGAAGATTTATTGATGGCTGCTGTCCTCGCCGATGGCGAAACCCTGATGGAGAACTGCGCGCGCGAGCCCGAGGTCGCCGACCTGACCGCGCTGCTCATCGCCATGGGTGCAAAGATCGAGGGCGCTGGCACCTCGACCCTTCGCGTGCAGGGCGTAACAAGCCTTCATGGCGCGCGTTTTCGTGTCAGTCCCGACCGCATCGAGGCAGGCACCTTTCTGACTGCAGGAGCCATCACCCGAGGCGACTTGATTGTGACCAACTGCAACGCCTCTCATTTAGGCGCGGTGATTGCCAAGTTGGAAGAAGCCGGGGCCTGCATCGATCTTCTCGGTCCCGATACTGTGCGTGTACGCGGCTGCGGAGACCTTCGCGCCTCCGACATCTCAACCGAAGAGTATCCGGGCTTTCCCACCGACATGCAGGCGCAGTACATGGCGCTCGTCACACAAGCCGAAGGCGTCAGCGTCATCAAAGAGAACATCTTCGAGAACCGCTTCATGCATGTGCAGGAGCTGGCGCGCATGGGCGCGAACATCAAGGTCGATGGCCGCAAGGCCACCGTCCGTGGCCCCGCCAAGCTCTCCGCCGCGGCCGTGATGTGTTCTGATCTGCGGGCCTCGGCTTCGCTGGTACTGGCCGCTCTCGTAGCCGATGGTGAATCGATTCTCGACCGCGTCTACCACATGGATCGCGGCTACGAACACATCGAAGAGAAGCTGGCCGGCGTCGGCGCGCAGATCCGGCGCATGGGCAATGTCTTTGCCCCCGCGAGCGAAGCCATCGAAGCAACCTAGCCTGTTACTCTTGAAGTTGAAACGCAAGCTGGCCGGGACAAGCGACGAATCTCAAGCGAGCGGTCCGCGAGCCGCTGGCCCCGTAGCTGGGGCTAGCGCCAGCTCACGGCAAGATGCCAGCGCACTCCGCACAAAGCCGCTTTGCGCAGCACACGCTGGTATTGGCTCAACTCCTTCAACACCGGTTGCGTCTCAGAGCCAAGTGCCGCCGGCGCCGAAGCAATAAACCCGATCAATGCTGTAACCGTCAGCAGGCCGTCGGAGGCATCGAACCACTGCGATTTTGGCAGAGGCCGCATCCATTCGGTATCCTCCACACCTTGCTCCACCAGCACCGCCATCGAGTCTTCGTCGACTGAGAAGTATTCGAGCAGCGGACGAACATTCAATCGCCCCGCCAGGCGCTCCAACGCGTCTTCATTCCGCGCAAGGGCGTTGCCGTCGACAAAGATGTCAAAGCCAGGGTCTTCGCCCTCGACAACAATGTAGAAACTGGCAGCCATTTTCCTCAGTCTAGAAGAGGTTCGATCCGCACAGCGAAACAATAACGCTCGGTCACCTAATCAATTACCATCAATCATCGGCATCGAGCACCTACGAGGTTACGGAAGTGTAAACGATAGTCTCAGCGCGCTGCCAATAAGAGCCTGAATCTACTTTTCGATCATGGGTCATTAGAGAAGAATAACTAACGAGAGGTAAGTCTTCTTTGAATTGGCGTGTACTACCTGATATTGCGGCAATCACGCTGCTAATCTGCGCCTTCGCATCCACTGCCCGTCGACACTATTCAGCGGCCGCCCGCGTGTGGCTCATCGGCTGGCTGATGATTGCGGTGCACTTTATCGCGCTTCTCTTTGCGAAGGTTCCAGGCTCCATCGGCCTGCTCGGAGCAACCGTCAGCCTGATCTCCCTCGTTTCCGCGGGCGAACTCTTCAAGACATCGATAATACCCTTCCGCAGCGAGACTTCCAGCCGCTGGATGACCGGTCTTCTGTTAGCGGTCAACGCGCTCTACATCACCCTGCTCGTGGTCGGCGCCAGGCCCGTCTGGATTTTGAGCGTGATCGCCGTTCTCTTCGGCATAGGACCGCTGGCCATCACTCTCGCCGCGCTGCCTGCGGGCAAGTACGCGCTGCGCTGGTCAACTGTGGCTCAAAACGTCGTCCTCGCCTGCTTTTTGCTCGCCTTCCAGAATCGGCCCGGAAACGGCGCCAACCTGGCGTTGAGTGCGGTGATGTTTACCATTTATCTCGGCTGTTCCGTCAACTTTTTCTTCGCCTACCGGCGAGCTACGGCAGGCGCATTCATCACCATTGTGGGGTTCGTGGCCTGGGCTTCGGTTTTCGTCGTCGGAAATTGGATGTTGTACAGGTTCCCTAACATTCACGTCGAGTCCGAAGTATGGAATCTGCCAAAGTACCTCGTCGCGGTGGGCATGATTCTCCTGCTCCTGGAGAGCCAGGTCGAGGACAACAAGTTTTTGGCGCTCCATGACGCGCTGACCGGACTGCCCAACCGCCGTCTCTTCGAGGACCGCATGGCCAGCGCCCTTGAACGTTCCCGCCGGACCGCGACTCAAATGGCGCTTCTGGTCATCGACCTGGACTACTTCAAGCAGGTCAACGACACCCTGGGCCATCATGTTGGCGATCAGGTTTTGCAACAAGTGGCATCGATCTTCACTGAGCGCGTGCGCCGCTCCGACACCGTCTCCCGAACCGGCGGCGATGAGTTCTCAGTGATTCTCGAGGAGCCCACAAATCGCGAAGAAGCCGAAAACGTGAGCAGAGCGTTGCGCCAGCTGCTCGATACTCCCCTCAGTCTGAACGATCATGAAGTGCAGATCGGCGCCAGCATCGGCATCGCCATCTTTCCCGAGGACGCAAACGATGCCGAGTCCCTCTGCATCGTGGCCGATCGCCGGATGTATGAAGCAAAGCATTATTCGCAGAGATTAAATCAAGAAACGCCTCCCACCAGATGGAAGGCCATTTCCCATCGAAAACCCGAGAGCAAACACACTCCGCGCGCCCCGCAATAAAGCACTTTGGACTGCAACCACCGGAGGCGACAGAAAAGGCCCGGATCTCTCCGGGCCTTTTCCGCACTCTGAAATCGGACCGCTAGCTCAACCCTGACCACCGCCAGGGCCGCGGCCACCACCGCCCTGCCCACCCGGACGGCGGCGACGGCGGCGGCGATTGTTATCGCCCCGCGGCCTTCCACCAGCCGGACTGCCAGCCGGCTGGCCAACTGCGACCGGCGCGCCCTCTGCGCGGTTGAAGTTCGGCTCGTTATCGTCGTCGAACTCCTCGCTCGCATCCTCGTCAAAGTCGTCTCCGCCTTCAATGAGAATTGTGCTCTGATTCGACTTGGGCTGACGCTCGTCAAATTCGTTGCGCGGCTTGACAGGTGCGGCCCCAGCTTCAGAAGCGGCGATTCCCGCCGCTTCAGCCTCGATCGGAGCCTGTGCGGTCAGCCCCAGCTTGGCCTTCTGTTCTTTGATCAGGGCCTTGCGGCTGAGCTTGATGCGATTGCCTTCGATGGCCAGCACCTTCACCATCACCTGATCGCCCTCGCGCAACTCGTCCTTCACTTCCTTCACCCGATGCTCGGCGATCTCAGAGATGTGCAGCAACCCGTCGGTGCCGGGGAAGAGCTCGACAAACGCGCCGAACTCCGCCAGCCGGACAACTTTACCGAGATACACCTTGCCGATCTCCGGCACGGCCGTCAGATTGCCGATCATCTCCAGCGCCTTCTTCAAGCCGTCGGCATCGCAAGAAGCTACGTTCACGCGGCCCGTATCGTCCACGTCGATCTTCGCCCCGGTCTGCTCGATGATGCCGCGGATCGTCGCGCCGCCCTTGCCGATCAAATCGCGAATCTTGTCGGTAGGAATCATCACCGTCTCGATGCGCGGCGCATACGCCGAGCGTTCGGTGCGCGGCCCGTCGAGCACCGCATCCATCTTGTCGAGCAGGAAGATCCTGCCCCGCCGCGCCTGTTCCATCGCTTCCTGCAAGATCTGGCGAGTCAGTCCGCCGATCTTGATATCCATCTGCAGTGCGGTGATGCCGTTGCGCGTGCCGGCCACCTTGAAGTCCATATCGCCGTAGTGATCCTCGGCCCCGGCAATGTCGGTCAGGATAGCGTAATCGTCGCCCTCCTTCACCAGGCCCATCGCCACGCCGGCCACCGCGCCCTTCAGCGCAATGCCCGCGTCAAACAACGCCAGGCTCGATCCGCAAACCGTCGCCATCGACGACGATCCATTCGATTCCAAAATATCCGAGACGATGCGAATCGCATAAGGCGACTCTTCTGCGCTCGGCAGCACCGCGCTGATCGCGCGCTCCGCCAATGCTCCGTGGCCGATCTCGCGCCGGCCCGTGCCGCCCATGCGGCCCGTCTCTCCCACGCAGAAGGGCGGGAAGTTGTAGTGCAGCATAAAGGGCTTCTTCTTCTCGCCCTCATAGCTTTCCAGCCGCTGTCCTTCATCGGCTGTGCCCAGCGTCGCCGTCACCAGAGCCTGCGTCTCGCCTCTTGTGAAAAGTGCCGAACCGTGCGTGCGCGGCAGAACGCTCGTCTCGATCGTGATCTTCCTGATCTCGTCAAAGGCGCGCCGATCGGGCCGAATGCGGTCCTTCGTAACCTGCTCGCGGAAGATCTGTTCGCGCAGCTTCTCGTAGTAGTGAGCCAGCTTCTTCTTGGCATTTGGATCGTCGGCCGGCAGCTCGGCTGCGGCCTCGCTCTGGATCTTCGCGACCAGTTCCTGGCTCTCCAGCTTCGCGTGCTTCTTGGTGTCGAGAGCATCCTTGAGCCGATCGCCGATCTTCGCCTTCAACTCCGCAAAGTAGGCTTCGTCCGTCTCCGGCGCGGTAAAGGGCCGCTTCGTCTTGCCGGCCTTGGCCACCAGTTCCTCGATCGCCGCGCAGATCTTCTTGATCTCCGTGTGGCCAAACTCGATGGCCGCCAGGATCGTCTCTTCCGACTCTTCCTTGGCGCCCGACTCGATCATCACAATGCCGTCTTTGTGGCCGACGACCATGATGTTCACCGTCGTCGCTGCGCGTTCCGAGTACGTCGGATTGATCACAAACTCGCCTTCAACGCGGCCCACGCGCACTGCGCCAACCGTTGCGCTAAAGGGAATATCCGAAAGAGCCACAGCGCAAGCGGCGGCATTGATGCCCACCACATCGGGATCGTTTTCTTTGTCGGCAGAGAAGACCAACGCGATCAGCTGCGTCTCATTCCTGAAACCATCCGGGAAGAGCGGACGCAGAGGGCGGTCGATCTGCCGGGAAGTCAGAATCTCTTTCTCGCTCGGACGGCCCTCGCGCTTGATGAAGCCGCCGGGAATGCGGCCTCCCGCATACGTATACTCGCGGTAATCCACCGTGAGGGGGAAAAAATCGATGCCTTCCCGGCCTTCGGGAGAGGCTACGGCAGTGGCTAGAACGACGGTCTCGCCCGTGGTCACCAGTGCGGCGCCAGAGGCTTGCTTGGCCATGCGCCCGGTCTCAAAGACCAGCCGCTTGCCACCGGCAAGCTCGACGGCTACTTCATGCTTAGACATACAGTCCTCTTTTCGTTTTGTTCGTTTGGGAAACTTGGGATGGGGAGGTTGCGGCGATGCCGGTAAGGTACGAGATCTCACATGCTCTTGAAGAGGGTTGATTCGCGTCAGGGCACGACTTCAGTCGTGCCGCTCGAGTTTCGAAATCAACTTGGGCTTTAGCCCCTGAGAAATGCGCTGCCGTAGATTGGCCCAGCATTCCCCTTTCTTCAGGACTCTGTCCAGGCAGAGCGCGCTCAAAAGAGTGGGAGTTGCGCGGAGGAGCGGATTCTCCCCCTCTGCCAACCGGTCCGCGGTTCAGATTCCGCGAGTTGAACGCGCCGAGCACATAGCTCCGCGCCGTCCCTGGCCGCGGGTCGTCTTCGCCAAGTACACCTTGACCCCAGCTCCTGCATAGAACGGGGGCCTTGACCAATCTTCGGTCTGGGCGCTTCCGGGTCAATGTTTGCTTTCTGGCTACTTGCGGATACCGAGCTTGGCAATCACGTCGCGGTAGCGATCGGTATCATGCGTCTTCAGGTAATCCAGAAGGCGGCGCCGCTTGCTGACCAGTTGCAAGAGGCCGCGCCGGGAAGCGTGATCCTTCTTGTGCGTCTTGAAGTGCTCGGTCAGTTCAGCGATGCGCGCACTCAAAATCGCGATCTGGACCTCCGGCGAACCGGTATCCGTATCGTGGGTGCGGAAGCTTTCAATCAGGGATGTTTTCTTTGCGGTCGCCAGCACGGCGTGTGTTACTCCTCTTTGTCTTCTCAGTCCACTCTCAAGTGTCTATTGTGAGATTACCATGAACGCGCGGGTCCGCGCCACGCAACCGCTAGCCACTCCTTGGCAATCGCATCAACAGGGTTCTCTGGCGTCTCCATCTGAGGCGCTGAAATCCGGACTCAGAGCCTCGTGCTCCCGTAGGGAGCAGGGAGAATAGCCCAGGACAAGCGAAGCGCAGTCCTGGGTCAGCATCCCCTAATGAACACTCAGTCCCGTAGGGACGGAACGAACTCTTTCCCATGCCATGTGGCCGGCTGCCCCATCCATTCGCGCACTCGGCGAATGGGTGGGATAGCATGAACCTCATGCGAGCGAAAAGCGAGCTTCTGCCGCACCGCAAGGTGCTTGCAGATTATTTCCCCACTTCGTCGCACAATGATCTTAGAAATCTTCCATCAAATCATCGTCCCGGAACCTTCTGTCGCACAATGATCTTAGAAATCTTCCATCAAATCATCGTCCCGGAACCTTCTCTTCGCGCCGCTTTTCAGCCAAAAGCGGCCAGCAAAGGCCGAAACTTCGCGTAACTCCTTATCCTGGAATATTTTGCAGGGAACTCCTTTGTTTTGACGATTTTAAGGCGCAACCATTCCTGTAAGTTAAATAAAACAAGGAATTTGCGTCCAAAATATGGGTGGGGGTACCCCCTCGCAGTAGCAAGGAAAATCTGACAACTGATCACTGGCCACTGATCACTGACCACTGTTCACTGTTCCGCTTCCTTCCAATAATTCGCCCGCGCCACGATGTGCGCCCCGTAGTCCTGAGCCAGCCGCACGCGAATCGCATGCAGCCCCGGCGTCGCATCCGTAGGGCTGAAGGTGATCAAGTACCGGTTGCGCGCATGCTGCGCCGATTCCACAACGCGCTTCTCGAAGCCCTTCTCGGCAGTGAACACGTTGTACTCGCCGCCGCTCATGTGCGCCACCTCCTTCGTCACATTCTTCTTGAAGGCCTGGACGAGCAGTGCAACATCGGAGATGAGGCTCTCTCCATGCAGGTAGCGGTCGTCGCCATTGTCCTTAAGGTCGTGCAGCAGTTCAGCCTTCGTCGGAGAAAATGAAACGCTCAGCACCAGCACATCCGACTGGCCAATCTTGCGAATCACCTGCGCCGGCTTGGCGTGCTTGCTGCCGTGGTCGCGCTTCTCAGAGATCAGCAGCAGCACTCGCCGATACTCCTTCGGCTGGGTCTGCAGCAGGTCGACCGCATAGCTCACCGAATCGAGAATCGCGTCGCCACCGTCGCCTGGCTCAAGTTGCTTCAGGTTTTCGTTGATCTCCTCGCTCGTATGCGTGAAGTCGTGAATCAGGTGCGGCTTCGAATCGAAGCCAACCAGCGCCGCCTGACCTTTACCATCCGAGAGAAACAACTCCAGCAACGGTCCCAGCTTCGCCAGCTTGTCAAATTCGAGAACGCTCACGCCGCCCAGCTCAACAGCGACCACCAGCGCCACTGGCGCCGTGTCCATCTCCTCCTGCACGCGAATCTTCTGCGGCACGCCGTTGTCTTCGAGCACAAAATCATCGGCCTTGAGTCCATAGACAACGCCGCCCCCCGGCTTCTCAACCAGTGTGGGCACCAGCACCTCATTCGCTCTCACATGCAATGTGGTTGTTGCCTGCGGAACATCCGTGTGAGCGCTCGGCATCTGCTGTGGAGGCTCAATTGGAGGCAACTGCTGCCCGCCGCAGGAAGCCGCAGCCTCGAACAGAGCCAGAATCGCAACGATGGATAAAAAGGATGAGCCCAATCTCATACATTGGACAGTGTACAGATACAGGCTGTCAGCTGCCTTTACGACCGCTTATGTACTTCGCGATCCAGCCGGCCGGTCCAGGCGAGAAAGCTCAAAAGCTCCCACCTGGAGGTCCAGACAAAACCGAAGACATCTCGCGCCGTCAAGCTCTCAGCCTTCTTGCCCGAGTAGGTCTCGATGCGCCAGCGAAAGAACTCGCTGCGCCACGGCATCAGCCTGTGGCCGCGCGTAGCGTTCCAAAGAAAACGAATCGGAGCAAAGATGGCAGGTCTCATTAGCTCAAGTATAGATGTCTCTGTGGCGCGAGCGAATAGCGAGCATTTGGCCGCACCGCAGGCGGTCACGCGGGCAGCTTGCTAAAGAGGCTGTTCGAGGTTGAGTTCAGTTGAGCAATGACATCCTCGAGCGCCGTCTGCTGTGTCTCATTCAGCGAAAGCTGGGTTGAGACTGTCGGGATATCGGCCTGCATCAGGTCGGTCTGCGCCGAGGTCAGTTGCGTCTGCACGTTGGTCACGGCTTCTGAGGCGGCCGTTATCTGTGTCATCGAGTTGTCGAGGATGACACGCTGTTGCGAGACATAACCCAGCGCCGTTCCCAGCGCCGTCGTATCCTTCACAGCCTGGCCGGTGTCGACTTCTCCGCTCGCATAGTCGGCCACCAGGCTGTTCAGCGCGCCAAAGACGCTGTTTGCGCCCGTCCCCATGAAGATCTGATCGCCTGGCACATTCAGCTGGATCTTCTGTCCGTTCGGCGACTCGAGATAATTCACGTCCTGGTCGCCATTGTATGTAGTCACGCTCGGAGAGCTGGCCGTCGACGTAGCGAAGGGAGACGTCGAGGTCTGGCCGCCCGCAAAGATGTATTGTCCCTGATAACTCGTATTGGCCAACGACTGGACCTCATTCAAAATCCCCGCAATCTGATTCGCGATCGACTTCACGTCGCTCCCGTCGAGCGTCCCATTGTTGGCTCTCGTTGCCAGCGAGATCGCTTGAGTCAGATTGGTCACCACGCTTCCCAGGGCCGAGTCGGCCACCTGCAACTGGCCGCTCACTAGATTGGAGCTTTGCGTGAACGAATCGTCCTGCTGAATCTGGTTGAGCAGCAGCACATTCTGTCCCGCGCCCACAGGATTCTGACTCAGCGATGTGATGCTCACGCCTCCCGAGAGCTCTGAGGACAACTGCTGCTCATTCGCTTGCGCCTGGTCGAGCGATCCCACCAGGTTCGTGATGTAAAAGGGATCCACGCGCATTGCATTCCTCCGTTCGCCCGGCCAACTCTTCGTCTTGCGCTCCCCGTTGCAGCACAACCGCCGCCCTCAAGAAACAGCCGTTTGATCCCCGAGATTCAACACAGAGGCCATCACTGTATTGAGCATTGCAAAAACCTGCGAGGCCGCCTGATAGCTGCGCTCCAGGGTGGTCATCGCCGAGGCCTCGTCGTTCAGATTGACGCCAGAGAGCGCGTCATTCTGCGTCTGCAACTGCGTCACCGATGCATTCTGGGCGGTATTCTCCGTCTGCACGGTCGAGACGGTCGAGCCCAGTCTGGCGACAAAGTCCGAGTAGTAGTTGGTGGGCGTCTGGCCGTTCACAATTCCCTGCTGCGCCATCGCGGCGATTGCAACAGCATTCGAATTGTCCCCCGTCCCTTCTCCCGCGCCGGCTGCGGCCACCTGATTGGGATCGGTCATCACCACGCTCATCGTCGCCGCGCTGCCTTGAACCACTGTCGGTTGGCTGAAGATGTAGAGAGGATTCGCCGCTGAGCCGGACGTCCCATCCAGCGTCGTCCCTGCGTTATTCTGAATATTGACCTCTGTCGAAACGCTGTACGCCAGCTGATCGAGCGAGTTGAGCGCACCGGGAATATCGCCGTCCCGCGCCGTCAGATCGCCGCCCAGCGATCCGCCTCCCGTTGCTAGTTGCGCGGTAATATCCGTGCCGCCCAGAAAAAAGTCCGTGACCCCGTTCACCATTCCGGTCGTCAACTGGTAGCTGGTTCCCTCCGAGAGCAGCAGTTGCCCCGAGGTCGTGGTGATGGCAAGACCATTGTTCTCGGTCGTGATCTGGTTGATCCCGATCAGCTGCGAGAGCTGGCTCAAGTCCTGCTGCCGCTGGTCTTCTAACGTTCCCGCATCGCCATTCGGCGAGTCGGTCGTAATCTGCTGGTTGAGTTGGGCGATGTCACCGGTCAGTGCATTCACCTGGCTCGTCACCCCGGCCGTCTCTTCATCCAGAGCCGCTCGTTGCGAGTTCAGGCTGGCCGCAGCTTTCGAGATGTCCCCGGCCAGCATTCCAGCCGTCGAAAGCACGTTTTGGCGAAGCGCGTTGTCGGTTGGGTTGGCCTCGAGCGAGGAGAAGGAATCGAAGAACTTCGTAAGATCGCTGCCAATGTCTCCCGCCGTCGAACTGGAGGAGCCCGAGTCGGGCGCAAACAGGGCCTGAAGCGTATTGAGCGCCGTCAGCCGCGAGCCCGAGGCCGAGGCCAGCTGCTGCTGCTGGTCCAACCGCGATTCGAGCACTCGATCCCGCTGGGAGGTTGCACCGGTCTCCGTCACGCCCTGGCCGTACTGGATGCCTCCAATCTCCAGCGGCTGATTCTCCTGCCAGTCGGAATTCTCGACCGTGTAACCGGGAGTGTTGGCATTGGCCACGTTGTTGGCCACCACGTTCAGGGCCTGCTGATCGGCATCGAGAGCCCCCGACATCATGCCGAGCGCGGCGTTAATTGTCCCCATGCCTGCTCTCCGTTCGCCGCCATGGCTGCCCCTGCGGCCTACCGTATTCCAGGCGCCCCTCGCGCAACTCCCGCAGCCGGTTCATCACATGCAGATTGGCGCGCGTCGCCTCCAGCACGCGAGCAAAGACCGCCATATCGCCCACGGCCTCTTTGGATTCGCAAGCCAGCGCAGCTCGCGTCTTCGCGTCCGTCATCGGCAACTCCCGGGTCAATACCTGACAACAGAGCGCCAGTTCCTCCAGACGGCAGGCATCCAGCCGCTCCAGCGCCTGCGCAGCCTTGACGACGATCTCTCTAAGCTTCGGACGCGCTCGGCCCTCTTGAGACTCCTGCAACGCGATCGCTCCCTTCCTTGACTACTGCTGGCCGGCCAGCATCGAATCCACAACCTTCGAGGCAACCGCACCCGCCGAGACATTGTAGCTTCCCGCCGCAAGCGCTGCCTGAATCCCGGCAACCTTATCCATACGGACACTCGAATCCCCGGCCGTCTGCGCAACCTCGCTCGCCGCACTGCTAAACGTTGCCATATCGCTGCCCAAGCCAGCGCCGCCTGCGGCGCCCGAGCTCTTCGCCGGCTGCGAGACGGCCGGAGCCGTTGCCGGTGTCCCCAGAAGCGACTTCAACCCTTCAAGACTGCTGCGGATGGCGGCTGTGTACAAGGCTCGAATCATCCTTCTCTCCTTGAGGGAATAGGGAACAGGGAATAGGGAATAGAAAAACCCGGCCCCTGACAGTCACCTCAAACTCGCTCTCCACCAGCAGCAGATTCCTGCCTGGTGTTCCCTGTTCCCTATCCCCTGTTCCCTGTTCCCTGTTCCCTATTCCCTGTTCCCTATTCCCTGTTCCCTATTCCCTTGGTCCCTAGTCCCTCAGTCCCTGTTCCCTTCACACCCTCGGCAAGTCTTCCGTTGCAATCTTGTTGAACTCGGTGTGGAAGACTGTCAGCGCCCTCTGCATCATCTCCGCCTCGCGCTGCACCAAAATGAGATTCATCGTTCCCTTGATCACATCCTGATTTGCGCCCTCGATCGCGCCTTGATGGATCGCCGCATTGGTTGCCGTCAACGGCTTGACGCCCTCCGGCGCCAGATAACGGTTGGCTCCTTCGGCGGTCAATTGCAGATCCTCCTCCGGACGTCCCGGTACATAAGCCAGCTCCTCCTCACCGGAGTCTTCGTTTCGCTCCATGTGCAGCGTGCCGATTTCGAGGCCCTTCAAATCTCCGAGCAACAGCTGGTACTCTTCAAGGTCCAGCGCCAGCTCTCCGGCAACCTCGGCCTCATTCGGCGCATGGCCTAACTTGACCGTCAGCACCCGGATCGCCTCCTCGACCGCGCGCCCCTTCCGGCGCAGCTCGCGCGGACTCCAGTCGAGGGTTCGCAAGCTGTCCAGGATCGCCCCCCGGATGCGGAACTGCGCGTAGCTGCGAAACTGCACCTTCTTGGCAGGATCGAACTTTGAGAAGGCATCCATCAGCCCCACGACTCCCGCCGAGACCAGGTCCTCGATCTCCACGTGCTGCGGTAGCCGCTCATGAATTCGACGGGCCAGAAAGCGCACGATCGGCAGATGTTCGAGCAGTACCCGCTCCTGCTCGGCCGTCAGCACCGGAAGCTGCGCCCCGCCGGGCGGATAGCCGTTCCCCTGAACGCCGCGCCGCGCCGCCCGCTGGCTCTCCGTTGCATTCGCCGCTTCCATTCCCATGGCCATCCCCTTCAACCAAACTCCAACTGTTCGCTATTCCCTAGTCCCTCGGTTCACCGCACCGTTCCCACCGGGCGCAGGCGAATCTCCGGAGGGATCTCGGCGGCGGCGACTACTGCCAGCCGGGGCAAGACCGGCTCCAGCCAGCGCTTGATGTGATAGCGGGCAGGACTAGGCGCTAGGAGCACGGGGAGGGCCGCAGCGGATGCGGCAGGAATAAGCCGCCTCAAAGAATCGGTGAGACGGCGCAGGACCGGGGTTCCCGAAGCGCTCCCCGAGGAGAGCATCCGCTGGGCACTCTCCGGCGAAAGTGTCGCCAGAATCTCCTCCTCCAACCCTGCTTCGAGCAGCAGAACCGGCAACTGACCCTCGGGATCGAGCAGCGGCTGGATCAGCCTTCTGCCCAGCGCCTGGCGCGCGGCCTCGACCAGATTGACAAGGCCTTTGTTCACCTGCGCGGCCTCCAGAAGCGCTTCGAGAATCGTTCCCAGGTCGCGGATCGAGACCCTCTCGCGCAGCAACTGTTCGAGGACCCGGCCGACCTCGCCCAGCGTAAGCAGCTTGGGCACCAGCTCTTCCATCAGTTTCGGATGGCTCTCATTCAGCACATCCACCAGCCGCTTGGTCTCGGCCCGGCCCAGCAGCTCATGCGCGTGGCGGCGAATCAGTTCTCCAAGATGCGTCGTGATCACCGTGACCGCGTCGACCACCGAATATCCCGCCGCGTTGGCCTGATCCTCCAGGTTGGGAGCGATCCAGATCGCCGGCACGCCAAAGGCCGGCTCGCGCGTCTCCCTGCCTGCCAGCGGACGCCGGCTCGGATCGCCCGAGACGGCCAGCAGTTGCCCACCCTCGGTCTGCCAGCGGCCGATCTCCATCCCGCGCAGGCTGAAGAGATATTCGCGCGGCTTCAGGCGCAGATTGTCTGAGATGTGTACCGGGGGCACCAGAAAGCCCATCTCCGCCGAGAGATGGCGGCGCAGCGAGCGAACCCGGCTCAGCAGTTGCCCACCCTGCTTCTCGTCGACCAGCGGAATCAGTTGAAAGCCGATCTCGAGAGTCAGCTCCTCCAGACGCAGCAGTTGCGCCAGATCGGAGCTGACCGCCTCTCCGGCCTTCTTCTTCTCGCTCGCCGCAACTTCGGCCGGCGGAGCCGGAGCTGGAGAGGCCGCCACCCGCCGCCCAGCCAGAAATAGACCCACGGCAACGATCAAAAAGGGGATCTTGGGCAGTCCCGGAATCAGGCACATCGCCCCAGAGACCAGCGCCGCCAGATAGAGCGTCACCGGCTTGGCCAGCAGTTGCTGGCGAATCTCGCCTCCCAGCAACCCCGCCGAGTTGGCGCGCGTCAGGGTAATGCCCCCGGCGACCGAGACCAGCAGCGAAGGAATCAGCGTCACCAGCCCATCGCCCACCGTTAGAACGGTATAAGTCCGCGCGGCCTCACCCAGTTCGATCCCCTGTTGGAGAGTTCCAATCAGCAGCCCGGCAATGATGTTGATGCCGGTGATCAGAATCGTGGCCAGCGAATCACGCTGGTTGAAGCGGGCCGCGCCGTCCATTGCGCCATAGAACTCGGCCTCGCGGGCGATCGCCTGGCGGCGCCTCCGCGCCTCGGCCTCGTCGATCAGCCCGGCATTCATATCCGCATCGATGGCCATCTGCTTGCCCGGCAGAGCATCGAGTGTGAAACGCGCCGTCACCTCGGCGGTGCGCACCGCACCATGCGAGACCACTAAGAACTGAATCGCGATCAGGGCCAGAAAGAGCACAAAACCGACGACGTAATTCCCGCCCACGACGAACTGCCCGAAGGCCTCGATCACCTTGCCCGCCGCCGCCGTTCCCTCGGAGCCGTGCAGCAGAATGCGGCGGCTGGAAGCGATATTCAGCGCCAGCCGGAAGAGTGTCAGCAACAGCAACAGAGTCGGAAAGACGCTCAACTCCACGGCCCGCCGAATCTGCACCGAGGAGAGGAAGACGACGATCGATGCGGCCATCGACATCGAGAGCAGAAAGTCGAGTCCGAAGGCTGGCAGTGGCACCAGCATGACGAAGATGACACTGATGGCAGCCAGCGGCAGCGCATACTCACGCAGCCGCTGCAAGATCGAACCCGCAGGCATTGAGTTGGCGGCTAAGGCGGTTGTGCTCATTGAGAACCTCTCGTAAAAGGTGGCCGGCCAGAACTTGACTGGGCCGCGGCCTCGCGCGCGCGGCGCTCGCGCAGTTCAGCCTCGACACGCTGGCGATAGAGATAGGCAAGAATCGCCGCGACGGCGGCATAGAGATCGGCGGGGATCGGCCGGCCGACCTCGACCGAGCGGTAAAGCGAACGGGCCAGCGGCGGATTCTCGACGATCGGCACGCCCGCCCAGCGTGCCTCGGCCTTGATCTCCTCGGCCAGCAGATTGCGCCCCTTGGCCAGAAGCCGCGGCGCCTCCATCGTCACAAAGTCGAAGCTCAAAGCCACGGCATAGTGCGTTGGATTGGTCAGCACGACGGCAGCTTTGGCAATGTCGTCCTTGACCTTGCGGCGGCGGGCCTGGCGCTGCAGGTTCTTGATGCGCCCGCGAATCTGCGGATTGCCCTCGGTCTCCTTGAACTCATCGCGCAGATCCTCGCGGCTCATCTTCAACCGCGACTCACGGCTCTGCCACTCCACCAGGTAGTCGATCACCGACCAGCCGAAGAGCAGCCACGAAGCGGCCAGCAGTAGCCCATAAACATCCGAGCCCAGCATCTCCAGCCGCGCCATAGAGAAGGGCGGCAGAGTCAGCTGCCGTCCGATTCTCGGCACGGCAAAGACCGCCAGCAGGGCAGCGGGGATCAGCGATTTGGCCAGCCGCGCGGCGGCGCGTAGCGAGAAGAGGTTCTTGATATTCGTAACGGGATTGACGCGATCCAGCTTGAAGCCGATTGCGCCCGCATGGAAGTTCACTCCGCCCGTCTGCAACAGCCCCACACCGAGAGCCGCCGCAGCCACCGAGGCCATCACCAGAACCGGAGGCCCGAGAATCGCGAAGGTCAGGCGGCGCACGGCGAGGAGAGTAGGCTCGAGCTCGGCGGGCTCCCAGCGCGCTGCCTGCCCCAGATCGAGAAAGGCGGCGAAGCTGCTCCGCCAAAGAACCAGCAGATGGCTGCCCATCGCCCCCAATACCATCACCCCGGCCAGCGTTCCCGCCGCAGCCGAGAGTTCGCGGCTGTGCAGAATGTCGCCTTCCCTGCGCGCCTTCTCACGCCGGTGCTGGGTTGCCTCTTCTGTGCGCTCTCCTGCCATCGGCTATCCTCTCGACGCGGGCAGCGCGATCAGCCGTTCGGCCAGGTCCAGGAGGCCGCTGAAACGGGCCTCAATGAAGCGCGGCCAAAGAGCCAGCGATCCAGTAAGCAGAGCAAAGGCGGTCAGGGTCTTCACCGGCACGGTCAGGCTCATCACTGGCAACTGCGGGCTCAGCTTGCCCAACAGCGACACGGTCACCTCGACCAACAGCGTCGCGGCCAGCACCGGAGCGGCCAGCTCAAGCGCCGCCAGAAAGATCCCGCTCGCCGCTCGCACGATCTCCAATGCCGAAGCGGGCGCGAGAGCAAACGAGCCCAGAGGCGCCACACGAAAGCTTCGCACCATCGAGGCCAGCAGAATCCGGTCGAGGCCGGAGGTAATCACCACCAGCGTGCCCATCAACTGAAAGAGGTCGCCGAGCAGAGGCGTCTGAATCGACGAGGTAGGATCGAGCAGATTGACCATCGAAAAGCTGAATTGCAGGCCCAGAATCTGCCCGGCAAAGAGCATCATCTCGTTGAGCAGCGTGAGGGTGAGCCCATAAACCAGCCCCACGGCCAGTTCTCCTAGCAAAGCCGAAAAACTCAATGAGACCCGCGCACCGGGCAGCGCAGCCACCAGCGGAGCCAGCAGATAAGCAATGGCCCCCGCCAAGACCGCCTTGGCGCGCAGAGGCAACGCCGTAGAAGAGAAAAAGGGAGCGAAAGCCACGACGCCGCTCACCCGCACCAGGGCCAGTGTCATGGCGCAAAGAAAGCTCGTCCAGTCGGGCATCGTTTCCTTTCAGCTCTTAGCTGTTAGCTGTCAGCTGTTTTTCTCACCCCAGAAACCGGTGAAAATCCTCCAGCAACAACCGCGTATAGGCCGCCATCCGCATCAGGAACCAGGGCATCGCAACCAGCAGAATCAGGGCCACCGCCCCCAGTCGCGGCACCGATGTCAACGACTGCTCCTGCAAACTCGTCAGCGTCTGCAGCAGACTCAGCAGAAAGCTCAGCAGAGCCGTAGCGATCAGCAGCGGCGCCGAGAGAATCAGGGCCTCCTTCATCAACTGGCGCAATAGCTCCGCAACCAGATCCGGCGTCATCTGCACTGCTCCCTTCGCAGGCTTCCCCCGCAAATCACTCGCATCCGCACCATCCCGCAGCCCGCGTCAAAAGCTCTTCAACAGCGAACCGGCCAGCAGATTCCAGCCATCCACCATCACAAACAGCAAAATCTTGAGCGGCGTCGAGACCACCACCGGCGGCAGTTGGAACATGCCGATCGAGGTCGTGATCGCCGCCGTCACCATGTCGATCAGCAGAAAGGGCAAAAACAGCACTGCGCCGATCGCAAAGCCCGCCTTCAGCTCCGAGAGAATGTAAGCCGGCACGACCACCCGCATCGGCAGGTCTTCGGGTCTGTCTGGCCGCGCAACCTGACCCGCTGCGGTAAACAGCGCCAGGTCCTTCTCCCGCGCGTAACGCAGCAGAAACCGCTTCAGCGGCTGCGCTCCACGGTCGATCGCCTCCATGCCCGTGATCTGCCCCATCCGGTAGGGCTCCACAGCCTGCTGGTCCACCTGATTCAACACCGGCGTCATCAGAAACCAGGTCATCATCAGCCCTAGCCCAAGCAGCGTCGGATTCGAAGGAGCGGTCTGCGTTCCAAGCGCCTGGCGCAGAAAGTGAAAGACCACCAGGAGGCGCACCAGCGGCGTCATCGCCATCAGGATCGCCGGCAAAAGAGTGATTAGCGTTAGAACAAGCAAAATCGTCCACGGAGTCGCATCCGATGGATGAAGCCGCGCATTGAGATCGGGCAGCAACGGCACGGCCGCGGGCGCAGCCATCGGCAGAGCAGCTACCATGAAACCCTCGCCGCGAGTTTCGCCGTCTGACGCGCCGGGCCATCGATCCGAACCACGTTGTTGTTCCGCGTACGCATCGGCCTCTCATCGAGCGCATAAAATGCCGGCGAGCCTTCCGGCGAGGTCACCACCAGAAAGCGCCTCCCTTCGGCCTCAACCAGCGACAGCGACTGGCGCGGAGCCAGCGCGATCCGTTCCACCAGCTCGAGCCGCGGCCGCCGTCGGCCCCCGGAGCGCAGCCGCGCAAGCAGCCATCCGGCCCATCCGCCCACTGACGCATCTTTCCCGCTCACCTTCATTGATTCGCCTCTCCCAGCACCTAGTCCCTGATCCCTCGGTCCCTCAGTCCCCGCGCTTTACACCATTCGCGTCACGCGAACCGCCAACTGCGAATCGACCACCTCAAACTCGCTCCACGCCAGCTGCACCTCACCCGAGGCAAGCGGCATATCCTCACCGTGCCCCCACTCGGTCTCGATCACCTGCCCCGCCTCAAGCGCCAGCAGATCGCGCACGCGAAACTCTCGCACCGGCACGGCAACGTCGAGTTCCACCGGCAGTCGCGCCACCGGCCCGGTCAGTGCAATCCCCTTCTCCTCCTCAACCGGATGCGGCGACACCGCCAGCGCCTGCTCCGCCTTCGCCTCCACCCCTGCCGCCGAAACGGGCGCGGGCGGCGCGGTAACGCCCTGCGTCGGCATTGCTTGTGCGGTGGCCATTTACTCGGGATTCAAAGCAGAAAGATGACCAGAAACGCGACGGAGGGATTGGGAAAGATTAAGAACGAAGCCGCGCGTCCCTCCTCAACTACGCGCTCATGAAATCCTTCAATCCCATCGCTGCTACACTGAAAGAGGCTCAACCTGCGACTTCTACGCCGCAGCCAGGCCCGCAATCCGCAGCCAAAAGAGGTCGAAGTTCATGCCGGAGTCGAATGAGGAGAACCGCATTACCGCCACCAGCCTGCGTCTGAAGATCGGTCTGGCCGAGATGCTCAAGGGCGGCGTCATCATGGACGTGATGAACGTCGAACAGGCGCGCATCGCCGAAGAAGCCGGCGCCACCTCGGTCATGGCTCTCGAGCGCGTGCCGGCGATGATCCGCGCCGAGGGTGGAGTGGCCCGTATGGCCAAGCCCGCGCTGATCAAGCAGATTATCCAGGCGGTTTCGATTCCCGTAATGGCCAAAGCCCGCATCGGCCACTTCGCCGAGGCGCAAATCTTGCAGGAGCTGGGCGTCGACTTCATCGACGAGAGCGAGGTCCTCACCCCCGCCGACGAGGCCCATCACATCGACAAGCACGCCTTCACCACGCCTTTTGTCTGCGGCGCGCGCAATCTGGGCGAGGCTCTTCGGCGCATCGCCGAGGGTGCGGCCATGATCCGCACCAAGGGCGAAGCCGGCACCGGCGACGTCGTCCACGCCGTGCAGCACATGCGCCAGATCACTCGCGAGATGCGCGCCCTCACTGTTCTCAGCGAACAGGAGCTCTACGCCGCCGCCAAGGACCACCAGGCTCCCTACGAGCTCATTCGCATGGTCGCGCAGACCGGCAAGCTGCCCGTGCCCAACTTCTCCGCTGGCGGCATAGCGACACCTGCCGATGCGTCCCTCATGATGCAGTTGGGCGCCGAGGCCATCTTCGTCGGCTCAGGAATCTTCATGAAGGAGCGCGCCACGCCGCTAGACGTAGAAAACGACCCCAAGGAACGCGAAGAGGCCGTCTCCCGCGCCAAGGCCATCGTAATGGCGACGACTCACTTCAACGACCCGAAGCTCCTAGCCGAAGTCTCCGAACAAGTCACCGGCACGATGAAGGGCCTGGCCGCCGCCAGCCTCGATGAGTCCCAACTGTTACAGACAAGGGGCTGGTAGGCACCTGCGGCACCTGCCGTGGGGTTAGACGCTCGCTGTCCGCTCGCATGAGTTTTATCGCTTCCCATCCTTGCGCCAGAAAAAAGCGCAAGGATGGTACTCTGTTTTCCCAGCAACATGAGATCATGAACCAATGGGCGAGACTATTAAGAAAATAACGATTAAGGGCTACAAATCCATTCGAGATTTGGAGATCACGCTGGGTGCCCCATGTATCGCTTTTTCCTAGCGATGGGTGGGAAACCACGACTCCCAATATCCTAAGCCGAAGGCCGCCCGTCCCACCGTAGGTCGTGGCTCACGCCGACAGCTTGTTCAGCAGATCAATCTTCACATCCCCTTCCGGAAAGACGGCGCGAATCTCCAGCGTCACGCCCATCGCCTCGACGTAGCTGCGCAGGGTGCTGAGGTAACTCCGCCAAACCCGCCTTGCAGATAATTACCTCTCTCAGTCGCACAATAAAAGCAGTCGAGAGGCTTCAAGTCCAGCTTGTCTACCGTTCGTCAGCCAGCCCGTCCGCAGTTCCCTGATCTCTGGTCTCTGGCCCTGATCTCTGACCACTAACTCCTTTCTCAGGAATATTTTGCGTCTAACTCATTTGTTTGGAATATTTTAGAAACGCATACCGTCTGTAAGTGCAAGAAAACAAGTAATTTGTCTCCAAAATACCAGTGGGGGGTACTCCCGTGTTTCTACTTTGCCGTCACATCAAGACCAACGGCCACCGATGCCAGTCCGCGGCTCTCCGCGACACCGCCTTTTGCTACTTTCACACCCGCGTCCGCGTCTCGGCCAAAGCCGGCAGCTCCGTGACGGGCAACATCCAGATCCCGCTGCTCGAAGATCGAGCCGCCATCCAGATCGCGCTCACCCAGATCGCCGGCGCCCTGCTCAACTCCCGCCTCGACGCCCGCCGCGCCGGCCTGCTGCTCTATGCCCTCCAGATCGCCTCGCAGAACATCGATCGCCGCCCCCACCCGGATGACGAAGAAGCGGTGCATTCCATGGCCGTCACCGGCGACGGCGAGGAGTTGGCTCCGAACAGGAAGATCTGCGAGCCCGGCGATTGTGCAGGCTGCAAAATGGGCGATATCTGCGACGACTACGATCCCGACGAAGAGGGTCCGTTGAACGACGGCGAAGATAACGATGCACTAGAGCCATCAAATACCTTTGTTTTCCCAGCCACCTCTCCTGCGGCTCTCCAGACCGGCGGCTGCGCTCCGCCAACTTGCCAACCTGCCACTCCGGCTATCCTGTCAACACCCGAGCTCCCACTGCCTCAAGGCGATGGTGGACATAGTCATATGACTAGTGCTATGACTATATGAGGAGATCAACATGGCCTGGCAGGTCTACGACGCGAAAGCCCGCTTCAGCGAATTCCTCGACGCCACCCTCAAAGAGGGTCCGCAGATCCTCACCCGCCGCGGCGTCGAAACCGCTGTGCTCGTCCCCATCGACGAGTGGAAGCGGCTCCGGTCCGAGTCCCGGCCAGACATCAAAGAGATTCTGCTCGACCCAAACGGTCCACACGACATCTATGTTCCTCCTCGCAAGGCCTTCCGCCTGCGCCCAGCCGTTTTTGAAGATTGAAGATAGGCCGAAATGTTCTTGCTCGACACCAATGTTCTCTCCGAATTGCGCAGGCAGAAACCGCACGGCGCGGTCCTCGCCTGGCTACAAGGAATTCACGCCAGCGAACTCCGCATTCCCGCAGTGACTATCGCCGAGTTGCAGGATGGAGCCGAGCTTACGCGTCGACAGAATCCGGTCAAGGCCGTGCAATTGGACCGCTGGATTGAACGGATCATGAACACTTTCGCGGTCATTCCCATGGATGGAGTTCATTTCCGCGAGTGGTCGAGGCTGATGGTCGGAAAATCCGGCGATCTGGCAGCGGATGCCATGGTCGCCGCCACCGCTCGCATTCACCGCATGACGGTTGTTACGCGCAACGTAAAGGACTTCAAGGTCTTCAAGGTCGATTTATTCAATCCGTTTACCTACAGAATAGGAAAAACCTCTTGAGCAAGGTCTTCACGCCACGCATCGGCGTTTTAGCCATCCAGGGCAACTTCGCCAGCCACGCGCAGGCCCTCACCGAGGCCGGCGCAGATCCCGTCGAGATCCGCAAGCCTGAGCAGCTGGCCGGCTTGGACGGCCTCGTCCTGCCCGGCGGCGAATCCACCACCATGCTCCGCTTCCTCGACAGGCACCGCTTCTTCGAGGCCTTGCAGGATTTCTGCGGCAAAAAGCCCATCTTCGGCACCTGCGCGGGAGCTATCTTGCTGGCGCAAAAAGTTCTTCACCCTGCCCAACGCTCCCTCGGCATCCTTGATGCCACGGTCGAGCGCAACGCCTATGGCCGCCAGATCGACTCGGCCATCGTCACCGTCCAAACTGCGCTCCCCGGCGGTCCGCTGGAGATGGTCTTCATTCGCGCACCGCGCATCGTCGAAACCGGGCCCGGCGTCGAGGTCCTGGCCAGGCGCGAAAGCTTCCCAACCCTGGTTCGCCAAGGCAATGTCATGGCCGCCACCTTCCATCCCGAACTATCCCACGACCGCCGGGTTCATCGGCTGTTCGTCGAATCGGTCGCCGCCGCAAAGAAATAAAGCCCATCGCATAGAAGCCGTGGTGCCTCCGCCGCTCCCCGGCATTCGTTCCGGAGCTTCCTGTTACTCGATTGTGAGTTTCGTTTAAATTCTGGATGCGTCCAATCAAAAGTGGGAGTAATCTCTACCTCACAGGGGTCCCCCAATGCCCGCTACCTTTACTCACAGGCCGTCGAAGAAAAAACGTAGAGACCCGGGAATCGGAGGTCTTCCGCCCGTCGTGCGCCGGCCCACCGGGGGAAACGGTGAAGGAGGCGACGGCGGAGGCGACGATTGGAAAAACGAACGTGGTGGCCCGCGTGAGCTGCTGCTGCGTATTCGCTTCTTTGTCTTTTCCGCTTTGGCCGCCGACATGCTCTTCTTTGCCGTTCTAGTGGCAATCTTCTTTGCGCGCCAGGCCGGAACACACCTCGACCCGCGCACGCACCTTCAGGTGGGCGACTGGCGTCCTGTCACGCTGCCGCACATTCTCTACCTGAACACCATCGTGTTGCTGCTGAGTGGCCTGACCATGGAGCTTGCCCGGCGCAGGATCTTCCACGAGATCGATGCGCTAGAGGAGTGGCTCGGTCTGGGCCGGCCAGCACTCTATCGCACCCTGCCATGGCTGGCAGCGACGCTCGCTCTCGGCGCGCTCTTCCTCGGCGGACAGTGGATGGCCTGGAGGCAATTGACGGCCCAAGGCTTTGCTTTCGACCGTGAGCACTCCACCCCAGCCAGTTACTTCTTCTATCTCATGACCGGCATGCACGCCGCCCACGTCCTGCTCGGCGTGGTGGCGCTGACCGTCTGCCTCTGCGCGCTGGGTTGGTTCAAACGCGTCGAGTTCCGGCAGATCGCCGTCGACGCGACTGCCTGGTATTGGCACACCATGAGCCTCGCATGGCTGCTTCTGTTCGGCGTGTTGGCGCTAGGGCAGTAAAGAGACAAGGGGCGCCCGGTAAAAAGTGGCCTTAGACCTCTGCATTCCCCACACTTAAGTACTCGCCCATTGAAGGAGCAGCAATGAGCAGCCGATAAGACCTCTTCGGCCTCTGAAGACGAAAGGGGGATTACTGAATGCTTCCGGCTGTTAACCACCCCGGTTGGATTCAACTGATAACCGGCAAAAAGCAAGTACAGTCCAGCAAAGCAACCTTCAACATGCTGATCCACAGCAATCAAATGAGTTACGAACGTGATCAATCTCCCGCAAACGTGCAAGATCTGATCGACAAGAGCCACAGCTTCCTGACCAAGTACGAGTCTCTCTTTACCGGCGAAATCGCAAGAATCTTCGAATGAAGGTGTGAGGAAAACATGTCTGCGACCATTAGTGCCACATTGCAATCCATACCTGAGGTGCAATCGGCGATCGCCGCCGGAGAGTCATTGTTCCTCGCAGCAAGCCATGCGGCGCTCAGCCAGCTCCCACGGGGCAAATGGGTGGGCGGAACGATCTGCTACTTCATGACCGGCGATGGCGCCCAACTCTCCGAGGATCGAATCTTCGTCACCAGAGTTCCCGAGTGCGCACTGAGTGCGGTAGCGGCAGACTACGGCCCTGGGAACCTCGCCCAGCTTTACAGCGAGGCGCCGCCCAATGGCTTCACTTTTGTGGTGATGCCGGCTGGGACAAAGGTGCTCACAAGCTTTGCGGAACAGGCTCCGGAGTTCGACGGATTTCTAATGCGTCCGATCGTCGGCTGGGTCTCTGGTGTTCGCGTAGACCTGATCGGCAAGGAGTCGCCCGCGGTCTTCAATGGCCAAACAGGAGAGGTCTTCGAAGATCGCTGTGTTGCCCTCCACGTTACCCTGCCCAACAACAAGCTGGTCGACCTGGACATCGTGAACATCTTTGAAAGCCGCGGCGGAGATGTCATCCGTTTCGAAAAGCCGGGATTCGATGTTACCGGTTGCCTGATCAACGGCCAGCCTGCCAACCTCGCCGACTATCTGAGCAGCAAGGAGGTCTGCACCGATTTCCCTCTGGTGGGCGACTACAATGGCACCTCGATCAACGTCTCCTTCCAGAAGGTCGATCGTGATGCCCACACAGTCGAGATGTATGCGCCGGTCTTTCCCGGTGTCGACTATCGCCTGGCCAAGCCGGTCTCAGACTATGCCAGAGCCTTCGCGCGGCAGATCGTCGATAGCGACCGCGAGCCGGCCTTTGCCTGCAATTGCATTCTCAACTATCTCTATGGCGGCCTCGAAGGCAAAAGGACCGGCAGCATCACCGGCCCCATCACCTTTGGCGAGATCGCGCACCAGTTGTTAAATCAGACAATGGTCCGGTTGTACCTGCACGACGTTTAATACTGTTCCAGCCTTCAATTACCCGGGGGGTCGGCGCTTCTTCAACCAGGCGCCAGCCCTCGATCTCTAAATTGCGCCCGCTCTCCAGCCAGCCGCCGCAAGACTGCGCAATCGCGCCATCCACTCGCTGTGCGCCAGATTGAACAGCGCGCCAACTTGCCCAGTAGGAGAATAGGAGCGAACACGCGGAGTGTATCCCATGAAAATGACAGTCGTCTTAATTGCGGCCATCCTTGCCGCTATGCCGGCAAATGCACGCGCGCAGACTCTCAAGAAGGGCTCTACACTCGTCATTGCTGGCCAGTCAGGTGAAGCCCAGCTCTTTGTGATCGACGGAAAGTCGTACGTCGACATTGAGTCGCTGGCGCGGCTAACCAAGGGCACACTTTCCTTCAAAGCCAATCAGACGATTCTCACCCTCAACGCCGCAAATTCAGAGCCCCCGCCGCCGGCAAAGCCCGCGTTATCGCGGGCCTTTATACAGGCGAGCATCGAAGAACTCAGCGTGATCAGGGAATGGCAAAGCGCAATCGTCAACGCGGTCGAGACCAACGTGCCCATGGCCGGGGATTGGATCGATTCACACCATCGGTTGGCAGAGAAGAATCTCGCCCTCGCCTCCGCCGCCGCCTCCACCGAAGACGATCACAGCGCGTTCCCGCTGCTTTCTGCCGAATTCAACAACATGCAGAAACTGAGCGATCTCTATCTCGCCTTCCAGGGCCAGCACGAGATCGTCTCTCCGGAGGGCTTTGGCAATCGCACTCTTGAAGACCAGATTCAGAGCTGTGCGCAGAGCTACGCATCCATGATCGAGGGTCACCAGTTCCAGGATCAGCCCGCCTGTCGCTAGGCCTACTCCATGACGTGGGGGTCTGGAACAGCCTTCAGCGCTTTGAAATGGCGCACGTCATCGCCCTGCACCCAGAAGATCACGTCTTCCGCGATATTGGTCGCGTGGTCGGCTACGCGCTCCAGGGCGCGGGCGATCATCAGCGCGTTCAAGGCCTGCGGAGCCAGGTGCCCCTGCTCTTCCATCACCCTGGTCAGCGCTTTGTAGGCCGCGCGGTTCATCGTATCGACAGCATCATCCATCGTGAGCACCGTGCGCGCAAGATCGGCATCGGCCTCGATAAACGATTGCAGACTTTTGCGCACCATCTCGGCGGCCAGCGCGGCCATACGCGGAATATCGACCGGAAGATCGACCTGCGCCATCTGCTCGATGGCTCGC
Organism: Occallatibacter sp.; assembly: GCA_050010735.1. Taxonomy (GTDB): domain Bacteria; phylum Acidobacteriota; class Terriglobia; order Terriglobales; family Acidobacteriaceae; genus Telmatobacter. The sequence continues at coordinate 2,517 of JBEKKL010000049.1, read as the reverse complement.
ACGCGATCGCTGATTGCCTTGGCCCCGTCCCCCACGCGCTCCAGATCGGCGTTGATCTTGATCACGCTCAAGATAAATCGCAGATCGATGGCCATGGGCTGCTCCATCGCCAGCAGATCGAGGGCTGCCTGATCGATCTCGCGCTCGAGGCGATTGATGGCGATCTCGCTGCGGTTGACCAGATCGCAGATCGACAGGTCGCGCACGCGATAGGCCTCAATGGCGCGCTGAATGGCCTGCTCGGCCAGACCCGCCATCACCAGCAACTGTTCCTTGAGGTCTTCCAGGCTTTGTTGAAAGCGTATGCGCGTCATCCGAACCTGCCTGTGATGTAATCCTCAGTGCGCTTGTCGCTGGGGTTGGTGAAGATCTTGTGGGTCGAGTCGAACTCGACCATGCGGCCGTTGAGGAAGAACCCAGTCTTCTCGGCGACACGTGCGGCCTGCTGCATGTTGTGGGTCACAATCACAATAGTGTACTGCGATTTCAACTGAAAGATCAGGTCTTCGATCTTTGAAGTGGAAACAGGATCGAGCGCCGAGGCCGGCTCGTCCATCAGCAGCACCTCGGGATCCACCGCCAGCGCGCGCGCGATACAGAGGCGCTGCTGCTGGCCTCCCGAGAGGCTAGCGCCGGACTTCTTCTTCAGATCGTCCTTCACCTCATCCCACAGAGCCGAGTTTCTCAGTGACTTCTCGACGATATCGTCAAGCACGCGGCGGTTGCTATAGCCGTTGAGCTTGAGGCCCGCGGCCACATTATCGTAGATGGACATGGTGGGAAAGGGATTGGGCCGCTGAAAGACCATCCCAATGCGGCGGCGAATCTCGACCGGCTTTGCATCCGCATAAATATCAAGTCCGCCGATGAGCACCGAGCCCGTGACCCGCGCAATGGGATTGGTCTCGTGCATGCGATTGATGCAGCGCACAAAGGTGCTCTTGCCGCAGCCCGAGGGACCGATCAGCGCCGTCGCATGGTTCGCTGGAATATCTAGATTGATGTCCTGCAGGGTGTGGTTGGTGCCGTACCACGCGTTCAGGTTGGTTACCTCGATGCCGACGCCCACTTAGCTTGCCCCTTTCATCACCCCGCGGCTGGTCACAAAGCGCACCAGCGAAACCGCGAGCACGATCAGCACTATCAACACCAGCGCTCCCGCCCACGCCAGCCGATGCCATTCGTCGTAAGGTGACAGCGCATACACGTAAATCTGCAGCGGCAGGGCGGCGATGGGCTCGTCGAGCCTGATGTTCCGCCCCACATTGCCAAAGGCCGTGAAGATCAAGGGCGCTGTTTCTCCGGCGACACGGGCAAAGGCCAGCATACAGCCGGTGATGATGCCCGGCGAAGCTGTCTTCACCGTAATCGACAGCACCGAGCGCCAGTTAGGCACACCCAGCGCGAGAGCCGCCTCACGCACCGCGTTCGGCACCATGAGCAACATCTCCTCAGTGGTGCGGCAGACGGTGGGAATCATCATCACGCCCAGCGCCACGCCACCGGAGAAGGCCGAAAAATGCCCTTGCGGCACTACGATCAGCGAGTAGATGGCGATGCCCATCACGATCGACGGTACGCCGTTGAGCACATCGGCGGTGAAACGAATCGCGTTGGCCAGCTTGGTGCCCCGGCCGAACTCTGCCAAAAAGATCCCGCCCGCGACGCCCATCGGAACGCCAATCAGGCTGCCCAGACCAAGCAGAATCGCCGAGCCAACAATCGCGTTCGCCATGCCGCCGCCTTCCACCCCGACAGGCTTGGGAACCTGGGTAAAGAAGTCCCAGCTCAGCGAACTCGCGCCACGGTAGACAAGGTAAACAAAGACGGCAACCAGCGGCGTAACCACCAGGATGGTCGATAACACCGCTACGAAAGTAGCCGCGCCGTCCGTGACCGTTCTCAGCCTTGCCTTCAGTTTGTGTTCGGTACTCAGTTTCTCTTCTCCCGCGCGTGACGCCGTTCCCTGATCTCTGTCCCTTAATGCGCCGAAGACGGCGTTCCCCGCGTCACCGCCCAAACCAGCAGTTGGGCAAAGGCATTCACGATGATCGTGACGATAAACAGCGCCAGGCCCAGTTCCATCAGAGCGCTGAGATGCAGATCCCCCGAAGCCTCGGCAAACTGATTGGCGATCGCCGAGGCCATGGTATTCCCGTTTGACAGCAGCGAACGCTGAATGTCCAGGCTATTGCCGATGACCATGGTGACCGCCATGGTCTCGCCCAGCGCGCGGCCCAGTCCGAGAATAATTGCGCCTACGATGCCGATGCGCGCATTCCGCAGCACGCCCATGCGAATCATCTCCCAGCGCGTCGCTCCCAGGGCCAGCACAGCCTCGCGTTGTGAGGTCGGAACCGCCGTCATCACCTCGCGTGTGAGCGAAGAGATGATCGGCAGAATCATAATCGCCAGGATGATGCCCGCTGCGAGAAAGCCCAGGCCGGTAGGATTGTCGTCGGTAAAGAAGCCGGTCCAGCCCAGCAGCTTCACGAGCCACGGATTCACATGCTCGCG
>JBEKKL010000048.1:0-33933 GCA_050010735.1 Occallatibacter sp. | reverse complement strand
AACGGTCAGCATCAAGATGGGCAGGCGCGCCACTGCGCGCCGGATACTTCGGCAGGCTTCCACCCCACCCATTCCCGGCATATCCACATCCATCAGGACCGCATCAAACCAGGTCACTCGTGCCAACGACAGCGCTTCTTCGCCGCGAGCCGCTTCCACAACCGTGAAGCCCATGCCAGTCAATGTCACGCGTAATGCCCTCCGTGTGGAGCTATCGTCGTCCACTACGAGAATCGTGCCCTGGCTTGTATTGGCCTGCTCCGTATTCACAGCGTCCTCCTTGCGTCCATGGGAAGGGAGAGAGAGAATGTCGTTCCACTCTGATCGTCGCTGATGACCCAAACATGCCCTCGATGAGCTTCAGCCGCCTTCCTTACTACAGAGAGTCCAATGCCGGTGCCCGGGACGGAGTCTTTTAAGACTGGCGACCGGTAGAAACGCTCAAAGATTCGATCCCTGTCTTCGATCCGAATCGTCGGTCCGAAGTTGTGCACGGAGATAAGAACTTCACTATGGCTAGCTCGTGCCGCAACCTCAATCGGCGTCCCTGCCGTCGAATACTTTTTCGCATTGTCGATGTACTGGGTCAGAATCATCTCAAGCAAACCGCGGTCTGCGCGGACGGTCAACGAAGGGTCCTCGACCGCGACCTCAACCTTGTTCCTTTCCGGCTCCGCTGAATGGCCGGCCAAGACCGCGGAAACCAACTCAAGCACGTTGACTTCGGCTGTATCAAGACCCACCTGTTGCGCTTCGAGCTTAGCGGCCTTAAGGAGCCGCGTGCATAGCTTATTCAGTCGAACTGCTTCTCCGTCTATAAGAGTTACCAGATTGCATTGGGGCTCCGTTAGTCCGCCGAGCTCAAGCAAGCCCGAACTTGCGGTCTGAACCGCCGTAAGCGGGGTCTTGAACTCATGAGCGAGCGCATCCATCACCGCCCCACGTAACTGCTCACTTTTCTTTGCGGTCTCTGCCCTCTCTTCCTTCTCAAACCACTGGTATCGATCAATGGCGATGGCGGCAAGCGATGCGAGCGCATCCACAACGAGAGGGCTTAGCTTGCCTCGAAGCACCAGCGCGCCTACGGGTCCAGGTCCAGCCCGCAAAACGCGTTGCCACGTCTGAGTGCTCGAGTCATCATGTGAATCGTCGCGCAGGAAACAGTCTTTGGCCAAATTCTCTTCGTCGGTATTCCAATCTCCCATTCTGTCCTGGCGGCCGAGGCTCGTATCGAACAAGGCCACAGCGCGCAGGGCAAAGATCCTATGAATCAGCACGGCAAGTTGCGGTCCCGGCGGCTGGCGCAGATCCAGAAGAAGCGAACTGCGGCTCAGCTCATACAACTGCTCCATTCCCTCGCGCTGGCTGGCAGCCTCCCTCGCAACCCGCATCTCTCGCCCTTGAAGCCTGCCGATAACAAGCGCCGTCAACTCAAACGTTACAAGCGCCACAAACATCGAGGGGCTTTCAACCGCAAAACTGAAGAGAGGCGGCTCAAAGTAATAGTCGAGCAAAAGTACGGCCACAATCGACGTATAAGTCGCTTGCTTGAATCCGAAGAGCGACGCGGTAGCCACCACTACCAACAAATAGAGGAGCGCTATTGTGAGTAAGTTGGATTGGGATACAAATCCATAGCAAGTCAGCACGGCGAGAAGAACGGTCGCTGCGGCGCATTGAGCAACAAACCGGAGTCTTTGCCGCGTCTGCGCCGATCCCAAGATAGCTGACTTTATCATCTGATAGGTGCCTTGCTCACCCAAGCTGGCTAGAGTGTAACCGGAGCCATATCAAGAGGGTATAAAGAATACATCTAGATAATATACTGTCAAAGGGCAGGAAACCAGTCTTGCGGACCGATTCACTGCCCTTCGAACCTTGTTAGAGATCTTCCCTGTAGACTGACGAGGCATTATTGCGCGTTCACCAACGTGTCCGGCGAGGCCATGTGACTGAACTTAGCCTCGAGGACACCGGCCTCGGAGGCCTTTTGCGTGTAATACTCGTAAGCATTCCGCGCCGAGTCCGCAGGCTTCGGATACTTGGCAGCGGTGTTCCCTGCGTTCCAGCTCAGTTCCAGCCACTCCTTCTTTTCTTTCGCCGCCTTCTGCAGATACTTGTCGCGTTGTTCACCGAAGTAGCCTGCGAGAGCCGAGAATTGCGTTGGCGTATGTGCATTGAGCGCCAGTTGCTTCACTTGCGCCTTAGTGTAGGTGGCGCCAGATTCTGGGGAAGTGGCTGTACCTTGTGCGTTTCCAACACCCGATAGCGCGAGTGATAGAAGACTTACTGCGAGTAGGCTCCGTTTCATGAGTTTAGATCCTCCCATGTTTAAGTATCGAAGCGAAAACATGATGGCCGCATGAAGAGGATCACCGAAAAAGGATAAAAGTTTCAAAGAAGCCAGGTTAGTAGTAAGTGTCGCGCAACGCCCGTGCATCTCTTACTAAGTTCAGGAATCTGTTTGCCAACTCGTGAATGCGATCAGCTTGATGAAAGTGCAGGGCCTCTTTGGGCAACAATTCGCCACCCAAACCGATTGCAGACGCCCCGGCTTGAATAAAGTCGAAAGCCGTCAACTGATTTACTCCGCCCGTAGCGATCAGCGGTATCTGTGGTAGCGGCACCTTGAGCGCACGCACATATTGAATACCCCCTATATGCCCCGTTGGAAAGATCTTTACCAGATCCGCACCGGCCTTCCAGGCCGCGATTATTTCGGTCGGCGTCAAAGCTCCCGGTAGCACGACGACATTGACCTTGTTTGCATAGGCGGCGACTTCTGAAACAAACCCAGGACTGGTCAAGAACCTCGCGCCTGCTTCTACGCATAGCCGCGCCGATTCCTCATCGAGAACCGTACCCGCACCAACCGCCATATCCGGATATCGTTTTGCCAAGTCGTCGATCACATCGATTGCACCTGGCGTGGTCAAGGTGATCTCGACAACGGGAATTCCTGCCGAATAGACTGTCTCTGCCGCAAATCGCGCCAAGTCTCGCGATGTGACTCGCACGGAAGGAAGAATGCCAGATTCCTCGATGCGAGCTCGAGCTTCATGTCTTTTCATGGATTCGACCTCTCCCAACCGTTATCCGAATATTCGACGCGCCTGAAGCTCATCGCAGCAGGCATGTCGATCATTGAATCGCGTCTTTCCCAACGGCAAGATTCATTTGGCCGGCTGCCGTCATGTACGCGCCGATCAACTGCAGATAGGCGAGTTGAACGACACGGTAGTCGCTCTGTGCATTGAGGAAGTCCATCAGCGATGCGCCTCCGTGCTCATAAGCAAACGTAACTGTGTCGCGCACATAAACCGATTGATCCAGGTACTGCGCCTTGTACGGCTTAATCAACGCGATATTGCTGCGCACCAATTCGAAGGCATCGTCCACGTCGCTGAAGACCTGTGCCTTGGCCGCCTCGGCCGCCTGCGTGCTCCTGTCGATATCGATCAGAGTTCGCTTCTTCTCGCCCTGGTTCTTGTCGAAGATCCGCAGTGGGATGCTGACACTGAGGCCCAGTGTCTGGTTACCGTTCGGGTTATTGGTCGAGGCGTTATACGTGTACCACGCGCCGAAGGTCGGATCGGTCGAACCATTGGAGACAGCGAGCTTATGATTGGTTTGCGATTGCTCGATCGTCTGGATCGCGGCGCGCAGATCCGGCCTGTTATCCAGCGCAATCTGGTGATAATCGCCAAGAGGCTGGAGTTCCGGACCCAGATCGAAGGGTCCGCTCACATCGAATTGATCGACCGGCGTGCGATCGTCGAGCAGCAGAAGGAGGGCGATCTTCTGGGTGCGCAAGTTGACGATCGCTGTTTCGATTTCAGACTCGTATTGCACGCGCTGAAGCTCGATGCGGGCCAGATCGATCTTGGCCAGGTCGCCGGCATTGAAGCGGGCTCGGCTTATGTCGATAATTTTGTCGTAGTAATCGAGATCGGCTTTGGCCAGTGTCAGGACCGCCTTGGCCTGGAGAGTCTGCACAAAGGCCGAACGCAGTCCAAATATCAGGTTGCGTTCCAGATCAACGTGCTGAGATTCCGTAATCTGCGTGCCTTCCCGGGCGCTTTTCAAGCGCAGTTCCCGCTTGTGTTCGCGTTCGTGCAGGTAACTGAAGTTGGGCTGTTCGGTTGTGCCCTTGAGGGGAGTCCAGACCCCATTGTGCGGCGCAATCTGCGTGCCATCCGCCGATAATGTGAATTGAGGATTGGGGCGGAGAAAGGCTGTGATCTCCTCGGCCTTCATCTCCTCAACGTTGGCAGCATCCGCTTTCAGTACCGGGTTCACCGCTTCAAACTTTGCCTTTACCTGATCCCACGTAAGCGCCTGCTGTGCGCTCGCACAACTCGGCTCCAGAGCAATGGCCAAGATACAAATGCCGATGACTCGCATAGAAACACATACCAGCTTAGACTTCAAGGGACACCTCCGGTTTCGGGAGCTTGTCACCCTCTCTTGCGATCCAGACATAGAGCGTAGGCAGAAGGAAGATACTCAACAGGAGGTCGGACATCAATCCTCCCACAATCACGATGGCAAACGGACGCTGCGAGTCGGAGCCGATAGCGTGCGACATCGCGGCGGGAAGCAGTCCCAGGGTGGCCACCAGCATGGTCATCATGATGGGGCGAAGCCGCAGGACAGCGCCCTCGATCGCAGCTCCTTCCGGAGTGTAGCCTCGGGCTCGAAGCTGATTGATATACTCAAGCATGATGACGCCGGTTTGAACCGAAACTCCAAAGAGCGCCAGGAATCCCACTCCCGATGACACACTGAAGAACGTGCCAGTTACAAGCAGCGCCAGCAAGCCGCCAACGCGAGCCATGGCCACGTTGAGCAGAATCAGCAGCGCCCATTTGAAGGAACGAAACATGGTGTAGAGAATGATGAAAATCAAAAAGACCGTCAAGGGCACGATGAGGAGCAGCCTTGCTTCGGCTCGCTTTTCGCTATCGTATTCTCCCGACCATTCGAGATGATAGCCACGCGGCAACTGCACATTCTCGGCGATCTTGTCGATGGCTTCCTTGACCGTAGTGCCCAGGTCGCGCTCGCGAACCTCAAAGCGGATGGCCACATAACGGGAACCGTCTTCCCGGTAAATGTCGTAGGCGTCATCGCGAATCTGGACTTTCGTCACCTGAGCCAGCGAAACTCTCTCTCCCGAAGGAGCGAGCAGCCGGATATTCTGAATAGCCTCTTTGGAGTCACGATACGGTTTCTGATAGCGCACGACCACGTTGTAGACCGCCTCACCCTGCAGGACCTGGCTGACGGGATTGCCGCCGATGGCGGTCTGGACGGCATCTTGTATATCGGCCACATTGATGCCGTAGCGCGCAGCCGCCAGACGGTCAACGGTGAGATCGATATTCGGCTGGCCTGTATCGCGCTGAATTCCCAAATCCTTGACCCCGTTAATTTTGGCCATCACATCTTTGATTTCTTCGCCCTTTTCCTCGAGAACGTCCAAGTCCGGCCCGTATAACTTCGCACACAGTCCACCTTTCGTGCCGGTCATCGTTTCATCCACGTTGTCCTCAATGGGCTGGGAGAAATTCCAAAAAGCCCCCGGGTGCTTCTCCAGTTCGCGATCCATGGCGGCGATCAGCTCCTCTTTATTCTGATGAAAGACGGGCCGCCATTGGTCCTTGGGCTTCAAGTCGACGAAATATTCCGTGTTGCCGAATCCTCCCGTGTCGGTTCCATCGTCGGGCGCTCCGGCTTGCGAGACGACCTTGGTGACCTCGGGGAACGATGCGAGGATATAGCGGGATTGCTGGGCGAAGCGCGTGCCTTCCGTCTCGCCTACGCTGTTGGCCATTGCGCCACGTGCCCAGATGGCGCCCTCGTCCAAATGGGGCAGAAACTCCGAGCCAATGACGCCGCTGAACGTCAGGAAAAGAGCGATGGCCAACGAAGCCAGGCCAATGCCAACGGTGATCCATCGATTTTCAATGGCCCACTTGACTCCTCCCCGGTAACGATCCTTCAGGAACTCCATCACCGGGTTGCGCCATTCCTTGACCCCATGCGGAAAGAGCAGGGCAGCGAGCACGGGCACAATAAAGACGGAGAATACGATGGCGCCGAGTAGTGCGAAGGCAACGGTGAAGGCCATGGGCCGGAACAAACGCCCCTCGACTCGTTGCAGCGTGAAGATAGGCATGTAGGCGGTGATGATGATGAGGATGGCGTAGAAAACCGGCCGCTGGACCTCGTGAGAGGCGTCACGGATCATCTCTACCGGCGTCTTCAGGCTCATCGTGATGCGGCCCGCTTCCGCTGAGCCGTTCCTGGCATGACTCAAGTGCCTCATGATGTTTTCCACCATGACGACGGCGCCATCCACAACCATTCCGAAGTCGAGCGCGCCAAGAGAGATCAGGTTTGCGGGGATATGGCTCAGGTTGAGAAATATGGATGCGAAAAGCAAGGAAAATGGAATGGTGAGCGCAACGATGAAGGCGCCGCGAACATTACCGAGAAACAGAAAGAGGATGATCGTTACCAGTATCATTCCCTCGCCGAGGTTGTGCAGCACCGTGTGCAGCGTGTAATGAAGCAGATCGCTGCGGTCGAGCATGGGAATGACCTTCACACCCTCGGGCAGGATGTGATTGTTGAGTTCGTCCACCTTCTTGTGAATCCCTTCGAGTGTGGGGCCTTCTTCAGCCCCCTTGCGCATCAGCACGCCGCCCTGGATGACGTCGGGCTCATCGACAATGACGCCGTCCGGACGATGATCGGCTCTGGCCATGCGCCCCAGCCGAATCCTGGGGCCCCAGTCGACGACCGCGATGTCCTTTACGCGAACCGGAGCCCCATTCACGGTCGTCAGTACGGTATTCTCGATATCCTGCACATTGCGGTAAAGTCCGAGTGCGCGAACGTTCAGTTGCTGCAAGCCCTCTTCGACGAAGCTGCCGCCGGCGTTCACGTTATTGATGGCCAACTGGTTCTCCACCTGGCTGATGCTCAAGCCGTAGGTGATGAGCTTATTCGGGTCGACGCGCACCTGATATTCGCGCGCGGTGCCACCGAAGTCGCTCACGTCCACGACGTTCGGAACTTTCCTGAATTCCTTGTATAGAGTCCAGTCTTCGATGCTCCTCAAATTCATCAGGTCATACGCGGGATTGTTGCTCCGGATCGTGTACCAATAAATCTGGCCGGTTTCGCTCCAGTCCGTGCCGATTTGAGGCAGCACACCCGCAGGCACATTGACCTGCGTGAGCCTTTCGAGCACCTTCTGGCGGTTCCATTCGTTGACCGATTGGTCGTCGAAGATCAACGTAACCAGGGAAAGGCCAAAGATCGATTCCGACCGCACCGTCGTGAGATGCGGAATGCCAAACATCTGAATCTCGACAGGAACCGATACTTGCTGTTCCATTTCCTCGGCGGAACGCCCGGACCACTGGCTGATGATTTGCACGTAGTTGTCGGCGATGTCCGGATAGACTTCGACGGGCATGTTATGAAACGATACCGCCCCCCAGAGCAGCAAGAGCAACCCAATCGCCAGCACCACGTACCGATTATTGAGAGAAAAATCTACGAGCTTGCGGATCATGATTTCTTCCTCGGGTCCTGGAGTTGAGCGTCATTCATTGTCGATCACATTTTGGAGATTGATCGCGTTTGTCACGACCTGCTGGCCCGGCTGCAACCCGGATAGAATCTCCTGCATGCTGTTCGGCAACTGCCCGCCACTGACGACCTGAATCCGCTTAAACCTCTCTTGCACAGGGACGAAGACCCAATCGCGGTCGTGCAGATGCACGATCGCGGACGCCGGGACAGCCGCGAAGGTCCGCTTCTCCTTGCCGAACAAAGTGGCCGTGGCGAACATGCCCGGCCGCATCATCTCGCCCGGATTGGCCACCTCAATACGGACCTTCGCCGTCCGGATATTCGGATCGAGAATCGAGCCGATGTTGCTGATCGTGCCCTTGAGAACTCTGTCCGGATAGGCATTCAGCTTGATCTCGGTGGGTTCCCCGACGCGCACGTTGGCCATGTCGCTTTCGTAGACGTCGCAGACGATCCACACGCTGGTCAGGTCCGAAATAGTGAATGGATTCGGCGTAGAGTAGGCCTGCACGAACGCCGAGTTGGTCACTTCCTGATCGGTGATCACACCGGAGACCGGGGCAGTGATATCGACAATTCCCTTCGGGTTATCGGGATCACTGCCGAGCAGGTGAAGATGTTCAGTTGCGGTATCGAGGGTGGTCTTGGCGTCGTCCTCGGTGTCTTGCGCGACCTCCAGGTCTCCCAGCGCGATAGCCCCGTGCTCGTATAGCACCTTCGCTCGATCCAGTTGCTTGCGCGCAAGGAGTTCATCGGAGATGGCCTTGCGGTAGGCGTCGAAGCCTCCCGAAATGTCGTCGCTTCGAACACGCAGCAAGAGCTGGCCCTTCTTTACGCTGTCGCCGAGGCGGGCGCGGATGTCCACAATGCGACCGGAGGCAAGCGAAATCACCGGAACAGTTCGCGCGATGTCCGGAATTACAATGCCGGTCACGAACAATTGCGACGGGGCTTGGTATTCGGTCGCTGTCTCGATCGGATACCTCTCCGGGTGATCGACCGCGAAAAAGGAGACGTCCACTCCGGAAATCACCTTGGCGGGTGGCGGCGCCTCTTCGTCTGCCTTCACCTTCTCGCTCTTGCAGCCGCTGATGGCCAAAGACGCGGCCGTTATGATCAGCGCAAGGCAAATTCCAGAACTCTTGTTGTTCATACGATTCCCGCCCCCTTGTGCCTTTCGGCCATCTGGACACTCGGATACCTTCAGATAGCGGTATCCGTTGTTAACCTGGCCGGATTGTGGAACAAGTCTCTTTCTGAAGTAGCCTCTGCGCATTGCTGCGCGCAGCAGCTGCAAGAAGTAACCGTGCCCGGAGTTTGATCGAATGAGAGGAGTGGATCAGGCCGCGGGAGGGGGGCGATTCTGAATGGAGGAAAGAGCGCGGACCTTCACAGCCGGGACCGGGAGGCTGCCCTGAACAGCAAAGCGAAACGTGTTGAAAGGAAGCTCCACGGCAAGCGTGGGAGTTGATGCCACGGCCGGATGAAGTTGGGCGTGTTCATGCGCGCCTAAATCATCTTCGCGCTGGAAACAGCGTGTCTCGGCGGGATTCTGCGCCATCGCCATGTCGTCATAAATTCCGATGACAACGAACATCATGAAGAGGACTAACGCCAGGGAGACGAGTTGCGCCCAGCGTCCCCGGCCCTCGCGCCGCGCGTGGCGCGCCCACAGCCAGCACATCGCTATGGCCATTGCCGTCCAACCGAGATTGAGGGCCAACTCCATCGGTGATTGCCTTTGCACTCTGCTTTCACTCGGAAGCAGTTCCGGTGCCGCTGCCCGCGAAATTCAATGTTGATTCTTCAAGTGTGCATCGATTTCTATCGGATTCGCATGATCGGTTCCTCAAGAAATCGTAATGATCGCGGTTTGTTGAGTTATCAGGTCTGGCCTCACTTTCTAAGACCAGACCTGGCGGGAAAGAACGCGGCTAGAATCTGACCTTGATCGCAAGCGTGGTATTTGTTTGGTTGGTGCGTAGATCGGGCCACCAAATATCAGCAGTGCTGGCGCCCGTAACGCTGCCGTGGCAGAGTTGCTCCGCAGCTATAAGACCAGCAGTGCCGTAGCCCTGGCCCGAGGGAGCGCCACTTGCGCAGGCATACTGAGACGGGGCGCCGTTGTTGCCGCCGGGAGGCGTGATGCCACCGCGACCAGTCCAATACGGCACATCCGAGTATCGATAACCTTCCTCCAGGGTGAAGGTGATGAACTGGCTCGGCATATAGTCGAGGGTGATGGTGCCGTCGTGCATCTGTGAGCGATCACCCGCATTCTCGGTGAAGTACGGCGTGCCGGAGATGGCTGTGGCACCGTTGATGGGCGGTAGAAGAGTCAGATAACGGCCTGGATTATTCATAACTCCGCCGCCCAGAGTTATCGCGTAAAGGTCCTTCTTGAACCAGTAGCGGTCATAAATCATATAACCCAGGAAGGCCTGTTTGGGCCTGCCGTTCTTGCTATTGTGGCAATTCACTCCGCCGTTGTACGTGTCGGTGGTGCCCATCTCCGGAGAGAGGCCCTTCTGATTCAGCGCGCCGTCCGAGGTGCCGAATGAGGCGGGTCCGCCACCGTATTCGCATCCTGCATCGCCGGTAATCGTAAATGCAGCCTTGTCGATGAGTTTCCCGGGGTGGTCATAGTACTTGACCTGGGCGCTGTAGTCGGCGTGGATACGCGAACGGCCTGGGAAGCCAGCGTCGTCTTCGCCGAGTCCATAGTTGTTAAATACGAAATCCAGATTAGGCTTGGGGCGCCAGAGAATCTGTCCACCTAATCCTGGCTTGCCGTTGTAACGGGCATACGACTGCCAGCCGTTGATGATCCATGGCTCGATCTTCAGCTTCTTCGTCGGGAAATACTGGATACGCAGACCGTTAAAGAACCACGGTGTGTTGGACGAAACAAACGATGGCTGATAAGTCCAATTGTCGAAATTGTAGTAGCTGAATAGGCCGATGTAGGAGACGAAGATACCTGCATCCACGTTCAAGCCATGGGCGACATCCCAGTGATAGCCGCCCCATCCTTCTGAGATGTATTTGTAGGCACCAGCCAGATCCCACTGGCCGCGATTGGGGCTGCCATCGTTGCGAGGAGTCGTCGTGGCAAACAAACCGTCCATGGTGAGGACTCGCCCACGCACATTGTTGATGCGAATGTCACCGCCGATGCTGAGTTGCTCAAGCTGCCACTCATCGGAGCGGAAGCTCTCAGTCGCACCGCCCATCGTATCGTCTTTCGGATGGTTGTAATCAAGGATGTAATTCGCGTCAGCGCGAAACTCCGGCGTGAAATACTTCGTGCTCATCGGACTATCTACCGCGTGACCGTTGCTGTTCAGCCAGGTCCAGTCGCCTTCGAAAGGTTCTCCCTTGGTGGTGGTTTGGGCGCCAATTTCGGGAGGCGCGGGAGCTGTTGCCGGCGGAGGCGCAGGCGCAGCCTGCATTTCTGGCATTGCGGAACTGCTTGATCCGCTGCCCGTAGCATCTCCTTCGGCCGAACGCAGAGCATTCGCGTCACGCTCCGCATCGGTGGCTCCATTGCTTGCCCTCAGTTCAGAATCGAGTTGCGCTATGCGCGCCTTCATCTCCGCAAGCTCTTTGACCATCGCGGCGCGATCGACCGCGGGTAAGACCGAAGCCGGAGTTGCTCCGGGTGTCGCTGCAGCGGCGGGGGCAGCGGCTCCGCCGGCCGGTGCCGCGGGATCGGATTCCGGCCCCACCAATGCTGCAATCTCTAGCGGATCGGTCTGAACCGAAGGAGCGCCGGTAACGATTTGCGCCCCGGCATTTTTATCGAAGCTTGACGCTCCGCTTTGAGCTAGACAATCGAGCTGTACGGCGAATCCGCAGATTGCAGCTCCCAATACCATGGCCATCCTGAAGCACTTTTTCATTGGTATCTGTCCTCCACGACGCCTGGCGTCGCCGGTTTTGAATGCGTTGGCTTTCAATGAGAGATCCCTCGTTTGCCGGTTCTGTTTCCTCATTTTGATTGTTATGCGAAGCGACATAAAGGAGCCGCAAAGAAATCGACGTGTTTTCGATAAGGCTAGACACCTTGAAGCTCGCAATATGCGCTTGTCCGGGTATTCTGTGTGCGTACTGACCAAAGCGGGGAGCTTTGACTTATCGGTAACAATAAGTCCGATGCCGTAAAGAAACCGTAGGTGTTTTTAAGAAAGTTATAAGTAGTACATGAACATCACATAATGAAGCCATAAACCGGCGCCCTTATACCTGCCCTCTGTGGAATTTTTACCTCCTTAATTGGCCAGAGAGTGATAAGTCATCGCTTCGACTAAAGTCGCTTGTTTTTATCTTTTCTTTATCTATCCGGCTTTACTGTGGTGGTTAGCATTAGTAAGCCCCGTGTCGAGACGGTTGGCAACCCGCACTCGGCAAGGTAAAGCGTGAATCGCGGGCTAACAGCAGCGAACGGTTGATCGATGCGGGCGTTGAGAGCACAGCAAGGAGAATCGGATGCGGCTGCCAAGATTTTCATTTGCGCTGCTGGCGTTCACGGCCAGCGGCCTTTGGGCGCAGGAAACTGTTCTTCCTGGTCGGCAAGTTCATCAGGCACCAGATAGGGATGGCGTTTACTACGCGGGACCAGAGGTTACCGCACCCAGGCTGATCCGCACTGTATTCGTGCCATACCCCGGCGGTATTCCCAGCAAGGGAACTCAGGGCATGACAGTGCTTGCCATGGTGATTGCCGCGAACGGAATCCCGGAGCACATTCAAGTGCTGCACACTCACGGCGAAGCATTTGATCAAATGGCCATCGCGGCCGTGAAACAGTCGAGCTTTGAGCCGGGCAAGTTGGGAGATAAGTCCGTAGCGGTCTGGATCGACGTGCGGGTTGTCTTTCACGCCAACCGCAGCGCAGCAACGCCTCAGGTCCTTGTTGCCGAGAGAGACTTGCCTCTACCGAACGAATCGCAGTTGGAGGACAAGCATCACAACCCTCTGTTGTACACACCTCCTTTTCTCATTCACACAGTGGACGCGGATTTCGCCGACCCGTTTACGGCACATCCATTCGTGCAAGTGGCCACACTGTCGGTACTGGTAGACGCAGAGGGTCAGCCGCAGCAGGTTCGTGTTGTACGCGGCTTGGGGTTTGGATTGGACGAGAAGGCTGAAGCCGCGGTTTGGCATTACAGGTTTTTGCCCGCAACCAAGAAGGGCCAGCGCATTGCCGATCATCGTGAGGTCATGGTCAGCTTCGCCAACTTTTGATTTGTGAGCTACGGATAAACCGCGACCGGTCGAAGGGTGAGTCGAGGGGCTAGCTTTGCACCGCGCCGGATTGTCAGTGACGGACAAAGCCGCGCCCCGATCGATCGGCGTTTGATTTGCGCAGAGTCGTCGAGGCGCGATTTGAGCATGTATAGGGCAAAGTCTGGGGTTTCTGTCGTATCAGCGGCAATCCAGACAACGGTTAACAGGCCGAGTTACTCATTCAGGTTAAAGCGGCTGTCGAATTGGGCCGATTTCTCCACGATCAGGCCCCGAGGCACCTTGTCGGTTACTGCACGGTGATAATCACCTCGGTTGTGTGGGTCAGGCCTCCGGCCGTGCCCGTCACGGTGATGGGGTAGTTTGCTAGGGAACGGGAGGTAGTAGAGCCACCGCAGCCTGTCAACGCGGCGGCCGAGGCGAGCGAAAGGAATGCAATCAAGGTGACCAGCAACCACCGCGACCCCTTGCGTGCGCGTCGCAGGCCGAAGCCGGCGAGCATCGCCGCTACTATGCCCGTGCCGCCGATGGGCAGCAGCGGCCAGCGATTCGCCGCCGCGCTGGAGCTGGTGCTCACCGTCAGGATCGAATTCGCGGGTGCCGAGCCCGGTGTCACCGACGTGGGAGAGAAGGTAGCGGTGAAACCGGAGGGCAATCCGCTGGCCGAGAGGCTGACGGCGTTGGCGTAGGCTCCGTCGACTGGCGCCACCATGATGACGTAAGCAGCCGGTAAGCCCGAGATCACTGCCTCCTGCGCCGGCGAGGCATTGATGGTGAAATCGTTGCCCGTCACGGTGAGTTGTACGGTGGCTGTCACCGGCGATATGTAATCGGTTGTGTCTGTGGGGGTGAAGGTTACCGCCAGTGTGGTTGTTCCCAAAGACGGCACAATTCCGGCTGCGGGCGAGTAGACGAAGGTGCCGGCAACCGGAGCTCCATTATTGCTGGCGGTCGCATCCAGTTGCGTGGAGCTAAGCGCTGTGCCGTAGGCGATCGGAACTGGCGTATTCCAGGTGATAACGGGAGTTGCGGGGTTGACTGTAATCGAAACCGTGGCTGTAGCAGGTGTGAGGTCAGCCGCATCGGAGGGCGTGAAGGTGACGCTGAGGGTATGCGCGCCTGCGGTGAGCACCGTGCCGGCGGCCGGCGAGTAAACGAAGGCGCCAGCAACCGGGGACGTGGCGTCGAGCTGTGCCGAGCTCAGCGCCGTGCCGTAGGTGATCGCGGCAGGCGCCGGCCAGTTGACGATCGACGACGCTTGGTTGACGACAATAGTGGTCGAGGCCTGGACCGTGCCGTAGTCCGTTGCGTCGGCCGGCGTGAAGGTTACGTTGAGGTTCTGCGTTCCAACCGGAAGGATGACGCCGGCAGCGGGAGAGTAAAGGAATGTTCCCGGAACCGCTGTGCCATTGTAGGCAGCTGTAGCATCAAGCTGTGTGGCACTCAGGGCGGCTCCGTACGTGATCGCCGCAGGCTTCGCCCAGGTAATCGTGGGAATATCCTGCGTGACAACGAGTGTGACCGAAGCCGTGGCCGCTGTGTAGTCGATGTTATCGGTGGGAGTGAAGGTGACGGTGAGCGTGTGCGAGCCAGCGGTAAGCACGGCGCCTGCCAAGGGCAAGTAGGCGAAGACACCGGGGACCGAAGCCGTGGCGTCAAGCTGGATTGCGCTGAGCGCCGTGCCGTAAGCGATGCTCGCCGGAGTGGGCCAGGTGATGACCGGCGTCGCCTGGTTGACGACGATGGTGGTCGAGCCCGTTGCTGTTGTGTAGTCCGTGGTATCAGTGGGTGTGAAGGTAACAGAGAGTGTGTGCTGGCCAACGGTGAGCACGCTGCCTGCTACGGGCGAATAGACAAACGTTCCAGGAACGATCGCACCGTTAAAGCTGGCCGTGGCGTCGAGCTGCGTAGCGCCAAGTGCTGTGCCGTAGGCGATCGCGGCCGGAGCGGGCCAGGTGATGGTTGGCGTCGCTTGGTTGACGACGATGGTAGTCGAGGCCTCGACGGTTGCGTAGTCTGTGTTGTCGGTGGGAGTGAAGGTAACGTTGAGGGTCTGGGTTCCGGCCGGAAGAATTGCCCCAGCAGCAGGCGAGTACACAAATGTGCCCGGAATCGCTGTGCCATTGTAGGCGGCCGTGGCATCAAGCTGCGTTGCGCTCAAGGCTGTGCCGTAGGTGATCGCCGCAGGCTTCGCCCAGGTAATCGTGGGAGTATCCTGCGTGACGACGAGCGTGACCGAAGCAGTGGCGGTCGTGAAGTCGGTGGTGTCGGTAGGCGTGAATGTGACGGTGAGCGTATGCGAGCCAGCCGTGAGGACGGTTCCGGCCACGGGCGAGTAGACGAATGCGCCAGGGAGCGAGGCTCCATTGAAGCTGGCCGTGGCGTCGAGCTGCGTGGCGCCAAGTGCTGTGCCGTAGGCGATGTTCGCCGGAGTGGGCCAGGTGACGATCGGCGTGGCCTGGTTCACAACGATTTGTACGGAGTCAGAGGGAGTTGTGAATTGGTCAGTGTCGTCGGGCTGGAAGGTGACGTGAAGTGTGTGCGTGCCCGCGGTGAGCAAGGTTCCTGCCGCTGGCGCATAGGTGAAGCTGCCGGGGACGCCAGTGGAGGCGTCAAGCTGCACGGAGCTTAGCAACGTGCCGTAGGTGATTGGAGCCGGCGGCTGCCAGGTGATGGTGGTGGTCTCCGGTCCGATGACATACCCGGCCGAGCGCACCAGGCTCTGGCTGCGGCCCGAAGCCACGGCGATCGCCTCCACCGTCTCTGTGTTGTCGATGCTGAATGGTCCAATGTATTGGGGAGACGAGGTGGTCGGCGCGGTGTCGTCGGTCGTGTAGTAGATGATCGCGCCGCTCAGGGCATCGGTGATGGTGAGTGACTGTGCGCCGGCATAGGTTCCCGCAGCCAGGATGAAGGCCGGCGTGGGCGTGGGAGAAATCGCCTCCCACAAGTCGCTGAGGTCGCCGAGGGTGGAAGTACTGTCGTAGCCGTTTCCGCCAAAGAGCCAGAAGTTGTTGTCGAGGGTATTCCATGCGGCGTAGCTATCCCGGCCGCCGGGTATATTCGTAATCGCGGGCGTTCCCTCGGTGCCATAGACGGGCGTTCGAGCTGCAGCTTGGGTTGTCGTGCCGCCCGCCCATGTCCACTCCAAGCTGGTGGTGTCAAACTCCCATAGGTCGTTGAGTTCGCCGGCTGTGCCGTCGGTGCCGTAACCAAAGCCGCCAAAGAGCCAGAGGTTGTTGGCGGCATCGATCCAAAGAAAAGAACCATCGCGCGTACCGGGGACATTAGCGGTAGCAGTAACGAACTCCGTGCCTGAGACGCCCGCTATGTTTTGGGCCTGACTTCCGGCCTCCCAGGTCCACTCTTGCGTAGCGGGATCGAAGAGCCAGAGATCGTTCAGGGTCCCCGGCGTAGTGCAAGAGGTATTGCAACCAGAGCCGCCAAAGAGCCAAAGATTGCCGGCGCTGTCCACCGTTCCCGCGGCCGCCTCCCGGCTCCCCGGAACATTCGTGGCTCCGGCCTGTCCCAACTTGCCGTAGCTGCCAACTTGGCCATTGGTCAGACTGCCAGAGACCCATGTCCAGGCGAGCGTCGTGGGATTGAACTTCCAGAGATCGTTAAGGAGGCCAGGATTACCGCTTGAATCAATTCCGCTGCCGCCCAGGAGCCAGAAGCTGCCATCTGCGGTGGTCAAGGCAATCGAACGCTCGCGCGCGCCGGGAAGGAAAGTGTTGGAGGATGCGAGCAGCGCGCCGTAGACACCCTTTTGATTGGTCGTCTGGTCGCCGCCTTCGAAGGTCCATTTACCCGAGGCGATGTTGTACATCCAGAGATCGTTCAGATTGCCAGGGGTTGTGGTGGTGGCGCAGCCAAAACCGCCGAAGAGCCAGAGGTTGCCGGCTGCATCGACCCAGGTAGCCGCATAGCTCCGTCCACCGACGGCATAGGAGCCGCTGGTGTAGTTCCCGGCGACACACTCAGCAACGCCCGGCGCAGTAATGCTGCCGCTCAGGAGCGTCCATGTGCCACCCGAATACTCCCAAAGGTCGTTCAGAAATGCGTTGTTCCCAACGGAATCGATGCCCGCGCCGCCGAAGAGCCAGAGGTTGCCGCTTTGGTCGGTCCACGTGGCCGCGCCATAACGGCCGCCGGGTACAGTGCCGCTGTCATCGACTTTGGCAGATTCCGATCCGGAGATGTATCCCCACGCCGTGGCTGGGGTCTGCGTCAGCGCCGGTTTGGGCAGGCAGACCGCGAACAGCGCCGCCAGTGCGACGGCTGTCAGGCCCTTGAGCCGCACGAAGCTATTGTGCCGCCCAAAGCGACACAGACCGAAGGCAAAGTGGAGGATGCCTGAAAGCTTGAGAAGAAAGCTAGGATTGCGCATGAGGTTCACGACTCTAATCCTTTCCATATTTGAGAGACTGCGTTCGACCACACGCCGATCGTGAGACCGGAAGGCATGTACGGGCGCCCACCCGTGTGTGGCATCGATTCGACGTTGTGGCAGGCACGCAAACATCCTGCGCCGTGAGATTTCGCGGTGGCTCGAAACAGTGCAGACCCGATGTGACAAACCGCTCATTCGCGCATTTCTCTTTCTTTTGCGGAGAAGGATTTATCATGAAGGGAAAAACAGAAGCAGTCAACACCCTCGGGTACTCCGGCGTAACCTGACCCAGGCCTGGCCAGCCGGAAGCGCTACGAGCAGATCCATCTTTCCATTTTGTCCATGTATAGCACACACTCGGACAAAAATGCCTCAAAGTGTTGCGCGTTGAGCACACCACCGAAGTGGGAGAATCGGCGTATAAAGTGGCTCTTGGGAGCTTTTGAGTCTCTATTACCGCACGGGAAGCCGGGTCCAGCCCCTTCCGGTAGAGATAGATAAGAGCACGACCACATTGAAGTTGCGCGTGAAAACCAGAATGGCTCCGAGCGGAAAAAACGCAAAATTGGCACCAAATGGCTCTCAAGCGCCTCGGGGAGTACGTCTAACCGCTTGACTTTGATCGGGTTCTCTGGTGGACTTGGTCGGGATCGAACCGACGGCCTCTTCCCTGCCATGGAGAAGCCATCTGCTGGGACACTGACGGCAAAGGAGTTATTAACCGGTATGGCCGGTAGAAACCGGCTCAGCCGGCGCAAATTGACGCCAAAATCCATCAACCAATTGGGCCGCGCTGATTCGTGGCGGGTGAGCCCGGCATTTCTAGCAACAAGGAGATGAAGGAGGCAATCACAGCCTTCATCAACTGTCACAACAAGGATCCGAGACCGTTCTTCTGGCACAAACCGCTGATCAAATTCTTGACTCGGTCGCTCGCTTTTGTAAACGAACTTCAGAGACAGGACGCTAGTTGCACTTCCGGTAGTAACAGGTCCCTTTTCTCGATGATCCATGGGGCGTATTCGACGATCTGTCTTGCCGGTAGGGTGCGTTGCCGAATGAGGCGCTTCACTACCTTATTGCTAAGACTGCTCCCGCAAGGCCGTGACACACCGAGGCCAGCAGCCGGCGGAAGCCCGGCCGCTCTTGGATACCAGAGCCGGAGCGTCCCAGGTCCTCGTCGATCACAACTACCTTGTGGAAACCCAGTAGCGATGCGCGTTGTGCCAAAGCATACTGACGTTCCTTGCTCTCCAGATGGTTACGTACCTCATAAGCGGTTGACTGACGTACGTAGACGTAGTCTCCTCGCTCCAGCTGATGTTCCTTAACCTTGTCGCTCATCGCCCCTCCTGTCTGCGTCTCTGAGAACGCTCTCCAGAAGATGGCGGTACAGTCCGCGGCAGTGTTCCCGCGTCGATTCCGGAAGCTCGGTCCAGATCTCCTCTTCCTCGAAGCGCAGCTTGCGCTGCAACACGATGAGGTCCTCCCTGCTGTTCTGCATCTTGACCTCCTGATGCAGATTCTGCACAAAACTGATCGTCGAAAGCATCATCGATATGCTGTGCATCGATCAGGCGGGGGAGATCGACACGGGGCGTATCTTCATAACTCAGCCGATTGCAGAGTTCGGGAATCAACATCCACTCCGGTACCGCGATCTGCGCTCCAGTGGGAGGTCTGACGATCAGAACCGCCGATTCTATTCTTTGCAAATGCCGAACAACTTCTACTTCGACGCCATACAAAGGGTGGCAACGATAGCAGATGGTTGCGGAGTGCGAATCATGAGCAGTACGACGATGCCTGTAGGCATTGCTTCGCGACACACATGCTGGAAACAGGCGCCGACCTGCGCACCATCCAGGTGCTCCTCGGTCATGCCAAGCTCGCTCACGCCACCGTCTACCTGCACCTGTCCCGGCGACTTCTGCAGGCAGTACCAAGTCCGCTCGAAGCGATCGAGGTTTCGAGTCCCGATGAAGTGAGGCGGTCCGGGAGCAAGATCAGGCGATGAGCCGGCCCACCCTCGAGGTGGCCGACATCGTCCGTCAAACGGGCAACAGTTTCTGTGAACAGCAGCAAGCGCATCTCGCATGGCCGCATCGCAAGGTACTTGATGCTCTCGTCCGCTGCCGTACTACGGCACTCGGCGGTCACCGCGATCGGTCTGTCCGCTGCGGCCATCAGGCCATCTCATTCAACTCGTGCCGCAACCCTAGTACTCCCAGCGAACTCCGCCCCGAGGTCACGAAGCTACTGAACCGCGCATGGGCAGCAGCGGCTTTTCATTGTGAATACAAGAATAAATTGGAAGCCGTTAATGGAATATCTGTTGCGGAACCGCAGAGGCGCTTGTATATATCTAGTAGATTTCCTGACAACACCGTCGCAAGGCATAGCTTCCTCAGCGATTGATTGTTTGTCTATGCAGTTAATGGTTTTCCACAGCATTACTAGGCACGAGCCACTGCTAAGTGGTAATGGCGAAGCCCTGTCCCTTGACATTCATAACAAGTTGCAGTCTTTCAATTCATACAAGTTGAACTCCGATCATGATTCCCACCCCCATTGAAATGTGGAATTCCTCTAACGGAAATGCGACAGACGACCGCAGTAATGCCGCCCTCTGCGTTGAAACACGTCGTCACTGGTATGCGCTCTACACGGCATCTAACCACGAGAAAATCATTGACCAGAGACTCCGGCAGAAAGAGGTTGAGACGTTTCTTCCACTTCACACGGTAACGAAGCGTTGGAAGAACCGGACGACGGTCAAGCTGGATGTTCCACTCTTTGGAAGTTACGTCTTTGTGAAGATAACGATGGCTGAGAGCGCGAAAGTACTTAGTATTCCTCGCGTGTTTTCAATCGTTGGCAATGGCCGGCGGCCCTTGCCGCTTTCAGACTCAGAGATTGAAACCCTGCGAAAGGGACTGAAGACCCTGAATGTTGTTCCATGGCCGAACATCAAGGTAGGAACCCGGGCGCAGATCAAGTCCGGACCCTTGGCAGGTCTTGAAGGTATCGTCATTCGAAGCGACAGCCAGCTTCGCGTTGTGCTTTCCATAGACATGATTTCGAAGAGCATAGCGGTTCATGTTTGCGCGGAAGATATAGAAACTCGGGGAGACCTGGAAGAAATAGCGCCAGAAAGCAAATCAATATTCGCTTAGCATTGCCGAGGATGAGTAAACGCTGATCCAGGGCAGCACCAATGGCCAAGTTGTTTCAGTATCACAAAACTGCGCACAGCTGCGTTCTCAAACCGCGGCAGAGAGTTTGTCATGACCCAAACGGAAGTGCTCGATCTTATTGCGAGGCATACGCGGGAGATGCTGCCTGGCCTCGATGCCCATCAGTTCATCACCTCCGATCGGTTGGCCGATCTTGGAGCCAATTCTGTCGACCGCGCTGAAATAGCAATGCTTGTTCAGGAGTCGTTGGGCTTGTCGGTTCCACGTATCGAACTGTTTGGGCCCAGAAACATCGGCGAATTGGCGGATCTTTTCTTGGAGAAACTCCGTGCTGAGTGAGCCGGTCATCACGGGGATGGGCGTAGCTTCTGCCATTGGACAAGGTAAATCGGAGTTTGCGTCGGCTTTGCTTGAAGGCAAGACCGCGTTCGGCGTGATGCGGCGGCCGGGCCGCCAGCGGGACTCGGCATACATCGGCGCCGAAATGGCGGATATTGCGCCGGTTCCGGGCATCACTAAGCAGACTTGGCGCGCGGCTTCGCTTTCAGTGCAGGCCGCTCTGCTTGTGATGTACGAAGCTTGGGGTGAGGCGCGTCTGTCCGAGATGAATCCCCGCCGCATCGGCCTGATTGTTGGCGGATCGAACTTTCAGCAGCGAGAGTTGGAGCGGATTCATGAAGACTATCGTGAACGCCCCGAATTTTTGCGGCCGACGTATGCGTTGTCCTTCATGGATTCGGATCTCTGTGGTTTCTGCACAGCGCAGTTTGGAATTCGAGGGTTGGCCTGCACAGTGGCTGGAGCATCGGCGAGCGGTCAAATGGCGATTGTTCAAGCAGCTCAGGCCGTGCTGACGAACCAGGTCGATGTGTGCATTGCGCTGGGTGCACTAATGGACCTGTCGCATTGGGAATGCCGCGGATTTCGCGCCATCGGGGCAATGGGCTCAGATCGCTATACGAACGAGCCCTCTCGCGCCTGCCGTCCGTTCGACAGCAATCGTGACGGATTCATCTTCGGCGAGTCCTGTGGAGCTGTGGTGATCGAGTCGAGGGAATCGAGCCGGGCCCGCGGAGTAACGCCGTACGCGACCCTGAGCGGCTGGGGAGTCACAACGGACGGCAATCGCAATCCCGATCCCTCTGTTGAGGGAGAAACACAGGCGATACTTAATGCCCTTGATGCTTCCAGGTGCGGGCCAGCCGAAATCGATTATGTGAATCCCCACGGCTCGGGTTCAGTTGTCGGTGACGACACGGAGTTAAGGGCGTTGCGCGCCTGCGGAGTGACAAACGCTTATCTGAATGCGACCAAGTCCCTGACGGGTCATGGCTTGACCGCAGCAGGAGCGGTGGAAGTGATTGCAACACTGTTGCAGATGCAGTCAGGGAAGCTTCATCCGACCCACAATCTTGAAAACCCAATCGATCCGGCGTTGAATTGGGTCAGAAACAAACCGATTGATCACCGGATTGAGAATGCATTGACCTTAAGCATGGGATTCGGAGGCATCAATACCGCATTATGCTTGCAGCGTTACCGGTAAGCTCGCCGACAGCGCTGGCCGAGCAGACGGAAATAGTTCGAATCCCATAAAGGCATCATGACCTACCAAACCATCCAAGTTCAATTCCAAGTTTCGACATGCTATCTGCAAATCAATCGGCCTGAAGCGAATAATACGATATCGGGCCGTCTTGTCTCGGAGTGCCACGATGTCTTGAACGCGTGTGAGGAGTCCGTTACATTGGTGGTGCTCCGCGGCTCACCGGAGGTCTTTTGCATGGGCGCCGATTTCAAAGCTATCGCAGGGGCATCGAAGGGCTTCTATGAAGGGGATGATGCCCCTGAATTGCTCTACGATCTTTGGCTGCGCCTGGCGACCGGCCCTTATGTGACGATCTCGCAGGTGCGGGGCAAGGCGAATGCCGGGGGCGTCGGATTTGTCGCCGCGAGCGACATTGTACTGGCCGACGAAACCGCGCAATTCAGCTTATCGGAGTTGTTGTTTGGCCTGTATCCCGCTTGTGTCCTTCCATTTCTCATGCGGCGAGTTGGGTTTCAGAAGGCGCATTACCTTACGCTTATGACGCAGCCAATCACGGCAAAGCAAGCATGCGAAGTGGGCCTGGTCGATGCGTTCGAAGCCTCCAGCGAAGCCTTGCTTCGCCGCCACTTGCTGCGGCTGCAACGAATATCGAAGACCGCGATTCGTCGCTACAAGAGCTATATGAGCCGCATCGGCGATCCCTTGCACAATCTGAAGGCTCCCGCAGCGGCGGCCAATCGGGAAATCTTCTCCGATGCGCAGAACCTGCAAGCCATCGCGCGCTATGTGCAATATGGAGTGTTTCCATGGGAAAACGCACCGGTTCCACTCTCTGACGCCGCACAAAAAGGATTATAGGCGCCGTGCATAAGATCGTTTTCATGTTTTCTGGCCAGGGCTCGCAGTACTTCCACATGGCAAGGGCGTTGTACAACGACAATCGCACCTTCCGGGATTGGATGGAGCGGCTCGACAATCTGACGCGACAATTTTCGGGCCAGTCGGTGCTTGAGGAACTCTATTCGGAAGCGCATGGAAAGGGCGATCCGTTTGACCGCACGTTGCAGACACATCCCGCGATCTTCATGGTGGAGTATTCGTTGGCGCAGTTGCTGATGGAGGCGGGCATAGTTCCGGACGTCGTACTGGGGGCAAGCCTCGGCTCATTTGCGGCGGCTGCGGTGGGCGGCTTCCTCGCTGTCGAAGATGCACTGCACGCCGTGATCGAGCAGTCAATGGCATTTGAGAAGAATTGCGAGCCGGGGGGAATGATCGCGGTGCTGGCAGATCCGGTGCTGTTCGCAGAGAATTTCCTTTGCAGCAATAGCGAACTGGCAGCGGTCAACTTTTCTTCTCATTTTGTCGTGTCCGCCAAGCTCGGGGAGATCTCGGAAATCGAAGCTGCGTTGAAACGGCGGAATATATGCTATCAGCGGCTTCCGGTTTCATTTCCGTTTCACTCGCGGTGGGTTGAAGCCGCGAGGAGTCCATTCGATTCGTTTATGCAATCAATCCGTATCCAACAAGGCCGCTTGCCTCTTGCTTGCTGCGATTGCACGGAGACGGTGCTACATATTCCCAGCGGATATTTCTGGAGCGTTGTGCGTCATCCGATTCGTTTTCTCGAAACCACGGCACGTATGGAGCGCGCAGGGGCTTGCCGGTATATCGACGTTGGACCGGCGGGAACGTTGGCTACCTTTCTGAAGTACGGAATGTCCGCTACGACAACTTCTGTCGTGCATGCGATTTTGACGCCTTACGGAGCCGACAGGAAGAATCTTTCGGCATTGCTAGGCGCATGCCAGCGTGAATGCGCATAAGCGGATGAATCGGGACATTTCTCTCGCAGATTCCGAAGTGCACTTGTGGCTTGCGTTTTACGATCAAATCTCCGATCAGAAGTTGCATGCCGCTTACCGGAAGCTTCTTTCTCCGGCAGAGATGCATCAGGAAGCACGGTTTTACTTCGATAGGGATAAGCGCCGTTATCTGGTTACGAGGGCGTTGCTGCGGACGACATTGTCCCGCTACGCATCCATCGGACCCAAAGAGTGGACCTTCTCGACAAATGCTTACGGACGTCCTGAGATCTCGAATGCGCGAGAAAAAGAATTATGTGTGTCGTTCAACTTCTCGCATACGCATAGTCTGATTGTTTTGGGAGTAACGAAGCGCAGTGCTCTTGGGGTGGATGTTGAGAACTGGAAAGCGCGCGCGGCGTCCATC
The DNA here is from genome assembly GCA_050010735.1 of Occallatibacter sp. Taxonomy (GTDB): domain Bacteria; phylum Acidobacteriota; class Terriglobia; order Terriglobales; family Acidobacteriaceae; genus Telmatobacter. Next base: position 9,707 of record JBEKKL010000048.1, on the reverse strand, counting down.
GATATCGCTGAACGATATTTTGCATCGCGGGAAGTAACGGAGCTTCGCTCGGCTTTGCATGATCAGAGGCAACGCCGGTTCTTCGAGTATTGGACACTGAAGGAAGCGTATATCAAAGCGCGCGGCATGGGATTGTCCATACCACTCGATAAGTTCAGCTTTCATTATTCCAGGAACGGCGCTGTTGCGATGGCCATAGATCCCGAGTTGGACGACGAGCCGGAGCGCTGGAGGTTTTGGCAGTTTTGTCCAGCGCCGGACTATTTGGTTGCAATCTGCGCCGAGCGGATCCGCGCTAAGTGCGGGAGTTTGACCGTCTGGCAATGCACTCCCATGTTGAGCGAAGAAGAATTATCTGTTAGGGTCCTGCACGCTTCAGAATAGCGAACATTTGTTACAAGGCGGGTCAAAGCGGCTTTCAATGCGAATGAGTGCGGAATAGGTTTGTTTCGGAAACAATAAACGTCATCTCTAGAGCCTGTTATTAACTTTGTTCCTTTGTTTGCAATTGTGTAGGGGATTTGAGAGGCATCCGGTCACGCTGGGCGCATGGAGAAGCGTGAGCGAAGCGGTTATCCCAGCGACGTGACGGATGAGGAATGGGCATTTGTAGCGCCTTATCTGGCCTTGTGCCGCGAGGACTCGGAACAGCGGGACTATCCTCTGCGGGCGGTGTTCAACGCATTGCGCTACATCGTGCGCACGGGCAGCCAGTGGCGCTATATGCCCAACGATCTGCCTCCGTGGAACGTGGTGTATCAGCAGACCCAACGCTGGATTCGGGCGCGATGCTTCGAGATCATGGTGGAGGATTTGCGCATGCTGTTGCGGGAGTTTGCCGGACGCAAAGGACAGCCGACGGCCATGATTCTGGACAGCCGCACCCTGCAGTCCACACCGGAGTCGGGTGCGCGAGCCGGCTACGACGGGGCCAAACGGCGCAAGGGATCGAAGGTTCACGCGGCGGTCGATACGCTGGGCCATCTGCTGGCTTTGCAGGTTACGCCTGCCGATGAGCAGGACCGCGCGCAGGTAGGAGAACTGGCCAGACAGGTGCAAGAGATCACCGGCGAACAAGTGGAGTTGGCTTATGTGGACCAGGGTTATACGGGAGAAACGGCACAAAGCGCGGCGGCCGAGCACGGTATCCAACTGGAAGTGGTCAAGCACACCGAGGCCAAGCGCGGCTTCGTACTGTTGCCGCGGCGCTGGGTGGTGGAACGCAGCTTTGCCTGGGCGGCTCGATTTCGCCGCCTGGCGCGCGACTATGAAAGGCTCGCCACCACTCTTGGAGCTTTCCATTTCCTCGCCTTCGCTTGCCTGATGATCGCTCAACTCTTCAGACTACTGGCGTGAAGTTAATAACAGGCTCTAGGGTTTATTTTCGAACGATAGGAGGGCGCGCATGGTTGATCAGGAAATGTTGCAAGATTTGACGGAGTCCTATCTTAAGTCTCTTATCTTAGAGGCTTCCGATACTCCGAATACAGATTTCGACGCGCGTGCTCCATTTGGCGAGCTGGGCATCAATTCGTACCAGGTGCTGAAGATCATCAAAATGCTTGAAGCTGACTTCGGGACGCTGCCGAAGAGTTTGCTTTTCGAGAACTATAACGTAAATGATCTGGCAGGTTACTTTGTTGAAAAACACAGAGAGACCTTGTTCGCCAAGTTCGCTGCAGATGGTGGAGAAACAAAGTTTATAGAAGCTCCCGAAGTAACTGCGGCGCGTAGCGGCAGCGCCGGAACGGCGGTCGACGAGGCGGTGCCCATTCTTATGTTAGAGAAGGACGCCTATAGTTCTCCCGAATACAAAGAACTAATCCAAGCGCTTTACGAGAGGCACAAGACCGAAGGTAATGTGTCCCGCGGAACCCGCAAGATCGCACCCAATCTGTTTATCGGCAGCTCCAGGCTGGGGTACTTCAACTACGGACGAAGCAAGGACATCATTCTGGTCTACGGCTACACGGGGCCTGGGGAATACGCTCCGGTTCTCCTGGAGGAAATGTTGCGCTATTGCGCTTCTCATAACTTCCAACTCAATGTCATGTCTGCCGAGGAACTACCAAAGATTGGCGGAACAAGCTTTTCCGCTACGCCATTCGGCGTCTTGCAGCGCATCGTAAACCTCAAGCAATTTACGCTCGAAGGCGGAGCGATGCGACATCTGCGTCAACAGGTATCCAAATTCAAGAGGGCCGGAACGTGCAGAACGGAAGAGTATCGCTGCGGCTCGCGACCTGAGACGGACCAAGATATCGCCCGGATCATCGATCGGTGGTGTGAAACCAAAACGATGGTCAACCCGTTGATTTACGACTTTCGCAGTGAAGTGCTTGCAGGCTCGCTGACTGCCGACCATCGCCTCTTTCTGACTTATCTCGACGATGTGCTACAGAACGTAATTCTCATTACCGCGATGTCCGCAGTAGAGAACGGCTATCTGATGGATCTGGAGTTCTATCCTTCGGAAATGCCCACGGGGGGGCTGGAATTTGCGATCGTGCAGATTATCGACGTTCTCGTTCGCGAAGGCTGCGACATGCTGAGTTTGGGTGGAACTTACGGCTGCAAGCTGGAGTCGTCTCCCAGCGCTGATCCCGGCGTCGAGAAGGTTCTGGATGACTTGCGCGAACATAAGATCTTTAACGACGAAGGCAATCTTCAATTCAAGAATAAGTTCCGTCCAGAAAACAAGTCTGTATTCCTCTGTCGGCCTGTAAGTGGCTGCGATCCGGGAAATGTGACTGACATCATCATGATGATCGCCGATCCCGTGGCAAATCAGACTCCGGACCACGAAAACCACAATTCTCCCACAGCGGCCGGAGACATCAGTGAGCCGCCTGCGAAACATCAGTTGCCGGTCAAAGCCTCCGGGGCCGCATCAGCAAGTGTTCAGGCAATTGCGATCGAAGGAAACGAACGCTCACGCAGGCTGGCTGACTTCGGCTTCAATCCTCTCAATATTCCGGACGAACACGTGGACTTGGATTTAAAGACGGACTCTTGGGCGCAATTGCATCTGGCGTTCATTGACGCGCAAATGAGGCGCTTGCGCGCGCAGCTTTCCCAGCCCGTGAATTTAGATGAGGCTATGCGGGCGGCATTTCCCTTCGCATACTTTGTGCTGACCGGCTCCGGCACTGCGGCGGAGAATATCTTCTCTCTTGCATGGCGGAAAAAAGGAGCCGTCCTTCAGAATCTGCTGTTTCCCAGCACGATATTTCATTTCATGGATAAAGGCTTCACCAACCGGGAGATGCCTCATTCGGCGATTTTCGATCTGTATTCGCGGGAGCGCTACAAAGGCGATGTGGATATTGAGAGGTTGCGTGCGGAAGTCGCGCGCAATGCTAGCGCCATTGTATTTGTCTGCATCGATGTGGGTAACAATGCCTCCGGAGGACAGCCTGTTTCGCTTGCCGGTCTGCGAAGCCTCAAGGCGCTGCTCTCCGAACACTCCATTCCGCTGGTAATCGACGGCACGCGCGTGATGGAGAATGCGCGGTTCCTGATCGAACATGAAAAAGAATGCGCGGGAAAAAACATGTGGGCAGTTGCGCGTGAAATATTCTCATACGCCGATGTTGCGATTGGCAGTCTGACGAAGGATTTCTGCGTAAGCCGCGGCGGAGTCATTGCCACGAACGACGCCGCGCTGTTTGAGCGTCTTCAAGCGTTCGCACAGGCAGAAGGCGCGGCCATCGACCCGATCGACAGGAAGATCATCGCGCTTTCGTTCCAGGAGAAGGCGCGGATCGAAGCTAAAATCACGGCCCGCATGGAAGCGGTTCAATGGGTTTGGCAGGCGCTCAACGAGCGCAACATTCCAGTGGTAAGTCCCGCAGGCGGGCACTGCATTCTGATCGATGTTAAGCAGATTCCAGAATTCCAGGGCTTCCAATATCCGGTCGCATCGTTCCTGGCGTGGCTCTATCTGAACACGGGAATTCGTGCAGGTGCCCATAGCGTGGGCATGCAGCAGAAGACGAGCATCAACGGCTTGGTTCGCCTGGCGATACCGGTCGGTTTGATGCGGGAAAAGATCGAAGTTGCGATCGAGAGGCTTGCGTGTGCGTTCGCCAACAAAACCAATATTCCGGAGATCATCCTGGACGGTGGCACGGCGCAGCCGTTCTTAGATCTCCATGCGAATTACAAGCTCATTGAATGTCATAATCCATCGGGAAGCGTCGTAGCCGTTGCGCAGCTTCCGGCGGCGCAGCTCGGAACTGACAATCGAACAGCCGGTCACGCATCCATTTCTTCAAGCGCTTCCGCCAAGGATGTTTCTCGCAAAACAACCGTTGCTCCGGAAGCGGCTCCAGACGCAAGAGCGAATGCTAACGCGAAGAGCGCATCGCAGAATCCAACGCAGGACATCGCCATCATCGGCATGGCGGGACGTTATCCTCAAGCGAAGAATCTGCGCGAGATGTGGAAAAACCTGGCGCTAGGAAAGGACTGCATCGAGGAGATCCCGGCAGATCGATACCAGTGGCGTGAGCGGTACGGAGACGCAGAGAAATACCGCGGCGGTTTCCTCGACGGTGTGGACAAGTTCGACTCGCTCTTCTTCAATATCTCACCTCGCGAAGCGAAAATGCTGGATCCGCAGGAGAGGCTGTTTCTAGAAGTTGCTTGGGAAACGCTCGAAGATGCGGGCTATTACCCAGAAAACCTGTCTTCCGAAGATGGGTCGAGAAAGATCGGCGTGTTCGTGGGCGCGGTTTGGGCGATGTATCAGATGCTCAGCGTCGAAGAGAAATCGGCGGGCGTCAAGATAACACCGAACTCGTTTCTGTGGAGCATCGCCAACCGCGTTTCCTACTGGATGAATCTTTCCGGGCCAAGCATGACAGTGGACACTGCATGTTCCTCTAGCTTGACGGCGCTCCATCTCGCGTGTGAAGCGATACGCGCCGGCGATTGCACCTCCGCCATTGTGGGCGGAGTAAATCTTGACCTGCATCAGGCCAAAACGAATATCAACGCGGCGGGAGGCGCACTATCGCCCGACGGAGTTTGCCGCGCGTTCGGAAAAGGAGCCAATGGTTACGTTGCCGGCGAGGGCGTCGGTGCGTTGTTGCTTAAGCCGTTGGAGCAAGCCCTTCGCGACAAGGACAATATCTATGCCGTAATTAAGAGCGCCGTTGTAAGCCACGGCGGCCGCACGAGCGGATATACTGTCCCGAATCCCAAGGCGCAAGCGAGCTTGATCGCGTCGGCGCTCGAGAAGGCCGGCATCGACGCTCGAACCATCGGATATATCGAGGCGCACGGCACAGGCACCGCGCTGGGAGATCCGATAGAGATCACGGGATTGAGCGATGCGTTCAAGTCTTATGAAGTGCGGAACCAAACTTGCGCCATAGGATCGATCAAATCCAACATCGGCCACCTCGAGGCGGCAGCGGGGGTCGTCGGCGTGTCCAAGGTGCTTCTGCAAATGAGGCACCGCCGGCTCGCGCCCTCATTGCACTCCTCGGAACTCAACGAATTCATCGATCTCAAGAACTCTCCTTTTTATGTTGTTCAGGCGCTGGAGGACTGGAAGGAAAAGGAAGTTGACGGCGTTCGTTTTCCGCTCCGGGCGGGAGTCAGTTCGTTTGGCGCAGGCGGTTCAAACGCGCACGTCATCCTTGAAGCCTATGAGCCAACGGAGCACGCGGAGACAGAAGTTGCTCCAGCGGCGCATATTTTTCCCCTCTCCGCGAGAGACGAGATCCAATTGCGCGAGACCGCCATTCGGCTGGCGGCGCTTCTTCAAGAAAGCCAGGTGGAGCTTGCCGATGTCGCCTATACTCTTCGCGCCGGACGCAAGTCGTTCGACTGCCGCGCGAGCATTGTGGCAAAAACAAAAACTGATCTGTTGGAAAAACTATCCCATTTCATCGAAGGGACAAAAGCGGAGGGCGTCTCTTCGGGCCATGTGAAGAACGCCGAGGGGCTCACCCGCCGGTTGGACCGGCGCGAGAAACATGAGTTAATCCGGCTGTTATCGCAGAGTCGCAGCCCTGAGAAGCTGGCCGAGTTGTGGGTGGAAGGCCTGCTGGCTGACTGGCAAGGAACGGAGATTGGCGCCACAGGAAGAAGAATCTCCTTGCCCACGTATCCGTTCGCCGGCGAGCGGCACTGGGCATGCGAGAAATCCCCGATCGCGCGTTCTTCACAGACGGTGGCAGGCTTGCATCCGCTGGTCGATTCGAATGAATCGACCTTCGAAAGGCAAGTCTTTAAGAAAGTCTTTCACGATCAGGACTTCTTCATTTACGACCACTATGTGGCCGGCATCCCGACGCTGCCAGGCGTCGCCTATCTCGAACTGGCGCGCAAGGCCGGAGAGATCGCCGGCGGCAGAAGAGTGCAAAAGATCAAAAACATCATTTGGATAAGCCCGATTACGCTCCAGAATTCGGCGCCGAAGGAGGTGTTCATCGAACTGAAAGCCGGCGAAGCCGGCGTGCGATTCGAGGTCTTTAGCCACGATGAAAATGGCCGTCAGACACTGCACTCCCAGGGGACGCTGCAATATTCGAGCAAGCAGGACGCGGACGCGGAGCCGGAATACATAGACCTGAAAGCCATCCGCGACAGATGTGAGAGGGTCGCTGAAGGCAAGGATGTCTATCCTCGCTTCCAGTCTTTCGGATTGACCTTGGGAGCTAGCTTTCAGGTACTACAGGAAATCTACAAGAACGATCGAGAAACGCTGGGCGTTCTTGAACTGCCCGAATGCCGCCAGGGAGATATGGATAGCATGGTCCTCCATCCATCTTTGGTTGACGGTTCGTTGCAGGCCGGGGTGGCCGCACAACTCGGCAAGAATGTCGAGGAAATCTTCGTTCCCTTCTCGATCGGCGAGGTCGAGGTTCTGCATCCGCTTCAAACAAAGTGCTATAGCTACATAACCCAAGCCCAAGAAGATAAGAGAGGGAAGAACGAGAACGCACGCGTGGTGAAGAGCGACGTCTTCGTGGTGGATGAAACGGGCAAAATCCTGGTGAAGATCCGGGAATCTACCGGTGTGCCGCTACGCGAGGTTCACAAGAAATCGTCGCAAGAATCAGACACAGAAGGCTTCTCGAGGCTCTTCTATTCGACTGCCTGGGAGAAAGCCGAGAAGCTAGCCGCGACCTCGCCGCTCAGTACCCTGGAATCCACGGTGATCTTCGACGCGTCGCGGACTCTGTTCGATCTCTACCAAGAGCGTCTGCGCGGCGAGGGAGCATTTTCCGATCGGGTTGTTTTGGCGATGCCGGGCGACGGTTTCGGGGAGCTGGAGGGACAATGCTACAGTCTCAATCCGGGTAATCCCGAAGATTTTACGCGGTTTCTAGAAACTCTGCTTAGCCAACATGCGATCGAGAACATCTGTTTTGCGTGGCCTCTCGATGCGGATTTCCATGGCGAGCAGGACATGAAAACGGACTTGGACAGAGGCATCTACCCGTTCCTCTCGTTGTGTCAGGCGCTGGTAAAACTGAAGCTCGAAAGCAAGGTTCAGTTGCTCTATCTCTATAGCACTGCGGAAGGGGAAGTGCGAGCGGGTCATGAAGCGATCGCGGGTTTTATCAAGACCCTCCGCCTGGAGCACCCTAAGCTGCTCTGCAAGGCGCTGGAGGTTCGGTGTGCACCGGGAGATGATGCGAGCGTTCTTAACGCAATGTGGCAGGAGTTGCGCGCGCGCACGCAAGATGCGGCGGTGGTTCGTTGCGATGGACAAGACCGCTACGTGTGCCAACTGAAATCGTTGAACCTTCAAAGAGCTGGGCAAGGAGCCGGCGAGTCCGCTCACGCGGCGGGTGCGGCCATACGAGAGGGTGGAGTCTATCTGATCACCGGAGGCGCCGGAGGATTGGGCGTCCTATTCGCAGAGTTTCTGGCGAAGCGGTACAAAGGAAAAGTGGTTCTTACGGGCAGATCCGGGTTAAACGCGGAGCGGAATGCAAAGCTGGAAGAACTCCGAGCGTCCGGCGCCGAATTGCTTTACTTGCCTGCCGATATTTCCAAGTTAGAAGATGCCGGGCATCTTATTTCCAGGATCAAATCAGATTATGGGGAGCTTCACGGTATCATCCACGCGGCCGGCGTGTTGCGGGACTCGAGCATCAACAACAAAACCAGGGAAGAGATGAGCGCTGTCTTTGCTCCCAAGATATACGGAACGCTCTATCTCGATGAGGTGACGAAAGACGAGAAGCTTGACTTTTTTGTGCTCTTCTCGTCGCTGGCAGGCGTAAATGGGAACATCGGACAATGCGACTACGCGTTCGCGAACCGCTTCATGGGCGCGTATGCGGCTCAACGGGAGCTGTTGCGGGCCAGTGGCTTGCGGTCCGGGAAGACGGTGAGCATCAACTGGTCGCTCTGGGCCGACGGCGGAATGAAGGTTGATAAACAGGCAGAAGCATACTTCAGGAAGACATTGGGCATTAAGCCGATAAGCGCTTCTGTAGGAGTGGAGGCTTTTCTCCAAGCAATCGCCTTAGGCCAGAGCCAAGTAGCCTTTTTGGAAGGCGTGCAAGACAAAGTAGAGGTCATGTGGGGATTGCGGAGGCGCGACCTAGCCGCTTCATCGGCGTCCTCAGGTGAATCGGCTCCCACGCTGGCCGCGCGGTTGTCGGATTCAGGCGCAGCCATTGGGGGCAGCTCGGCCTCGATTTCTGCATCTTCGGAGCGGGCAGCCGGAATCTTGTCCACTCGCGTGCAACAAGTAATCGCCAGAAAACTAGCCGAGGCGCTCGAAATGGAAGCAGCCGGGATCAGCAACGACGTGCCGTTCGCTGATTACGGCGTTAACTCCACAATGGGCGTCCATCTTGTCGGCGTCGTCAGCGAGGCCCTGGGAATTGAGATCGATCCATTAAAGTTGTTTGAATACACGACCGTGAATGAATTAGCCCAATACATCTGCGAGGCATGGCCAGAGAAGATGGGGGGACAAGCAACTCCGGCTCAAGATCCGGCGCCGGTGGAGCAAGCTCCCCAGGAAATGCGCTTCGTGCGGAAGCAATTGCCGGCGGAGATGGACAGAGATCGCGGAGTTGGCAAGGAGACAGCCGCACGCGACGCACGTCCGGGTCCAATCGCCATCATCGGCATGAGCGGGCGCTTCGCCGAGTCGGAGTCGCTGGACGAGCTTTGGGTACAACTCAAAGAGGGGAAGAACCTGATCCGTAAAGTCTCGCGATGGAATCCTGAGGATTGTACCGCTTCGGACTCGGCCGGAAGCGGGTATTGCAGCGATGGCAGCTTTATCGACTCCATCGATCGGTTTGATCCGGCGTTCTTTGGCATCTCGCCGCAAGAGGCCGTCTGGATGGAGCCGCAACAACGTCTGTTTCTGGAAGAGTCGTGGCGGGCGCTGGAAGACGCTGGCTACGTGGGCAAGAGCGCAAACGAGAAGCAGTGCGGAGTCTATGTTGGCTGTGCAAGCTCCAACTATGACCGGTTGTTTGTGGAAGACCCGCCGCCTTACGCCTTTTGGGGAAATGCGGTGTCCGTCATTCCGGCGAGAATCGCATACCACCTGAATCTGCAGGGACCCGCCATTGCAGTCGATACGGCCTCCTCCAGTTCTTTGGTCGCGATTCATCTGGCGTGCCAGAGTCTGTGGTCGGGAGAAACCGAAATGGCCTTGGCAGGCGGAGTCTTTTTGCAGCCCACCCCCGGGTTCTATCGGGTCACTAACGGCGCCG
>JBEKKL010000047.1:0-64865 GCA_050010735.1 Occallatibacter sp. | reverse complement strand
TTGTCGATCGAATCGAAGGACCGGAACTGGTTCTTCGGATTATGCTTCTGCAAAACCTTGGTGATGGCCGCCGTCAACGTCGTCTTGCCGTGATCGATGTGCCCGATCGTCCCCACGTTCACATGCGGCTTCGAGCGATCAAACTTTTCCTTCGCCATTGCCCTTCAGTCCTCTCTCAGAATCTTATGCAACAAAACCAATTCGCTTGCCTGCCGGCTCGACGTTTTCAGGCGGGGGTACAGAAACCACCGCTGTCGCCAAATAATGCCACTTCAATAACACTACAGACTGATCCCCAAAATCGATCCAAACGCCCAACTCGTCGGCACCCGCAACATGAGCCGCAAAGCTGGGCTTCTCGAAGACTCCCGAGAGCGCCGAGATCCCTTCGGGGGAGAGCCAGAATCGAACGGTTTCCCCCGCAAAAACCTCGCCGATCATGCACCAACTCCATAGTGCGCAAACAACTTTCCTAATTCTTCAAAATCCTGTTGCGTACCCCATCCGGTAATCCGGTTTACTAGCTCGGGCTTAATGGAGACAGGCCGAAGCGAAGATTTATCCGGCACTGCAATCCATTCCCTCCGCGAGCCGTCCCAAACCACATATCGGAGCGGGAACCCGGAGAATTCTCCTAGTTTAATTGCCAGGACCTGCCCCTGACGCTGCATGCGCTGGCGGGCAAGCTCCCACGCATATTCAAGTCTTGCGTCTTCAACAACTGGTATTCCGAGCCGTCGAGAAGTGATGTAGCGATCAGGATCGACCTGCGGCAACTCCTCTTCAGGTGCGCTCTGCGCTTTGGCCCACTCGTCACCAGAGACCAGAGGTAGCCCATCGATTTTAACCTCGACCTCGTCCGGCATCGCTCACCTCAGTAATACGCGTAAACCTTCAAATACCGCTGCCGCAGTTCCAGAGCCACCGATTCCACCTTCTGCAAATAGCGTTCGCGGGTCAGAGCCTGATCCGAAACCGGCAACGCCTTGTAAAGCTCCTCGCCGTCTTTGCCCATCAGGCCGCGCTCTAAAACACCCTCGAAGTCCCGAATCCGCAGTTTTGACTTTCGCACGCGGTTCAGAAAAACCTCTACATCCCGCGCGTCAAAGGCCGCGTCGATGCGCGCACGAAGTTCGGCGTATGCTTGCTGATCCTGGACGGCTATCGCTGCCTGCTCGAACTTCATTCCCTGCCTCGCAGCGGGCTTTCGCAGCCCTTCTGCCTATTTCCATCTTTGGAGCGGGAGACGGGGTTCGAACCCGCGACCAACAGCTTGGAAGGCTGTGACTCTACCACTGAGTTACTCCCGCAGAACAGCCTCTCGCTCTTTAGCTATCAGCTTGTAGCTTTTCCAGCTCGCACGAGCTGCAACTGCCCGATCCAACATCAAACGAGCTAATAGCTGATAGCTGACGGCTAAAAGCTGAATCTCTGGAGCTGATGACCAGGATTGAACTGGTGACCTCTCCCTTACCAAGGGAGTGCTCTACCAACTGAGCTACATCAGCCCTCTTCAAAAAACCAGCTGTTAGCTTTTAGCTTCCAGCTCTTAGCTTCATCCTGCCGGCGCGAGCCGCAATCGCATCACTCACCAACATCAAGCTAAAAGCTAATAGCTAACGGCTAAAAGCTGTCCTTCTCCCCGCCTCGGCGAATCTTCTCTGCCTGGCGGGCTAAAACTGTTTTCAATACCATGCCGCCGATCACAATCAGCGGCAGCAATCGCAGTTCAACCGGCCTGCCCTTGATGAGAATCGTGCCCTCACCAACCGTAAACCAAGCCAGAACCGCTAAAACGCCATATAACGCCAAAGCCACCCAAAACTTCCGGTCCAACTCAGAACCGGCGCTCTTTAGGTCATTCACCCTGCGGTCGAGTTCGCGCCCATCACTGCTCATGCCGGCCACGATCCTTCGCGCATTCCAACCTCGAAACATGGTGCACAGGGGAGGATTCGAACCTCCGTAGCTCCAAGGAGCGGCAGATTTACAGTCTGCTGCCATTAACCACTCGGCCACCTGTGCCCAAGTACCCGGCAAGAAGAATCCTCTTGTCGAGTACTCCAACCAAACCCAACTGCTCTCCGCTTCGTGCCCTTTTCAGTGCACTAGCCCCCATCCCGGAGGCCCTCCGGCAACTTGGAGCCTGCGCCTGAAGTGGGATCACTGCGGAGGACAGGCCCGGTGTCAAAGAAGCATCGACGCCGGTAAAAGCTTTCCGTACCAAGTCTCGTTTACGAGGCCCCGTTTTCACATTTCCTCAAGTGGAGCTGGCGAAGGGATTTGAACCCCCGACCCTCTGATTACAAATCAGATGCTCTACCAGCTGAGCTACGCCAGCCCTTCCCACCCGGAAATCGCTCCGGAGACCCGTAAATCCGTACGGACACACTACCACTATGCACGTACTACGGCACAGAAACCAAGGTTAACACAGCGGCGGCGAGCGGAGCAAACCGAGGCTGAAAGCGGTAGCCACGCTTCGCTAGTCGTGGTGAAAATAGAAGAGGTTTCCATCCAGATCCTCGACAGTGAACTGCCGCAATCCCCACAACTTCTTCTCCAGAGGATCCACAATCTTCGCACCGAACGACTGCAGCTCTTGATATAACGCATCGACATCTTCAGCGAAGATCCAGTGAACGGCAGGCTCAAAGGGCGGCACTCTCTTGCGAAAGAAGATAGCCACGTCGCCACGTGAGACGGAGCCAATCTCTTCGCCTGGGTAAAGCCATCCAATCTCAAAGCCCAGTGCGTCTCTGTAATGACTTTGAGCCCGCTCGACGTCAGCGACCGGCAACTCGGGCACGGGCCGGCCAATCGCGTTCAACTTCTCTTTTGCGCCCACAGAGCTCTCCTTTCCTCTCTTTATGCAGCAAGATCGCCAATGCGTCAATTCGCGACCCCCGGGCTTGCGCCCCCCGCCCGAACTGTTTTGGAAGACCCCTCCCGCTTCAACCAGCTTTGAACCACGTTGAACACACGCAACTCCCCATTCGCTGCGATTGATTGCCCTCGGCCCCACGCGCCAATTACGATGGAAGCATGCATCCCAAGGCGCATGCCTGACGGTGCTGGCATGTCATTGAGCGGGAGTGGATCCGGCGCATGATTTTTTTCGCGGCGGTGATCCAGCATGTACCGGTCCTCGCTCCAGGCTGCCCAAATTGAATTCCCTGCAATCGGAGGAGAGTTTCACATTGAGCGACCGTTTTTTATTTACCTCTGAATCCGTTACCGAAGGCCACCCCGACAAGATTGCCGACCAGGTCTCCGACGCCATCCTCGATGCCTGCCTTGAGCAGGACCCTCACAGCCGCGTCGCGGCCGAGACGCTGACAGCCACGGGACTTGTGGTCATCGCCGGCGAAATCACCACCAAGGCCTACGTCGACTTCCAAACCCTGGTCCGCGGCGTCGTCGCCTCCATCGGCTACGACAACGCCCTCTATGGCTTCGACTCGAACACCTGCGCCGTGATCTCGACGATCAACAAGCAGTCGGGGGATATCGCCCAGGGCGTTGACACGGGCGGCGCCGGCGACCAGGGCATGATGTTCGGCTATGCCTCCAACGAGACCCCGGAGCTGATGCCCGCTCCAATCTCGCTGGCCCACAAGCTCTGTCGCCAGCTCACCAAGGTGCGCAAATCCGGCAAGCTCGCCTATCTGCGCCCCGACGGCAAGAGCCAGGTGACCGTCGAATACGATGAAAACGGCAAGCCCGCCCGCATCGACGCCGTCGTCATCTCCAGCCAGCACTCCGAGAGCGTGAGCAACGAAGAGCTGCACGCCGACATTCTCAAGCACGTCATCCAGGCCGTGCTGCCCGCCAAGTGGCTCGACGAGCACACCAAATACCACATCAACCCGACCGGCCGCTTTGTCATCGGCGGACCCATGGGCGACACTGGCCTCACCGGCCGCAAGATCATCGTGGATACTTACGGCGGCGCTGGCCGTCACGGCGGCGGCGCATTCTCGGGCAAGGATCCGACGAAGGTGGATCGCTCGGCGGCTTACATGGCCCGTTACATCGCCAAGAACATCGTGGCCGCGGGCCTGGCCGATCGCGCCGAGGTCCAGCTTGCCTATGCGATTGGCGTGGCCGAGCCGGTCAGCGTCCTCATCGACACCTTCGGCACCGGCAAGATCAGCGCGGCGAAATTGACTGCGTTGGTGCGGAAGAACTTCTCGCTCACGCCTAAGAAGATCATCGAGACCCTCAACCTGCGCCGGCCCATCTACCAGAAGACCGCAGCCTACGGCCACTTTGGCCGCACCGAGCCCGAGTTCACCTGGGAAGCCACCGACAAGGCCGCCACCCTCGCCGAACAAGCTGGCCTCAAGGCCGCTGCCAAGTAGAACCCCACCACAGCACCCTCGCACCACCATGGGACCCGTCGCCAGAAGGGTCCCATTTTTGTTGGAGTACAGTTTCCGGTCACCGGCGATTCGGCTAGTGCCGGAGAATCTCGGAAAGATGCCGGGAAGGCGACTTACCGGTGCGAATCGTCCCTAAACGAATGCCTCCGCGATTTCGCGTCTGTTGGCAGAAGGGAAGATTGCCGTGGAGCATGCCACTTTGCTATGAAGTGGGTCCTAGCCGGCTCGAGTCAAGGAAACCCTCTCGGTAGCCGAGAAGTTTGTGATCGCTGCTTGGCATACTATCCTACAAGCTCAAAAGAATCATGTTCGCACGACAACTGGAGCATTCCTATGAAGAGGACATCCGCAGTAAGCTCGTACCTCCTGCTGGTTGTTTTCGCGGCGATCAGCATGGTGTACTACGTCGCCGGGGCCTTAGCTCTGCGGCAGGAGTTCTTCCACGCAAGCCGCTATGCGCACGCGCCTTTTGATTTTAAGGACGATGGGCAGACCCTCCAAGGTCTCACGAAGGAAGCAACGGTTGCCGGAGTTGGGGACGGGAATGTTCTTGTAGCGGTGAACGGCGTGCCGTTTACAGGCTACGCTCAGTTCCACGATTTATTGCGAAATACCCATCCCGGTGACACCATCGCGGTCTCTGTCCGCTCGTCATCTGGAACGATACGGCAAGCGCGAATTCGGGTCGCAGCCAGCGAGGCGCCCAATTGGTCGGTCGGCCAATACATTGCATTTCTTACCCCGATTCTCGGCGTCCCCCTGTTCGGCCTCATCATTGGGTTTTGGGTTGTTGCCGCCCGTCCACGCGATCTGAATGCATGGCTGGTCTTTGTCCTGCTGGCATTTCCTGAGACGGCATTCGGCAACCTCGATTGGAAATTTTGGCCGTCACCCTGGTACCTGTGTCTTGGTCTGTGGAGCGTAGTCTTGCAGATCTTCGTCTTTCCCGCGCTTCTGTGGTTTGGTTTCCTGTTTCCGGAACGCTGGAGAGTCGATCGTCGCCTGCCCTGGTTGAAATACTCCATCCTGGCTGCAACCTCCATTGCTTTTGTTTTGGAAGTCGGATTCATTATCGCGCAGTTTTTTTCTATCCAGGCCCTTCACTCCTTCCTTTCCCTGCAAGTCTGGACCGACCGCATCTTTGACTGGTTCACGGTGATCATGGTGCTCCTGTTCCTGGCCGCCATGTTCGATAAGTTGCGTTCGGCTTCCACGGCGGATGCACGGCGGCGCATGCGGGTGCTCGCCATCGGAAGCGGCTTATCCCTCGGCCCGCTTTTGCTGATCTTCGTCGTGGTGCCGCTGTTCGGCATGGACCCTCACCACGGAAGTTGGTTCATGGCCCTGATACCGTCTGTGGCCCTTTTCCCGCTGACTCTCGCCTATGTTCTGATCGTGCAGCGAGCCATGGATGTCCGCATCCTGCTCAGAATGGGCACGCGGTATCTGCTGGCCCGCGCCACATTTCTGACGATTGAGATCGCAATCGTGGCTTTCGCCTTCCTGCGTTTCGTGGTTCCAACGATGCAGCGCAAAGAACATCAAGTGCTCAACCTGGTGTTGCTCGCGGCCTGCATTGGCGCGGTATTTCAAATCTTCATCTCGCGCGCCAGCCTGAGCCGGCGGTTGCAACGATGGCTCGACCGGAAATTCTTCCGCGAGGCCTACAACAGCGAGGCTGTGCTCAGTGAACTTTCCCATCAAGTCCGTCAGTTGAGGGACAGCGATGTCGTCATCAATACGGTTTTGACGCGCATTTCGGAAGTTTTGCACGTCTCTCAAATCGCCGTCCTGCTGCGCGGGGGCGCCTTGTTTCAGTTGCAGCAGGCCGTGGGCATGGATCTCGGCGGCCCTGTCGTGTTCGCAGAGCAGTCGGCGACCGTGCAGCATTTACTACGCACCAACCAACCGGCAACCGTGTACCGCGACCGGCCGGAAAAATGGTTCGCGGACGCAAACGAGGAAGAGAAAGCTCTGCTGCGCCAAATCAACGCCGAGCTCCTGCTGCCGATGCCGGGGCGCACTGGCCTGAGCGGCTTGATGACACTCGGTCCGAAGAAGTCGGAAGAAGCCTATACGCCGACAGACCTGCATACGCTGCAATCCGTTGCCGTCCAGACGGGGCTGACTCTCGAGGTTGCCGAGCTCGCCCGAACCCTCGCGGATGAGTCGGCGCAGCGAGAGCGCATGAACCGGGAAGTCGAGATTGCCCGCGAGGTTCAGCAACGCTTGTTTCCGCAGGGCATCCCTGAGATCGAGGGAGCAAGCCTGGCTGGAAGTTGCCGTCCGGTCTCCGGGGTTGGTGGCGATTACTACGATCTCATTGGATTGGAAGGCGGCAAGCTCGGCATTGCCATCGGCGACGTTTCTGGAAAAGGCATTTCGGCAGCGCTCATTATGGCCACTCTGCGGGCTTCGCTGCGCAGCTTGATCCTTGACGATTCAGGTAATCTCGCGAGGATGATGCAAAAGTTGAACCGTCTGCTCTACGAAGCCTCCACGAGCAGCCGCTATGCGACGTTCTTCTTCGCAACCTTCGATCCTGAGACTCGCGAGCTGCGCTACGTTAATGCGGGCCATAATCCGCCGCTTCTGGTGAAAGGCGCTACAGGCGAACTGCGACGGCTTGACGCGTGCGGGCCGGTGGTCGGGCTGCTTCCATCCCTCGATTACGAAGAGAAGTCCATCACCCTGGAACCTGGCGATCTCTTGATTGCTTACACGGACGGCATCAGCGAGGCCATGACTGCCGACGATGAGGAGTGGGGCGAGGAGCGGATGCTCCAGGCCGTTCCCCGGCACGCCCATACTTCGGCATCGGAAGTTCTGGATGCCATCTTCGGCGCGGCCGATGAATTCACCGCCGGAGCCGAACAGCATGACGACATGACGTTACTCATCATGAGGCTCATAATGAAATGAAATTCCACAACTGCAGGATTATTGATCCGGCCCGAAATAAGTGCTACTTCATTCCCATCCATTTCCGCAAAAGACGCGGAAATGGATGGGGCACCGATGCAGTATTTAAGAGCCGGATCAATAGTACCGGCAAACGCCGCAGGGTCCGGGATGCTCTTGTCGCCCTTCTCGCGCTCGGACGGGCGCATCAACTCTCTCCCAATCCGTTTTGCAGTTAATTACGATCCGGCAGCGCATAATGACCTCATGCCCAATCTCCGCCAGATCGATCTTCGCCGTCGTGGCCCCAGCCCAATCTGGTCCGACGGGTCCAATCTGTCAGGCATCTCCCCGGTCCGCACCGTCCCTACCCCCACCCCCTCCCCCTGTGGAAATCGCTTTCCCGGTCACGGATTCCATGGTAAACATATATAAATGAACAACTTAAAGTATTGTCTTGTTGACTTATCAGTAAACACAAACCCCGAAAAAGTGCCCTATTTTGCCTCGAAAACCGTCCTTTTTGCCCAATTTGCGCCAAATACCCAGCCCCGAACAGCCCCTTTTCCTCGCCTCCTCTCCGGTGCCAACTGCAATGAATACCCTTTCGACCTCCGCGTACAGCTGTCCCGTCAATGCCTTAGAATGCTTTCTGGCGCGCTGCGCGTCCATTCTGTCTAGGAGAGCAATCGATGCGTTTTCCCGCACTTGCCGTTCTTGCACTGGGCATGGCGACCCTTGCCGCAGCCCAAACCACCGCTCCCTGGGAGTACACAGGCAAGCGCGGAGAACTGAACTGGGGTAAGCTCGACCCGGCCTTCCAGGCCTGCTCCAAGGGCCATGAACAGTCGCCTATCGACATTCGCGGCGCGCGCCTGAACAAGGCGCTCCAGCTGATCGAGTTCCACTACATCGCGGGAGGAGTGACGCTGGTGAATACCGGCCACACCGTCGAGGTGCACGTCACTCCCGGCAGCTACATCGTCGCCAATGGTGTGCGTTATGAGCTGGTGCAGTTTCATTTCCACCATCCGGGCGAAGCCGCCGTCAAGGGCAAGCTGACTGATTTGGAGGTGCATCTGGTGCACAAGAGCGCCGACGGCAAGCTGGCCGTGGTAGCTGTGCGAATGCGCGAAGACCTGGATGCTCCAAACGCAGTGCTGGCCGCGCTCTGGCCACATCTTCCGAAGACCGCCGGGGCGACCGACAAGGTTACCGAGATGATAAGCGCCGCCGGTTTGCTGCCCGCCGACCGCGGCTATTGGACCTATGAGGGTTCCCTGACCGCGCCGCCATGCACCGAGGGCGTGCGGTGGTTTGTCTTCGAAGAGGAGCTGAGCCTGAGCCGCGAGCAGTTGCGTGCCTTCGCCGCGCTCTACAAGATGAACACCCGCGGTTTGCAGGATCCGCACGGCCGCCGTATCGAAGCCAACGAATAGAATCTGCGGTGCGGCGGACGCTCGCTAGTCGCTCGCAGGAGTTTCGCTAGCGCCTCGCTAATCCGTAAACTTGGCAGCGCCGGCCACCCGGTCGGCTGTTCTGCGGGTCTCCAGACCCACAGGCGACGTCGGGCGGCGTGGACGCCGCCAGTACAGCCGGCCTGGAGACTGCGCTACATTCGTTTCTCAATTTACGGACAAGTTCTTAGCCCCCGAGGGATCCGCCCCAAAACCGGCTCCGCGCGCGCGATTGGCTTCCGTTGCCCACCCCCGTTAAACTCTCATTATGCATCTTCACGCGACGCCCTCCGGCTCGAGCGCAGGCAGGACTCAGTCCGTTCTGCGCTTCTCGCTGGCGGCGACGCTCGCCTACGTTGCGGTCACTTTTGTCGCCGGGCTGCGCGCTCACTCGCTGGCCCTGCTGTCGGAGTCGGGCCATAACGCCTCGGATTTTCTAGCCCTCGCGCTCAGCTTTGTCGCTGTCTACTTCCAGACTCGCCCCGCCGACAATTCGAAGACGTTCGGCTACCAGCGGGCCGGCGTACTGGCTGCCTTTATCAATGCGGCGACGCTGATTGTAATCTCGATCTGGATTGGCATCGAAGCCCTCCACCGGCTGTCATCGCCAGTGGCCGTGCAGCCCCGCCTGATGATGATCGTGGCCGCCGCCGGCGTGGTGATGAACGGCGTGATCGCCGCCCTGCTTTGGCGCGTGGCTCGCGACGTGAATCTACGCTCTGCCTTCCTTCACATGGCGGGGGATACGCTGTCGACAGCCGCCGTGATCGCCGGCGGCGCGGGCATTCTGCTGACCGGTCGCAACTGGATCGACCCAGCTCTCTCCCTGCTCATCGCAGCGCTCATCTTCTGGACGAGCCTGGGCATCGTGAGGGAGAGTCTCAACATTCTTCTCGAGGGCACGCCGCGGGGAGTTTCGCTAACTGCGATTCGCTCAGGAATGGAAGAAGTGGAGGGCGTGATCAATGTTCACGACCTGCACGTCTGGAGCCTCGGCTCCAACTGCAGCGCGCTCGCCTGCCACGTCACCATCGCCGATATTCCGCCGTCTGAGAGCGCCTGCATTCTGGTGAAGCTCAACCACGTGCTCAAGGGGCATTTCCAAATCGCCCACGCTACCATCCAATTCGAGCACCAGGGCTGCGAAGAGCTGGAAGGCTGCGTCGTGCCCATCGAAGAGATGACCGGCCAGGGCCAAGCACACCATCACGGGCACGTGCATTAAAGTCCATTCAGGAGACTCGCTCGTTGAATCGTCTTCATCTCTCTCTAGTTTTGTGCCTTGCCCTGACGTCTGCCACCACGCTGCTCGAGCAGGCGGCAGACCAAAGCAAGGCCACGGCACCGACAACAGCACAACTCGAAGCTCTCGCCGGCGAATACACCGACGCCAACGAGCCCGACACGCCGATCAGTTTTTACGAGGCCGACGGCAAGCTCGTCGTCGAGAGCGAGCGCAGCATTCCGGCTGAACTGAAGGCGCTCTCGGCGGTTGAGTTCGTTCTCCCAGAAACGAACAGCACCTTCCGCTTTGCGCTCGGCGACGCGGGCCAGGGCGCGAGCATGATTCACTCGACCGAGCCCGAGAGCGTTTACCACCACACCGGACCGCCGGTTCATCATCTCTTTCACGACTACAAACGCAGCGAAGCGATGATTCCCATGCGCGACGGCGTTAAGCTGCACGCGGTGGTCTTGAAGCCGGCAGATATCGCCGGGCCGCTGCCCTTTCTCATCCAGCGCACGCCTTATGGCGTGGATGGAACCAGCCGGGCTTCCTTCAGCTACAGCCGGCCTGAGCTGGCCCGCGACGGCTACATTTACGTTGCGGAAGACATTCGCGGCCGCTTCAAGAGCGAGGGCAGATTTATCATGAGCCGGCCGCTTGCCGATCATCGCAATTCGAAGGCGATCGATGAGAGCACCGACGCGTTTGACACTGTGGCATGGCTGCTCAAGAACGTCCCGGGCAACAATGGCCGCGCGGGCTTCGTCGGCACGAGTTATCCGGGATTCCTGGCCATGATGGCCGGCATCGATCCGCACCCCGCCGTCAAGGCGATCTCACCACAGGCGCCGATGATCGATGTCTGGATGGGCGACGACTTTTTTCACAATGGAGCTTTCCGGCAGAGCTACGGATACGACTATGTGCTTGGCCTCGAATCGAGCAAGGAAGAGACCGAGGTGAGCTACGGCAAAGACAAGAAAGGCAAGCCTCGTGACGGCTTCGATTTCTTTTTGGAGCGCGGTAACTTTGCGCAGGATGTGAAGAGGTCGGGTTCGAGGACATTGCCTACGTGGAAGCTCTTCCTCTCGCATCCCGCCTATGACAGCGTCTGGTCTGCGCGCGGCGTCGAGCGCTCACTCAATATGGTCGCCGTGCCCACACTCAGCGTGGGAGGGACCTATGATCAGGAGGACATGTTTGGCCCGCAGATCGAGTACTCGACGCTCGAAACACATGACGATAAGCATCAGAACTTCCTTGTGCTCGGCCCCTGGCGTCACGGCTCGTGGTCCCAATCTGCGCGGCACCTGGGAGACCTCGATTACACCGAGCCCATCGGCAAGGAGTATCGCGCGCAGATCGAGGCGAAGTTCTTCACGCATTATTTAAAGAACGAATCGGGATTTGACCTCGAAGACACGGCCAGCTTCCAGACCGGTTCGAACACCTGGAAGCGCTACGCGCACTTTCCGCCGGCCGAATCGCGCCCGGCAAGGCTACATCTCGGTGGCGAGGGCCTGCTCAGTTTGAACGGCTCGACGGCCGATGCGCGGACCAGCTATCGCAGCGATCCAGCCGATCCGGTGCCGTACCGTCATCGGCCCATCCAGCCAACTTATAGCGACGGCTCGAAGTGGGGTCCCTGGCTCACTGAAGATCAGCGCTTCGTTGCCGGGCGCAAGGACGTGGCCGTCTGGAAGCTGCCCGCGCTCAAGAAAGATCTGGTGGTGACAGGTGAGGTGATCGCAGACATTTATGCCGCGACGTCGGGCACTGATGGAGATCTGGTTGTCAAGCTGATCGACGAGTATCCGGCCGGCGATCCTGACGAGAAGATGCGCGGCTACCAGCTCATGACCAATGCCGAGATCTTTCGCGGCCGCTATCTCGACAGCTATGAAAGGCCCGCGCCTCTGGCGGCGGGCGCGATCCGCGAGTACAGGTTCTCGCTGCACGACGTGGACCACATCTTCAAGGCCGGACACAAGATGATGGTCGAGATTCAGAGCACATGGTTTCCACTCTACGATCGCAACCCTCAGAGCTTTGTGCCAAACATCATGAGCGCCAAACCAAGAGACTACAAACCGGCGACCGTCACGATTTACTCCGGCTTCGGCCACGACTCGGCATTGCAGCTTCCGCTGATGACCGCCTGCGAGCGGGGCGAATGCTATTGAGGCGCCGGTCGACGACCCCGCTGCGATTCACAGGGAATTCCGTCGCGCGATCTCGCCCAGCATTCGAGCGCTGGGCTTGATCGTTCTCTGCTGCGTTTCCAGGTCAACTGCAATCAGTCCGAATTTCGGTTTGTAACCCAGGTTCCACTCAAAGTTATCGAGAAGCGACCACGCCACGTAACCGCGCAGATCCACTCCGTCATCGATGGCCGATCTCAGTCCCGCCAGCGTCCGGCGCATGTACTCGACGCGGCGCGAGTCATCTTCGGTGGCAATTCCATTCTCGGTGACGATGATGGGAACGCCGGACGCACGCGCCGCGTAACGCACGACATGTTCGACGCACTCGGGATAAAACTCCATGCCGGTCTGCGTCAGTTCGGCGCCTTGGGGCGGAGGCTGATCTCTTTTGCCGACGATGGTGCGCGAATAGGGTTGCACGCCGAGATAGTCGCAATGGCGCGCCGCCTCAAGCCACGGTTCATAGACTTCAGCCCGTTTTTGCGCCACACGGCTATTGGCGCCGGCGGGCTGATCGTCGGAGAAATTGAGAGTGAAGCCGGTTGGGAGGTCGGGCCGGATCGCCTTGATCGCCTCCTTCCCTTTTTCATGCGCCGCCAGTAACGCATCGCGAGTCTTCCTTGCATTGCAGAACAGGAAGTTGGAAAAGTCGGGAGCATCGGCCTGCTCGCGTATCCGCGCATGGGCAAAGCGCAGAGCCATCGGCAAGCTGAGGCCCGGAGGTAACTCTCCCGGCGGCAGCTTGAGCCACTTGAGCATCTGCGGGGTGTTCGGTTCGTTCAGAGTCGTGGCATAGGCGACAAGGTCGCCGAGGTGGCGCGTGGCCCGCTCGCAAAAGCGCGCGAAGCGATCGGCCGCAGCCTTCTGCTCCCATCCGCCTTGCATGGCAAACCAACGCGGAAGCGTTAGGTGCGAGTAGGTGAGCATGGGTGTCAGGTTGTGTTCACGGCAGACGGCGAGCATGCGGCGATAGTGCTCCAATTGCGCACGAGAGAAGAAGCCCTCTTCCGGCTCGATCCTTGCCCACTCGAGCGAGAAGCGATAGGTGTTGAAGCCAAGCGAGGCGAGCATCTCGATATCCTGGGGATAAAGGTGGTAGTGATCGCAGGCATCGCCGGAGGGTTCTTTGAAGATGCTTTTGGGCAGGTGTTCCAGCATCCAAACATCGCTGTTGGTGTTGTTGCCTTCAACCTGGTGAGCAGAGGTTGCGCATCCCCAGAGGAACCCGGCGGGGAATGCACCGCTCTTGCCGCCTGCCTCCTGGGCCCGGAGGGATTTGAAGTCGCTGAGCGCCGAGACCACGGCAAACGCGGAGGTGCCGCGCAAAAGATCCCGCCGGCTGATCGAAGACTTTGGCTTTTCGTTCATCGGATTTCCCGTACCTCGTTCAATCTGGGTCGCTGCTTTCCCTGGATCATCGGCATCGACCGGAAGCTGGGCAGATTCGTGAGACATCATATGTCAGAGGTATTGATGCTGCCTATTGCCCGCGCGTGGCATGGCCCAGCGGTCTCAGGCCCTACGCGCGATCGGGCGCTAGAGTAGAATAAAGGTAATGGCCCTCCACCAGCCCATCCCGGCCCTCTAGCGGCACCCGCCGCCAACAGCTGTTCTCTGCCAATCTTCCACTAAAACTCAGTCCAAGATTCCGTCCTCCGCAGGAGTTTTCATGATCGATCGTTTGGAACAGATGGAGCAGCGCTACGAAGAGCTTTCGCAACAGCTCTCGCTGCCTGAAGTGGTCAACGACCGCGACAAGTATCAGAAGGCCGGCAAGGCGCTCAGCGAACTGGAGACTCCGGTGATGAAGTTCCGCGAGCTGAAGCTGGTGCGCAAGGCGCTGGCCGAGTCACGTGCCTTGCTGGCCGAGAATGACCCCGAGATGCGCGCCATGGCGGAAGAAGAGATCGCGCATCTCGCTCCGCGCGAGCCGGCTCTTGAGGAAGAGATTAAAGTGCTTCTGCTGCCCAAGGACCCCAACGACGAGAAGAACGTCATCCTCGAAATCCGCGCAGGCACGGGCGGCGACGAGGCATCGCTTTTTGCGGCCGAGGTCTTCCGCATGTACCAGCGCTTTGCCGAGCAGCATCGCTGGAAGATCGAGGTACTTTCAACCTCAGAGTCGGGCGTGGGCGGATACAAGGAAGTGATCGCCATTGTCGAAGGCAACCGCGTCTACTCTCAACTGAAGTGGGAGAGCGGCGTGCATCGCGTGCAGCGAGTTCCGGAGACGGAAACGCAGGGCCGCGTGCACACCTCGGCGATTACCGTGGCTGTGCTGCCCGAAGCGGAAGAGGTCGACGTAAAGATCGAGGCCAAGGACATCCGCATCGATACCTTCTGCTCGTCGGGCCCCGGCGGACAGTCGGTGAACACGACCTATTCTGCGGTCCGCATCACACACATTCCCACCAACACCGTTGTGAGTTGCCAGGACGAAAAATCGCAGATCAAGAATCGGGAAAAGGGAATGCGCGTGCTGCGTTCTCGATTGTATGAAATGGAGATGGAGAAGCAGAACGCCGAGCTCGCGCAGGCGCGCAAGCAGCAGGTGGGCTCGGGCGATCGCAGCGAAAAGATCCGCACCTACAACTTTCCGCAGAACCGGCTGACCGACCATCGCATCGGTTTGACACTGCACCAACTCGACCTGGTGATGGAGGGCCGCCTGCAACCTGTGGTCGATGCGCTGATCGCCCACTACCAGGCGGAGCAGTTAAAGGCCGGCAGCCAGGCGGCGTGAGCCTTGGCTTCGATCGGCAGCTTCGTTCTGCATGGCATTGCACGCCTCAACGCAGGGCCGCATCCTGGGCGCGCTCGCGCCGACGCGGAGTTGTTGCTGCTGCATCTGCTTGGAAGGGACAAAGCCTGGTTGATGACCCATCTCGACGAGGACCTCGGCGCGAACACGGCCGCGCGATTCACGGCGTCGATTGAGCGCCGGTTCAACGGTGAGCCAGTGCAATACATCACTGGCGAGTGCGAGTTCTATGGCCTGCCATTTCGCGTCGCGCGGGATGTGTTGATTCCGAGGCCCGAGACAGAGCATTTGGTTGAGAAGGCGATCGAGTTGGCGCAGCGGGTTCACGCACCTCGAATTGTGGACGTCGGAACGGGGTCGGGATGCATCGCGGTTGCTCTGGCTCACGCTTTGCCGCAGGCGCTGATTAAGGCAACCGATCTTTCGGCTGCGGCACTGGCTGTCGCCGAGGAAAATGGAGCGCGGAACGGGGTCGAGATTTGTTTTTTGCGAGGTGATCTGCTTGCGCCAGTCGGAGGTGAACAATTCGATTTGATCGTCTCGAATCCGCCGTATGTGCCGAGTAAGGACAGCGAGTCGCTCTCCATCGAAGTGCGCGAGTACGAACCTGCGACGGCTCTCTTTGCCGGCAACGAGGGACTTGATGTCTACGGGCGATTGATTCCCGCATCTTTCGACGCGCTTGTTCCCGGCGGTTTCCTGCTCCTGGAGATGGGCTACGGTCAATCCCGCGCAATCGCAGAATTACTCATCCGCTCGGGCTTTGAACAGGCCGAGTTCAGTCAGGATCTGCAAGGTATTCCGCGCGTCGCGTGTGCGCGGCGTCCGTGATGCGCAAGCGATTCACCCTGCTACTGTAGAATTCACTGCGAAAGGAATCTCATATGCCTTCATCTAAAGGTTACGGCGCACTCAGCGCGCAATCCCAGTTGGCTCCGTACAACTTCACGCGCCGCGAGCCAGGCGCCAGCGAGATCGTCATCGAGACTCTCTACTGCGGCGTTTGCCACTCGGACCTGCACATGAGCCGCAATGAATGGGGCCACGCGATCTATCCGCTGGTTCCAGGTCACGAGATTGTCGGGCGCGTCACGGCCGTTGGCAGCGCGGTAACAAAATTCAAGGTGGGCGGCATTGCGGCTGTCGGAGTGATCGTGGACTCCTGCCGCAGGTGCGCACCCTGCGCAAAGGGCGAGGAGCACTTCTGCGATGAGGGCGCCACGCTGACCTATGCCGCGAAGGATCGCGTCGATGGCACAATCACCATGGGCGGTTATTCGTCAAACTACGTCGTCGACGAACGCTTTGCTCACCGGGTTCCCGAGAACCTTGATCTTGCCGCTGTCGCGCCGTTGCTCTGCGCGGGCATCACCACCTACTCGCCGATGTGCCACTGGAAGGTTGGCCCCGGCAAGAAGGTCGGCATTGTGGGACTCGGCGGGCTGGGGCACATGGCGCTCAAGTTTGCCCATTCACTCGGCGCGCATACGGTGCAGTTCACCACCAATATCAGGAAGAAGGAGGACGCGGAGCGTCTCGGGGCAGACGAGGTCGTGCTCTCGCGCGACGCCAACGCGATGAAGGCACACACCCACTCCTTCGACTTCATCATTGACGCTGCCGCCGCGCCGCACCCGATTGACGACTACACTGCTCTGCTCAAGCAGGACGCCACAATGTGCCTGGTGGGCCTGCCCGAGGAGCCTCCCGCTGTGAACATCTTCAACCTGATCGCGCGGCGCGTTTCGGTCGCGGGCTCGATGATTGGCGGAATGCCCGAGACGCAGGCGATGCTCGACTACTGCGGAGAACACAGTATTACCGCCGACGTCGAAGTGATTCCCATGCAGAAGATCAACGAAGCCTTTGAGCGCATGCTCAAGCAGGATGTGAAGTACAGGTTCGTGATCGACATGAGTTCGCTCAAGTAGCGGTCGCACTAGCGTTTTTCGTCGACCTCGCCAAACAGCGCTCCCAGCCGATCCAATCGCCGCTCCCAGATGGAGCGGCGATCGCGGATCCATCGCTCCATCGCGTCGAGGCCGGCGGCCGAGATGCGGCAACTGCGGACCCTGCCGGCCTTTTCGGATGCGACGAGGCCGCACTCCTCCAACACTTGCAGGTGTTGAACGACCGCGGCGAGAGTCATGTCGAAGGGTTCGGCCAGGCGCGAAACCGACATCGTGCCCTGGCTCAGCCGCTCGACCATGGCTCGCCGAGTGGGATCGCCAAGGGCGTGAAAGATGGCCTCGATATTGGGCTTCTTCCTCTTCATTGCTCGCGCGCCGTTCTTAAAGCTGGTTGCATAAATCTTGTTCGGCTAGATCGGAGACATCCTCAGGGGCTAAAGCCCGCGGTTTTGTTGGTATCTTGCGGCACGACTGAAGTCGTGCCCTGACACAAAACCAATTCTTCAACCAGCTCTAATTCACAAGCGTATTGGCCAACCGATCGAAGAGACTGCGCCATCCGGCTTCTCTCATTTGAGGACCATCGGCGCCCTCAAGAAACGCGCTCTGGAATGTGAGGATCAGGTTGGTACCCTCGCCGGCGGGCAGCAGCTCAATGGTGCCCAGGGAGACCGAGATGCACTTGTCTGCCACGGCCATGGTCGAGGTAAAGATGACACGCCGGTTGGGGACGATGTCACGGTAGACATTTTCATTCTTGAGCGAACGGCCGGCGAGTGGATGACCCTCTTTGAAGCCAAGCAAGTAATATTCTTTGCCGCCGACGCTGAAGTCGAGGTCATAGTCTTCGACCTGGCTGCGTTCGCCGTCGAGGTACCAGCGGCGTTTTTGGGCTGGGTCGGCGAAGGCTGTGAAGACGCGCTCCGGCTTGACCGGGAAGTTGCGCTCGACGACAAAGGTGTTGTGGACTACTGGTTGCTGGTCCATGTTTTTCCTCCAGGGGAATAGTTAAGTACGCAATTAACTATCAACTAGTTTTGAAATATTTGTCAAGTGTAAACTTAAGTATTGTTTCGAACCGATGTTGCGGGTTTTTTGGCTCATCCGCGATCGGCGGCTCGCTGTCTGGTTGTGGTCTTCACGAACAGGCGAGAGGCGATTCCAAGCTGAGGCGCGCGTTTCGGAGTTCGATCGCAGGACCACCGACTGGCGTTAGTCTGCACGGCCGGTTTTGTTCAGTTCTCGATGGAAGCCTAGGTCCGCACCGGTCACTTGTTTGGTGATGTAGACGATCTGCCCGTAGTGCAGACCGAAGTGCCCGACGACCTGGTAGACAGCATCGAGGCCATGCACGTGATAGCCCTGGATCTCATAGGGCGCAACGAGATCTTCCTCGGTGAGCCGCTCAAGGACCTCGGAGGCTTCCTGGATCGTCGCACCGAGCATTTTAAGCAGAGCCGAAGCAGACAATCCCTCGCTGGCTTTGAATTCCGCAGGCCGGTCGCGCTTCTCTTCCTGGCGATTGAACGAAGCCACCAGCCACTGCCGCACATTACCGTTCAGATGCAGGATCAGATTTCCGATGCTGTTTGAGGCCTCGTTGGGGCGCCACCAGATCTGGCTCTCGCTGAGCGATGCGACGCAGGCATTCAGTCGCGGCCAATACTGTTCAAGCAGCTTCCGCCGACAAAAGTCGAGAAAGAGCTCCGTTACATTCGCGTGGCTCGCAGTCATCGGATTACGAAGCTCCTTTGCGTAAGACTTATCGAAGTAGAGCAAGACTAGGTGGAGTAAGCTTGGTCGCCGACCGGCCGCCCGATCTCCCAGTGGTGTCCGAAGGGGTCTGCCACTCGCCCCACACGCCATCCATGTCCCTCGCTGACAGCCTGTACCTGTGAAGCTCCGGCCCGCACAGCCTGCGCGAAGACAGCATCGGGATCGGAAACCGTCAGGACCATTCGCACCGCATTTCTGCCGCCTGATTCAGGACCGAGATTGCCGTGCCCCGGAGATTCATCGCTCAACCAAAACTCCGCTCCGTCAACCGAGAGCCTGGCGACGACATTCCCGTCAGGATCTTCGATGCGATAGACCTCAGCGGCACCGAAGGCCGACTTGTAGAACTCCACCGCTCGTGCGCCGCCCCGCACCGAGAGCCATGGCGCGATCGTCGTCGCGCGAACCTGTCCATTCCCCGCTGGATTTACAGCCATGTGCCCTCCTTAACGACGAATCCTAACAAAACACACCACATCATTGCCCGGACCCGCGGCCACGGAATAGAATTTCCTCTGAAATCGTTTTCAAGAAGGATCGACCATGCGGATCTTCGCTTCACTGTCTCTCGCCTCTTTTGTGCTTGCTTCGCTGGCCGCCCCGGCGCAGAAAACAGCTGCTACGCCGCAAGCCGCACAGACCCCGCCGATGGGCTGGAACAGCTGGAACTACTTTGCCAACAAGGTCGACGACAAGGGCATTCGCGCCGCCGCCGATCAGCTGATCACCACCGGCATGAAGGATGCCGGCTACATCTACGTCAACATCGACGATACCTGGGAGGGCCAGCGCGACGCCAACGGCGTGCTGCATCCCAACGCGAAGTTTCCCGACATGAAGGCACTGGCCGATTACGTGCACTCCAAGGGACTCAAGATCGGTATCTACTCTTCCCCCGGCCCCAAGACCTGCGGCGGCTATGAGGGCTCGCTGGGCCACGAAGAGCAGGACGCGAAGATGTATGCCGACTGGGGCATCGACTATCTGAAGTATGACCTGTGCAGCTATATCGGCGACGTCATGGAGAAAGAGGCGCCCAATGATCGCGCGGCGCAGATGCGGCTAATGATCGATGCTTACGCCAAGATGGATAGAGCATTGAAGGCCACGGGGAGGCCCATCGTCTACTCGCTCTGCCAATACGGTTGGGACTCAGTGTGGGAGTGGGGGCCCTCGGTCGGCGCCAATCTGTGGCGCTCCACGGGCGACATCACACCGGACTGGGACAGGATGTATGTGATCCTCAGCCAGCAGGAGGGGCTGGAGAAGTACTCAGGACCCGGTCACTGGAACGATCCCGATATGCTCGAAGTGGGAAACGGCAAAATGGGACTGGCCGAGAATCGCACGCACTTTTCCATGTGGGCGATGCTCGCCGCGCCTCTGCTGGCGGGCAACGATCTGCCCAATATGACGCCGGAGATCAAGGCCGTTCTCACCAATCGCGACGTGATCGCGATCGATCAGGATTCGCTGGGCAAGCAGGGCGCGCGCATCTACTCCGACGGCGAGGTGGATGTCTGGATTCGCCATCTTTCGGACGGCGCGATGGCCATCGCCGTGGTCAACGCAGGCAGTGATCGCTACTCCACGCATCCCTTCCACCTGAACCTGCACAAGCTCGGCCTGACTGGTGCGCAGACCGGCAAAGATCTGTGGACCGGCAAGACGGTGGAATTGAAGGATAATATGCCGCTGGAGCTGGCGAGCCACGATCTGCTGCTAGTACGCCTGGACTCACCAAAGTTACTGGCGGGGGCGCCGGCAAGGCCCACGGGATCAAAGTAGATAAGTCATAGATTTGCAAGCAGCTAGGAGGATCTGGCGCGAATTCCCAATCTAATAGAACTGATGAGCTGGCCGTTTTCGGGAAAGCCCGGCGGCCAGCTTTCCTTTTTCTCAGCGCTAATTTTCGTTTGGTGCTTTAATGCAAATGTAACATTTGGCTTTTTGGCCGATTCCTTCACCAGGAGGGAATATGCGCAGAATGTACGAGCACGCCTGGCTGCCGCCACTGACAGTTCTTGGAGCCCTGATACTCTGTTCACCGGGCGTTTTCGCGCAGTCCGCAACGGAAGTTGCCGCAAACGAACCGCAATCGGCGCAGACGACCACCGTGCCGCAAGACCAGCCGACTTCTGAAGAGGTTGGCGACGCTCTGATGACGCATCAGCGCTATCAGGCGGCCATCGAGGCCTACAAAAAGGCCCCCGCCGGCTCAGCTGATGTGATGAACAAAATGGGCATCGCCTACCAAATGCTCTTCGATTACCAAGATGCCCTGCGCTGCTACAAGGCCTCCCTCAAGATCAACCCTTACAACGGGCGTGTCTACAACAATCTGGGCACAATCTACGACGGACTCAGAGAGTACCGCGAGGCCGAACGCATGTACCGCAAGTCGCTCCAGCTGGAACCCGGCTCTCCACTGGTCCTAAAGAATCTCGGCTCGGATCAATTGGCCCAGCACAAGTTCAAGCAGGGTTGGGAGACCTACAAGGCCGCTCTGGCGCTCGATCCGGCGGTATTTCAAGAGAACACCGTCGCGCTGCGCGTCACAAATCCCGCTTCGATCGAAGAGCGCGGCGCATTGAACTACTACATGGCCAAGAGCTGTCTCCGCGCCGGCATGACCGACCGTGCCATCAATTACCTGCGGATGGCGCTCAATGAGGGATTCACGAATCCCAGAAAGATCATTGCCGATGGCGAGTTTGCCGGACTGCGCGGCCTTCCGGAGTTCGAACAGCTGCTGGCCGCCCAGAGCAATCCCTAATCTCTGAATCCGAGTCGGCCGGAGGGCGACTTTTTACGTCTATGCTGTAGGAAGTTCTCGTCACCCTCTGGAGTCGCCATGAAGATTCGCCTGATCTCTTTCCTCGCACTTTGTGCAGCCCTCACCGCCGCTGTATTGGCGCAGGAGGCGAATCCCGCGCCGTCCGCGGGCAAGGCCCCGGTGCAGGAACCGGGCGGCGACCCGCTCGGCCTGGGTTGGCGCGGCGGCGGAATGGGCGGGCGTGGAGTGGAGGGAACCGTCACTGCGGTCGCTTCCAGCTACTACACGGTTAAGACCGAGACGGGTGAGAGCTTCAGGATCAACTTCAGCGCAAACACCCGCATCCTCAAGCAGGCCGCCCCGAAGCAGGGCGAGAGAGTTGAAGGCCCCGGAGGCGGCGACAGAAGCGGTCGCCAGCGGCCCGCACCAGAGCCGATCAAGGCTATAGACATCAAGATCGGGGACGATGTTGCCGCGCTCGGCGAGGTCGACTCGGCCTCCCATTCGGTGGGCGCCGTCGTCGTTTTGCAGATCGATCCCGAACGCGCGCGGATGATGCGCGAGCAGAGGGCCAACTATGGCAAGACCTGGCTCATGGGCAAGGTGACCGGCATCAATGAGACCGCGATCTCACTGGCGGGTGTACTCGACAACGCCGCACACACATTTGAGGCCGACGAGAACACCACCTTCCGCAAGCGTCGCGAGCCGATCACCCTGGCTGACATTCAGGTCGGCGACATGGTGCGCGTCGAGGGGGTATTGAAGAATGGAAACTTTATGGCAACGTCGGTCTCTGTGATGCCACAGGGCGGCGGGCCGCGCGGGCCGCGTGACGGCGGGCCGGCTTCCGTTCCGCTGGGGAATGCTCCGGCAGCCGGTGCACCCCCTCAGTAATAGCCGGACGGGCACCGCCGCAACAATCATCCGGCGAAGAGGCCGCAAGCCGCCTGACTCTTTCATGCCGATGAACTCAGCGCCGCCTCCGCCCATATCAGAGCTTCGGCATAGCAGGCCAGCAGAAACTCGTGATCGAGGCCCGAGTCGTTAACCGCCGTATCGCAGGCCTCCCAGTTGCCGCGCTCGCGATTTTCCACCCATGAGAGCAGAATGCGTTCGCGGTTTGCGGCGCCCTTCAGTGATTCGCGGATCTCGTCGCGCAAAGGCAGCGCCGGGGCCAGCTCTTCCATCGGTACACGCAGCATGGCGGGCAGCAGGCTCATCATTCCCAGCAGGTACTGCTCGGTGGGATTTAGCTCGCAGAATACCGCGGCCAGCTCGCAGAATCGTCCTCGCAGGAACGCCATGCGCAGAATCTCGGTCGGCTGGCCGGAGTTCAATTCGCTGGAAATGGCGAGCATGGCTGTATGTCGGAAGGTCTCTTCACCGACGGCAATGAGAGCCGTCTCGATGGAGCTTACCTCCTGACGGATGGCGCACATCGGAGAGTTGACGAGGCGTAGCAACCGGTA
This sequence comes from Occallatibacter sp., assembly GCA_050010735.1. Lineage (GTDB taxonomy): Bacteria > Acidobacteriota > Terriglobia > Terriglobales > Acidobacteriaceae > Telmatobacter. The sequence continues at coordinate 41,995 of JBEKKL010000047.1, read as the reverse complement.
GGTGAGCGATGCGTCGCGCTTCAAAACATTGGTGAGCTTTCTGAGGTCGATCGAGTCGTCCCGCAAAAGCTGCAAAACCTCGATGTGCGAGAGTTTGTTGGCTGGAATTTTCCGGTTCTCCAGCAGAACGGGGCGACAGAAGTAGTACCCCTGAAAGAGCGTGAAGCCCTCCTCGCAAGCCCGTTTATACTCCTCCTGTGTCTCGATCTTCTCGGCCAGCAGCGCTACCGTGACGTTATCGAGCCGCCGCAGGAGCTCTTGCCGCGCCTTCGCGCCCGTCACCATAAAATCCACTTTAATGTAGTCGGCGATTTCGACGAGAGGATCAAAGTCCGGCTTCCAGGTAAAGTCATCGAGAGCCAGCCGAAAGCCGCAGGCCTTCAGCTTGCGGCAGGCGTGAATCAGCTCGGGAGTGGGCTCCAAACTCTCCAGGATCTCGAGCACCGTCATGCTGGGCGGCAGAACATGGGCGAGGCTGGGGTTGAGCGTCTCTGCGGTGCAATTCACAAACGCCGGCAGCCCGCCCGTCAACCTCTCCAAGCCAAAGATCACCGTGTTGTCGAGCATGGTGCGGGTGGCTGTGTCGCCATCGCCACGAAATGCGGCCTCAGGGCCCGCACGGAAGAGCAATTCATAGCCATGCACGCGGCCGCGCAGGTCAAGAATGGGCTGTCGAGCCACGTAACGCAGCCCGCCCGCAAACTCTGGAAGCACCTGTTGCGAGCTCAGAATCCGCTGATCCACGGTCGACATGCGTACCACCGCCGAAGTGTTCATCGGCAGAATGGACTCAGATCATGAGGAGCGATATGTAGACTCCGAGACGCTGCCGCGGAATTCGTTCCCGGCCTCAGCCCATGAACATTCCGCCGTTCACGTCAAGCACGTGGCCGGTAATGTAGGAGGCCGAATCGGAGGCAAGGAACGCGACAGCTTGCGCTACATCGAGGTCGGTGCCACGGCGAGCCAAGGGAATATTTGCCAGCATCGCCGCGGTTACTTTTTCGTCGAGCACCGCGGTCATCGGCGTCTCGATGTAACCCGGCGCCACGGCATTTACGGTGATTCCGCGCGAAGCCACTTCGCGCGCCAGCGACTTGGTCAAGCCAATCAGTCCGGCCTTGGAGGCCGCATAGTTCACCTGGCCGCCCTGGCCCGCCCGGCCCACCACGCTGGCCATGTTGACGATCCGCCCCCAGCGGTTCTTGATCATCTGCCGCAGCAGAGCCTGGGTCAAGAGGAACGGCCCCGTCAGGTTGATGGCGATGACCAGATCCCAGTCCGAGCGCTTCATGCTCATCATCAGTGAGTCGCGAGTGATGCCGGCGTTGTTCACCAGGACCTCGACCTTGCCAAAGCGATCCAGCACGGCCTTTGCGCCGGCCTCGATCGATTCCTGATTCGAGACATCGAGCTTGAAGGATGCCGCCGTGACGCCCAACGCTTCGACCTCAGCCGCGACCTGGGCCAGCTTGGCCTCGTTGATGTCGGCCAGAGCCAGAGTTGCTCCCGTCCTTGCCAGTTCTAGCGCAATCGCGCGTCCAATGCCCTGCGCCGCCCCGGTTACCAGCGCAACTCTTCTTTGCGTATCCGCCATGCTCTCCCCGACCTCCGCGCCCGCAACTGAAGCGCCCTTTCGTCACAATTGTAAATGGCCTGAAACGCTCACCATTTGAAACGCACTATATCTTAGCCGTGCAGATGGTCAAATTTGACCAGTCCCTCAGGCCGAAAAGACGTAGAGTCTTTTCATGCTCGTCTTTCCTTGGTTCTCCTGTTTGCGCGAAAGCCCCTCCAAAAGAGGGGCTTTCGCATCTGAGCTGTTGAGAGACCAGCAGGGCGTTATGAGAGGAATGCTCCAAAGCGTGGAGCACAGATCCGCGTCTCAAGCCTTGGCGGCGACCGGGAGCGCAACATCCCGGGGAGCCTCGAGAGCTACCCTTCCGAGTTTTGCTGCGCGATTGACAGCGCTCAATATGGCGTCAAGCGAAGCGGAGACGATATTCGGATTCATGCCCGCGCCAAAGACCGCCTCCGAGTCTCCCAACTGAATCTCGACAAACGCCATTGCTGTTGCTGAGGCGCCTTCGCTGATCGACTGTTCCTGATAATCGGCGATGCGGATGCCTAGTCCGAATCTGCCGTTCAGCGCTGCCACAAATGCGTCGATGGGGCCGTTTCCGCTGCCCGTGATCTGCTCTTCCTCCTTGCCCTGCCGGATAGTCGCCGAAGCGTGCACGATCTCAGAAGTGGTGCTTTCGGAGTAGTGGGCGCAGGAGAGAGGGCTTCGCTGGTTGAGATATTCGCCCTCGAAGGCGCTCCATATCTCCGCTGGACGGATCTCGCGGCCGGTCTTGTCGCTGATCTTCTGGATCACGCCGCTGAACTCGATCTGCAATTTGCGCGGTAGCCGCACGCCGTAATCGCGCTCCAGCAGGAAGGCCACGCCGCCCTTGCCCGACTGGCTGTTGACGCGGATGATCTGCTGATAACTGCGGCCGATGTCATTCGGGTCGAGCGGCAGGTAAGGCACCGCCCATTGCGTCTTGCCGGTCTGCGCAGCAAATCCCTTTTTGATCGCGTCCTGGTGCGAGCCGGAGAATGCAGTGAAGACCAGCTCGCCGGCATAGGGATGACGCGGGTGAATCGGCAGTTGCGTGCAAAGCTCGGCGCACTCGATCACGCCCGGAATGTCTGAGAGATCGAGTCCAGGATCGACGCCCTGCGTGTAGAGATTCAGGGCCATCGTCACCAGATCGACGTTGCCCGTGCGCTCGCCGTTGCCAAAGAGCGTGCCTTCGACTCGGTCGGCTCCGGCCATCAGCGCCAGTTCGCCGGCGGCAACACCGGTGCCCCGGTCGTTGTGCGGATGCACGCTGAGCACAATCGCGTCGCGATGCTTGAAGTTGCGGCTCATCCACTCGATCTGGTCGGCATAGACGTTGGGCGTCGAGTTCTCGACCGTCGAGGGAAGGTTGACGATGGATTTGTGCTCAGACGTGGGATTCCAGACGTCGAGCACGGCCTCGCAGACCTCAAGCGCGTAGTCGAGTTCTGTGCCGGTGAAGCTCTCGGGCGAGTACTCGAAGATCCACTCGGTGCCGGGGTACGACTGGGAGATCTCATGGAGCATACGGGCACCATCGACTGCGATCTTCTTCACGCCCTCGCGGTCCATCTTGAAGACGACTTCGCGCTGCAGGGTCGAGGTCGAGTTATAGAGATGCACGATGGCGCGAGGCACTCCAAGCAAAGCCTCGAAGGTGCGATGGATCAGATGTTCGCGGGCCTGGGTCAGCACCTGAACCGTGACATCTGCCGGGATGCGACCCTGCTCGATCAGCTCGCGACAAAAATCGTAGTCGGTCTGCGAGGCGGCGGGAAATCCGATCTCGATCTCTTTGAAGCCGAGCCGAACCAGCAGGTCGAACATGCGGCGCTTGCGCTCGGAGTCCATCGGCTCGATCAGCGCCTGATTGCCGTCGCGGAGGTCGACGCTCGCCCAGATGGGTGCTCTGACGATGGTTCGCGAAGGCCACTGGCGGTCATTCAACGGGACGGTCGGAGTCGGAGAGTATTTTGCAGCTGGCTTTTTCAACTTGGTTCCCTTTTCGTTCTGTCACAGAGATTCCGCAGTGCGAGATTCCCAGACTAATTCGATGCCGCAGTCGGATGGAAGACGCGCCAAAGCGCGCCGCATTCCCAACCTGCATACGTCAATTCTAGAGGAACACCGGAAAAGACTCGATAACTCGGTCGGGCGTTTTACCATCGGCTCTACAGAGCCATGGGGAATCACTTATATTGGACAGCAGATTCCACGCACTGATCTGACGGTGATGACTAACGGAGGCTCACGACGATGTCGATGGGAGCACACTGGCAATTCATAAGGTCGGCGTCTGCTGTCTTCTGTTTCTTTTTTGTGACATGCGCAACCGCAGCCGAGGCCCAATCAGGACTGTTGTTAGGCCTGAGCAGGTCACGCGACGAGAAGGGCCGCGACATTCCAGACCGTACCCTGTGGATTGCGCCGCAAGATGGGAAATTGCAAATCATGGAGTTGCCTGACCTGATCGTGCCCCGGAAGACGGGTTTCTGGCGGGTCGGAACACGGTTTTACTGCGATGCAGACGAGGTGAAAAACCATCCCCACAAGGAACCCTCGCCCAACGGCGCCTTCTTTGCTGCACCCGTGAGTGAGCGCCCGACGATTTATGGGGTCGTTCAATGTCCAGCGCATGTGCAGTATTTAGACACAGAAGGAATATGCGGAGATGACGTACCCGATGGCGCAAGCGGCGTCGATATATCGTTCGTCAACGGTGAATATGTATCTTTGAACGATTGGTGGCGCACAGATTGCGGTGGGCATCCGGACGGTGGGAGTGAACCGATTGTCGAGAGGCTGGGTGATCCCTCCAGAACCCGAATCGCTTATGGCGAAATCGAAGGCCAAGGGGCGGCCGACAAATACGCGCGTCAAGCAGCGGACGCTCTGTTCGACAACTACTATACCCTCAAAACTTATGGGCACAGAATGCCGATGGGCGAAGGAGACACGGAGGAAGACGCAGTAATTCGGAAGAGCTTTCCAGGCTGGTCGACCATGAATGACGTGGAAAAAGTAACCGCACTCGGAACGGTGGACGATCAATGCTTTCCCAAACACGATGACAGAGAGTGGCAAATCACACGTGGTCAAGGACGGTGGACGGCCTCCGGAAGCATTCACACCCATCGGCTCTGCGGAGGTGAAGTTGACTTCGAGTTGCCCTTTCACGCGAAATTCGCCGCCTCTGATGCAGGGCCGATCAGTTTGGATGCCATCAGGAATCAGATAGCGATAAAGGATCTCCGCGATTTAACGCCGATTAAGGGTGTCATCGATGTGCTCTGGGCGCCGAACCACGCGTTCCTGACGGCCTTCATAGATATGGACGGCGCCTGTATCAGCAATCAGTTTGATGTTTGTCTTCCTCGGGATTCGGAGCCGGAATTTGCCGGAAAGACGCTGATGCAGGTCTATCTTCCGCGCGGACAAGTGTTGGGCAAGCCAGTCATTTCGCTACAACTGAAAGAGTTCGAAAAGCTTGTGATGGCTGAGGGCGCTACCGGAAGTAGTGTGGCGCGCTGGACCGCGGCATTAAAGAAGATAGAGGTCGAAGGAGTGGTGAAGCCTATGCTGGCATCCTCGCCGCAACGTTGACCCCTGTCTCTTGCTCTCTTCACCCTGATGGCGTCACCGCAATCGTCACCGGCCGCGGGACCACTGCTGAGCGGACAACTTCGGCTGGCCAGACATAGACTGCCAGGCGGCGCGAATAGTGCAGGACCGGTTCCTGGTTGGGCACGCGGACACCGATCGCTGCGGCCAGATCGTTGAGCTCGATCTCGGCCTCAGCCTCTTCGAGGGACCAGGAGGCCTGGTGCAGGTTGGCCCGTATGGGCTGGCCTGAGCGGTTGCTCGAATAGAGGCAGCTCCGCTCCATCAGGAAGTATTCGAGGGTGCCGGAACGCAGCTCAGCGAGGCGCTGCGAGGGCCCTAGTCCGCGATAGCGCGCCTTGAAGAGCACCGGCCTGTTGGCGAAGTGACGGCGGCTATAAAACGCAAACTCCCGCTCGGTGCGCTGCTCGATGTGCATCTCGGCCGAATGGTAGGGCAAGTGGAAGAGAGCCCGCCCAGCCACGACCGCCAGCAGGTTGCTCGAGTCGACCGAGAGGCAGAGGACGCCAGGGGTGTCGGTGCGCTCTTCGCGAACATAAGTCCGGAGGATCAGGTCGGGAAAGCTCCTCGCGCCGGGAATCGGCGGGATGCCGCGCATCTTGATCCGGTCCATCCAGAAGGGCATGGCGCCGAGCCATGCGGAGCCCTGGAAGGTGTCGACGACCAGGCCATCGGGCACTAGTGGCGCGATCGATGAGACGGGAACGCTCCAGTGGGCAAAGAGCAGGTCGTTCCAGCGCTGCCTCATCAGCCACCGGCCAGAGGGCAGGGGTCGCGGCTTATGCGATGTACGGAATTGGTATTCCAGCATGGCCCGGTTGCTCCTCAAGCGCCGTAGCGCTCCTTACCCGGTTAGATGCTCCGAGCAGGGTGGCGGAATGCACACCCTAATCCGCCCCAATGTCGTATTCTGTTCGCGAGCCTTCAGCAATGTCCAGTAAATCTTTTTTGCCCCCCGGCGCCTCAAACCAAACCGACGTCTTCGCCGTCCATGGCGCGGACCCCGAGGTCCTGGCCTATGCCATGGCCAAGTACTCCCGCTCGGCGCTCTCGATGCGCGAATCGCTGACCGAGATCAGCAGCCAGCGGGCGGAGCAGTTCCTGAATACATTTTATTTCCAATATGGCCATCGCTCCATCGCCGACCTGGCACATATCGCCTTTGCTGTGGAGCGGCTAAGCCTGCTTGCGGCGATTGTGCTGGTGGATGAGCAACGCTGGGATGGGCAGGAGCGCTCGACCCGCTACCAAAACTTCCTCAAATCCGGCTGGTTCTTTCCCGACTTCGGCGAGGATTCCAGTTCGGCGCAGCTCTATTCGGAGACGATCACCGGCCTCTTCGATACCTACCAGCAGACCACTGCAGCAGTTCTCGATGCCCTTCGGCGGCGGGTCGCATGTCCGGAGGCGATGAAGCCCGAGAGCTACGAACGGACACTGAAGGCGCGGGCCTTCGACGTCGCCCGCTACCTGCTGCCTCTGGCGACCAATACCTCGCTCGGCCAGATCGTGAATGCGCGGACGCTCGAGACCCAGGTCTCGCGGCTGCTGTCACACCCTGGGGCCGAAGTTCGCGATCTGGGAGCCAAACTTCGCGATGCAGCCACCGGACCGGCATGGAACGTCAACGCTCAGGCCGGGGCCGCGCTGATCGAAAAGATCGCCGCAGCCGACCCGGGCCTTGCCGCCGAGGCCGCGAGCCTGCTCACTGGCGAGGTCCGCACCGCGCCTACGCTGGTCAAATATGCCCAGGCCAACGATTACGAGATCAAGACTCGCGCCGAACTTGCACAAGCTGCCAAAGAAATCCTCGCGAGCCATCCCATCGCCGCCGCGCCCGTTGTGGACTTGGTCGAGCGCACCGAGTCGCTGGAAGTGGAAGTGGCTGCGACGCTGCTTTACTCGGCCTCGCATCACCCGTACCGCCAGATCCGAGATCTGGTCGCAACGCTGTCTGAAGCCCGCGTCGCCGGGATCGTCGAGCTTGGGCTGAAACATCGGGGAAGGCACGACGAGGCTCTGCGCGTCTTTCACGCCGGAGCCGCTCTGCACTTCGACATCCTGATGGATATCGGCGGCTTCCGCGACATGCACCGCCATCGCCGCGCGACGCAGATCATTCAACAGTTCACCGCTCAACACGGCTACGAGACGCCCACCTGCGGCGATCTCGGCCCGGAGATCAATATCCTCGCCGAGTCCGGTGCTCTGGCGGAGTTCGAATCTGCCATCGAGCGAGCCCACGCCGCGAGCGGGCGGATCGCCTCGGGCACGGCGCCCGAGGCCGCGCAGTCGGCGCTCTATCTGCTGCCGCTGGCCACGCGCATCCGCGCGCTCTTCAAGATGGACTTCGCCGAGGCTCAGTACATCTCGGAACTCCGCTCGGCGCCGGCCGGCCACTTCAGCTATCGCCGCATCGCGTGGGAGATGTACAAGGCCCTGGAGCGGCAGCACCCCACTCTGGCCCGGCATATTCGCGTCACCGACTTTACCCAGCCGATTGACCTGCTGCAGAGGTAACAGCGCCGTGCGTTAGAATCACTGGGGAATCACCATGAGCGTACACGCGCTTTATCCCGGCACCTTTGACCCGCCGACCAACGGTCACATCGACCTGATCCAGCGCGGCTCCAAGCTCTTTGACCGGCTCACTGTCGCAATTCTCACCAATCCGGTGAAAGATCCGCTCTTCACGGTCGAGGATCGCGTCGAGATGCTGAAGGAATCGACCGCGATGCTGGCCAACGTCACAATCGCGACCTTTGGCGGCCTCATGGTCGAGTTTGCGCGCCAGCAGGGCGCCTCTGCGGTGCTGCGCGGCATCCGAGCCATCAGCGACTACGAGTACGAGTTCCAGATGGCCTTGATGAATCGAAGACTGGCGCCAGAGATCGAGACGGTCTTTCTGCAGCCGGCAGGCCGCTACTCTTTTGTCAGCTCGCGCATGTTGAAGGAGGTCTTCGCCTTCGGCGGCGATGTCAGTGGGCTTGTTCCGCCGAACGTGCTGAAACGGCTGCGGGCGCGGATGGGAGCGAGCTAGGCGCGCGGCTGTGAAGGCAAGCCATAAGGGCCCGGCATGCAAGTGAATGATCGAGACCGAGCATGATCACGAACTTTCATCTCTTTGGTCCGGCGCACCTGATCATCCTCAGCGCCGTTCCCGCTCTCGCAGCCATTCTTACCGTCGTTCAGCGAAAGCTCTCGCCGGAGGCCCGCTGGCTGCGAATTGGCCTCGCTTCCGTCATCGTCCTGGACACGGCTCTTTACTACGGCCACCTGGCTACCCATGAACAGCTCACCTTTCCAGCTCACCTTCCTCTGGAGCTCTGCGATGCCTCGTTATGTCTCGTCATCCTTGCGCTGCTCACGCTGAACAGGGCAGTCTTCGATCTGGCCTACTATGGCGCTTTGGCCGGCGCTTCGATGGCGTTGCTTACGCCGAACCTGTGGGAGCCATTTCCCTCGTTCACAACGGCGCAGTTCTTTGTAGCCCACGGTCTCACTGTCGCCGGCACTCTCTATCTCGTGTGGTCGAAACAGGTGCGGCCACAGCCGGGATCGGTTGCCAGAGCTATGCTAGCCTTGAATCTCTTTGCAGCATTTGTCGGCGCATTCGACTTCATGTTGAAGACGAATTACATGTATCTGCGCGCCAAGCCGATGAATGTCTCTCTTCTGGATTTTCTCGGGCCGTGGCCATGGTACATCCTGTCAGCCGAAGGCGTGGCGTGGGTCGTCTTCCTGCTGCTGTATCTGCCGTTCTGGAGACGGACGCCGCAGCTTGGCTCTGTATAGGCTCGATGGTTTTGAACAGGCTAAAAACAATGCCGCTTCTTCGAAGTCTCGCGTCCTGGCTCTTACCGAGGCCGCGGCTGCGACTTCAAAAGAAGCGACATTGAGAAGCTACTTCTTTGCCTCCAACTCGGTAAGATGAGTTAAGACGTTAACAAAGACTTGGCGGAATTGCTCAAAGAGTTGCTCGAGCTGGCCAACCTCATCCGGGGAGCTAACCTTGATCTCCGTCTCGAAGTCGCCGCCAACCACTCGGGTTGCCACTTTAATGATGTGCTGAACACGCTTGAATACGAGGCGGTTGAGTAAGGTCAAGACAAGAAGGATGCCTAACAATAGCGAGACAACGAAGACAACGATGAGGATGTTCTGCGTTTGACGCATCGCGATATACGTTGCCGAAATATCCCGCACCACAAACATCGCGCCGGCTACATTGCCCGCGGCATCGTGAATGGGAAAGATTCCACGGACGAAGATTGATTTTCCGTCCTGGTAGCGTTCCAGAACCGCTCCCTGTTCGGGCAGCGCGGCGAGAGATCCCTGAAAGCGGATGATATTGTCGCTGGCCGTTGTTTTGTCGGCTACAACAAAATCTGGGTTGTCGTCCCAGTTATCGCGCCGATGCCACACTGCGCTCGAGTCCGCCCAAAACTGCCGATCGACATACTTTTTGCTGAGCAGAAGTCCGTAATCGCTTCCTGTCTGGCCTTTCATTGCGTGAATGAACTGGCCGAGCTCTTCGCCAAACTCGACGTAGCCGGCGATTTTGCCTTGGGAGTCGTAAACCGGCCGAAGGATTCTCTCCGCAAATCCCGCCCTGGCTAACTCATTGCCAACCACGATGGAGTGGGTACGTTGCGCTTCTTTATCCATGAAGCGATTTAGATGGTCACCGAACTTCGCGGGGTTGTGGAGGCGAAGAAAGACGGCCATATCCGGTTCGGGAGTGTGAAACATCCAATTCGTAATCCCTTCGCTCTTCAGGCCCGGATAGAGCGGCGCAGTCAACTCCAACAGGCGAGCGCGATCTTTAGCTGCAAATGCATCGCGAATCTGGGGGTTCACGATCAGTGTCTGGCTGACGGCCGTCATCTTGCTGATCTCTCTGGCTTCGAGAATTGTGAACAGCCTTTGTGAACTGGAGATTGACTCTAGAGCCAGGGCTTGTGAGTTACGCGCAAAGCTATATTGCATCAGTGCTAGAATGCCGCCAACCCCCGCCACCAGGCAGGCAATAAGTGTGACGAGAACTTTCGTTTGGATTGAATTCCATTTCATGCAGACACTCCTCACAGGGCGATATTCAACACTTCTTTGACCGCTAGTTTGAGTTTCAGAACGATCGCCGGGTCGTCCGGAGTGCTGGGATTGATCAAGCTCAGCAATTTGCCGGACTTCAGTCCGATCTTGCCTCGGACTTCCATAGGGTCAAGCCCGCTGCTTTTGATCGCCTCTTCAATACGAAGCTTTACATCGTAGAGTTGGCTCACAGAGCACACTCCTTCATAAGACCAGCGCATTCACCCACCCACGAGCATGCGGAGATCGGCAGGTGATTGTCACCTATCGGCGGGGACTGCCATTCGGTTCAGCACTCCACCCCGAATCGCAGTCTAGGGCTAACACATTTTTCATATAAGCTCTCAATACCATTCCGTTCCTCAAATGCATTTCTTACTAACGACAATCAGCGCGACTGCCGATAGGACCCTAGATTGATGCCGCGGCGAGGAATTCCGCGCTTATGCGCCTGGGGAGGCAGACGACACCCCCTGCGGCGTAATCGCAAACGCGACCCAATGCCGCAGGAGAAAAACATGAAACCTCTCGCGTTAACGTCTCGATTGGGAAGTTCACATACTTCCTTTGGACCTATCACCTTACTTGCGATCTCTGTTTCACTTATCGCGCTTCTCACCAATGCGCCGGCCGTCGCTCGCGCGCAGGAGCCGAATGACAAGCAAGCGCTTCAAGAGCAGATTGAAAAGCTGAGTAAGATGCTTGCAGAGGTTCAGGCGCGTCTGGACGCGCTCGAAAAGAAGTCCGCGGCCAACCCCAATGCGGCAGATCAGGAGAACGCAGCCCAGAAGGATGCCTCCGCACTGCGGAGCGCCGCGGCGCAAGTCGCTCCGGCGGGCACTGCTCCGGCTGGCGGCATACAGCCTAACTCTCAGGCGACTGCACAGCCACCGGCAAGCGCGCAAAGGTCAAGCCAGGCCGCACCGGCCACCCGTCCAGGCTCAACCACACCTTCGGTCGGAGGCGTCAATCCAGCCGCGGTCTACAACCTGACCGTGGAACCAAACAGGTGAGATCACCTTCTACGGCAATCTCGACGTCTCGATGGACACGGCAACGAAGGGGATCGGAGGCATGGTGGATGGCAATGGCAACCCGCCGGTCGGCAATATGGGATGGCTTGAGGATTTTTCGACGAACCTGGCCTACGTTGGCGTACGCGGGACTCAGATGACCGGCATCAAAGATACTAACTTCATCTATCAACTTGAGACATCGATCAATATCTCGACCGCGCCGGGACTTCATGAAAGTAACAGCCAGGAGCAGGACACCGTCGACGGCACTCTGTTTACCCGTAATAGCTACATCGGCCTCGGGAAGGTAAAGTGGGGCGCATTGCTATTCGGTAAGTCAGACCCACCATACAAGCAGTCCACTGCGCGCATGAACCCGTTCTCCGGCATGGAAGGAGACTACGGAGTCATCATGGGCAACACCGGTGGCGACAACCGGGTTGAATTCGGCTACCGGCTCGATCACTCGATCTGGTACAGCTCTCCCAATCTCCGCGGAATCCTGTTCAATGCATTCTTCTCACCGGGGCAGGACCGCGCCAACAACAGCGACAATCTTCCCGCGGGTGAACCCGATTGCAACGGAGGCGACAATCCGGGCGACGGCGGCCTCGCTCCCATCGGCTGCAACGACGGCGGATTCAGTGATGTCGTGAGCGGAAATGTGTCGTACACCAAGGAGCCGTTGTACGTTACGGCGGCCTATGAGCGCCATATGAAAGTGAATCGGCAGAGCGACATCACCGGCATCTACTCAGGCGGTCCACCTTCGAACTACACTGGCCCGCTGACCACGAATACTTCCGGCGTCGGCTACGCCTATTGGGTGCCCACGGCCTTCTATAACGCCGAGGTCGCCGACGAAGACGCTGGAAAGATAGGAATCCAGTATGGATTCTTCGGCAAGAAGACCGTCGTCAGCGCGATCTTCGAGGACATTCACCGCTACCTTCCGGGCTTCCTGGAGTTTCAGAATGAGCGCCAGCGTCTCGGCAGCTGGCTCGCAGGCACACAGGCAATCGGAAAGTCCGACAGCCTTTCGATAGGCTGGGCGCGGGCTTACCGGACGCCAGGCGATCCGGGCCAACACACCACATCTGTAGCTGTGGCGCCTTATTCGCTCCCGTCGGACGGGAATATGTACGGCGGCCGCGCAGTAGATAACTCGGCCAACATGTTTACGGTTGCTTATCGGCACCGGATCGGAGAAGGCCTGGAAATGTACTCCGATTGGGCTGGAACCTTCAATGGACCGTTTGCTCACTACGATTTAGGAGCTGGCGGGCGCGGCGTCACAACAGACTGCCACGACGCCTCGGATGCAGCGGGAAACCAGTACTCCAATCCTCACTGCTGGCCCGGCGGCCACCTCAAGGCATTCTCCATGGGTCTCGACAAGAGATTCTAAGGTGTCTTCAATTCGCTCGCGACGATCTAAAGGGCGCGGCTTCAGCTGCGCCCTTTCATTGCTTGCGGCTGGCTGTGTCTCAAGGTTTTCTGCCATCCGGGTTTTGCAGTTGGCAGAAAATCTGTAAAGATAGAAGCTGCTATGACAGTCTCAGCACCTTCCCAAGTCTTTGCCGACCGCATCGGTCGGATCGAGGTCTCCGCAACCATGGCTGTGGCTGCGGAAGCCGCCAAGCTCCGCGCGCAAGGCGCCAATCTGGTCGATTTTGGCGCGGGAGAGCCGCATTTCCCCACCCCCCACCACATTAAAGACGCCGCCATCGCCGCCATCGAGGCCAACTTCTCGCGCTATACCGTCGTGCCCGGCATCCCCGACGTGCGCAAGGCCATCGTCGAACGCCACGCCTGCGACTTCGGCTCGGACTACGCCGTCGACGAGGCCATCTTCACCACAGGCGGCAAGCTTGCCTTGTTCAACGCCATCCAGATCCTCGTCGACCACGGCGACGAGGTCATCCTGCCCGTCCCCTACTGGGTCAGCTTCAAAGACATCATCCAGTACGCCGGCGGCAAGGTGGTCTTCCTTGAAACCAGCGAGGCCGAGAGCTTCCGCATCACGGCCGACGCCATTGAGAAGGCGATTACGCCCAAGACCAAGGCGATCATCCTCAACTCGCCCTCCAATCCGGCCGGATCGGTGGTCTCGGCCGAGGACCTGGAGCGGATCGTCAGGGTCGCCCACGAGCGCGGGATCTATCTGCTTCTGGACGAGTGCTACGTCTATCTGAACTACGCAGGCAAGCCGGTCTCAGGCGGCTCGTTCACGTGGGCCAAGGAGCATGTCGTTATCCTCGGCTCGCTCTCGAAGACCTATGCAATGACGGGCTGGAGAGCCGGATTCGCACTTGCATCGAAATCTGTGGTGGCCAACCTGAGCAAGCTGCAGTCGCAGTCCACCTCCAATGCAACGAGTTTCGTCCAGAAGGCCGCCATCGCCGCCCTGACCAGCTCACAGCAGTGCGTCAGCGAGTTTCGCGCCGAGTTCATCGACCTGCGCGACTACATGCTGGCCAAGCTGGCCGAGATTCCCGGCGTCGCGTGCACCAAGCCAGAAGGCGCCTTCTATGTCTATCCCAACATGTCGGCTTACATCGGCAAGGGTGGCATCAAGACAGCTACCGAGCTGGCCACGCGGCTGCTGCACGAAGCTCATGTTGTCTCGGTTCCGGGCGAGGCCTTCGGGACCGCGGAACACATCCGCATCTCCTACCCGGTAACCAAACAAAACATCGACGAGGGCACCCGGCGGATGAAGGAGTTCCTGGTGGGGCTGGCATAGCCCCACTGGCCCTCAAATCTCGCCTAGCGAGACAGCAGAAGACGAACAGGCGCGCAGCGTTTTGCATTGTGAGATGCGTAAACCGATCTCCTGCAAGGCTGACGGCGCACTCCAGGTGTATTGAGTCAAGAAAACGTCTACTTCACCCTGTGCAAACGTGACGTTTGTCGCGTAGGATGTGACTTCAATGCCAAAGCCAATTGATTTTCGCCCTGTGATACTTGCCGGAGGCAGCGGTACCCGCTTCTGGCCACGCTCGCGCCGCGCTCACGCCAAGCAGGTCCTGGCCCTCGATGGCGAACGCTCGATGATCCAGCAGACTGTCGAGCGCCTCAAGCCAGTGGCCGCCCCGGAGCAGATCTGGGTCATCACCAACGATTATCTGGCCCATGAGATCGCCGACCAGTTAACGGGCGTTCCGGCAGGGCAGATTGTCCAGGAGCCGGTGGGCCGCAACACCGCCCCGGCCTGCGGGCTGGCCGCTTTCCTGATCGAGCGGCAGAACCCCGACGCGGTGCTGGGGGTCTTTCCCTCAGACCACGTCATCGCCAATGAGCCGCGCTTCGTCAAGGCGCTGCAAAAGGGCATTGCCGTGGCCACGGCCGGCGACAACATTGTGGTGCTGGGCATCGAGCCGACCCGCGCCGAAACCGGCTACGGATATATCGAGACCGGCGACTACACCAGCGACGAGGGGGCAATCCATGTCCGGCGCTTCATTGAGAAGCCAAACCAGAACCGCGCCGAGGAGTTTGTTGCCGCAGGCAACTACTTCTGGAACTCGGGGATCTTTCTGTGGTCGGCGCGGACACTCGCGAACGCTGTCCGCGAGCATCTGCCCGAGACAGCCCCGCTGCTCGAAGCCATCGCAGCAGCTTATGGCACGCCTCAGTTTGCCGAGATATTTCGCGCGGTCTATCCCAAATGCGAAAACATCTCGGTGGACTATGCCGTCCTCGAGCCGCGTTCTGCCAAGGGCGAACACTCTTCGAATCTCTACTGCATCCCCGCTGAGTTCACCTGGAACGATCTGGGCTCCTGGGCCTCGCTCTACGAGTACCAGCTTGAAACCCGCCTGCGTGGCGACGGCGAGGGCAATGTCGCAGCAACCGCAGGCCACATGGCTCTTGAAGCGAGCAACAACTACATCTACAGCCCGCGCAAGTTTGTGGCCATGGTGGGAGTGAAGAACCTGGTCATCGTGGACACCGAGGACGCGCTGCTGATCGCCCATCGGGACCACTCCCAGGATGTGGGCAAGATTGTGAAGGAACTCGATGCCTCGGGGCGGACTGAGCTCATCTGAGTTCAACCCGCATATAGATTCAGCTGATGAGTCTCAAAGGACCACCGCTACCGGGTGCATTATGATGAGTGCGGGTTCACCAACTCAGAGCGGCCCTCCCGGCCACTCTCGCCTCATTCTTTATCTTTGATTCAGGGAGCCTGATAAGCTAACCATGCCTCATCCCACGATCAAATTTGGCACCGACGGCTGGCGCGCCGTCATCGCAGACGACTTCACCTTTGCCAACGTGCGCATCGCCGCCGAGGCCATCGCCGCTTACGTTCATGCCAAGGAAGAGCCCGCCAAGGGCCTCTGTATCGGCTACGACACCCGCTTCGGCTCCAAAGCCTTTGCCCGCGCCTGCGCCGAGGTCGTCGCCGCAACAGGCATTCCGGTGCAGTTGGCCGGCGGCGTCACGCCCACACCGGCCCTGAGTTATGCCGTCTTCCATCGCAATGCCGCTGGCGGCATTATGATCACCTCCTCACACAATCCCGCCCAATGGAACGGCGTGAAGTACAAGGGCTGGTATGGCGGCTCGGGCAAGCCATCAATGATCGCCGAGATCGAGTCCTTCCTCGGCCAGCCGGTCCCCCGCGCGGCCCAGCCCGCCGTAATCGAGGAGGTTGACTTCCTGCCTGCGTACCTCAAGGCCATCGAAAGCTTCACCAGCCTCGACGCGCTCAGAGGCTCCGGCATGAAGTTTGCCATCGATTCAATGTACGGCGCGGGCCTGACCTACATCTCCGACATCTTCACCCGCCTGGGCATCTCGCACGTGCAGATTCGCGGCAATGCAGACCCGCTCTTTCCCGGCATCAATCCCGAGCCCATCGAGCCGCACATCCGCGCCCTCGGCGAGGCTGTCGTGGCTAACGGCTGCCAGGCCGGCCTCTGCACCGACGGCGACGCCGACCGCATCGGAGCGACCGATGAATTTGGAAACTTCGTCGACCCGCACAAGATCTTCTCCATCCTGCTGAGCTGGGTGCTCAAGTACAAGGACTGGCCCGGCGCCGTCACCCGCGCCTTCAACACCACCAAAATGCTCGACCGCATCTGCCTCAAGCACGGCCGCGAACTCATCGAGCACGGCATCGGCTTCAAATACGTCTGCGACTACATGCTTGAGCGCGAGATCCTCATGGGCGGCGAGGAGTCGGGCGGCATCGGCTTCCAGCGCCACCTGCCTGAGCGCGACGGCCTGCTCAATTCGCTGTTGCTGGCCAACGTAATGGCTGAAGAAGGCAAGACCCTCGGCCAGCTCGTCGCCGACCTGCAAGCCGAATACGGCGAACACCACTATGGCCGCATCGATCTGCACATCCCGGACGAGATCAAGAATGCCGCCATCGCGCGAGCCCGTGCGCTTGAGCCCGGCGACCCGGTCTTCGCCGGAATGGCAATCTACTGCCAGGAGACGATGGACGGCGTCAAGTTCTACCTCGACAATCCCGAAGCGATGAGCAAGCCCAAGGCCGCCGAAACCTGGCTGCTGCTGCGCGCCAGCGGCACCGAGCCCCTGCTGCGCATCTACACAGAGTCCTGCTCGAAGGAGTCTGTCGCGCGGCTGCTCGAATCGGCGCGCCGCTTCGCCCTCGGCGCATCGGAACCATGAGGCTTTGAAAGGGCACAGCTTTAGCCGTTCCATGGAAATCCCGTGCCTCCGGGTGCCCATCCATTCCGCTTTGTCGTGCGGAATGGGTGGGAAACCACGAACCTCCACACGTATCCAAACGACCAATCTTCCCAAGATCTACACAAATCCTGTTCTTTGATGTTTTCCAGTTGACATAATGTTTGAATTACATAACAATATATTCTAGAAAATGAACGCAAGCGATCCAAAAGCGCCCGGCGAGAGCGGACTCTACAATCGCATCGCCGTGCTGCGCGCCGAGCGCGGCATCAGCCGCCAGCAGTTGGCCGATGCCATGGACGTGAACTACCAGACCATCGGCTTTCTGGAGCGCGGCGACTACAGCCCCAGCCTCAAGCTGGCCCTCTCGCTGGCCGAGTACTTCGGTCTGCCGGTCGAGGCGATCTTTTCCAAACAGCCCTTGCGGCCCTTGAGCCAACAGGTCTACGGGACAAACAGGGCCAAAGCCGCACCTACGACCGAGCCCGACATGGAGGAACCGCAATGAACGCCGAACTGTTTCTTTTGCGCAAACGAATCGACATGGCTCCGCAAGCCCGCCGCCGCTGGCTTGTTGTGCTGATCTACGTCACGCTGGCTGCGGCGATGGCAGGCTTGTGGTTTCTCGATCATTGGCATACTAGCGCCGCCTACCTGATCCTGGCCACGATCCCCATCAATCGCTTCTTTCTCGGCGGGTACAACTTCGGCGGACTCATCAAGCCCTTCAGCGGCAAGCGGCAAAGACGCTCAGAGGCTCCCCCGAATCCTCTTTTGCTGACGCTGCGCGTCTATCGCATCGAGCCCACGGAGAGCCAATACCGGAGCGACGAGCGCGAGCTCGCACAGCGCGATCGCGCGCACTATCGCGCTTACGGAGCACTTGTGGTTGCGACGTGCATGCTGTGGCTTGTTACGCACTTCGAAGCCAACATACCCAACATGCTGGCCAGAATTGCGTTTCCAGTCGGCACGGTCCTCTATGGCCTGGCGACCGCCACACTCATCGCCTCCATCACCCTGCCCCAATCCATCCTGCTCTGGACCGAGCCCGACATGGAGGAAGCGGAATCATCTGCGGCATGAGTGAAAGGCCCGCCGCTAAGCCCGCTCTTGCTGCGAGGCTGGTTTCAGGGGCGTGAAGGCCCTGCTTCCTCCGTATCCTGCTCTCCCCGGTGTTTGCACTAGCTCAGAAACACGAGTGCTGCGCTGGCGGCGGGAACGCGGATGCGCGGCGTTCCATGCTGAGTTGCCACGGGCTCCGTGATCTTCGGGCTCCATTGCGCGTGAGCCTCAATCTGTGCGCCGGCCAGCGTGACTCCTTCAGTGGAGTCCAGCGCGGGCGCCTGCATTCTCCACGCGGTTGCAGTCGCAACAGGACACGGAGCGCGGATGGACAACTCGAGTGCCCGCGACTCGTCCTTGTTGAAGATGGCAACCAGTATTCCAGATTCATTTTTCGCGGCATAAGCTGTGGCGTTCACGCCTTGCAGGCTTCCATCCACGCTGAGCATTTTTTTACCCGCGAAGTTCCCCGCCAGCATCATGCCGTAGAAGACCGGCATAGCCTTCACCTCGCTGCCCGGCTCGGCCTGGATGGGTGTATAGAATCCGCTACGTTTGGTTTGCGGTGTCTTTGCAACGTTCATGCCCGGCGTGTGATCGCCAAGGCCGGCAGCGAGAAAAGCGCTGCTTCCGCCATGCAAGTTGACTCCCGCGCATCCCAGGCTGGCGAGCAGCAGCATATAATCGCCCGCCCACAGCGCGGAGGCAAAGGCGTTGCTCATCCCCGGTTTTCCGCCGCGATAGCAGGAGTTGCCCTCGGTCATGCGATAGGCCAGCGAATGCGCTCGCGCCGTCTCTTCAATCCGCTTCATCTCGGCGGGGATATTGGGATTGCCGCCGAGGAGCCGCTGTGTGGTCACCCGCGGATCGTCTGGCGGACCCTCGGCGTAATAGTGTCCCGTCAGAGCCGTCAGCCGGGGCCGTAACGTTGCCGGCAACTGCTCGCCAAATCGTGTTACCCAGTCGGAGGAGGCGCCCACGTCAGGGCCGCCAAAGCGCGCATTCGGAACCGTGGCGGCGATGGCCTCGGCAAAGGCCGTCCACTCTTTCAAATAGTCCTCGAAGCCCCAGCCGGGCGGGCGTGTGAGGTTGTTGGAGCTGGAATAGAAATCGGGCTCATTGCCGATCTGAAAGAACTCCAGGCGGCTACCCACCTTGCGCGCCACATAGGCCGCTTCGACGGCGCCGCGCTCCGGCGTGCTGTTACCGAAGTTGAGGCCATAGATTAGCCGCCATCCCGTCGCCTCGAGGAATCCCGCCAGCTCGTCGATCGCCTCCGGGGTGATCGCAAAGAGCCGATGCGGCATCCAGTTGGCATCGATGTTGCCTGTGGGCAGATGCAACTGAGGAGCCGGCGTGGATGCATTCGCCTTGAACCAGCAGGATTCGCTGGTATTGCCGCCGACGCGCAAGACTCCCCGCGGATCGAGAAGACGGAAGTGTGCGACCAGATCGCGATTGGAAGCGGAGAAGAAGCTGGGATCGGTCAACTGCGCCAGCTCATAGCTCAAGCCTACATAATTCAATGGAACATGCGGCGATGCGGGCTCTTCGCGGAGAGTCAACTCGGCAGGGACCGCCGGCAGAGACTGAGCCGACATGCTTCGGGAGCAGAACGCCGCGGCCGCGACGGCGCTGGCCTGAATCAAGAAACTTCTTCGATCCATGGAAGGGGTTCCTCCGCTCTATCTTAAGGTGCGCCGAGCTGGACAGGTACGAAGAAAAAGCTGGTGGGTGAGGCTCTACGGCTACGCATTTTGGAACATGCGCGCGTCGAAGACGAAAGGCTGCGGCGGATCGATCTGCAACTCCGCAATGCGCGGATGCAATGGATTGACGAGCACATTCCACTCGGCGCGAATGGGTACCGAGGGAACCAGCAAGGCCAGCGAGGAGCGGTGGCGCACCCATGCGTCGCCCAGGTCGCGAATCGCGGCTGCCGCACTGTCCGTCCACCAAACAGGCGGCAACTCGGCTGAGTGCAGGGTGCGCGCCGGTTCTCCCTCCGGCAACTGCGCCGAGACGGAGACCAGATCGTCAGGTGCCTGGCCAGGCTCCAGATGGACAAAGAGTTCAAGAGCGGCCAGAGCCAGCGAAGTAGAGGTGTAGACCATCGGCACGCCACGCGAGTTCCAGCGCCCGCCAAAACGACGGGCTCCCTCGCCGCTGAAGGCGTCACCTGCATACGGCGCCCGGCAAAGCCGCCAGATGCGCATCAGGAATAGACGCCGTAGGAGATGCGGCCCAGCACGTCTTCCACCTCGCGCACGCCGGGGTCGGTGTCCAACTGGTCGAGCGGGCAGCCGCCGCGCAGAGCGCGATTGGGCGTCTTGAGCCATTGCGCGGCCTTCTCTTCGCTACCCAGCGTCTCTGCGGCCGTGGCAAAGACCTGCGCCAGCCGCACCGTGCGGTCGGATTCGGCAGCCGTCAGCCGCGATTTGTGCGTCAGACGGCGGGTCAGCGTGCGCTGCGGGATGCCGATCTTGGCGGAGATCTCCGCCTGTCGCAGATCGAGCCGCTTGGCCAGCGAGAAAAGGGCCTCCGCCGGCAGCCCTTGGCGCACCAGCTCGGCCAGCGCGCCGCCCTGCTGCATCGCCCTGCCCAGAACCGGCTCCCCACCCAAAACGCCGGGAACTGTGAATGTGGCCATCATCTGCCTCCAAACCCAGTATACGCCATTTGGCTAAACGAGAATGGCCATTTGTGGAATCCGGAACATGGAGGGTGCGCTTCGAACTGAGCTAGGCTTGTTCGTCCTCTTCCTCTAAGAGCTTTAGGCCAGAAATAAAATCATGAAAATAGTCATCCATCGAATATGTCCGCTCGATTAAAATTCGGCCACCGTTATGCAATTTCAGCGACCAATACGACAAGCGGCTATCACGCACGATGCGATATCCAACGATTTCTCCGATCAGAGTTGAATCGGTTCCGATCGCATTTCGTACGGTAAGAAGATCGCCATCCAAAATCACTCTTGAACGGAGTGCCCAGGCAAGAAACAAATAACCCAAGCAAGGACACAGTACCATTGCAGCTATCGCACCCAAACCGAAACCGTCGGGCCACCCCCCGTTCAGTATCACAATAGCGATCAGGGTCAAGCCGGCCCCACTAAGCAACAAACCCAACAGGAGATATCCGGCCAAAGACCACCACTTAAGTCTGTACACGTGACGTTCTGAATTCATGGCAATCAGGTGCCTCCTCTTTGCGGCCTCTCTGCCAAAATGGGTTTCTCGCGGACAGGTAAGTTCGGCCTGCCTAGTTCAGTACCGCAACCTTGGCCCGCTTGCCCAGACGAACCACAATGCGTGCCGGCAGCGAAGCGACGGCGGTCGTATTCCCCGACGCAGTCTCGCCATCCAGCTTGACAGCCTTCTCAGCGATCTTGCGATTGGCTTCTGCGCCGCTGGCTGCCAGTCCCAGATGCACCAGCAGTTTGGGCAGGCGAATCTGGCACGGCTCCGGTCCAGCCACATCAGCAAACGCCACGGCAACCTCTTCGAGGTCCTCCGCCGTCTCCTTTTGCTGGAACATCCGCGCCCAGTTTTCGTCTGCGGCTTTGGCGGCCTCTTCCCCGTGGAAGTCCGCGGTAATCGTTCGCGCCAGCCGCTTCTTCACGTCCATCGGGTGAACCTTGCCGGCAGCCGCGTCGGCACGAAGCGAGTCTACCTCCGACTGCTTCAAATCCGTGAGGAAGACCCAGTACTTCCACATTAGCTCATCGGAAATGGACATCAGCTTGCCGTACATCTCGGCCGGAGGCTCGCTGATGCCGATGGCGTTGCCGAGCGACTTCGACATCTTCTGCACGCCGTCAAGGCCTTCGAGAATCGGCGTCATCAGCACGATCTGCGGCTTCTGGCCATATTGGCGCTGCAGTTCGCGACCGCACAGCAGGTTGAACTTCTGGTCCGTCCCGCCCAACTCGACATCGCACTCCAGGCACACCGAGTCGTAGCCCTGCATCACTGGGTAGAGAAACTCGTGGAGGCTGATCGGTTGTTCTGCCTCGTAGCGCTTATGAAAGTCGTCGCGCTCCAGCATCTGCGAAACGGTGAATCGTGCGGCCAGGCGAACGATGTCTTCATAGCCTAGTTTGCCCAGCCACTCCGAGTTGTAGCGAATTTCAGTGACGCTACGGTCGAGGATCTTGAAGGCCTGGTCGGTATAGGTTTTAGCATTCTCGTTAATCTCTCCGACAGTCAGCGACTTTCGTGTCACGTTCCGCCCTGTCGGGTCGCCGATCAGCGAGGTGTAGTCGCCGACCAGGAAGATCACTGTGTGGCCGAGGACCTGAAAGTGGCGCAGCTTGCGCATCAGCACGGTATGGCCCAGATGCAGATCAGGCGAAGTAGGGTCGAAGCCGACTTTGATGCGCAGCGGGCGGCCTGTCCTGCGGCTCTCTTCGAGGCGCTCGCGCAGGTCGCTGACGCGGATAATCTCCGACGCGCCCTTTTCAAGCAGGTCCATCTGTTCGTCTACAG
Organism: Occallatibacter sp.; assembly: GCA_050010735.1. Taxonomy (GTDB): domain Bacteria; phylum Acidobacteriota; class Terriglobia; order Terriglobales; family Acidobacteriaceae; genus Telmatobacter. Next base: position 19,430 of record JBEKKL010000047.1, on the reverse strand, counting down.
GTAAGAAATTGCTCATGTTGTCTTTGAGTATAAATTCTGTGGTTGGAGCCCAGCCGGAACCGAGCGGCGCTATAATCAACTTCATGCACCACCCCTTCCTCCATCCCGCCATCGCCCGTGCCGTTGCAACGGCTGCGGCTTGGGCCGCCTAGACTTCGTTCCACCTCATCCCGAAAAACAATTTTCAATTCTCATCTGTCAGCTGACATCTGTCGACTGTTGGCGATCCCACTCGGTCGCCGACACCCGTTTACTGAAAACTGACTACTGACAACCGATCATTGGCCGCTGGCTTTACACTGGAGTCATCATGAACGAGTTCAGCCGTATTAAGCGCTTGCCGCCGTACGTCTTCAATATTACGGACGCCATGAAGAAGACCGCCCGCCACCGCGGGGAGGACATTATCGACTTTGGCATGGGCAACCCAGACGGGGCCACACCGAAGCACATCGTCGATAAGATGGTCGAGGCAGCGCTCAAGCCCCCGACGCACCGCTACTCGGTTTCGCGCGGCATTCCGCGCCTGCGCAAAGCCATTTGCAACTGGTACAAAACGCGCTACGACGTCGATCTCGATCCCGAGACCGAGGCTATCGTAACCATTGGGTCGAAGGAGGGTATCGCCCACCTCTGCCTTGCCATCCTCGACTCGAATGACACGGTGCTGGTGCCCAACCCCAGCTACCCGATTCACATCTATGGCCCGGTGATCGCCGGGGCGCACGTGGTCAGCGTGCCGGTTCACGATCGCGAGCAATTCCTCGCCCAGCTTGAGGACCTCATCCCGCGCATGGTCCCGCGCCCCAAGGCGCTGATCGTCAACTTCCCGTCGAATCCGACGACCGAGTGTGTCGAGTTGCCCTTTCTCGCCCGCCTCGTCGAACTAGCCAGGCAATACGGCTTTCATCTCATCCAGGATCTGGCCTACGCCGATATCGCCTTTGACGGCTACAAACCGCCGAGCGTCCTGCAGGTTCCCGGAGCGAAGGAAGTCGCCGTCGAGTTCTTCACACTCTCGAAGAGTTACAACATGCCCGGCTGGCGCGTTGGATTTATGGTCGGTAATCCTGTGCTGGTCTCGGCACTGGCGCGTCTCAAGAGTTACTTCGACTACGGAACCTTCACGCCGATTCAGGTCGCTTCGATTCACGCGCTGGAGGGTCCGCAGGAGTGCGTTCACCATATTTGCGAGAACTATCGCAAGCGCCGCGACGTGTTAGTCGAGGGATTGAATAAGTTAGGCTGGCCGGTTGCTTCACCCAAGGCGACAATGTTTGTCTGGGCACAGATACCGGAGCAGTACAGGAAGCTCGGATCTCTGGAGTTTTCGAAGCTGCTACTTACGGAAGCCAAAACCGCCGTATCTCCTGGAATTGGATTTGGCGACTACGGCGATGGACATGTGCGATTCTCACTAATCGAAAACGAAGAGCGCACGCGCCAAGCGCTGCGAGGTATCAAACAGATGTTCGCTAAAGGCTAGCCGGTTGCGCGAAGTCAAGCTGTGCGAAGTATCGAGAAAGCAGGAACGATGAGATTTCTGACTGTTGTTTTGAAAGTTACCGCGCCCTCAGTGGCGCTTTATCTTTGCGCTTCTCCGATTTTCTGCCAGAGCGGCGCTCAGCCCTCGAAGGATACGCCTGCAGCCGTTCAACAGATCCAGAACGGCGTCCAACTCACCGCAGGCGACCTGAACGAGAAGGTGCAACTCTACGCCGGAGGCATCGTTCGCGTGGTGAAGTGGCCGATAGGAGGCACGTCGGCGAAGGTGAGCCTCTCCGTAATCCAAAAGGATCTGCCCGTTCTATCGGTCTCGGTCAAGGAAGACGCCGACAAGGTCACGCTAACCTCCGAAAAGCTCACACTACTGGTAAGCAAGAGCGACGGCTCGATTGAATTCCTCGACAGCAAGGGCAACACGGTTCTCAAGGAACGCGGTAAGGCCAGCTTCGAACCCACTGGAATCGAAAAGGAACACTCAGCCTTCAGCGTGCAGCAGGCTTTTACACTCAGCGCGGATCAGGGAGTTTATGGCCTCGGACAGCAGCAAGCCGGCGTCATGAATTATCGCGGGCAAACGGTAAAGATCGTCCAGTCCAACACGGTCGCTGTTACACCTGTGCTCGTTTCGACCGCTGGATATGGCATCTTCTGGGATAACTACTCCAAGACGATCTTCGACGATAGCAAAGGTACGACCTCGCTATGGTCCGAGGTCGGCGATAACATCGATTACTACTTCTTATATGGCCCCGCAATCGATGAGGAGATCGCCGGATACCGGCAGATCACCGGGCAAGCGCCGATGTATGGCAAGTGGACCTATGGCTACTGGCAGAGCAAGGAGCACTATGCCACACGCAAAGAGCTCCTAGGCATTGCACAGAAGTATCGCGACTTACATATTCCCATCGATAACATCGTGCAGGACTGGAATTACTGGGGAAATAACGATAACTGGGGTGGAATGGTCTTCGATGAGACCCGTTATCCCCGCCCCAAAGAGATGGTGGACATTCTGCACAAGGAGAATTTCCATCTGATGATTTCGATCTGGGCGGGACTTGGGCCGGCGTCGCAGATCTATAAAGACATGGAGAAGCATGGCTATCTATTTCCGACTGTCGGGTGGGCCGGATTCAAGTACTTTGACGTCTACAATCCTGCAGCCACAGACCTCTATTGGAAATACCTGAGTAAGGGACTCTTCTCAACGGGTGTCGATGGCTGGTGGATGGACTCGACCGAGCCGGATATGGTCAATGCGCTCACCCAGGAGGGCGAAGAGTATGAGATGAAGCGCGTCGCGGACAATTATCTCGGTACCTTCGCCAGATATCTGAATCCTTACTCGCTGCTCGACACAGAAGCAGTCTACAATAACCAGCGCAAGGAAACCGATCAAAAACGTGTTTATATTCTCACTCGATCGACCTTCGCAGGCCAGCAAAGAGCCGCGGCAACCACTTGGTCTGGAGATATCGGCGCCGATTGGCCGGTCTTCAAGAATCAGATCGCTGCAGGCGTCAACCACAGCATGTCGGGCATTCCCTATTGGACCTTTGACATTGGCGCCTATTCGCTCGGCTGCCAGGGCGGCGTCTTCATGAATGGCGGTAAAGATCCGGCATATCAGGAGCTCTACACGCGCATGTTCCAGTTCGGAGCCTTCAGTCCTATCTTCCGCTCGCATGGGTCTGAGACGCCGCGCGAGATATGGGAGTTTGGCCAATTCACTCCGGTACTGAAGAAGTTCGACAATCTGCGTTATCGACTGCTGCCTTATATCTATTCATTGGGCTGGCAAGTTACTCACGACGGGTACTCGATCATGCGCGGCCTCCCGATGGATTTCACCGCCGACCACAAGACCTATGCGATCAACGATCAATATATGTTCGGTCCGGCGATTATGGTCGCGCCCGTGACCGAGTATATGTATCATCGCCCGCCTGAGGACGGCGTGCTCGTTGGACCGGGGAACTTCACAACGAAGGACGGCAGGCCCGGTCTAAATGCGACTTACTTTTGCGACGACCAATTCAAGAACGTCTGTCATGAGGATGTGGAACCGGATGTGAACCTGGATTGGTACACCGGCTGGCAGAGTTTTATCACCGATCCGAAGTTCTCGATTCGCTGGGAGGGCAAACTAACTCCGTCCGAAACTGGAAAGTACCGTTTTAACCTGAAGAGTTTTGGGCCGCGGCACGTCTATCTCAATGGCAAGGAGGTCGCGCATAACTACGAGTCGATGGAATCATGGACCGTGCCCGTGGATCTCGTGGCTGGGAAGAGTTACGATTTCAAGTTCGAGACCGGAAACAAAACTTTGGGAGCCTTCCGCGCCAAGCTCTACTGGAAGACTCCGGCAATTCACGCCAAAGAGAAGATCGTTGAGACAAGGCAGAAGACAAGAAGCGTCTACCTTCCCGCAGGAACATCGTGGTTCGACTTCTGGACGGGAGAGAAGCTGGAAGGCGGCAACAGAATTACCGCCGATGCGCCCATTGAGAAGATGCCGCTGATGGCGAGGGCCGGATCGATTGTGCCGATGGGTCCGTTCATTCAATATTCGACCGAGAAGGCCGCCGACCCGATCGAGTTGCGCATCTACCCAGGCGCGTCGGGCGACTTCACTCTCTATGAGGACGAGAACGATAACTACAACTATGAAAAAGGTATCTATTCGACGATCGCCTTTCATTGGGACGATGCCAAGCGTCAGCTCACAATTGACGCAAGAAAAGGCGAATTCCCCGGCATGCTAAAGACGCGGAGTTTTCAGTTGGTGGTCGTCGGCAAGGGCCACGGAACTGGCGTTGAAGTTACGGGCACTCCGGACAAGTTGATCTCGTACGAAGGTCAGCAGATGGCAGTTCAGCTCTCCAAGTAGATAGTCGCTGAGAATAATTTGGGAGCGTCGGTCCGAGACTGGCGCGCCCGAGTTATAGATAGAGCTACTGGTTCCTGTCGCGTAACTTAGAGAGCAGGCGCAGGATTTCTAGATAGAGCCAGACCAGTGTCACGATGATCCCGAAGGCGCCGTACCACTCCATATATTTGGGAGCCCCGTATTGGACGCCACTTTCAATAAAGTCAAAGTCCAGCACAAGATTGAGCGCTGCGATGGCCACGACGAAGAGGCTGAAGAGAATTCCGATCGGGCCGGCACCGTTGATCGCAACAAACTGAATGCCGAAAAACCCGAGAAGGATCTCGACGAAATAGAAGAGCGCGATGCCGCCGGTAGCCGCAACGATACCCAACCGAAGTTTGGCCGACGCCGGAATCACACCCGAACGATAGGCCAGCAGCATGACGAAAAGAGTGCCAAAGGTGAGGCCGACGGCCTGAATCGCGATGCCGGGGTAGCGCAGGTCGATGAGGACCGAGAGGCCGCCCAGGAGGAGGCCCTCAAGCAGCGCATAGATCGGCGCGGTGACCGGAGACCACTCCTTTTTGAAGGTCGTGATCAGCGCGACAATGAATCCGCCGATCGCTCCGCCAAACATCGGCAACGCCACATCGGCAAAGTCGTGCGACACAAGGTAACTGTGCCAGGTCCAGGCTGCGGTCACGATTGCGCAGACCAGCAGAATGCCGGTTTTGTTGATGGTGCCGTTGAGCGTCATCCTCGTAGATTCGTCGATGATGCCGCCATATTGCGCGCTGGGGAGGTTTTGAAAGGTGTTGTTGCCCAGTACCGGGTTAGATGTTTTGAATAGTGCCATTACGTTCTCTCCTGTTGCGCTAACCAGCGAGCATTCATTGCCCCGGTGTTGCGCAAGATCTCCTCTTATAGTTTAGATGCGCATCGGCCTTTAATGTACCGCCGCAGCACCAGCGCCTTCTGCCGGCTTGTTCTTGCTGAGCAGCAGCGCAAGCGCGATCAGTCCCACCGACATCCAAGAGAGCTGCATGTAAACATCCTGATAGCCCTGCGTCTGCGCCTGCTGGTTGAGCTGATTATAGATGGAGGCGAGCGCCCTGCCGCCTCCGTTGGGCCCGCCGAAGCTGCCGCCAAAAAATCCCGTCAATGCCTGCTGGTGCTGTGCAAAGGCGCTACTGGCCGAGAACATCACGTTCTGAAGATGCTGTTCGTGCCATAGGGTGCGATTGGTCACCTGCGCGTTGGTCACGGCGATCAGGATGCTGCCGCCGATGTTGCGCACAAAGTTGATGAGCCCGGCTACCTGGTTGCTCTCTTCTCTCGGCATGCCCACATAGGCCGCTGTAGTGATGGAGATGAAACAAAAGGGCAGAGGCATCATTTGGACGACGCGTAGCCATGAGGCCGCCGGAAAGGACATGTCCAACGTCGTCACGTTGGCCGCGTAACGAAATGTGATCACAAACATCGTGAATCCAGCCATGGCCAGATAGCGCGCAGGAAACTTGCTGGTGGCGATGCCTGCCAAGGGCATCATGATGACGAGCATCACGCCGCCCGCGGTCAGGGCCATGCCGGCGGTAGTGGCGTTCCAGCCCAGCAACTGCTGCATGAACTGAGGCTGCAAAACGGTGTTGGCGTTGAGCACTCCGCCGACCAGCGCCATGAGGAAGCAGCAGATCGCGAAGTTTTTGAAACGGAAGAGCCTGATATTGATGATCGGATTCTTGCTTCGCAGCTCCCACCAGATGAGGGCGACGATGCCGCCGACGAAGAGGCAGGCGAACAGGCGGATGAATCCTGATGAGAACCAATCGTTCTCTTCGCCCTTATCGAGCATGATCTGCAGGCCGCCCATAGCGATAGTGAGGAAGCTCAAGCCAAGATAGTCGATGTTGCGCAAACGCGAGCGGTCGGCCTTGATCCAGGGCGGATCTTCGACAAGCCGGGTAACGAGAAGGAAGGCCACGATGCCCACCGGAATATTGATGAAGAAGATCCAGCGCCAGGAGAAGTTGTCGGTGATCCAGCCGCCGAGCGTGGGGCCGATGGAGGGTGCGAGGACGGCGACAAGACCGTAGAGAGCGAAGGCCTGCCCGCGCTTTTGCGGCTCGAAGCTGTCGGCCATGATGGCCTGGGCCATGGGCTGCATTCCTCCGCCTCCGATGCCCTGCATCACTCGACAGAGCAAGAGGATTGGAAGCGAGGGCGCGGAACCGCAAAGAAAACTAGAAATGGTGAAGATGACGATGCAAAGCAGAAAGAAGTTGCGCCTGCCGAGGACGCTCGAGGCCCACGCGCCGAGGGGCAGCACAATTGCATTCGAGACCAGGTAGCTGGTCAGCACCCAGGTGCCCTGGTCGGTCGAGGCGCCAAGCGAGCCGGCGATGTGAGGCAGAGCCACGTTGGCGATGGAGGTATCGAGCACCTCCATAAATGCCGCCAGCGCCACAGTGGCTGCAATGATCCACGGATTGACGCGAGGCTTCCATTGCACGCTCTGCAGTTGCGTGGGCGCGGATACCGCTGCCGGGCTGGCAGCAGCAGGGACCGCGTTGGCTGAAGATGCGAGTTGGTTCTCGGGCAAAAAACTCTCCTTGCATGCTTTGCTCGGGGTGCTTGATTGTTTTCTTGCGGTCAGAGAGAGTGCTCACGGCCATGGGCTGCCTTCGTGCCTCTTCGAACCCGCTTGCTCATTTGATTCGCTAAGCGCGTGCCAGGTTTCATCGGGGTTTCTATGCCGCTCGTGGCGCTCGCCAGCCCAGCAAAGCAATCGTCAATGCCACAGCTTGCATCGCGACGATAAAGGCCACGCAGGCCGGCCACTTGCCCATTGCCCAGAACGCTCCGGGAACCACGCCGGCGGCGGTGCCTCCGATGTAATAACAAGTGAGATAGAGCCCGGCCGCGGTGACGCGCGCCTCTGGCGGTGCGGCGACACGCAGGTGGCTTTGCGAGGCGGTCTGCGAGATGAAGACGCCGGAGGAGAGCAAAGTCAGTCCGAGAACGATAGCGGGCAGCGAAGGAGCGAGCGTGAGCAGAACGCCCGTCATCGAACAGAGGATGGCGCCGCCGATGCCGGCGCGCAGGCCGACGCGAGTGATGAGAAATCCTGCAGCCGGTGTGACGACGAGACCGATGAGGTAAACGAAGAAGAGCGAGCTCAGGGCCGCTGTCCCGAGATTGAAGGGCGCGGTTGCTAGGTGGAAGGTGATCCACGTGAAGACTCCCACCAGCGAGAAGAGCACGTTGAAGCCAACAGCAAAGGTGGCGACGAGGCGGCGGCGCCAAAACAGCGAACGGAATCGTCGCAGCATCGCCGCATCGGGAAAGGCGAAGCGAATGCCTGGGTTTCCAGCGGCGGTTTGTCGGCGGCTTCCGTGAGGGAGCCAGGCGGCAACGGCTCCGGCGCCCGCCAGTGCGGCCGTTCCAAGCGCGAGAAAGCTTACACGCCAACTGAACCAGTCGGCCAGATAGCCCGACGAGAGGCGCCCGATGAAGCCGCCGAGCGCGGTTCCGCTGACATAGAAGCTCATGATGAGCGCGACCTTTTGCTGCGGCCACTCCTCGCCAATGTAGGTGATCACGAGCGCGATGATGCCGGGCACGGTGACGCCCTGAAGAAAGCGCCAAAAGATGAGCTGAGCCAGCGAAGTGGAGCTGGCACCGAGCAGGGTAGGCAGCGCGATGCCAACCAGCGAGCCGACGATCACACGCTTGCGCGGCAGCCGCTCAGCAAACGCGCCGAAAATCGGAGCCGACAGGGCCACACCCAGCGTAGCGGCAGAGACCGTCATCCCCACGCCGGTCTTTGAAGCGTGAAAGAGTCGCGTCAACAGCGGCAACAGCGGCTGCGTGCAATAGAGCTCAAGAAAAGCACAGACACCGCATAGCGTCACAGCCACCGCGGCCAGCGCGCTGGGCGATCTGCGTTCCGGTTGTGCGGAAGATTCCATTCAACAGGATAATCGATGTATCCTGCGTCGGAAGCCCGCTCGCTCCACCTGCCAAAACCATTATGATGAACAACTAATGCACCTCAAAGCGCGTCTATGGCTTATGGCAGGCGACTGAGAGAGCCGGGCTCCAGGTGAGCTTAGCTTAACCGAATTCAACTAAGGAGAAGACCATGCGAACGACCTTGATCCGGAATGTTTTTTTAATGATTGGGACCGCCGGACTGATCGGCGGTGCGGCTCATGCGCAGACAGATCTGTCGGCGAGCCTTTATGGAGCCTTCACTGGAACATCCAATGGCAACGGCACCGTTCAGAGCCCATCCAATGCCGCCGGATTCTTGCTCGATGTGCGGCACATCCGCAATCCGATCATCGGCTACGAAGCGACCTATTCCTTTAACCGCGCCAACCAAAAGTACGCTTCGAACCTCAACAACTGCCCTGTAGGTGGAATCCTTCCCTGCCCGCCTCCGCCGGTAAGCGTCGGAGCCAATGCCCACGAGATCACAGGCGACTGGGTGGCATCGGTGAAGATCGCGAATCTCAGGCCGTTCGCATTGGCCGGAGCGGGACTTCTCTTCGATGCGCCTGTTAGTGGGCAGGCCAGCACCAGCAGCACCACCAAACCGGTTTTTGTTTATGGCGCCGGAGTGGACTGGGGGCTGCTGCCCCACATCGGCCTGCGGCTCCAATACCGCGGCAACCTCTACAAGGCCCCAGGCCTGACCACGCTCTTTACTTCGACCGGAGCCTTCACCCACACAGCCGAGCCTATGATCGGCGTGTATCTGCGCCTCTGATCGTGACTGTGTTACCGTTGCAGTATGGCGTCCCTTTGCCGGGCCCGATGATCGGCCTGCGCCAAGTGCTTGCAATCAGGTGGAGATCGGGGGCGACGGACGAAACCTTAGCATGTCCCAGCAGCCGGAACTGACGTCGCCAACCCTCGCACCGAACCAGGACCCAGCGCCTGGTTCCGAAAACGGATTCTCGCCCACTTCCGCATCAGACTTTCACCAGACGCCACCGCCGCAGCGGATTCCGCCATGGCTTGTCAACTCCGAGCTCTTCTTGCGCGTTGTGCTCAGGATCTACCTCGGCCTCGTGATTCTATTTGCTCCGTGGTCCGGTGAGCTGCTAGCCCATTCTCCGCAGCTCCTTTTCTTGTTCCCCTGGTTGCGTTCGCTTTGGGAGCAGAACCCCTTGTTCCTCCAATTCCCCACGCTTGGAATCTATGCGGCCAATGGCGCCGTGCGCGGGATGGTTTCGGGTTTGGGGCTTTTAAATCTGTGGATCGCCGTTTACGATGCGCTCCACCCCCACGGAAGATGAGCCATGACAGAACAGGCATCGGACAGCAGCGTTCAGAGATCGACCCAAGAAGCGGTTATCCCCGGCAACGGCGCACCGCCACAACTCGCCGAGGCGCCTCTCGCTTATGAGAACGCAGCGTTTCTGAATGGCCCCGATGGGCGGCTGATCCGCATCGTCTCGGAGTATATGGAGCCGCTGGCGCGCTTCCGCCACGAGCAGATTCAGGACACCGTTGTCTTCTTCGGCTCGGCGCGCTTTCGCGGACGCGAAGAGGCCGACCACGCTCTCGAGCTGCTCGACAACACCGGCTCGACTCGCCCCGCTCCCAGCCACGAGCAGCCCGCCAAACCAATCGATATCGCCGAGGGCACGGCAACCGATCTGCAGCGCAAGCGCGCAGTGGCGGCAGTCGAGATGGCCCGTTACTACGAGGACGCGCGGCGGCTCTCCTTTCTTCTGACCAACTGGGCCAAAGAGATTTCCTCGCGGCGACGGCGCTTTGTCGTCACTTCGGGCGGCGGTCCGGGCATCATGGAGGCCGCGAACCGCGGAGCCTACGAGGCCGGCGGTAAGACGATCGGGATGAATATCCGGCTACCTTTTGAGCAGCATCCCAACCCTTACATCACACCCTCACTCAACTTCGAGTTCCACTACTTCTTCATGCGCAAGCTGTGGTTTGCGTATCTGGCAAAGGCGCTGGTGGTCTTTCCTGGCGGCTTTGGGACACTCGATGAGATGTTTGAGATCCTCACGCTGGCGCAGACACACAAGCTGGCAAAAAAGATCACGGTCGTTATCTACGGATCGGACTATTGGAAAAGGGTCTTCAATCTCGATGCGCTGGTCGATAGCGGCGCTATCTCACCCACGGATATTGAGCTCTTCCAGTTTGCCGATACGCCTGAGCAGGCCTTCGAGATGCTGCGCACGGGTCTGACCGAGAATTATCTGGCAGCCGAGGCCGCAGCGGGCACGTTTACCGCGAACCCGACCGTGCCCGCGGACGAAGACCTGATGGCCGGATGCACGCTCGAGGACTTTCTCGGGCCGGATATGGCCAAGACGAGCAAATAACCGTGAAGACTCCTCTCACTGCGGGTGGGATTGGGGGTGCCTCTTTGGTCTGCGCGGGAGCGTCAGGAAACCACCAATGAATCTCGTCGGGGCCAGGCGGAGGGTCATCCACCAATAACGGCATAGCCCAATCGGGAACCAAGTAATCCTTGCGGTCAAGCGACCAATGTGCGATCTCTTTTCCGGTATTCACATCCAAGAGTGTGCATTCATAGAGCTCCTGTCCGTGCGGTGGGGCACGATGAAACGCGACTTCATCGCCGTCTTTGAGAAATGTCCACTTCTGGATTCCCATGCCTAGGCCGGATCGAAGGATCACGCGGCCGGATCGCCAAATCTCCAGTTGCGGTGCGACTGCATAGGAGTAATTCGTGCCGCCTTCGAGGGGCATTAGCATATGTTCGACGAGCCAACCAACAGTTTTTCCGTCAGGTGCAACCTGTACGTCCCCAAAGCCGGATTGCCATTTCATGAGTCGTATGGCGTGATCGCGCCCATCAGCGGTCAGGATATGAAGCACTCCTTTGCTGTCCGTGGTCGCTTTGGTGACGACGTGGCCATTCGCGGCAAACGTCAAAGAGCACCCTGACGCAAGGCAGAGAATGGCAAGAATCTTTCGCATTGCGGTATTGTAAAGCGTCTGGAAAACTTGGATCCGCGCTCGAAGGTGTGTTGAACTATCTCCTTCTTACAGATTCCCGAACGCGATCTGGTCGTTTGAGCGCAACCCATTACCTCGGTATATGTGACTTTCTTGATTCCTTCGCTAATTGAACTTCTGTTATCACTCCATTCATCTTGCGTTGATAGTCCTAACGCAAACTACATGAAGAAGTTCCAGATCGCCGAAAGATTAGCTCGCAGCGTTGTTAAGGAGCGGAAATGGGCCAAGCGACTATCTCGTACCTGTGGCGCGACAAGTGTGCGCCGCAAGGCTTTCGAACCGGCGTTTCATTGCACAGTCACACCAACCAGTCGCACGAGACTCTGGATTTTCTGGCGAACTTCGGAAACCAATACCCCTGGATGCGTCCCCTGCTCGCACGGCTTGAGCAGCGCTCCGAGCGCATGCATGGGGTGCGAGTCGACTATGCAGCCAGCTATTGGACGCCGCCGATGACTCCCAAGCTGGCCTTCGATCTCGAGAGCCGGCAGATTGAAAAGATCGATCTCGCGCCGATGGTCTCGATCACCGACCATGACAATATCAACGCGCCGATGCTGCTGCGCACCGTTCCGAGCGCGCGGCAGATCCCGGTTTCGGTTGAGTGGACGGCGCCCTATGGCAATCAATCTTTCCATCTCGGCATTCACAACCTGCCGAGCGGCAAAGCCACGGAGTGGATGGAGACGCTCGCGAGTTACACGGCCAATCCCGACGACAAACGCTTCACTGAGATCTTGCGCGCGCTTCACGATGAGCCCAATGTGCTGGTGGTCTTCAACCATCCGCTGTGGGATCTCTATCTTATCGGCCGAGAAAGACACGAATTCCTGGTCAACGAGTTCCTGCTTAAGAATGGAAACTACCTGCACGCACTGGAGCTGAACGGGCTGCGCAACTGGGACGAAAATCGCGCCGTGCGGCGGCTGGCCGAGAAGTGGGGCATGCTGCTGATCTCGGGCGGTGACCGCCACGGCGTCGAGCCGAATGCCAACATCAACCTGACCAATGCGGCGACCTTCACCGAGTTTGTGCATGAGATCCGGCGCGAAAAGAAGAGCGATCTGCTCTTCATGCCGCAGTATGCAGAGCCTTGGAAGCACCGTATTCTGCAATCGACCATCGACGCCATCCGCCACTATCCCGAGTTTCCGCAGGGCTCGCGCACATGGGACGAGCGCGTCTATCATCCGGATGCAAGCGGAGTGGTGAGGCCGTTGAGCGAACTGTGGCCCAAGGGCGCGCCGCCGCGTGCGATCAGCTGGCTGCTTGGCTGTGTACAGTTGATGGGCGCGGCGCCGGTCTCGGGCGGGCTGCGGATGGCCTGGAGCGAGGAGCGCCAGTTGCGCGTGGCGCTGGGCGAGTAGGATCGGGCAGCGGGGCTAGCGAAATTTCAAAAAAGCTGGCGAATCGCGGCTCGGCCGTTGTCATGAGGTTTTTTGAAGCGTGCGAGCCTTAGCATCTGAGGGAATGGTCATTTCAGAATCGAGTCAGATCCGCGGCGAAACGTCAACGCCGCCAACTCCGCATTTTCTCCCTCGCGTAGCCTACTTCCCCGACTCCTTCCACGAAGTGAACGGAGTCGCTCACACGAGCCGCCACTTTGAGGCCTTTGCGCGCCGCCGCAACCTGCCCTTTCTCTGCGTCCGCGCCGGCGACCGCGCGCAAGCCGTTGTCGAAGACGGCTACGTCTGGAGCCTCGAATTGCCGCGCGGCTCTCTCTCCTTTGCTCTCGAAAAAGACCTGCGCTTCGATCCCGCCTTTCTCCGCCACATTCCGCTGATTGGTGAGGTGCTCGATCGCTTCAAGCCTGACTTGATTCACATCACCGGCCCAAGCGAGGTGGGAATGCTGGGCGCAGGGCTTGCTTATCACAATAGATTGCCGCTGGCGGCAAGTTGGCATACCAATGTGCATGAGTACGCTGCGCGGCGCTCGGGCTGGCTGTTGCGCATGATCCCGAAGCGCCACACTGCAGCGACGGGCCAGAAGATCGAAGATCTCTCGATGGCCATCGCGGCGAAGTTTTACTCGATGGCGCGGGTCTTGTTCGCCCCCAACCCCGATCTTTGTGCCCTGTTAGAACGAACCGCGCACCGGCCCTGCCACCTGATGCCGCGCGGTGTCGATGCCGAGATCTTTCATCCAGCAAAACGCAGGCGCAGGCCGGAGAACCGCGAGTTTGTTCTCGGTTTCGTTGGCCGCCTCTCGGTTGAAAAGAACATCGCGTTGCTGGTCAAGATCGAGGGCGAGCTGAAACTTATGGGCGTGACCAACTTCCGCTTTCTCATCGTCGGCCACGGGGGAGACGAGGCATGGCTGCGCGAACGGCTACCGAGTGCTGAGTTCACCGGAGTGCTCAAAGGAGAGCCGCTGTCGGAAGCTTATGCGAACATGGATCTCTTCGTCTTCCCCTCGCACACAGACACCTTCGGCAACGTAGTGCTTGAGGCTCTGGCCAGCGGCGTTCCGGCGATTGTCACACCCGATGGAGGCCCGGCGACGATCGTCCGCGACGGAGTGACAGGCCGCATTGTTCCCGATACCGAATTCACCTCAGCGATCGCCGCGATCATCGCCGACCCGGCAGAACACGCATCGATGCGCCAGTCCGCGCGCGCCTACGCTCTCACAGCCAGTTGGGACTCGGTCTTTGAAGGTGTCTGCGCAGCCTACCAGACGATCTTGCCCGCGCGCGAGCGAGCTGCGGGGTAGCTACTCACTCCCGCACCGGCATGCGTACGCCGGTCGGCAGGTCAACGGCAAAGCGTGTCTCCCTGTCGGTGTTCCTATCCCATCCTGTGCCGTAAATGATGCCGCCTGCGATGTCGGTAATCTTGATGCCTTCATCTGAGAGCTTCTCCGATTCCCACGCCAGCCCGTCTATCCCCCACGCGTGAATCTCGCGATGTCCGATGAAGAGCAGCTGACCCTGCGCCATCATCACGCGCACCTCCATCACCGGCCGCATTTCGATCATCGTGAAGTTCTCAGGCTCGGCAGTGTTGACGACGTAGGCATAGCCGCCTGAGATTGCGCAGATCTCGTCTCTCGTCGGAGACGCCCAGATGCCCGTCGGCACCGCCGGATCGCGGAAGCCTAGTGCGAAGGTCGCCAGGAAGCCCTGTGTATCCTTGGCCGGTCGAATAAGTACCTCAAGCGCGCCCTGCTCCACCTCCTCTACCTCTGGCGGATAGATGAAGTGGCGCGCGGGCAGAGTCGCGGGATTATCGGCGAGGATCTTCGCGTACCAGGAATGTGGAAAGGTGAGGTCTACAGTTGGTTCCGACATCGGGACTCCAATGGGCGCGGAGACAGGCGCCGTGCGGCGTTAGGGGTTGGGATAGGTGGAGTTGCCTGATAGTTGAGAATCCAATGTTCCTGTTCACCCGTATCCGGAACGGCGCAGCCGCGGGCCCTTTCAACGGCACTCAAAGCATCATGCGGATCCCAGCCTAGATGGATGACGGCGCATGAGGCGGCCATGGTAGCGCGGCAATGCTCCCCAAGCAGTGTATACCCAAGCGCTCGCCGCCGCGCAGGCGGTCGGCGAGCTTGCCCGCAAAGTCGCGGAAGGCGGCCGCATCGCGAGGAAGGCGGTGGTCAGAACAACGATCGATCTTTGGTTGACCTATAAAGTAAAGAATGCTACCCTTACATTCAAGACATGAGGTAAATATGGCCCGATCCAGCACAGTCAGCAGCAAGGGGCAGATCACAGTCCCAATTGAGGTTCGTCACCGGCTTGGCCTCAAACAAGGCGACCGGGTGGAGTTCGTCTTCGAGGACGGACGGACGGTGCTGCGGCCCTCCCGGCCGGCGACAAACCCGTTCATTGCTTATCTTGGAGCCCTGCCGGCCTTTTCTTCTTTGGAGGAGATCAATGCATGGGTTCGAGACCTTCGCGATGACGATCCGTGGGTTGAAGAGCAACCAGAAGAGAAAGTGTAATGCGAACGGCAATCGACACCAATGTCTTCTCAGCTCTGTGGTCGTCGGAACCATCGGCGGAGAGAGCCACGGTCAAGTTAGGTGAGGCTAAGAGGGAGGGTGCGTTGATCATCTCTCCAGTTGTCTTTGCCGAGTTGCTTGCCTACCCAAGAGCGACCGAGGTCTTTGTGCGCGGATTTCTTGGGGCTACCGGAGTCTCAGTCGATTACAACCAGGAGGAGAGGGTCTGGATCGAGATGGGACGCCGCTTTGCAAGCTACTCCGACCGCCGCAAAAAAGCGATTGGAGAGGGCCCTCGGCGGTTATTGTCCGATTTTCTTATCGGCGCACACGCGCTCGTTCAGGCAGAGCGCCTGCTCACGCTCGATCCGAAGGTCTATCGGCAGGATTTTCCTGAGTTGCGGTTGATGTAGGGTTTTCTCGTGGCCAACGCTTCCGAGGATCACGAGAAGTGCTCCCAACCGTGGCTTTCCAAGGGCTCTTCTCCCTGTGGAGTCAGCAGCTTAATAGCTGGCTGCCCGTGGCGAGGCCGTGCGATGCGGCCGATTTTCGTCAGTGCAACCCCGGCGATTCTGCGCGGCTGGCGGATGGCAGCCGGGGCCGTGAAGAGCAGTTCGTAGTCCTCGCCGCCATGAAGCGCCTGCTCCAGATTTGCTCCCGGAGCCAGTGGCAGCAGCGTCGCATCGATCTCGACAGCAACACCGGACTCCTCACAGAGGTGGGCCAAATCGGTAGAGAGGCCATCGCTCAGGTCGATCGCCGCAGATGCAAACCCATGCCGCCGCAACCAAAGCCCCTGGGCGAGACGAGGCTGCGGATAGAGGTGCGGGGCCAGTAAGGCTTCCAGCTTTCCCGGGATTCGCGGCGGGTTGCGCTTGCCCTTCAATGCCAGTTCCCTCAGACGTGCAAGCCCGGCGGCGGCGCCTCCCAGAGAGCCCGTAACGTACACGAGATCCCCGGAACGAGCGCCCGAGCGCAGGAGTGCCCGCCCTCGCCGAACTGCGCCGATCAGCACAATGTCCGCCATGGCCACCGGCGATTCCGCGAGGTCGCCGCCGGCCAGCGGAGTCTTGTGGACCTCGGCCAGGGCCAGCAAGCCGTCGAGGAAGCGCTGGACCCAAGAGCGATTCACAACGCCTCCACTGCTCGAGCCGGAAAGCTCGCGAGGCAATCCAAGCGAAAGAAAGGCGGCGACGGGCGTGGCCCCCATGGCCGCGAGATCGCTCAGACCGCGAGCCAGAGTCCGATGGCCCACGGCCTCGGGCTGGTGCCAGTCGAGGCGGAAGTGCCGTCCGGCGAGCGATAGGTCCGTCGTCACGGCCAGTTCTTCGCCGGAGCGCGGAGCCACGAGGGCGCAGTCGTCGCCGATCCCAAGCCGAAGCCCTCCTCCACGGGAGCGGTCGGCCAGGCGAGCCGCCCGGGCGCGAATCTCGCGGATCAGAGCGAGTTCACCGCCGCGATTTTCAGAACGGGTCCGTTTCAAAGGCGCCTCATTAGAATGGGTCAAACCACTGAAATTCTATCCGGTTAGGCCTCAAGGAATAACGATCTGCACCGATTTTGCACCAAAGTGGAGACCGTCTCAGGCCTGGTTTTTCCATTGACCCGGCCTCTGACCCTTTGGTAACCTTAAAGGACATTCGGTCAAACGCGCCCGAAGAGGCGCACATATGAATCAGGGGCCGAAAGGCCTCGAGTGCCTTGGGCTTTTGTAAAGTTACACGGCGAATTGCGGCCCTGCCTACGGTGGGGATGAGAGGCGAATATGCTGCGCAAACGCTATTACATCCTATTTGTCGCCCGAGACGAAGACGGCCAGATTCGCAAGATTCCCTTGCCCTTGCACTACGCCTATGCTTTCGTGATCGCCGCGGTGGTGGGAGCCTTCACCATCGTGGGAATGGCTGGCTCCTACACCCGCATGCTGCTCAAGACCGAAAGCTTCAACCAGGTTCGACACGAGCGGGAGACGCTGCGCCAGGACTACAAGCAGATGGCGCAGATCGCGCACGATCGCAATGTGCAAGTCGCTTCCCTCGGAGCGCTGGCCAACGAAGTGACCGCGCTCTACGGGTTGCGCCAGAACACGCTCGCCAAGGCCAAGGCCGACGCTCCGGCAAGCGTGGCGGCCGCCGAGCCCACGTCGCTCAACCTGGCGGTCACCGACGATGTGGACCAGCAGCAGGTAAAGCTCTCTCTGGACCAGTTTTATGCCCTGCGCGCCCAGGCCATGTCAGGCCGCGTCGCCCGAGCGCTGGAGAGCGGACTCTCGCCTAGCTTTGCGGGAGACTGGACCGAATTGGCCGATGCGCCGTCGATGTGGCCAGTGGAAGGCCGCCTTGGATCGGGCTTCGGCTCGCGCCAGGACCCTATCAACGGCGAAGGTGCCTTCCATTCCGGCATCGACATTGACGCTCCGTATGGAACGCCGGTGCGCGCCGCAGCGGATGGCGAGGTCACAGGGCAGACCATGGGCGCGGGCTACGGCCTCCAGATCGTTCTCGATCACGGACACGATGTCATCACCCTATATGGGCACCTTTCCGCGATTGCAGTTGTGCCGGGCCAGCATGTCGCCCGTGGCGAGATCATCGGTTACGTGGGCCAGTCGGGACGCGCTACCGGTCCGCATCTCCACTACGAGGTGCGGGTCCACAGAGTTCCGGTCAATCCTCACAAGTACCTTCGCACCACCTACGAGCAGGTTGCCTTCGCGGCTCCCGCCACTGCCGCTGACACCGCTCCACGGGCAAAATAAGAGTCGCATCCATGGTTTCGCCATCGGCTCCCGGCAATCTGGGAGCCGATGTTCTTTGGCGGCGAAAAACAATTGACCTCTCGCTTGCAAGAATCCTCAACAGAATAGTTGACATTATACCTTGTACTGCATAGTATCTTGCTGTGAACGAAATTCAGATGCCAACTCAGGATAACGCCGAGAAGTGGGAGGTCCAGCTTCGCAAAGGCTCCCTTGAGCTCGCGATCCTGGCCTCGCTCTGGGAGGGTCGGCTCTATGGTCTGGAGATCTTGCGCCACCTTGAGAGCGACTCCGAACTGACCGTCTCTGAGGGCACTGCGTACCCCTTGCTCAACCGCTTGCGAACCCTCGGACTGGTCGAGACCGAGTGGGTTGAGTCCGACTCGGGGCATCCTCGCAAGTACTACCGGCTTACTGAAGCGGGCCGTCAACGCGCACTCGAGATGACTCGCATCTGGGATCGATTCGCCGCTAGCATGGGCGGCCTGCTGGCGCCGCTGAAACCGGAGATCGCCAGTGCATTGGGTCACGAAACCAAAAAGGAGGAACGATGATCGCCTCTGCCGAAGATCGGAAATCCATCGACGCCTACCTCGCGGCGCTGCGCCGGCAACTGCGCGATCTGCTCGACGAGGATGCCAAAGACATCGTCGAGGAAATCCGCGCGCATATCCTCGACAAATCTTCAGCGGATCGGTCAGCTGATACGGTCGCCGCGACGCTGGCAGCCCTCGGCACACCCGAGGAGTTGGCGACCCGCTACCGCACCGAAGAGCTGTTGAGACGCGCACAGATGTCGCGTTCTCCGGTGGTCATCATGCGCAACCTGCTTCGCTGGGGGGCTCTTACGCTTGCCGGGGTCTCCGTGTTTCTTATCTCGGTTGCCGGCTACTGTCTCGGCGGATTCCTCTTTCTCATCGCCACGCTCAAGGTGATCTGGCCTCGCGGCACCGGACTCTCAAAGACTGTGAACGCCGACGGCAGTTGGGGTCTCGGCCTAGGATTCAGCAATCAGCCGATGACCGGCCACGAACTGCTCGGTTGGTGGCTTCTTCCCATCGGCTTTGTCTTTGGCACCGGGTTGATCTTCCTCACCTTTCGCTTCGGCCTGTGGAGCCTTCGCAAATTCTGGCGGCCTCGTGCCTGGGGATGAGGCCGTAGATGAAAGCGGCAACAAGATTCAGGAGGTCTAAGGAACCTCTGATCAACTCATCATTTTCTCGCGCACAAGGAAAAATCTGATTGCGGCGATGGTTTCTTGCGCTACGGACGCGATTTTTCCGGCTTCACGCTGCGCCGCTCGCCTCGTTT
>JBEKKL010000046.1:0-34790 GCA_050010735.1 Occallatibacter sp. | reverse complement strand
GGCGGTTCTGGAGGATAAAAGAAGTGCCCTGGGAGATGGTAGATCGCGTCGGAAGCATCCATCCCTACGTGACAATTTTTTGCGACAATCGGGCGCCGATGGCCTGTCAAGGCGGTATCGTCGCAAAACCAAAAGACCGGGCCCTGTTCCTCGCTGCGTTGCGCGAGTTTGCCACACACGCCAAATTCTACGTTTAGTCGTTGCGGTCTCTTCCAGAAAATCGCTCTATCTCTTCCCCTCGTGTTTTGCCCCGCCATTGCAATCCCTGAATCCCAGATGGTAGCCTCAACCTCTAACCATATTGGGGAAGGGACCTTACAGAACCAATGCAAGCCACATATAACGGACTCGCGTTGCCGCAGGACGGCCAACCGATCGAATACAACAACGGGCAGATCGTGGCGCCCGACCATCCCATCATTCCATTCATCGAAGGCGACGGCACGGGCCGCGACATCTGGAAGGCCTCGCAACGGGTCTTTGACGCCGCGGTCGAAAAGGCCTACGGCGGCAAGCGCGCCATCCGCTGGTTTGAGATCTTCGCTGGTGAAAAGGCCTTTCGCCAATTCGGCCAGTGGCTGCCTGATGACTCGGTGGCAGCGGCCCGCGATCTGCGCGTCTCAATCAAAGGACCGCTGACCACCCCCGTCGGCGGCGGCATTCGCTCGCTCAACGTGGCACTGCGGCAGATCCTCGATCTTTACGCCTGCGTGCGCCCGGTGAAGTACTATCAGGGCGTGCCCAGCCCGGTGAAGCATCCCGAGCGGGTCGATATCGTCATCTTCCGCGAGAACACCGAAGACGTTTACGCGGGAATCGAGTTCAAGCAGGGCTCTGCAGATGCCGCCAAGCTCATCGAATTCCTAAACACTGAACTGCTCTCCAAGACCAAGAAGCAGGTGCGCGCCGACTCCGGCGTGGGCATCAAGCCGATCTCGATCTTCGGCTCTAAAAGACTGGTCCGCTACGCCATCCGCCACGCGCTGGAGTCTGGCCGCAAGACCGTCACGCTGGTTCACAAAGGCAACATCCAGAAGTTCACCGAAGGCGCATTCCGCGAGTGGGGCTACGAAGTCGCAACCGAGGAGTTCCGTGACCAGATCGTGACGGAGCGCGAGAGCTGGATTCTCGGCAACCAGGACGCAAACCCCGGCCTGACCGTTGAGCAGAATGCCGCGCTGATCGAGCCCGGCCTTGAGTTCGGCTCGCCAGCCTTTCGCGATGCCATTTACGCTGAGATCAAAGGCGTCCTCGACTCCATCGGCAAAACCCACGGCAACGGCGCATGGAAAAATAAGATCCTCGTCAACGACCGCATCGCCGACTCCATCTTCCAACAGATCATCATCCGGCCCGAGGACTACAGCATCCTGGCCACCACCAACCTCAACGGCGACTACATCTCCGATGCAGCCGCAGCGCAGGTCGGCGGTCTCGGCATCGCTCCCGGCGCGAACATCGGCGATGGCTATGCCGTCTTCGAGGCCACCCACGGCACAGCGCCCAAGTACGCCGACAAGGACGTGATCAATCCCGGCTCGGTGATCCTCTCCGGCGTCATGCTGCTTGAGTTCATCGGCTGGAAAGAAGCCGCCAGGCTCATCGAGGCGTCGCTAGAGAAAACCATCCTGCAAAAGTTTGTAACCTATGACTTCGAACGTCAGACCGCCGGCGCAACCAAGGTAGGCACCAGCGAATTCGCCACAAGAATCATCGGCAACATGTAAGAGCAGGGAACAGGGATCAGGGATCAGTTTTCTGTTGTTGGTTGAGGATGTTCTCTATTCCCTGTTCCCTATTCCCTATTCCCTGCTTCAACCATTCCCCAAGGAGGAAAGCGATGCGCAAGAAGGTAAGCATCATCGGCGCGGGCAACGTTGGCTCGACGGCGGCACACTGGCTCATGGCCAAGGAACTGGCCGATGTGGTAATGATCGACGTGGTCGAAGGCGTGCCGCAGGGCAAGGCGCTCGACCTGCTCCAGGCTCTTCCGATCCAAAGGTCCGATGTTCACATCACCGGCTCCAACGACTACGCCGACACCGCAGACAGCGACATCGTGATCATCACCGCCGGCCTTCCGCGCAAGCCGGGCATGAGCCGCGACGATCTGCTGCACACCAATTACAAGATCATGACCGACGTGGTCAAAAACGTAGTCGCCTACTCGCCCGAGTCGGTGCTTATCGTCGTCTCCAATCCGCTGGACGCGATGGTGCAAGCGGCCTACAAACTCTCCGGCTTCAACCGCGAGCGCGTCATCGGCATGGCCGGGATTCTCGACTCGGGCCGCTTCAAGAGCTTCATCGCCGAGGAACTCCAAGTCAGTGTCGAAAACATGAGCTGCCTGGTTCTCGGCGGTCATGGCGACATGATGGTCCCGCTCGTTCGCTATACCACCGTCGCGTCCATTCCCATCACCGAGTTACTCTCGAAAGAGCGCATCGACGCCATCATCGAGCGCACTCGCAATGGCGGCGGCGAGATCGTGAAACATCTCAAGACCGGCAGCGCCTACTACGCTCCCTCGGCGGCGGCCGTCGAGATGGCTGAGGCCATTCTGAAAGACAAGAAGAAAATCCTTCCCTGCGCGGCCTTCCTGCAAGGCGAATACGGCATCAACGGCTACTACATGGGTGTGCTTTGCAAACTTGGTGCGGCCGGCCTCGAACAGATCGTTGAGATCAAGCTCAACGACGACGAGCGCGCCGCCTTGATGAAGAGCGCCGCCGCCGTCAAGGAGCTCTGCGACGTGATCGGCGTCTAGCGCACGATCAGGCCGGGCGCATGGGAGCTGCCTCCGTGCAGCCCCCTTACTACTTTAGGTTGAGAAAATCCTCGTCCAACCGGTTGTTGCCTCCTCTGATTCACAACCTTCATGCTCAAAGAACCGACATGAGGATGCTTCACTTATCCCCTTTACTCCTGCTCATCGCTGCCACGGCATCCGCGCAAGATAGCTCGGCTGCCGCCGCTCGCGGCAACCTCTACAGTTACTGGTCTGCGCGCACCAACGCCATCCAATCAAAGCAGCCTGCGTGGGCTGTGCCGCTGGTGACCACCTACACTGGCCTCTTCCAAGTTGTGCGCACCGACATCTTGCGCCAGACAACGCCGACCCTCACTCACACCTGGAACTTCGATAACAGCAAGGGCGTTAATCTGATCTCTTCGAAGAGAACAGAGCTGGCAGTCAACCTGCCGCCCTACATCGAACACAACTCAACCGCCAAAAACGGTGCTGGCGACATGTCCTTCCTCGGCAAGGTGCGCATCGCCAGCGGCAATGCGCAACACGGCACGTATACGCTTTGCGCCTTTGCCATCGCCACCATTCCCACCGGCAGCTATAAAAACGGCTCGACCGACGCCAGCATCGCACCCACGCTTGGAGCGGGCAAGGGCTTCGGCCGCTTCGACGTGCAATCGACGCTCGGGGCCACTCTGCCTACAGGCAATCCGGCCATCACCACGGCGGGCCGTCCAATCGTCTGGAACACCGCCGCGCAGTACCACTTCCGCAAGCTCTTCTGGTCTGAGATCGAAAGCAATGCGACGTTTTTCAAAGGCGGAACGAACGACGGTAGGACTCAGGAATTCCTGACGCCGGGCTTGCTCGTCGGCAAGTGCGCATTGCACCCCTCAGACCCAAAGTCGCGACCGGGTCTAGCCTTCGGCGCAGGCATTCAGATCGCCACCAGCCACTTCCACACTTACAACCATGGACTCGTTCTCACGGCGCGGTGGATCTATTGATTCTTTTGGAGAGCTACCGTTTGACAAACTCCACAACCTTGGGTCCGATCTGGCCCGTGCACTGGCCGGGAGCCAGATGGCCGCAGCCGGCAAAGACCTCGAGCTGCGACTGCGGCACGAGCTGATGAATCTTCTCTGCCTGATCGAGCGGGGTGATCTTGTCTTCCTTTCCCCAAACGATCAGCACCGGCATTCTAAGCCCCGGCAACAGATTGTCAGTCGCATCCTGCCCCGTCAGCATTGAGGCCACAGCCCTGCGAATGACCCAGGCATGCTCGTCTGAGAGGCGCACAATATCCCGCCCGACAAAACCCGGAATCTTCGTTGGATTCGGCGTCAGCAACGTCTCCAGCTGGTCGAGTTCGCCGACCGACTCTGGCGTAAAGAGCCGCGTGTCCCAGTTCGGTCTCTCGTAGATGCCCGCCGAATCGAAGAGCATCAGCCGCCTCACCCGCTCCGGACGCCGTGCGGCCACCACCTGCACAATCCAGCCGCCCATCGACCAGCCGCCCAGATCCACCTGCTTCAGCTCTAGAGCATCCAGAAAGCCCACCACCGCCTCGGCCTCGTCATGGATCGAGTATGAGAATCCTGCCGGCCACTCGCTGCGTCCGTAACCGGGCAGATCCGGGATGTACACCCGAAAGCCGGCCCTCACCAGATAAGGAGCCAGCTTGCGCCAGTCTTCTGCCTCCCCGCCCAACCCGTGAACCAGCACCACCACCGGACCATCGGCAGGGCCCTCGACGAGGTAGTGCATGCGATAGCCCGCAACCGCAATCGAGCGGCTTGATACGCCGGTGAGGAACTCCCGCGCATAGGTTGCTTCGGCAAGGTAGCTCACCGGGCGCACCCAGAAGCCGATCCCGGCCGCAACAGCCACCACGCCCACCACGTATGCGAACCTCTTGATCGCTTTCATCGTTCCTCTCGCACAAGAATGCCACAGAGCATAAGATGCGTCCATTCGCGCTGGCTGCAGGCAAGCCGCATGATTTACCCTCAGAGTCGTTATGAAACTCGAACGCACAATCCTCCTCCCCGCTCTAGCCATCATCTTCGCCGCTTCGGCGGCCGCGCAAACCTCCAAGCCCGCAGAGGAGCTGCCCGACGCGCCCACCGCCACCGCAGCGGCCATGATCCATCCCAACGGCCCCACCGTGGTCATGGACAACTCCATGGGCCGCATCACCTGCCAGTTTTTCCAGAAGCAGGCGCCCAAGGCCGTCGCCAACTTCATCGCTCTCGCTCAAGGCACCAAGGATTGGACCGACCCGCGCACCAACAAGCTGCAGCACAACAAACCACTCTACGACGGCACGATCTTCCATCGCGTCATTCCTGAGTTCATGATCCAGGGCGGCGACCCGGCCGGCACGGGGATGGGCGATCCCGGCTACAAGTTTGAAGATGAGTTCGACCCGAATCTAGGCTTCGATGTGCCCGGCCGCCTGGCGATGGCCAACAGTGGTCCTGGAACTAATGGCAGCCAGTTCTTCATCACCGAGGTACCCACCGAATACCTGAACGGAAAACACACCATCTTCGGCCAGTGCGATGACTCAAGCCTTCAGGTGGTCAAGGCCATCGCCCATGTGCCGACCGGCGCAAACGACAAGCCCGCGACACCGGTTGTACTGAAGAAGGTGACTATCATTTCAGAAGGCCAGACCGTGCTGCACAATCCGGATGCCGCATCGCAACACGCAACTGAATTACCAAAGCGCATCAACATCTCCACAGGTGTCGCGCAAGGAATGCTCGACCACAAAACGGACCCGGTATACCCGATTGATGCCAAGCAGGCTGGCGTCTCTGGCCACGTGGAATTGGAAGCCGTCATCGGCACCGACGGCCGGGTCAAGGATCTGAAGGTCATCGCTGGCCCAGATATGCTACAACAGGCCGCGTTCGATGCCGTCAAGACCTGGCGCTACAGGCCGTATTTGCTCAACGGTCAGCCCGTCGAGGCCCGCACCATTGTCAATGTCATCTTTATTTTGGGCCGATAACTAGTCTTTCTAACCCATCCAAACGAGGAAAATGATGTCACTTCTACCAGGAACCTACGCCGTCTTCAACACCACCGAAGGCAAGATCACCGTCCGGCTCTTCGAGTCCGACGCGCCCATCACCGTCAAGAACTTCATCGAGCTCGCCGAGGGCTCCAAGGAGTGGACCCACCCGAGCACTCACAAGAAATCCACCGATAAGCTCTTCGACGGCACCATCTTTCACCGCGTCATCCCCGACTTCATGATTCAGGGCGGCGACCCCACCGGCACCGGAATGGGTGGCCCCGGCTATCGCTTCCAGGACGAGACCAAAGGCTCACCCCACAAATTTGACACGCCCGGCAAGCTTGCCATGGCCAACAGCGGCCCCGGAACCAATGGCTGCCAGTTTTTCATCACCGTTGCGCCGACGATGTGGCTCACCGGCAATCACACCATCTTTGGCGAAGTTGTCGAAGGGCAGGCCATCGCCGACAAGATCTCCAAGGTCCCTCGCGCCGCCCAGGACAAGCCCAAGACTCCGGTCGTCCTCAACTCGGTAGTCATCGAGCGCATCGCATAGCCGGTCCATATTGAGTCGAAAGATGCCGATTCGCGTCCAACGCGGGCGCGAATCGGCATCTTTGACTGCGAGCTCCTTACGAACGAGGATCTATATCCGACTCTCTGAAAAAACAATTGTCGAATGCCGATAAGGTAGAGATCGCACAGATGGCATCGGTGCGGAGCTCGCGGCCTGTAACGGATCATAGGTGACGACATGAGTGAACTACTGCCGCTGAAGGGGAATGGAGGATCGATGGTCGAAGAGGCCTTCGATCCAACGCTCGCCGATCACGGCACCCTTCTTACCAACCTCCTGGATCTGCTGCAGGGCAACGTCTACTTCAAAGACCTGCAAAGCAAATTCATTCTGATTAATCAAACCAAGGCCAAGACGCTGAAACTAGATTCGCCCGCGGAGGCCGTGGGCAAATCGGACTTTGATTTCTTCACGGCAGAGCATGCGCGCCCAGCATACGCCGATGAGCAGGAGATCATTCGAACGGGCCGTCCGATCCTCGACAAAGAGGAGAGGGCGACCTGGCCGGACGGCCGGGTTACCTATGTATCTACCACAAAGATGCCTCTCCGCAATAGTGAGGGCCGGATCATAGGCACATTCGGCTTCTCGCGCGACGTTACAGAGAACCGGCGGATGCGCGATGCTCTGGCCGATAGCGAGGTTCGCCTCGGATCGGCTGCCGATAAAATGACAACCGTGAGTCAATCGATGGTGGCCAGCGCAGGAGAGACTGCGATGCTGGCCGATTTCCTGCAAGGCGCCAGTCAGCAGGTGTCGACCAGCGTGTCTTCGGTCGCGCACGCGGCCTCACAGTTGCAAGAATCGATCCGCGAGATCTCAAAGAGTGCCAACGACTCGGCGCGGGTTGCAAAAAACGCGGTGGAGGTGGCCGAATCGGCCAAGGACTGCATGAAGAAGCTCGAAAACTCGAGCCGCGAGATCAACAAAGTGATTAAGGTTATCAATTCGATTGCCCAGCAAACGAACCTGCTCGCATTGAATGCAACCATTGAGGCGGCTCGCGCAGGAGAGGCCGGAAAAGGGTTCGCTGTTGTGGCCAACGAGGTGAAGGAACTCGCCAAGCAGACGGCTCGCGCAACCGAGGAGATAGGACAGACCATCGAGGCCATTCAGAACGGAACCAGGGAAGCCGCTTCGGCCTTTGTGCATATCGGAACGATCATTGGGTCGATCAACGACATCTCCAATAGCATCGCTTCGGCGGTGGAAGAGCAGACGCTTACGGCAAACGAAATCGGACGCAATATGACCGAAGGGGCTCACAAGATCGGTGAGATCACCATAAAGACTGGCGGAGTGGCTGCCTCGGCCAAGCAGACCACACAGGGCGCCGAAGATACGAGGCAAGCGTCGATTGAACTCAGCCGCCTGGCCTCGCACCTCCGCGCTTCGTTGACCGGGGCTTCACGTTAGTGCATTCCAGGTCTCGATTCTGACACCTGGCTGTGCACGCCGTCATGCGAGCAGCGTGTGCCTCATCTGCGAATAGCGGAGCGCTACGCGTCTCTGTGTTTCGAAGCTGACCATGGGTTGTGAAAGAATGAGCACGGACCATGGAGCACCGATGAGACGCATCCCTGCCATCGCCGCACGCTACGACGCCATTCCCTGTTTTTTCCTCCTGGCCTGCGCGGCTCTTGCGCAGAGCCCCAAACCAGGCGCACATTCCGCACCGGCGGCAAGTCCCGCTGTCTCCGCCGTGCTCGCCAGCGATATTCACTTCGAGCCCTTCTGGGATCCAGCCAAGGTCTCGCAGCTCGCCACAGCGCCGGCGAGCAAGTGGAACGCCATCCTTCGAGCAGCGCCGTCTCCAAATCGGCAGCAGCGATTCGCGGACTTACAGCAAAGCTGCCATGCACGCGGCGTCGACACCTCCTATGCGCTCTTCGACTCCAGTCTTAAAGCCATGCGCTCGCACGCATCCGGAGCGAGCTTCGTCACCGTAAGCGGCGATCTCATCTCTCACGGCTTTGACTGCAAGTACCGCACGCTCTTTCCTAAGTCGACTCCAGAAGACTACAGACAATTCGTGGAAAAGACGATCGACTATGTAATAGAAGAGCTATACGCGACCTTTCCCGGCGTACCAGTCTTTTTAGCTCTGGGAAACAACGACTCCGACTGCGGCGATTACCGGCTCGACGCGCATAGCGATTTTCTGCGAGTCACCGGCAACGAGATTACAAAAGGGTTCCCGGCCGCCGAGCGCGAGGCCGCCCAAGATAGCTTCGCGGCCGGCGGCTATTACAGCATCTCTCTGCCCGCGCCCATCAAAAACGCCCGCCTGCTGGTTCTCGACGATCTCTTCATGTCGAAGAGTTACACGACCTGCTCTGGCAAGCCCGACTCCACTGCAGCCGACGCGCAGATCTCCTGGCTTCAACAACAGCTGACTGAAGCCCGCGCTAAAAAGCAGAAGGTCTGGGTCATGGGCCACATTCCGCCCGGAGTCGATCTCTTCTCAACGATGAAGAAAACGGGGGACGTTTGCGGCCCCCAGCAGCCAGCCATGTTTCTCTCCTCAGAAAAAACTGCGGATGTTTTGATTGACTTCAGCGATGTGGTCCAGTTAGCGATCTTCGCTCACACCCACATGGATGAGGTCAGGCTCCTGGAGACAGACATACCAAACCTATATCGAGTGGCAGGCAACCCTACAGTCGAGGCAAAGGGTTTTATCGCTGAACGAAAGGCTGTCGCGGTCAAGATGGTCTCGTCGATCTCGCCCAATCACGGCAATAATCCATCTTTCACCGTCGCCCAGGTTGATCCATCCTCCGCAGCACTCGTCGACTATCGAGTCTTCACTGCGTCAAATCAGACCGGCGTCGATGCGAAGTGGACCGAAGAGTACGACTACGCGCATAGCTACAACGAGCGGGCTTTCTCCTCGCCGTCCATTAGCGAGCTCATATCGGGCTTCGCAGACGATTCCAGCGCGAAGGCATCGCCAAGCCACGACTACATCAATGACTTCTCAGCAGGCAGCCCTTCACCGGAGCTCCAGATCTTCTGGTCGCAGTACGTCTGTACCTTGTCACACCACACCGCCGAAGCTTTCAAGGCTTGCGCCTGTGGCACCGCGCACTGAAGGCGTCCGTCCATCATTTTGCCGCGCCGCACAACTCCAGGATGGCCGCGCCAAATCGTTCGACCTTGGCCGGCCCCATCCCGGTCACCTCAAGTAACTGCCGCAGATTTGCCGGCCGAGCCTGAGCCAAAGCCGACAGCGTGCGATCATGCAAAACGACATACGCCGGGACTCCCAGCCGCTTCGCCTCCGCAGAGCGCCACTCTCGCAGCCGCGCCGCGAGGGCCTCGCCTTCGGCTGTTAGCTGCACAGGATCGCCTTTCGCGGCACTGGTCCCTGCTGAGTTGGCGTGTGCATTTGTCGTATTCGCTTTGGTCTTTTTTGCTCTCGCCGGCGCTGAAGAGCTTCCAAACTCCTCGACTATACCGTCGCTGATCAGCAACTCCACAGGAGTCGCTGATCGCATTGCAAACCCTGCCGAGGTCAACCGAACTTTGCGGAAGCGTATGACTTCGCCGTTCTTTTCAAACTCGGCATCCTCGATCTCGATCAGCCGGGCGCGCACCATCGCGCCCAACAGAGCATCGAATTCGCTGCGGCTCACGCGCCCTACCGCGTCTATGTTCCGTTGCAGAGTTCCTGTTGCCTTGTACTCCACCGTGCGCAACTCATTGACGATCGCCTGTGCCATCTCGCGTTCCGCCGCTGTCGGCCGCCGGAAGAGCCGCAACACGGCTCCAGCCGGATCGCAGACATCGCAGATGCCGCATGGCCGCGCAGCATCCTCTACATCGCCGAAGTGGCGGACCAGAGCCGATATGCGGCACTCGGCCGATGTCGTAAAGCGCAGCACCCTGTCAAACTGCTCGGCCCGGTACTGCGCCTGGATCGCGTAGGTCTTCTTCCAGCCAGGACCGCCAGCCGTCACGTTGCCGCCAAAATCCACCCGCGCACCGCCATGAATCTCCAGCTTCTCAAGCGCCTTGTCGAACTCTTCGTCGGCAAGCTTCGACCCCGCGCGCAACTCCTCCACAGGCTGCGGCTCATCGCTCAGCGCTTGATAGATCTGCTGCAAATTCTCCACCGGCGGATAGTCGCGGCTAAGAAAAAAATCATGCGTTCGCTGATCGGCGTAGCTGTGCATCAGATAAGTCCGGCTCGGCGCCCCATCGCGCCCCGCGCGGCCGATCTCCTGGTAGTAGCCCTCAAGCGTTGCCGGCAAGCCGGCGTGAATCACCGTGCGAATGTCGGCCTTGTCGATACCCATGCCGAAGGCGATCGTCGCCACCACGACTTCAAGCTTGCCCGCCTGGAAGGCCGCCTGCACATGCTCCCGGGTTTCTGCATCGAGACCCGCATGATAGGCCGCCGCTGCGATGCGCCCCGCCCTCTTTGGCGCAGAGAGTTCCTCGGCCAGCCGCTCAGCGGCCTTGCGTGACGGTGCATAGACGATTGCCGGACGCCGTTCGGCGCTGGCCAACAGCCCGCAGATCGCCTGTGGCCGCTCGGGCATCGATAGCTCGACCACTTCGATGGCTAGGTTGTCGCGCCGGAATCCATGGATGAAGTGCGCAGGCTTCGCCATCCCGAGTTGCGCCACAATGTCTGCCTGCACGGCAGGGGTAGCTGTTGCCGTCAACGCCAGAACCGGGGCTGGACGAAGCGCCGGAATATACTGGCCGAGCATTCGATAGTCCGGGCGGAAGTCATGGCCCCATTGCGAGATGCAGTGCGCCTCGTCGATGGCGATCAGCGCAGGCTTAAGCTTGGCCAGCATCTCGCCAAAGCCAGGCACCCGCAGCCGTTCGGGCGCAATGAAGAGAAACTGCAAGCTCCCTTGCAGATAGTCCACGCAGGCCTGGCGTGCCACACTTCGGTCAAGCCCCGAGTGAATCCGCGCCACTCTCAGTCCGAGCGCCGTGAGTTTCGCGGCCTGGTCTTCCATAAGCGCAATCAGCGGCGAGATCACCAGCGCCGTGCCACCCAGCGCAATCGCGGGCAATTGGTAGCAGAGGGACTTGCCAAAGCCTGTGGGCATCACCAGCAGCAGATCGCGCCCGGCAAGCGCGGCACGGCAGACCGCCTCTTGGTTGGCCCTGAAGCGCGCAAAGCCAAAGACCGATTGCAGCAGTTCGCCGAGTTCCGGCGTCGCGTCCGAATTGGTTGAAGTCGTCAATAAAAGAGGGCTGAGGCAGAGGAAAAGTGGCCACCAAAATAGAGAGCGTCTCCTCCAACTTTACAGCAGAGGCTTCCAATCATCGACAAGCTCAGCGCACGGCAAGGGCATCCGGCGCCGGATGAACGTGAGAGTCAGTTACATGATTAGGACAAAACTGTGACCAGATTTGACCACAATCCTATGAAACCTGAGGG
Source organism: Occallatibacter sp. (assembly GCA_050010735.1). Classification (GTDB taxonomy): domain Bacteria; phylum Acidobacteriota; class Terriglobia; order Terriglobales; family Acidobacteriaceae; genus Telmatobacter. Next base: position 23,029 of record JBEKKL010000046.1, on the reverse strand, counting down.
CCATTGACGAGTCCAATAGCCACGAGGCCTGGAAAAATGCTCGTTATCAGGAAAGGGGCAGGAATGACCACGGCACATATCAACCGGATCGCGACGGCGGTTCCTCCGCACGATGTCCATCGCGCTTTCATCGATTTTGCAGCCGGAATGCTGCCGGAAGGCACCTCCCGCAACCTGTTTCGCCGCATGGTTCGCCTGTCGGCCATCGAACAGCGTTACTCTTTCGTCAGCCCCATCGTCACCGATAACGGCTCGTGGAAGGATGAGGAACAGATCTACGTGCCGGGCAACTTCCCCTCAACAGCGCGCCGCATGCAGCTCTTCGAACGCTACGCACCGGAGTTGGCGCGACGCGCTCTGGACAAGCTCTCGCTCACTCAAGAAGAGCGCCGATCCATCACGCATGTGATCGTCACCTCATGCACCGGGTTCTATGCGCCGGGATTGGACTTCGACGTCGTCAACCATCTTGGGCTCTCGCCGTCGGTCGAGCGAACCTTCATCGGCTTTATGGGCTGCTATGCAGCCATCAACGCTCTCAAGTCGGCGCGTCACATCGTCCGCTCCGAGCCCGGCTCCAAGGTTCTGGTGTTGAACCTCGAGCTCTGCTCGCTCCACTTTCAAGAGACCGATCAGCTCGAGCAGGTGCTCTCGTTTCTCGTCTTCGCCGACGGCTGCTCCGCCTCTCTGGTCAGCGCTCAACCAGACGGACTCGCCATCGATAGCTTCCTTGCGCTCCGCATCCCAGATACAAGCCCTCTGATCACCTGGAAGATCGGCGAGCTTGGATTCGATATGCACCTCTCGGGCGAGGTTCCCAGTGAGATCGGACGCTCTCTCAAAGAAACAGGCCAGCAGATCACGAAAGGCAGAGAGCCCTCGGAGATCGGCATCTGGGCGGTGCATCCCGGTGGCCGCTCGATTCTCGACTCGGTGGAAAAGGGGCTGAGCCTGCCGGCCGATGCACTCTCGCACTCACGCGAGATTCTGGCGCGCTATGGCAACATGTCTTCGGCAACCGTGATGTTCGTGTTGGAGAGATTGATGGCGAGCGCACAGGCTGAGCAACAAGGTTGCGCCATGTCCTTCGGGCCCGGACTGACCGCGGAGACCATGCTCTTTCATGCCGTCTAACTCACCGGACTTCCGCACCCGCGCGCAGCTCACCGAGATCATGGATGAGCCATGCGGTAGCGAGGTCTTGCGTTCTTACCTCCGAGGCCTGGCTACGACAAACCGCCTGACACTTGCCTACCGTCCCTTGCTGCACTGGCTCCATAGTTTGGCATCCGACCAGAAAACTCTTCCAAAGCCGCTTCACATTCTCGACGTTGGCTGCGGATATGGCGATTCTCTGCGGCGGATCGAGCGATGGGCAAATGAGCGCGACCTCGCTGTCGAGCTCACCGGGCTCGATTTGAATCCCGATGCCACAGCGATCGCAGCGGATGCGAGCCCGGCCAGCAGCGAAATCCAATGGGTCAATGCAAATGTCCTCACGTTCACGCCCAGGCAACCGGTCCACTTGGCAATCAGTTCACTTTTCACGCATCATCTCGCGGACAGTGAGATCGTTCGATTCATACGCTGGATGGAGGCTCACGCCGAGATCGGATGGTTCATCAACGATCTTTCGCGAGCAGCCCTCCCCTACCATTTCTTTCGCGCGTTTTCAAAGTTGGTCGGACTTCATCCATTCGTGCGGCACGACGGCCCGATCTCCATCGCGCGATCGTTTGTGCCACATGAGTGGCGCGATCTCTGCTCCGCGGCCGGCCTCGGTCCGCATGAGGCCGTCGTCCAGAGCTTCAGGCCCGCGCGTCTGTGTGTCGCCAGACGAAAATCGGGATCGGAAAGCGAGTCAGGATGAGTACCGCGATCTGCACGGTCGACAATCTTGTCGTTGGGGGCGGCCTTGCCGGCTCCATGACCGCCATCCGTCTCGCCGCGGCAGGGCGCAGCGTAACGCTGCTTGAGAGGGAACGCGCCGCCCATCACAAAGTCTGCGGAGAGTTCCTCAGCCCTGAAGCGGTCGCGTACCTGCGCCAGGCTGGAGTCGATCCGCTCGCTCTGGGCGCGGCCACGATCCTTTTTTTGCGGCTCTCCTCAAAGCATCGTGTCGCCGAAGCGGCTCTGCCCTTCACCGCGCTCTCGCTTTCACGGTTTGTCCTCGATGAATCCATGCTCTTGCGGGCTGCGCAGAGCGGGTGCAACGTCCAGCGCAGCGCCTTCGTCGAGGAATTGACAATCGAGGGCCAGATGGCTAAAGTTCAACTTCGAGATGGCAAATCGTTCTGCGCGAAGACCGCCTTTCTGGCCACAGGCAAACACGATTTGCGCGGATGGGGTCGCCCTGCCACGAGCCAATCCGATTTCATCGGCTTCAAACTGCATTGGCGTCTGACGCCTGCCCAAACTGACTCGTTGAAGGACTTCATTGAAGTCTTCCTCTTTTCCGGCGGATATGGAGGCTTGTCGCTCGTCGAAAACCGCGTGGCCAATCTCTGCTTGATTGTCTGGCGCGGCGCCTACCGCAAGATCGGAGGATGGGCCCAACTTCTGGCATGCATCCTCGGTGAAAATCGTCATCTGCGTCAGCGTCTTCACGGTGCAACCGCACTGTGGAAGCGCCCGCTGGCCATCTCTCCCATTCCCTACGGATATCTCGCGCCGCTGCACTCCAGCCTCTGGCGCGTGGGAGATCAGACTGCGGTCATCCCATCGTTCACCGGCGATGGCATGTCCATCGCCTTGCACAGCGCGGCTCTCGCTTCTGAGATGTTCCTCGCCGGCAAAAGCGCAGATGAGTTTTACCGCACGATCCGCGCGCAACTGAGCGGCGGGATGTCTCTGGCCACCTGGGGCTCGCGTGCCATGGTCTCCAGCGCCGGCCACCTTCTTGTACCGCTCTTCTTTTCGCTCTGCCCCAATGCAATGCGATGGATGGCCTCTTCGACCCGCGTCCCGGAGCAGGCGATCGTCGAGCTTGCGGCCATTTCGGCCTTGCCAGAGCTCTCCCACCGTTAGGCATGGACCACTCAGACCGCAACTGAAATCGCTGCCGCAACCTCTCCCTTTCCTGTGCAAAAACCCGCCAAAAACCTTTAAAAAGTCCCAATTTTGCACCGCTATTTTAGGAAATTCCAAGAACAGGAATTGCGCACCTCCTTATCCACAAAATCCCCTTCTCCAGACGTTGACCGGCTCCTCAAGGGTCCGTAGAGTTTGTAATCGAAGGCCAATATTCTGCCGCGCCCAGGCGTAAACGGCGGATTGCCCGGCGAGTTGAAGTACGACCGCAACAGTTCGGAGTGAAGATGCTGAAATTAAAGAAAATCCACGTTCTCGGCTTCAAGAGCTTCTGCGACCGCACGGAATTAACCGTTGCGGGAACAGGCATTGCCGTTGTGGTGGGGCCAAACGGTTGCGGCAAGTCCAACATTCTGGACGGGGTCAGCTGGGTGCTCGGCGAGCAGAGCGCCAAGAGTCTGCGCGGCACGCACATGCAGGACGTCATCTTTGCCGGAACCCGCGAGCGTAAGCCGTTGGGCATGGCCGAGGTAACGCTGACCATGGTCGATCCGGAGGTCTACGAAGGTCCGGTTCCCGTCGAGCCGCTGGTCGAGGTCGACCACGAAGCCCCGGCGGACTGGGACGAAGAAGAACTGCGCCGTCAGCGGGTTAGCGAGGCCGAGGAGATCATCGCCAACGAGCAGCCTGGCCAGGTGATGGAAGAGAACGCACCGGAGCAGCCGGAGCAGATCGCCGCTCAGCCGCAAACGACGGTCGAGGGTCCGCAAGCTGTCGTGCTGAAGATTCGCCGCCGCAAGTTCCAGCGCACGCCGCAAAAGGGTGAGGTCGTCATCACGCGCAGGCTCTTCCGCACGGGCGAGAGCGAGTATCTGCTCAACGGCAAGCTCTGCCGCCTGCGCGATATTCAAGACATCTTCATGGGCACGGGCCTCGGGCCCGAGAGCTATGCCATCATCGGCCAGGAGCGCATCGGACAACTGCTCAGCTCGAAGCCGCACGACCGCAGGGCGATCATCGAAGAGGCGGCCGGCATCACCCGCTTCAAAAACAAAAAACGTCTGGCCGAGCTGCGCCTGGAGAGCGCCAAGCAAAACCTGGCGCGCGTCGACGACATCTTCGAGGAGGTCACTCGGCAGATGAACAGCCTCAAGCGCCAGGCATCGAAGGCCGAGCGATTCGCGACTGTCCGTAATGAACTGCGCGAAAGGCTGCGCGTGGTGCTGGCCAGCCGCATGGCGCTGATGGATGCCGGTCAGCTCCGCTTCCAGCATGAGATCGCTGCGCTCACCGAGCAGATCAACACGTCGGCGTCGGAGATTGAGACCGCCGAGGCCAACCAGCATGCGCTCACCGAGCGCGGCTATCAACTCGATCACGAGGGCCTGGAGGCTCAGAACCGCGCGAACACAGCAGCCGTCGAACTGGAACGGGCGGCGGCACGAGAGCGATCCAACGCCGAACGTGTCAACGAGTTGGAGACGCGCATCGCCTCAGCCGGAGCCGAGCTGGAGCAGACGCGTGCGCAGTTGAGCGGCATCGCCGAGGAGCGCACACAGCAGCATTCCTTCCTTGAGACCGCCGCCGGAGAGGCCAAGTCCTTCCGCGAAAAGGTCGAGGCTCGCCAACAGGAGGCGCGTACCGCAGCCGATGAGGTCTTCTCGTCAGAGCGGCAGTTGGAGACAAGCCGCCGCCACGTCATGCATCTGCTGACTCTGGCCGCCAACGCCCGCAACCATACAATGCAGAGCGAGGAGAGCCTTGCCGCATTGGAGCGCGAGGCGGAGCGGCTTGAGGCCGAGATGGGCCAGGCACGGAACGAGCTTGAGAATCTAGGCGTGCAGAGCGCACAGGCGCGGGAGGGCTTCGAGTCCGCGGCTGAAGCACTGAAGCGGCTGGAGGGGGAGATCGCTGCATTGCGCGAGGCATTGCAGACACGGCGCGCCGAGGAGAGCGCCTTGCGCACGCGCGTGAATCAACTGCGGGGCGAACAGGCCACCGTGGCCGGCCGTCGCGACTCACTGCAATCGCTGATTCGCAACCACAGCTACTCCACCGACACCGTGCGCCGCCTGTTGAAGCCGGGCGCGCTTGCTCAGGGAATGGCGCCGGTGGGCACTCTGGCCGATTTTCTCGAGGTCAGCGGCGAGCACGAAGGCGTCGTCGATGAGTTCCTCCGCGAGGAGCTGAATTTTGTCGTTGTGAAGAGCTGGATCGCCGCCGAACAGGGCGTGAATCTACTCAAATCCGGTGTGGATGGACGAGCAACCTTCCTAATTCATTCGGCCGAACAGATCGCGCTCTTTGGAGAGGCCAAAGAGACCATCACTGGCCCGGGCGTCACTCCTCTCAAGGATGCAATTCACGTGCTCAATGGCTTTGGCCACTCGCTGGAGACGATTCTTCCCAAGCTCGGCAACGGCTACCTGGTTGAGGATCCGGCCGAGGCGCTGCGTCTGGCCGGGCATCATCCGCATGCATACTTTCTGACACCGGAAGGTGAGTGCTTCCACAACGCCACCGTGACCGGCGGCAAACCGGCAAGCGAAGGCCCACTCGCGCTCAAGCGCGAATTGCGCGAGGCCGAGAGCCGGTTGGCCAAACTCGAAGCCAGCTTGACGCAGACAGAATCGGAAGCGGATACGCTCGTTCAACTCATCGCAGAGTTGGCTGCGCAACTGGATGCACGCAACGAAGAGCGGCGTCTTGCCGAGCGCACCGTTGCCGATCAGGGCGCCGCGCTCAAGCAGTTCGAATCAGAGACCCAGCGTGTCGACCGGCGCTTGCAGGAGTGGACCGCGCAGGCTGCGCGCAACAGGGATGCGCGCGAAGTCAAGAAGGCCGGCATCCATGAAAAGCGTGACGAGTTGCTACGGCTTGAGGCCGAGCACCGCACGGCCGAGACCGCTCTCGATGAGATGCAGGCCAAGCTGACACTGATGCGGCAAAGCCGTGAGAGCTTGCAGCAGGACGCGGCAGAGTTGACCGCGGAGCTGGCGGGACTCGAAGAGAGACGGCGCGGCGCGGAGGCTGCCTTCCAGCGCATCGACCGGCTTCACTCCGATCTTGAGCGCCGGGTGCAATCGATCGACAAGCAGCGGAGCGCGGCCACTGCGGAGCGTGAGCAGCGCATACGCGAGAGCGCCGAACTCGCCCAGCGCGAACAGGAACTGGCGGCGATTCGCGCACAGGCACTGGACCAGGCGCAAAAGCTCGTCGCCGAGGCCCAGGCCCTTCGCCAGCAGCTCGCGGCCATGGAGACCGATCTCAGGAACGGGCGCGCCGCTCTCGATCAGTTGCGGGAAGACCGGTCTACGCGCTCCAGCGAAGTGGCCAAACTGCATTCTGACCTTGAGCATCTGGAGGCAAGCTGTCTTGCCGAGGTGAATCTTGAGGCCTCGCTGTTGCGCGCTGACGACGGGATCTTGCGCCTCGCAGGCGAAGAACTGGCCGCTGAAGAAGAGAAGAGCCGCGAACTGCGCCAGCGCATCGAGCAGATGGGTCCGGTGAATATGATGGCCCTCGATGAGTACAAGGAGACCGCCAGCCGGCACGCCTTCCTGGAGACGCAGCGCAAAGATCTGATTGAATCGATCGAAAACACGCAAGAGACTATCAAGGAGATCGATCAGATCTCGCACACCAAATTCGATGAGGCCTTTGCCAAAATCAACGAGAACTTCGCCCAGGTCTTTTCGCGGCTCTTCCACGGCGGCCAGGCATTCCTCCGCCTCACCGACGTCGAGAACCAGGCTGAGAGCGGGTTGGAGATCGTGGCGTCGCCTCCGGGAAAGAAGCTGCAGAATGTGCTGCTGCTCTCTGGTGGTGAAAAATCCCTCACCGCGCTCGCGCTTCTGGTGGGAATCTTCCAGTTCCAGCCGAGCCCCTTCTGCGCGCTCGACGAGGTGGATGCAGCCCTCGACGAGACCAACGTCGGCCGGCTGGCCGATCTGCTCCATTCGCTCAGCAAGGAGACACAGTTCCTACTGGTGACTCACTCCAAGCGCATGATGCAGACAGCCGACATGATCTATGGTGTCACCATGCAGGAGCCGGGTGTCTCCAAGGTCGTCAGCGTACGCCTCGGCGCTCGCGAGCAGCATCGGGCCACCGCATAAACCTGCAGGCCCGGCTGAATATGCGCTAAGATTGTGCCAGTGAAGATCGAACAGTTCAAACACCGTCCCGTCCGGGCCGCCGAGCGCATCCTCGCGCATCTGCGCATCATTAGGCTCGATCACAGCATTAAGCAGATCTTTATTGTTCCCGGCATCGTTCTGGCGATCTCATTGGAGCGAAGTGTGCTCTCTTCCGTGCTGCTGATTCGTATCGTCATCGGTCTGATTGCGGCCACGCTCATAGCCTGCAGCAACTATGTGATCAACGAGATCCTGGACGCACCCTTCGATCAGCTTCATCCCACCAAAAAGAACCGGCCCGCTGCCAGCGGACTCGTCCATAAAGGATGGGGCTACGTGCAATGGATCGCAATGATGCTGGTGGGGCTCGCGCTTGCTAGCTTGCTCGGCCGGGGTTTCCTCTTCAGCGCGGCTGCGCTATGGGTCATGGGATGCATCTATAACATCCCGCCCGTCCGCAGCAAAGATCTTCCCTATGTGGATGTCTTGAGCGAGTCGATCAATAATCCGCTGCGCTTTTGCCTCGGCTGGTATTCGGTAACGACCCTCATGCTTCCACCCGCATCGCTGCTCGTCTCCTACTGGATGCTGGGTTGCTATTTCATGAGCCTCAAGCGCTTTTCCGAGTACCGGCAAATCGGCGATCCGGCCGTCGCGGCGGGCTATCGTAGCTCGTTCGCACACTACAGCCAAGAATCCCTGCTCAACTCAGCAACCTTCTACGCCGCCGCCTGCATGTTGTTCTTTGGCGCCTTCATGATGCGCTATCGAATCGAGCTGATTCTCTCGTTCCCGGTGATCGCCTGGCTTATGGCCGTCTATTTCAGCCTCTCCTTCGAGAACGAGAGCGCCGTCCAGAATCCTGAGCTCCTCTATCGAGAACCGAAGCTCATGATTCCCCTCTCAATCTGCGTAGCGCTGATTGTGCTTTTGCTCTTTGTTAATCTCCCTTGGATTGGCATCTTGTTTCCGCGATCGACTCCATAATCGGCCTGTGAGAGAAGAAGGATCTATGACTCAGCCAGTTGAACGCGCTTCTTGTTCGGCGCTGTCTCTTGTGATTCCCTGCCGCAATGAAGAGCAGGTATTGCCTGAAACTGCAGCTCGTCTCGTAGCATTGCTGGAACAACTGACTCGCGAGACGCTGATCGCTGAGCCTGTCATTCTCTTTGTCGACGATGGATCGACGGACGGCACATGGCGCGTCATCGAACGGCTCGCAATCGACCACGCCCTAATCCACGGGCTGAAACTCTCACGAAACTTCGGTCAACAAAGTGCAATCCTCGCCGGATTGCTGACGGCAACCGGCGATGCGTTGATCACTATCGACGCCGATCTTCAGGACGACATCAATGCTATTGAGCAGATGGTGCGAGCCTATCTTCAAGGCGCCGAGGTTGTCTATGGCATCAGGCGCAGTCGCGGTACGGATAGCTTTTTCAAACGCACAACGGCTGAAGGTTTCTATCGGCTGCTCCGAGCCATGGGGGTCGAACTGATCTTCAATCACGCAGATTTTCGGCTTATGAGCAGGCGCGTGGTGGAAGAGTTACGTAACTGCAAGGAACGCAATCTACTGCTGAGAGGGCTAATCCCACAGTTAGGTTTTCCTTCGTCATTGGTCTACTACGACCGGAAGGTGCGCTTCGCGGGTGAAACCAAGTACAACATCTCAAGAATGGTTTCCCTGGCTGTCAACGGCATAACAGCCTTCACTGAGATTCCGTTGAAGATCATCACTATTCTTGGCATTCTCATCTCTCTCTTCAGCTTTGGACTGACCGCGTGGGCTCTGTTTGTCAAGTTCTTTACGACTGCCGCGATTCCCGGCTGGGCTTCGATCGTCATTCCCGTGTACCTGCTCGGGGGAATTCAACTGCTTTGTCTAGGAGTCATCGGGCAATATCTGGCCAAGATGTATGCGGAAGCCAAAGGCAGGCCTCGATTCATCGTGGAGAAGACCTTGTAGCTCGATTTTATGTCGTAGAGCGACAGACCGGCGTCAACCGAAGTTTCTTGCACTCATGGAGCATTTCCATGATATTGAAAGATATAGTGACAGTTCGTTAATCCTTTTTCCATCCGGAACGGCAATGTTCCGCAGAATACGTTCGTAAGTTTGTAGCCGGACTTCAACAGCCACTCAACTCTCGGCTCTTGCAGACTGACCAGGCCTGGAGGCCGTGTTTGTTGAGTTTCGGCTAGAATAACTCGTGGATGTGACGGAAGGAGCTTATTAAACAGACTATCAGATTGATTCTTGGTGCTACACCAATAGAACGGGAAAGGCTGGTTGATATAGATATTATGCTCAAAATAGGGCAAGATTCCGGTCGCACCAGCAATATGGATGGGTGAATCATCAAGGTATGTAACTGCGATTGTCGATCCGCTTTCGACATAGGGCTTCAAGAACTGAGCGGCGGCATAGTCTGGAGAGTAGGCGTTGAAATGGTCAAATTCAACAGCATACGCAGACCAAACAATTTGTACCCCGATGACATACATCATCGCGGCGCGCCCGCAAGTTTCAACCAGGGTTATATCAGATTCTTGCGAAGGCCAAGTGATCCATAACAGAGATATCAGCAGCGGTACGATGAGTCCCCAGTGCCAGAAACTACCACAGATGATTCCACAGAAAACGGCCAACATCAACACCGGAAGAAGATAGTGAATGCGTCGCCGCATACCTAATTGGAGACCAATGGCAACCCAGAAGGGAATTGACAGAAGCATGGGCTGACAGATTGGTAAGACAAGCGGCCTCATTGAGGAATAAACAAATGGAGGCATATGTTCACGAACAACGGATATGAACATGAGGTCGCTGGGGGGCCAGGCCGTCCAAAGAGCGAAAGCATAGAAGCTGAGAACAATTGACACGCACAGCAAGAGCTTCATGCCTCGCGCAGAAGCATTGCCGCCTCCTTTGTACAACTGTTCCACAAGCCACACTAACGCAAGACCACTAGAAATGATTGCGGCGTGGATAGCGCAGTTGGCCAACAACCCCAACAAAACAGCCACTATCAGTGGTCTATTCTTCCACACAGAGGCAATTGTAAACAGTATTAAGGGCACAAGAACGTAACTGCGCGCAACGACGGCATACTGAAATAGAAGAAAGAACGTGAATGGTAACGCTAGCTTGAAGTATCGAGGGAAAGGAGAATTCAGCAGGAGAAGCGACGCCGACCCAAGTGCGATCAACCCACAAATCCAATGAAGACCGGTATAGCCAACGTGAGCGCGATTCAGTATCCAAAGCAAAAAATGCCATAATCCAGGCGTTCCTTCATAACGGATGTACTTCTCAAAAAGCGCGCGGAGCGAAAGACACCGTGCAATCTGCCAATGCTCAGCTTCGTCAGCCCAGGGTTCATGGTAGGGAATAGCAAACGCGACCACGCCCGCAAAGGCAAATATCGTGAGCCACTCAGGCCAACGGGAACGGAATTCGCGGTGTAGACTGTTGTATATCGAGACGAACTTCATTTTCTCTCCATAATCCTGACTCCGTCTATCTCCTTCAAAACTTTATAGTGAGACTCCAGATAAGGCTCCATAATCAAACCTGATTTCGCCTCGCGGTTGGATGTAGGAAAATAGTCCTTTACGTAGGCTAGGAGGCCAGTATCCCATATCACATATCTTGTTCGGCTTTGTTCTATAGATCTGATCGCATCATAAAATTCCTCATCCGTATTGTAGTTGTACATCAGGAGGCTATAACGAGTCGGGTTTATTGTTGACGAGAGAAAATAATATGCAGGGTGGTAGGGGTAAACAAACATTTCTTCGCCCACGGCAATGTTCTTGACGATGTACCTCAGCACTGGATCATCTTTGAAAATGGCGACTGAGCCAATTGGGGTCGCTATAGAATGTGCTGTAAGAGCTCCAAGGAAATTGAAGGTCCCAAGCCAGAAGCATGTCATCGCGACGAGTTGAAGAGTCCAGTCGGCATACTTTCTGCTAGTTACCTCCATGCAATAGGTGAATAGAATCATCAGCAGGGGCGATCCAAACACAAGATGATTGATGTCCAGCCGATGCATTTCCGACATCCACAGTGCGACTCCGCAGAGTCCATAAAGCATGATGATCGGTGTCATGATCCGCCACTTTTCGCGGCTGGCAAGAACCGAAAACAACGCAGAAAGCGGTGTTAACACTGGAAGGGCCGCCACAAAGAACAGCGGTGTAATCAGGATAACGACAATCCCGATCACCACTATTGCCGCTGGTCCATGAAGACCGTTTTTTATCATAATGAGATGATCCCAATTCCAGGCAATAATCCCCTGCGCATACGGAATCGAATTCACAGTTCCATAGTGTCTCGATGGCCATACCACATTCGCAAAATATAAACTGCCCAGTGCTCCCTGACTCCAGAAGTAAGCCGCCGCTGCCCCAGTTGCTCCCAAATAACCGCCAACTACCAGGCCCATCGACGAGATGGATGCGGCACCTTTATGACGTTGTATCCACAGCCACACAAGCAATGCGATTAGTATCAACCCTCCCTTGGGCTGAAGAAAGCACGTTGTCAATCCAGCCAAAACACCTGCGGCAACCAATAAGACACTCCAACTCGTCTCTCGCCACAAAACGACGCAAGCCACTGCCGATAACGCAAAGAAGTTGCCGTCAACGTGGTAACTACTGCCAGGCCAAAAGCCGCCGAAACTTGTACAAGCCAGAATGATACACGGCAACCACCGATATCTTTCGCACACACGGCACGATAAAAAATACATCAGTACGCCTGTTCCCAGCGAAATAATAAACAGACAAACCCGTGTGGCAAGAAACGTCGTCCCGAGAATCTTAAAGAAAACGGCCAGCAGGTAGAACGTACCTGGTCCCATTACATCAAAAAAATCTCGTGCGAAGACTTGGCCATGAACGATCCTCTCAGCCCCATAAATAACCGTACCCTCGTCGGCTCCCGACTGGAGAAGGCGCATGAACGGGAGGAGGTATAGCGTCGCACAAAGGGTAAGGAAGACATAATTCAGCCGCGACCATGACGTTGATCTGGGTTGTTGCTGGATTGTTCTCGGCGCATTGACAAGATTCATTTCTCGCCCCTGGTAAGCGACGGAGCTCCGTTGCCTGGGATGGGGTATGGAATAGCTCTTTCCGTTTCCGAGTCAGGTTGCACAAGCCATACCTCTCGATCTTTGTAGTAACGTATAAGTTCCAAGTTGCTCGCAGCGTCCATCTCACGCGCCCAGATAACTTTGGAGCTGTCGATATCCGCAGCGTTATAAATCCACTCGTCCAGGGGATAGTGTTTTGGAGAATACCGTACGATTGCGAGTTGGGGACCGGGGAATTGTTCCAGCCGACATTCTATCTCAGCGCGCTCTGTACCAAAATGCCCAGGACCATTCCACCAGAAGATCCACTCACCGCCTGGCCATTCAGAAGGGATTAGCTGAAGCGGCTCCGCGAAGAGGCGTAGCGCGGCTGTGGCAATGCAAACTGCCACAGTTAATCGCGCCAATGTCAAGCCGGTCGGCTTGCCCTCAAGCTTCCAGAATCGAAGGTGGCGCATGGCCTGCAGTCCCAGCGCATAGAAGGCCGCTGTAAATGGCGCCAGATAGTGAGGGATGAGAAAGATTCCCATGGCAACGCCACCTAGCCATAGCGGAAGGCACAAAACGAGGAACCTAAGTCGACGGTCTAAAAGTACACGACGGAAGATCATTAACGGTGGCAGCAGCGCGAAACCCGCATAGAAAGCTATCAATGACCATCCAAATTTCGTCAGAGTCTGAGGGATGAACCCCGACACGCTGTGCAGTTTCTCATAGCCATCCTGCTCGATCTCCCGGTAGAAGCGTCGCATCTCTTCGTGCCGGTAGTTTGGTACAGGATGTGGTGACTGCCACACGTAGTACGGCGCGGTGGCGTACGCAGCACGCGCGACGGTATAGGGAAGCGTAAAAGGGCTCCCGAAGGCACGGTAGTCATAGTATCCCAGCCATGCACCTGCTGCCATAATCAATGTCATTGGGAAAGCAGCTCGGCGAAACAGAATAAAAGTGTTGGGCCTATTCTTTCCAACGAGAATCCAGCAACAGATTTTAACTAAGACGGGCAGGCAAAGAAGCACGCCCTCGAAGGGTCGGGTGAGAAGGAGAAGAACGATGCCAACAGCCATCAGCACGCCATAGCGAAAACGAGCAGTCTTCGTTAGCCTTGGCAGAGCGCCCAGCACGAGTGCCCCACCAAGCGCCGAGACTGCGCCGGCACCCGCATATGTATTGATCCAGTAGCTGAAAAGGCCCAGACGAAGGATGGCCAACCCTCCCCCGAGCAATGCCCATGTGGGCGGCAGCCATGCCTGCAGCATCCAGCAGATAGCGGCGCACATCAGCGCATTACAGATCAGGATGCCATACCAGGGGTGCCCAAAGAGAACCTTTCCTGCCGCCATAACCAGGCCCTGCGCTGGAAAGTACATGGACATATAGGTCGGTTGCATTGCAATGTGGATGCTTTCGAAATGAGTCCACATTGCTGGGGTCGGATTGGCCAATCGACCGTGCGCAAAGGTGTCTGCGGCAAGCAAAAAGCTCAAACCATCAGTGGCGAACGGCAACGGGATTGGGCAGACTGGAAGAATGGCGAGGCGCAAAAGTAGCGCGGAGAGACCAACAACAGCAACGGCCATGCCCTTCCGGCGCGCCAAGCCGCCGACAATTTGCTCAGCCCGTCCAAAAAACAAAAAACCAATACGAGGCCATGCCAACACGACTACGGATGCCAAGCCCGTGAGTCCTGCTTCAATTAAGATAAGTGCCGGACCATGTTGATCAAGAGAATGCAGGAGCATAACGGTACTATACCGCGACAGTGCGATCTGGACTGAGACGTATCAAAGTTAAAGGAGATGTTGTTTCCTTAGGTATGGAAGAGAAGGAGGGCCTTGAAGGGAGCATCTACGTAGTCCTGACCCCAGCTTCGCAGGCTATGACGGGAAGGCTCTGACTGCTGGTCTTTATCGCGAATCTGCCTTGTGAATCGAAAGGCGACCCGGGCGCGCTCGCCGTCCATCTTTCAAGACACATTAGGCTAGTGTGGCCAACTCGAAATGATGTACTGATAGTAGCCGACGAGAGCTGTTGCAAAGTTCTTTACAGCGGCGACCAGAGCGATTGCGATCAAGAGTATGACCAAAGCATATTCAACCAAGCTCTGCCCATCCTCTCCCTGAGTGAGTCTTTGTAATCCGGAACGAATCTTCCAAAGCGCCGACCGCATAGCGTTGCCTCCCGTGGGCCAGTCTACTTTCAAATCGCTTTCTGGGAGGGGTGCACCCAAGCAATTGCTTCGCACAGATTCTCCCACTGCCGACTGAAGCCTCTGAAAGCGGATTTCAAAACAGAAATTCATCCGCCGCAGGAGTTGCATCAATCCGAGTCAAAAGTCATTTCGCGATTGCGAAGTCTCGAGCAACCGCCTTGATTGCATCACGCAGACTAGCAACCGCTACGAACGAGATCAAATAATAACAGAGCTACAGTCAACCAAATCATGTTTCGCAAGCCGCTGGGCTGTCCTATCGAGCTCAATCTATGCTCATGAACATGTACCGGCGCTCTGATCGTCAGCGAGAGAGGGCAAATGCGATCAACTGTTCTGCATTGTGCCCCTCTCCCGCAACTGACCGAAGCTGGTGGAGGATCTGCTTAACGAGGCCGACATCCTGCTTTTGCAGGACCTTCTCGATCCGGTTTACAGGTCGCTGGCGATGACGGTGAACACTTGGACGATCTGAGTGGCAACGCCCTTAAGGGTTGCGACCGCAGCAATCGAGACCAATGCGATTACCAGAGCATATTCGACCAAGTCCTGACCTTCCTCGCGGTTCATCAGGTCCTGGCACTTCAAGTACATCTTCAGAATCATGGTATTCATGTGGATCCTTTCCGTAGGTTGAATTTCCCAGCTTCAGGCCGGGTCGCACAGATAGTAGCACGCAGCATGCCACTTTATGATTAAGCTTATCAATATATATTACAACAAGTTGCAACAAGCCTGCACGAGGGCCCTGTATCACAGTGTAAACAGATGTATACATTCCAGCGAGAATAGGTTCAATCCGTACACATAACCAAAGGCATCTGGACTGGATAGCACTGCAGTTATACCCTTGATGCCGCAAAGTGCAAAAACTTGATGACGAGTGCGTTGAACGTGCTTGGTGGAGTATGCAAACGCCGATTCCGACCATCGATCAATGCTGACAAACGAAAAGCGCTATGAAAAATCTGGTCGTTAGCGCGTCCGCGCAGCAAAGCTGCCGGAGATGGACCCACAGCATATCGCCTCACGCCGAAAGGACTAGAAACGCCAGCACGTCTCCTCGCTGCGTCCGCGTCTCGCGAATCGTCCCTGGCGGCAGTTCGAGGACAGAGTGCGCAACGAGGCATCCAGATAGTCGCCAGGCGGGAACGTTGCTCACGAGCTTGCGGATTCGTTTTTTGCTATCCAAATAAATGAGGTCGATTGAAAAGCGCATCCAGAAGGTATGGACCGCTTGACAGGGGATGATCCACAACCCTTCGCCGGGTACAAGACCTTCGCGCCCAAGCAATCCCCTGTTGCGCGCAGAACCGTTATCGGCCACATCCATGCAGGTCGCAAGCGTTGTATCGCGCGTAAGGTTCGTGACTCGCACGCGAACGGCCGCAGAACTCGGGCGACTGGAAGAGAAAAACCTTCGCACTCCCGACATCATTGAGTGGAACGGATTCATCCGGTTGTCTTGTGTCCTATTGCCTATCTAGGGCGGTTCCTGCGGCAAGCTTTCGAAGACTCCGGCTGCCTATACGCAGGTAGCCGGAGCCTGTTTGTTATTGCGTTGTAGCAGCAGATACGGTACCTGCTGCAGCACCAGGAGCGGCGCCAGCTCCCGTAGGAGCATAGCTAGAGCCAGCGCCAAAGCCTCCGTTCCCCTCAATCACCAACGGCGGTTCCGGTTTCATGCTTTCGAGCAACTTTTCCACTGGGATAGCTGTCGGAGGAGCGGCTGGGGTGTTTTCAGGGGTCTTAGCATCCGGAGTGTTCATCGCGATGCCTGTGTTAGGAGGCAAGAACTTGCCAGGGTACTTCAACTGAGGCAATGGCGAGCCCGCCGGCATAGGGGTCACAATCTCTGGCGTCACTTCTACGATCAACTCCGTGTTCTGCCGCTTCTTTTGGATCGACTGGAAGAATTTGCCGAGGATTGGAATGTCTCCCAAAAACGGGATCTTTATGAAGGTCTCCGTGTCGCGGTTGTCCAGAAGACCACCGAGCACGAAGCTCTGGCCATCGCCGAGTTCAACCTCAGTCTTCATCTTCCTTGAGGTGATTGCGGGGACATTAAATCCACTGAGCAATATGGCATTGCTAAAGTCAAGCGCGCTTACCTCCGGGGCCACCTGCAGACGGATCGTTCCGCGGGGAGTAATCGTAGGTATGAAGTTCAGACGAACTCCATATTCTTTGAACATGATCGTAACGGATGCTCCAGTGCCGCCCGAGCCGCCCTGAACGACGGGATAGGGGTATTCGCCACCCGCCAGGAGGCTCGCTTCCTTGCCATTGACAGCCAGGACGTTGGGCTCCGCCAGCACCTCTACCAAACCTTTGTTGTCGAGGGCCTCGATATCGACGCCAAATGGCAGATTGCCGATCGGCAGCGCGAGGATGTTCAGCTCGCTCGCAAGGGTGTTGAGTGCTGCCCCCGTCGTCGTCGATCCGGTTGTGACGGTCGGCGGCGTGAACTGTCCGGTTGAGACTATTCCTACCGAGTTCAACCCACCCAGATCGACGAAATTCAGCCCCAGATCTCGCTCTCTGCTGCGATCAACGCTGGCAAAGCGCACTTTCAAAAGAATCTGCGGATCGGCATCGGGCACATTGACGTTAAGCAGGTTGACGACCTTGCCAACCGCGGCGCCGCTTGCAGCCGGCGGCAATCCGGCCGCCGCGATTCTGGTCGCTCGGTCCGAAGCGTTCAGGTCTTTCACGGTTCCGCGCAGCAAGATCGAACCATTCTCGTAACTGACCTTCAGGTTCTGCCCGGGAAGCTCCGCGCGAAGCTCGCGGCGGACTGCATCCAGGTTGTCGTTCAAGGCTGCAGTATTGGCGCGCACCGTCACGTTAAAGAACTGACGTCCGCCGTGCGTATCCCAGACGATGAGGCTGGTCTCGCCTGGAGTCTTGCCCTGCACCATGACTTCGGTCGGACTTGTCGCGTGAACATCGGCAATCTCGCCCATATTGTTGGCGATCCGCTTGATTGGCCACGCAATGTCGACCAGGACGGTCTTGCCTACTGCAACGCTGAGATCGTTCGCCGAGTCCTGAATTGACGTGCTGGCAGCCGAAGGCGACGCCGGAGAGGTTTGAGCCTTGAGGCCCACGCCCGCGCAAAGGAAAACAAACAATGCGCTGAAAGAAGTAATGATAATGCCAGTCTTCGCTCTCACTGGTGTCCCTCGGGAGAAGCAAATTTTTCTTGGCTCGTCTTCGAGCCGTTGATCACCTCGATGGAATAGGGCTCAGCAGCCTTGGGGGCGGTCTTTGCCACCATCACACGCTTCGGCTTCTCAGGAGCGGTTGGGCCACCAAACAGGTTTCTCGTAGCCGTTCCCTGGACCGGATCGGTCTTGGTATCCAGCGGGTTCCGCAGCACAAGGCGGATGATCTGTGTACTCGCCAGCTCCAGAGTCTCGGCTTGGTCCGGGGTCACGAGCAGATTGACCACCTGCACCTGCTTCGCTTTGCCTTCTGTATCCTTCACCTGCTGATACTCGGTGCCGGCCGAGAGAACCTGTATGTTCTGAAGAACTGTTCTCGCCTCCAGTCCCTGCTGGGCGTCGTTCGAGCCAGGAGGCGTGCCGGACATCACGACATCAACGCGCATTCCCGGAGTGGCGAATCCGGAGACACCGACCACTTCATCCACTCTCACCGCGCAAGCTCTCAGGCCCTGCGGAATCGCGGCCGCGAGCCCGCCTCCGGCGCCCACCGCTGCCAAGCGGCCTTCGATGATCGGTTCATCCTTATAGAGATCCGAGATCACGCCGCGGCCGATCGCCCGGCTCTTGTCTTTTTCGAGAATGGCTCCTGCCGGAGGCGTGCCCGCAATCGCGATCGTCGACAGATCTTCCGGTTTGAGAATGGTACCGAGTTTGATGTCCGTTTTAGCCGCGATCACGTTCGTTGAAGCCGCCGGCCTGGCCGACATGCGGCTCTTGACGAGTTGAGAAACAGCGATTGTGCATATCACGGCGATGCCGAAAGCGGCGAGAAGGATCAGGGTCAATCTTCGGTTCATTTTTAGGCCCGTCTGAACTGGCAGCCAAAGCCAGCTTCGCCTTTCTGTCTCTTGTGACTCACTGCAATGCTCGGAGAAACCAATTCCGATTGTACGCCGAAAAAGGTCTCCTGATAACAGATCGCCAAACAAGATTGGTTGCGTGTTCAGTGTACTCCCAATGGCTCAAATAGGCATCAGCATGGCCCTCTGTGTGCGCGGGAGGTATCAAATGAGTTATGTTGCCTATCACAGCCATTCGGGAATCCAGCAACATTATAATAAGTCATAGTTGAGGCAGCACGGCCATCGGCTTCCGACCGAGCCGAGAGTGCCTGACGTGCTGCTTCCGCTCTGAGAAAGCCCGGGCGGCGCAAGGGAGGGAATTCATCCGGTCATGAGCTCTGCTCCTACGGTGTCCCTTTTCTCTGCCCAGCCCGATCTGGACAATCGGCCCTATTCCTTTCTCTTTTCGTTGGGAGTCCACGGCGCTGTTATCGTGCTCATCTTTCTCGGGATTTTTTCCGCGCCAAAGATAAAGACCCCCATCTTCGCTGAGCGATATGCGATTCGGCATCTCGATCTCCAGTCCTTATATCCAGAGGTTCAGCGGGCCGCCGCGAGCGCCATCCATGAGCCTCCGCGCCCGCACCCCAAAGCTCCAGAGCTTCCGAAGGGTGGAACAACCGAAGAACAGCAGCCCATCATGCGCCAGGTACTCGATGCGCCAAAGGTGCAGCATACGCTGGTGCAACCCGATATCCCCAAGCCTCTGAAGATCCCGGTCAATACTCCATTGCCAACAGTCGTGGTGTGGAACTCGGAAAGGATCAAGGTTGACACCGTGACCGCGCCTACTCCGCAAAGACCCGCCGTAACTCTGGCAAAGCCCGTGATCCAACGGTCCAATCAATCGCAGCGGCTGGCCGACATCGCCATTCGGCCCACCGATATGCGATTGAACTCTCCCATTCTTCCCAGTACGACCTCGCCGATCGTTGTCTCCGGGCCGAAGCCCACGCCGCCAGCGCCATTAACGACCGCTGCCACGTCAGGGCAACAAGCCTCAGGTCAAGTAATGTCGCTCTCTGACACGCAGATGGCCAATGGGCACGTCGCTCTTCCTCCCGTAAATCAATCGGCATCGACGAATTCGGCGGGGGCGCTCGCGCCTGGAAAGGGCACAGAACCCTCGCATCTGGGCCATGGAAACCCGAATGGCGCGGCGGGAGGAGGCGGGGCAGGCTCCGGCGGCGGCGGTAACACCGGAGAAGGCACTACGAATGGGCAGGGAATAGGCAGCCGGCCCGCAACGACAACCATTACGCGGCAGAAGGAAGGCCAGTTCGGCGCGGTTATCGTCGGCTCGAAGATGGAAGAGAGATACCCGGAGATCGCCGACTTATGGAACGGCAGAATGGCCTACACTGTCTTCCTTCCAGTGGGCCTCGCTAAGAACTGGGTCCTCCAGTATTCGCTCTCCCGCGCCGAGAATTCGTCGTCCGGCAGTGCTGGCCATATCGAGGCCCCGTGGCCCTTCAGCATCGTGCGGCCCAACCTCGAGCCCGGCGCGATCGATGCCGACGCACTGATGATTCACGGCTTTGTCAATCAGGCAGGCCGCTTCGAGGCCTTGACCGTAGCCTTCCCCCCCGAGTTCGCCCAGAAGCAGTTTATTCTCGGCGCGCTCGCTCAGTGGCAATTCAGACCGGCGACGCAGAACGGGCAGAATGTCAAAGTGGAAGTGCTGCTGATCATTCCCGAAGAAGCGGAGTAAGAAACACTCTGAACCGCAGAATCTTCGGGAGCATGAATTCAGCGTTAACCCCATCCTGAAGAAGTGAGACTCCCACCTAAGCTATACATAGCCGCAATAATCGATAACTCGTCTCGGATGCTCTTTTGCACATCATAACTGCAACCCGCAAGCCATGCGCCCCGACCCCATTGCTTTGCTAACTCTCTTTGTAACTCTAATTCGCCCACCTCAGGGAACCCATTCCACCGAGTTAGCCTCGGTTCCTATGTGGCAAAGAAAACATCCCGGCCACTCCATACCTCTGGACTGGCCGGGATGCGATAGCTCGCCTTTCAGGCGGTGGCGTTGCAGCTAAGTGATGTTGTTGCTGACCAAATGCGGAGCTGTCAAGCTCGCAATGATTCCCTGGAAGATGGCGTTGACGTTCGTTCCAGTCGTCGTATTGCCGATGCAGCCGTTGCTGGCGCTTGTGCCTTCGGCGTAGAAATAATACCCGGCGTTGTTCGCTTCGGGGGACGACATATCCTCCATGACCGTGCACGGGACAACTTGGTTAGTACTGGTGATATTCACTGGGAGATTACTGGTACCCGTGGCAACCACAGTCTTGTCAGTGCTGCACCCACCTGTCTCTGTTCCGTAGGCAACTCCGTAGACCCTCGTTCCTTGACTCTGGGCAAGCGTAGCCGCCATAATTGTCTGCTGGCATTGGTCGTTGTAGTCCGGATACTTTCCGGTTCCATTCGTCCCCGAGGTGACATATCCACCGGTCCCACCTGTAATTGTGTCTGTGCTCGGAGGGAAATAATTCGAGTATGCATTCGCCTGACCGTCGGAGACAAAGATGATCACGTTCGTCGCATTGATTCCTAAATTCGTCGTCTGCACCTGCTCTGCATTGAGTGCGTTCTGTGCCGCGATGATGGCACCCGCCTGGTAGGTGATACCCGAGCCACCGTTGCTGCCGCTGCCGCCCGCCTCGCCACCTGGTTCACCAATGCAGTTCTTGGTGGCGCCATCCCCGATCTCCTTGATCAATATCGAATTTGGGTTCAGGTTATTGGCTGTGGAGGGCGAGTAATAGTCGCTCGTGAAGCCGTAAGTGTCGATATTCGCCGAGTCAAAACTGTGCTGCGTGAGGAGGTAGGTGATGTCAGTCGACGTGCCAGATTTCGTCTTATACACGATATCTGAGTACCCAGTCGTCGATCCCACAACAGGAGCCGCAGGATAAGAATAAACTTGGAACGTTGGGTTGCCGCCACACTGGTAGTCTTTTTGGGCATCTGTCACTGAGATATCAGGGAACGAAAAGAAAGCCACCCGGAAGATTGAGTTTGCGTCGGTTGCATTGCAGCCCACGACGCCGTTTCTGCAGGGATTGACCGCCGTTAACATCGACTGAATCCCAAGCAGCGCGCATTCCTCCGCTGACTCTCCCGCTTCGGGACAATTGGGGTCCGTAGAAAACATCGACGGCGTCGCATCCAAAATGACAGCCACGTTATAAGGCTGTGAAGTGCCAAACGATGCGGTCCCGGTCGCGGATACCGTCAGCGAATTAATGCCAAAGATGCGCATGAAGTAGGTAGTCATGGTAGCCGTCTCTGAGACTTTGACGGCGTTGGGGACATTGTTGATCTTGGCGCAGGTCGTCCCCGCCAGCAGCGCGTTGATACAAGGCGTCGTCACCGTTGCAGTGCAACTTGCCATCGTGACAGTAGCAGCATTTTTCTGTCCCGAATTGCATGAGTAGGCGTTTGCAATAGTGGAAGCGCTATCGGGGGAATTAGAGTTGTAGATGTCTTCCGCAGACGACAACGCAGCTGCATTGGCTGAGCTCTGAAGCTGAGCCTTCACGACATACGCCTTGCCCACATCGACCGTCAGGCCGCCCATGCCGAGAAAACCGGTCATCATCAAAGCTAGCATCGGCAACATTACGCCGCGCTTATCAGTTAGCAGCCTCTTGAAAAATGACAATACATACATCTTTCTCATGGGATTTGCCTCGATGGTACGGTGGTTAGTTTTCATATTCTGCAACCTGCGCAGGGAGTGAACAGCCCGACGTGAGATTGAGGCCATACACCCCGATCTTGCACGAGTACTTGACTTGGAGCGTTACGGTTTGTCCCAACACCATCTGCGACTGATTGCCGGAACATGTCGTTGTCCCTGGGGTATTGGTGCCGAGTTGGACTTGAAAAAGGGTGATATTTGCCGGATTCAGGTTCGGCGATTCTCTTAGGAACTCGGCGTAAGCATCCGCACAAGGATTCGTGGTTTGACCTCGCAGCGTTGCAACATACTGAGCGGCACCGGCTGTGGCATGTTCCAATGTCTCATACTGCATCAACGTTTGGCCAAATGACATGATTCCCGTAATGAACATGCAAAGGATCGGCAGCACGAGTGCAAACTCGACTAGTGCATTGCCCTCGTCGCGCAGAGGGTGGCGGGAGCGAACCCGCGCTCCGATCCACGGAAACTTTGCTTTCGCTGGGCCCGACGAAGCGGCGCGAGTCAGGCGGCTCATCAGCACACGCATGTGTCCATGCAATCCGTTCAGCATTCTCATTCTCAAACCCCCTAATCTGTCGTAGCTCCGGCAGCCCGTTCCGAGGGCGCATTCTACACGGTTGATGCCTCATTGTACGACTGGCCCAATTTTTTTCCAGATACTTTTTCCGGTTTCGGATCTGGAAACCGAACCAAAGTAATCAATTGGGAAAAGCCGTAACCCAAGTAACTGATACTAAAGGAGAG
>JBEKKL010000045.1:0-36406 GCA_050010735.1 Occallatibacter sp. | reverse complement strand
ATCACGTTCAGGTCAGCTATTCGCGCGATGATAACGGGAATGTCACCTATCAATCGGTGTGGCTCGATGGAAATCAGCAACAGATCAACGCCACGGTGCCTTCGGCGTTCGCTCTGGGCTGGAGCCCCACGATTCTCACCAACTTTCAGGTCGACAGCGCCGTTTCCGGCTGGTCCTCAAGCACCGTCTACCTCGACAATCTCACCGTCTCTCGCTGGTAAACCGCCGGCTGAGGAGAACTGCGGGACCGGGGCGGCTGTGCGGCTGCGGGCTAATCGGTTCGCGTGATCCAGAAGCTGCAGGGCCAGACGTTTTTGCCATCGAGAGAGGGAGCAAATAACTTCAGATCAGAGGGCATTCTGGAGAAACTGCCCTCCCACTCCGGGAAAGCTTCGCGCAACACATCCGGATGAAAGCGCTGCATTGCGCTGCTGGCCCAAACGACCCGGAATGCCGAGTTGAACGAGAGGAAGGCCTCGAGCATATACTGCTCACCCCAGAAGCAGAGATTTCTCTTCACGAACTTTTCCGGGTAGTCGACGGGGGAGAAGATATCGTGGAAATGGATAAGCACGCCGGGCGCGAGCTTGGGCAAAATGCCGAGCAATTCGTACAGAACGTCGCTATCCATCGATACGACATGGCTGGAATCGATGAAGAGAATGTCGCCTGCCTTGAGCGAAAGGAACAAGTCGAAGGGCGCATCCTGCACTTTAGCCGGGATAAGACGTGTGAGGCCGGGGAGACCTTGCTTGAGATAAGGTGCAGGATACGGCTCGATGGCGATTAGTTCACCAGGAGACCCTTCGGCAGCGTTCTTGCGCATGGCTGCCGCGTTGACGAGCGTCGAGTTGCCACTGCCGACCTCGATCACGCGTTGGGGCTTGCGCTGGCGGACGAAGGCGAAAGCGATTTCGGCATCGATGCGCTCGAAAAATCCATTATTGAAATGGAACTGGGGCCCATGTCCGTTGGTGCGCACGGGCTTTTCGGAAAAGCCACATTCCGCGATATAGGGAAGAAGCTCAGTGCGCAGCAGTTCGATCTGATCATGGAGACGGAAGTCAAACGCTGAGCAGGGGCGGCATGCGTGCCAGTCCTTTCTGTGCAAAGACTTTATGCTGGGAACCGGAAAATAGAAATGCTGAGGCGTGACGCTGACGCCGAGTCCATCCTGCACAAATTGAAACAGCGTTGAGAGCGTCACTCTGACGCTCGGCTTACGCATTAGGCTAGTCACCGAAAATACCTCACTTGCAGAAAGTTGTGTATTGAAGACTCGGCTTAAGGGCGCCGAGTGGGCGCCCTATAGGTTAAGGTGCCGATTGGGCGGCAAAGGTTGTCAGCGAATGCGGTTCCAGGCGGGACTCAAATAAGAGCTTAAGAATCAAGACCGCGAGATGAAGGGTTGGCCATCTTGAGGGAAGACGCGAGGCCTTCCGGGCAGCAATCAGCGCAAACACCATACCGACGAGCCCTATCCAATGATCACTGAAAAGGGATCACGCGAATGAGTGACATCATGCCGCTGTCCTGGTGTTCGCCGATGTGACACTGATAGATGAAATCGCCGGGCTCGGAGAAGGGAATCCTCACCACAACGGATGCAACCATGCAGCGTCCACTTCGCCACGTCGCCACCGTACCATCGCAGGTGGCTCCTCCGTTAGGGAGGGAGACGTTATCCATCAGCTTGCCCGCGTCGCCCTGAGGCGCATTCTGCGGTAGAACGTAGAATTTGGCCTGGTGGATGTGGAAGTTATGCGCCTCGCCGGACACATTCACCAGTTCCCACTCCTCAGTGACAGGTTTGTTGCCGGAGCCAAGCGGTAGACAAACGTTGATCGACGAGGGATCGAAGGCCGCTATGTCCCGGAATGTACCCGGCACGGGATGGTTATTCTCATCGACCTCCTCTAACCCGAGTCCATATCCGTTCTTGTTCGAGGCAGGGACTCCAAAGAAGATGCGCCGTCTATGATCCCTCGGCAGAACAGCGCACCGAGGCGGAGCTATCGAATTGTGTAATTCACGAGGGTGCATTGGCGCGGCTGTCAACTGGGTATCACTCGGTCCTCCCTTGTCAGCCATCATCGCTTTGGCAGTGGGCCGGTCTGAAACGGCCCCAATACGGAGCAGAACAGGACCAGCAGGCGGTTGCCCCCGAGCGATGTGGGCGAGATTCACCTGAGGCCAGCGGTCGCCCGCCGGGCCGGTAGAGACCATCTCTGTCAGCAGTGTCGCAGAATGCGATTGCGGAGCGACCCAGACCTCGGCGCGGGCGCTGGGGAACAACACGAGATGCGTGGCGCAAACGGGTTGCGCAGAGAACGATCGCGCCTGTGGCCGAGCCGAATCCGGACTCGATGCTTTCATCGTCGCGCCCGGGCACGGGACGGCGTCCACGGCGGCTCCTGCATCGACGGCTGTGGTTCCGGCAGGAGGAGCCAGGGCGCCTCCGTCCAGCGAGACTACTTGAAAAGGGATCGCAGCGTTCGTCCGATCGTCGCGCAGAAGCAGATCGTACGTACGGCTTGCCCCGGCATTCAGCAAACGCCACAGTTCCCCCGATCCAGAAGGCGCCGGCAACTGGGGATAAACATCCCCGTTGATCGTGAAGAACCAAAGCCCCCCGGTGTAGTCGACCCCGGTGCTGCCGAGATGATGCATTCCGGGAAATGAATGCCCGGTCGGAAGCCGAAAATCACCGTCGCCCCCTGAACTGTTCCGCCCCTGGCAGTAGCCATTCCGCTGCACATACGCCAGATCGTACGGCGCGCAAAATGCGGAGTCCTCCTGATCCACCACCCGGCCGTTACCCATCACCTGCATATCTTTAAGAATGAAATATCGTTCCGGGATTGCAGTACTATCCGGTGCCGAGGCATAGTCGGTGACTCGGCCGATGGTGATGACTCCGGAAAGTCCCTCAGAAAGCTGATTAATGCTAAGTCCATGAACATGGGGATGGAACCAGTAAATGCCCGAAGGGTGATTGGGCGGAATGTAGATGTCATACTGAATTGGCTTATCCGTCGCCGTCTCCTCCGGCGATACCATCGGCGGCAGCTTGCCCGCGGGATATCCCATGACAAAGACGTAGTCACCGTAAGTCGGATCTTTCGCATCTGCCATTCTCGGCTCAACAATCAGTCCATGGGTGTGAATGTTCACGGGATTCGCAACCAGCATCCCGTTCATCATCGCATCGCTTCCGTGCGCATAAATGGCATCGGCCGCCACGGGTGGCAATCGATTGATGAGCCGCAATCGCAGATGATCGCCCGCATAGAGCTGCAGGCGGATGCCACCGTAAGGAGCGAAAGTCTGGGAGCCAGCGGGACAGTTGTCATTCCGCGCCACGGCTCTCGGGCATATTTCGAAAACCCAGGCCACAGGGCGCCGGTCGCCGAGCGTGATCGTCAATGGTTCGGCGATCACCAGAAGATCCAGTAGATGATTCGAGCTGGTCAAAACCGGTGGCTCCGCCGGAGCTGGTTCGATTGCAGGTGATTCCGCAATGGCTGCCACCGTCTTGCCGAAATCACTCAATATGCAAGATCCCAGGCATACCAATCCCGCCACGGCCGCAACGGCGCACTTCGAGGTCATGTGATCGCTTAGGTAGATGCGACGGCGCAGCGATTGGTTGTCCAATTGAAAATCGAGGCAGCACCTTGTGGGTCCGCGCGCATCATACGGATGGTTGAATCAACGAAGGCGTTAGCCGGTCAGGGGGTGCAATACAGAATTGCTCCCCAATCGCTCCGGAATGACCCGCGTAGTGCGAGGATCGTTCGCGGCGACAGA
Organism: Occallatibacter sp.; assembly: GCA_050010735.1. Taxonomy (GTDB): domain Bacteria; phylum Acidobacteriota; class Terriglobia; order Terriglobales; family Acidobacteriaceae; genus Telmatobacter. Next base: position 32,596 of record JBEKKL010000045.1, on the reverse strand, counting down.
TTCCATATACCGATTCTGTCGTTCTCCGCAACGCCTCGATGTTTTTCGACAAGCTTCATTCACCCTGGCCTCAAGATGAGGTTTGGAGATGTCATGCGTATATTTGGTCCGGCGAAGCTTGTTCTCTCTCTCGGCGGCTTTCTGAGCTCCCTCGTATTGGTACTTTCCGGCTGCGGAACCCTTACAACGAACGGGTACACGGCACCACCCGGAGGAGGTGGAGGCACAACAACTCCGCCTCCGACCTTGTCGACGTCGATCAATCACATTATCTTCATTGCGCAGGAGAATCGTTCGTTCGATCATTATTTTGGCGCCTTACGCCAATATTGGGCGCAGAATGGTTATCCAGATCAGTCGTTCGATGGGCTGCCGCAGTTCAATCCTGCAACGGGAGCTGCGCCACTCGCCGGGCCAGCTCCGACGAATCCAGGCTGCAATCCGAACCAGCCACCGCCGGCCGACTGCGCTTATGACACCAGCAATCCCGTCACTTCGTACCACCTTGTCACCCAATGCATCGAAAACCCGAGCCCAGCGTGGAACGACGGGCACATCGATTGGGACTACAACGATCCCACGGGTCAAAGCGCGGCTGCGCTCAACGGATTCGTCTACTCCGCCGCGCACGACGCACGCAACAACGATCCGCCGTACTACGACACCAACGGTCTGCGCGCCATGGGCTACTATGACGGCACGGACCTGAACTACTACTACTGGATGGCGTCGAAATTTGGTACCTCGGACCGATTCTTCAATCCAACCTTGTCGCGCACTCAGTCCAACCGCGAGTACCTGGTAGCCGGAACGTCCGGCGGGTATGTTTATCCCGAGGGAACCGACGCCAACGACTCATCGCAGCTCAACCAGACCACGATCTTTCAGGAACTGCAGAGTGCGGGCATCAGTTGGAAGATTTACGTTGATCCCACCAATAGCGGCTGCTCCGGACCGCCGTATCAAGCGTCGTGCCTCATCCAATTGAGTTACATCAACGACTTCACCTTTGCCAATACCATCGTGTCGCAGTATCCGAATAACATCGCCACGGTCTCTCAGTACTTCACCGATCTGCAGAATGGCACACTGCCCCAGGTGGCGCAGTTCGAGCCCGCCACGGATGCGGGTTTTGATGAGCATCCCTCGGTTGACGATTCGTCGCCGTCCAATATTCAGTTGGGAGCTCAATATGTCGAGTCACTCGTCAACGGGCTCATGCAGAGCCAGTACTGGCAGAGCTCGGCCTTCATTCTTACCTACGACGAAAACGGGGGCTTGTACGATCATGTTTCGCCGCAGCCGGCGGTGAGCCCGGATGGCATCAAGCCGGTGGACATGTTGCCGGGCGATATCTGCACCACCACCACAGGACCAACCTGCGATTTCGTCTACACCGGATACCGAGTTCCACTCATCGTGATTTCTCCCTACGCGAAGAAGAACTATGTGGACCACACCGTTGCCGATACCACAGCGATTCGGAAGTTAATTGAGACGCGGTTCAAGCTGCCAGCTCTCACCAAGCGCGATGCTGCGCAGCCGGATATGACGGAGTTCTTCAATTTCGCCTCGCCGCCATGGATGACTCCACCCACACCGCCCGCACAAACGACCACCGGCGCCTGTTATGTGAATCAATTGCCCTGATCGAGGATTGGCGCACCGGGCTCCAGCCCCCAAGGCGCTTTTGCATCCAATTCAACGCGGATTACGGTTACGAATTACGACGGATCCCAATTGGTGTAGGTCACGCCGCCAAATCATCGCGAGGTGAACTACCGGGTACTTTCAAGGGCTCCGGCGATGTGCTCCCCTGGAAGAAATTCAGGCTCAGCTCGGCAGTCTTTCGAAAAGAAACGGGGCCAAGGGCGGGACGTCCATAAGATCCGCGAAGATCGCTCCAACGAATCTTAAACAACTCGAACAATGTGGCAAAGCCATCAGCAAGTGGGCGAAAATGAGAATTACTGTAATCATGCACCAGACGCAAATCGACTTCCTCAACACGCAGACTGAGCGTAAGAGCGACGTGGATTAACTCGCTATCGTATCCCCAACCATTCAGATTCAGCAGCGGAAATATACGAGTAGCAGCGTCGAGCGTGAGCGTTTTCAACCCGCACTGTGTGTCTCTAAAAGGCAGCGCAAGCACGTGACTTGCGACCGATCTAAAGATCCGGCTTCCGACCCGCCGATGGAACGGCGGCGCGCAACGAGATTTGAAGGGGGCAAGCCATCGCGATCCGATGGCTATGTCTGCCCCATTTCTCAAGGCCACGAGAAGAGAGAGAACTTCACGGACCGAGCCTTGCAGATCCGCATCGCAAAGGATGACAATCTCACCTGTCGCGGCCATGACACCGTGACGGATAGCGGCTCCCTTGCCCTGGTGCGGAAGACACAAAACGCAAACACGACAATGGGGAACTTGAAAAGCACGAGCAATATCTCCGGTCGCGTCCGTCGATCCATCGTCAACGACGATGATCTCGCACTCACCGAGATGAGAAGCCGCAAGATCGGCGATCGAATTCAGCGTAGGTGCAAGCCGAGTTGCTTCATTGTAAGCGGGAATCACAAAGCTGAAGCCGTATCGCGGCAGGGGCACCTCGGGAAGTTGAACTTGGCAGACCTGGGGACTGGGAGATTGCCTGACTAGCCCGTCTTCCATTTTCGCGCCCGCTCGTGAAGAGCCATTATGGACATCTTGGTATGCGCCAATTGCTTGGCAATCCGGCGTGGTGGGAAGTTGCTTCGATTCGTCGAGCAGATGCTTGAATTCTGCGACGTAGGATGCGACGATGCGCGGCATTGTCGACTGTACGGCTACCTGATAGTTCTGCTCGGCCATGCGTGCCTGGCGGGCAGGGTCGTGAGCGAGTGCAATTAGGCGTGCGGCCAGGTCGACCGAGTTACCCGGCTCATACGTATCGATCGCCAAGCCTTCCTCTTCCGCCAGGCGCACAAAATCGTCTACTTCGGCAGCAACTATCGGCAGGCCAAAGCGAGCTGCAATGTGGGCCACCCCGCTCGGTCCGCCGGAAGAAAGATATGGCATGACCGCAACGTGCGCCGTGCGAAAGACTTCGTTGAGTTGGTCCTCATCCAGATACCCGAGAAACTTGATCCGCGGATGAGTGCCCCACTTCTCCTCAAGAGCTGCCAGATAGCCTGGGCGATTTGGATGGTCGCATCCGGCAATAAGCAGTGAAGCATTCGGTACTGCTGAAAGCACCGCGGAAAGGGCCTCGAGCGGCGTCTCGAGACGTTTGTAGCGGCCCCATTTGCCGAAGGCGAGCATCCGGAATTCGCTTGGTGGACGTAATGCCAATTCCGGCGGGTGCGGCGTGCCGAGTGTTCCGTGCGGGCGAACGCCAATGTTTTTGGCCCCGTACTCCCGCTGCAGCATGTGCTGGTAACGCTCAAGCAGCACAGACACGGAGTCTGCGCGCAGGAGCAACCGCGTCGCAATGGAGCCGGCAAGCCGATAAACACGAGGAAAGGAAATGTCTGCATGATGCAAGTCGCAGAGAGCCATCAGGTGATGTAACGTGACATGCGTCCTGAAATCGGCGGCGCGTACAAGTTCGGGTATGCAGAGTCCTGCAAATGCAGCGAACGGGTTCGTGCCAAATGTCGAATACACAAGGTTGAACCAAACGATGTCGGGCCGAATTTCGCGCACCGCACTTAGAATACGCAAGGCGTTGCCCACGGCGCCCACGCGCCAACAGCGGCGAACCGTAAAGCCGGGCAATTCGAAGCGATCTGACAACTCAGCGGTATACTCATCACCGAGAATTGTGAAATCGATATTCTGTCGGCGAAGCTCATCGGCAAGATGAAAGCCGTATTCGCTGAGATGGTGCCGGCTGGGAGGAAACGTCGTAATGAGGCAAACTCGCATTCAAATCCCCGCTGACTAAAAGTCCTTGTCGGCCGGTCACCCGGTTGTAGAGCCTTCCAAATCATGAATGAAATGCTGGTAGAACGATAATTAACTCACACGAAAGGTTCGACTACCACTCTTGTCTTCAATGAATTACGATGCGCAGAAAAGTTTGGGGTTGTTTCGGCACGGAGAATTCAGATGGCAGGACTCCTTCACGCCTGCCGGAATCGCCCACGCAGCTAAACAGGGTTTCGCTCGCGGAGCGCGTCCAGCGAGAATCGCGGCCGGAGAGATTCTTTGCTATCGCGCAACAATCTTTTGCACATATTCAACTCGAACCAACGAAGATAGTTGGATACAACCTGCGTTATGTTCATTTCGACGCCCGCGGCGAAGTTTTGCTGGGCCATCGCGTGCTCGAGTTGCCGAGACCGTAGAACTGCCACCAGTTGCTCGGCGAGATCGCCGGCATTGCCGACTTTGTAAAACCGCATTGCCAGATCTTCGTTTTCCGCCATCGCGCGAAAATCCTGAATGTCGGCACTTACGATGGGGACCCCAAACTCACACGCCTGATGAGCGGGCCCGCTCGATCCGGTCGCGGAATCATAGGGCAGCACCACGATGGATGCGGTTTGAAACAGCTCCGGAATGGCTTCTTCGGGAACGTATCCGCGAAATTCAACTGGCGAACCCGAAGGCAAGGATGCACGAATCGATTCCCAGTACCCAGGCTTGGTGTAGTGATTGGCGCCGGCAACAACCAGTTTTGCGTGCGGTGCTTTCTTCAGAACCAAGGGGAAGGCCTGCATCAGGGTTTCGAGCCGTTTATAGGTTCCCCAGTGCCCGAAGGCCAAAATGCGTTGATCGGGGTTACCACGTTTGGAAAAGTCCGGGGGGACGAGAACCGGCGCAAATGTTCCGTGAGCGCCCAACAGCACATTTCGAGCCCGATACTTAGTTGACAACGTCCGGTAATAGCCGGGTAGCAGCACAGAAACCGAATTTGCGCATAACAGCGTTTTGGTAGCCATTTCAGCGCCAAAGCGGAGGAGGCGTTCACGGCGCACTCCAGCCCCCACAAAGTCCACATGTTCGATGATGTGGTGAAGGGTAACATGTGTGTAAAAGCCTGCGCTTCGAGTAAGTGCCGGAGTTGCCAGACCCGCGAATGCGGTAACCGGATTATTTGGAGTCGCGAAGGAGGAGAAGACGAGGTGGTACCAGACGACATCGGGTTTCAATTTGCGGATCGTGTTTAGCAGCCGGACTGGATTAGACAAGCTCCCGAATTTCCAGCAGCGAATTAGGTTGAATCCCGCCAATTCGGGAAGCTCCTTGGCCGCGATCGTTTTGCCATTCTTGTCGGTGACGAAGTCATAACTCGTTAGCTCGTCGGCGAGAATTGTCAGCTCAATATTGGGATGGCGCCGGAGTTCGCTGGCAATGTAAAACGCATACTCGTTCAACTGGCGTCCGCTGGGGGGAAAGGCAGCAACTAGACAGATTTTCATCGCATATACCTCTAAAAAAGTGTGATCTCCGCATAAGGTCTAAATGTTTGGTTATGCGCGCCCGGAAAACCGACGAAAGTCTCCTGTTGAACTCCTGCGGAAAAACGAATTGGATATTGCAGCGCGACCGGTTTGGAGCCGTCATTGAAGGTGCGGCGCAATGACCGCGAATAGGAGATTGAAAGACTGTTCTCTGTGGCGTCGTAGAGGTGAAACCCTCTGACGCTGGAGTAGGCGCTTGAAAGCTGCAGGTCCCAGTTACGCTTGAGGGCGAAATCCACGCTCCCGGAGGGGCGCAGATTCTGCGAAATACCCGAGCGATTCTGATAGATTCGCCAAGCGCGCACATCCTCAACAAGGGCTCTAAGACCAAGCCGCTGCGAGAGCCTTTGGTCAAAACCGACGTAAGATGACGTAAAGTAATATTCGATATACGCCCTCTTAAGCAATAGATCGTCGACCCTCCACCCAGTCAGTAGAGCAGTCTTTCCCCACGGAGCACCCACTCGAAAGTCGACCTTCGCGGCAAGTTCCCGCGAGTTTTGGCCGCTTTCGGTGAACGGTCCAGCTTCACGCATCACAAACCCGGTGGCCGAGATCGCGTTAAAGAACGCGCTTGTTGACATATAGCTGTATACGCGAAAAAGATTCTGATCCATGTCATAAGGATCCTTGGAGTCGCGCCGCAACGTCTCTTGGGCTCCGGTGTTGAATGTCACCACGTTGTGACCGAGGTGAATCGTGGGATTCAGCGAAAAATTGACTGTGGAATCAGTGGTATTGCGGTCAAGAACCGCGTTCGTTGCTGGCACCGAAATCAAACCCTGGGCGTTGCGCAATTGAAAGAATCCACTCGGCGCGAGGTCATTGCCGGCCGGAAGATGCAGATGGAATGCATCGGTCCACATCGTTTGGGTCGATGAGCGCGGCGGCGGTAATTGAGCGGTGTCGGAGCTTGGCACAGCAAATGTTGCGAGAGTTTTGGAGTCAAGGACGTAAACCGTCGAATCTTCGAAGATGGGCTCGACGGAAACGTCCGAGAGCACACTCAAATGCGGATTAATTCTCATTCCCTCGTTGGCCCCGGCTAGCAACATTCCCTTTTCGGCGGTTTGGTCGTCGCCGGCTCCGTTCGTCGCCTGGGCAAATGCGGTGAGCGCCTGTGGGTTCTGATGTTCTTGACTGTAGACATTGGCTTCAGCCAACAGGTACTGATAGTTCTGAGCTTCGTCCGCCGGATCGCGGATAGCCGCCAGTTCGGCTCTGGCTTTGACGGTTTCGCCCAAAGCAAGATCGTCGTTGGCCAGAGCAATGCGTACCTCAGCGTCCGACGCCCCCGCGGCTTTCGCACGTGCGAGATATTCCTCCGACAGATCGTACTGATGCATGGAACTGAACAGATTTGCGGCTTCAACGTACTGGGGTCCGCTCGGGGAAGCCGTTTCTCCGGCTTCGGCTTCCATCCATCCCAACGCAATCTGCCGATCGGCATCGTCTTGATGTCCGCGCTGCGTCATAATCTGGGCGATGGCCAGCCGCACACTGATGCGATCGCTGCCAGCCGCGACCAGTGCCCGCTGAAACCTGTCCATTGCGGCGTTCTGATCACCAAGCGCACTCAGAGCCTCGCCGGTCGAGATCAGGGTTTCACTTAGTTCAGATCCGGGCTCCCCTATCTGGTCCGTTTCCTGTTGGGCCCTCCGCGTGGGCTCTGACATGGCATATTGCTCAGCCAAGCGCACATTAAGATATGTTTTCTCCCGGTCCTGAAGGCTTGCATAGCAGCGTGCGAGCCATGCATAGATCTGCGGATTATCGGGGGAGGTTTTCTCCGCAACTTCCAATTCCCCGATTGCGTCGTGATAGCGATGCTCTGCAAAGTACATATTTCCCAAGCCGGTGTGGAGTGCGCCGTCGTTAGGAGCGAACTTCAATGCCGCTTGATACTCGCGGGCGGCCATCGTGAGCATGTGCATGCGAGCGTAGGCAGTAGCCCGGATTACATGCAGGCCAAGTGAATCGCCGGATTCCCGTTCTGCCAGACTGGCCTGCCTAAGGGCCGCATCCGGCTTACGCAATGACAGATCCGCATAGGCGAGTCCCAGATGCGCCTCACCGTTATTCGGCTCCAGTTTGAGAGCGGTCTCAAAATCGGCCGCCGCCGGCTGGGGCTGGCGCAGGTCGTTCAACACATACCCGCGGTTGACATAAGCAGTCACAGCACCGGGGTTGCGATGGATGGTTTCAGTAAAGTCGGCAACCGCCTGCTCATTGAGCCCTCGGTGTTTATGGACATAGCCGGCGAGCAGAGGAATATCGGCCTCTGTGGGCAAAACGTTCCAGTATTTCGAGGTAAGGGCGAGTAGATCGTCGTCTTTTCCGAGTAGCAGCAGATCGTACCCCAGATAAACGACTACTTCGCGATCGTCGGGCAGCGCAACAATAGCTTTCTCAGCTACATCTTCCGACTCCTCGTATTTGCCTGAGAGTCGAAAATATCTCTCGGTTTCGCGCAAAACTTTAGGCTCGTTTTTCATGGATTCACTTACTCGGTCCATCCATTGGCCAGCCAGAGGAAGGTTATGCGCCTCAATTCCCGCATTGATGCCCCCCGCCACAACCAGAGCGTTTTGCGGGTTCAATTCATACCCCTTGCTGTAGGATGCCTCCGCTTTGGTAAATTCCCGGCGGGCCGTGAAAAGATCGCCGAGGGCAAGATAGGCTACGCGTGACGAAGGGTCGACTTTTGCCAAATGCTCAAAATACCTTTCCGCCTCCTGGTCCTTTCCAGCCTCGCGCGAAGCGTATCCAAGAGAGGTCAGCGCCAGATGATTATCTGGATCGCCGGCCAAAACCTGTTTATAGACTGCGATTGCCTCGTTGGTGCGGCCCAGCTTCATCAAGACGTCGCCGTCAAGCTGCAAGTTTCCGCGATTCTCATTGATGGCAAGCGCCTCTTTGACGTCGGCAAGCGCCCCCTCAGCGTCGCCGGTAGCGAGCTTGATTGACGATCGCAGGCGCAGAAACTCCTCTCTATTGGGGCCAGAGCCATCCACGGCGCCGATTTCCGCCTGTGCCGTCGCCAGCTGACGGCTCGCCTCCGCCTCGTCCTCCAGGCTGCGATCAAGAGATACCAAATCCATGTGCAGTTGGATGCCGTACAACGGCCCCTCGGCAGGATGCTCAGGCAAACTCGCCAAAGCCGCAGTGTAATCCTGAAGCGCATCGCGATCGCGGTCCTCGATTTCCGCAACCTCGCCCTGAAGCGCATGCAGCCGGTAATAATTGGCATCGAGTGCCGTGGCGCGTTGAAGGAACGAACTTGCTTCAGCCATGGAGCCGGCGCCGATCTCAGCCTGCGCAGCCGAGAGTTGCAACGTCAGGTCTTTCGGCTCCGCATTCGCTGCCCGCGCAAAGAATCTGGCTGACTCGGAGAGTTTTCCGTCAAGCTGATAGGTGTAAGCCAATTCCGCGGTTACATCAGGTGTGGGATTGCGAATCGATTGCAGCACGGCAATCGCCTGGGCATAATTCCCGGTGTTGCGGTAGAACCCCGCCATGGCTCGTCGAATTTCGGGGTTGTTTGGCGCACGATGTTCGGCAAGTTCGAGATAGCGTGAGGCCAGGTCCGTCTGCTTCGTCTGCTGATAGGAGAGCGAAAGCAGTAACTCTGTCCGTGCGTCGGGGCGCACTTTTTCAGCACGCTCCAGCCAGTCAATGGCCCCGGCATAGTCCTTCGAGCGCATGGATATTTCCCCAAGCATCGCAAGGTCGCCGGTGCGGCCAGGATTTGACGCAACCACCTGCCGGAGGATGCGCTCGGCCTCGTCATTCCGCCCCATCAAACTGTAAACCTGGGCCAGTCCCGATTGCCCATCGAGCGATGAGGGATCCAGATGAAGGCCGTGGGAATAGCCATCCAGCGCCTGCTGGTACTTGCCGCCGAGTCGCGCTGCGTAGCCAAGCAAAAACCATAATTGCGGATCATTGGGCGCGGCGTGAACCGCGCGCTGCGCGTAATCCAAGGCAAGCGCATGGTCGCCGTGCTTCAGAGCCGTTTCAGCGGCGCGACCGAGGCGCGCGTTTTGAATATTTGAGCCCCATCCCAGGCTTTGTTCTTTCGATTGAGGATTGCTTTTTTGAGAATTGTTTTGTGCGGGAGATCCGTTCGAGCTGCCGGGTCCAACCTGGTAGGTCTGTGCGTGAGCGACGCAAGCAAGTGCGGCCCAAGCGCATAGGAGTGCGACCTTCGAGAGTCCCAATCTGGCAAGCAAAGGCAAGTCACCACAGCATAGAATTCATTCGCTCAATTGGATGCCTGCCAGGTTGATGCTGTTGCCCCTTTTCTGTCTCATCAAACTTGCCGGGGGCTCGGCGACCATAGCGATAAAAAATAAACTTCATCCGCAGGAAGCAACCTCAGCCCCACACTTTCCTATCGAACTAGCTGGAACCGATTTAGCTGCCTGGACTTCCAGGATTTGTCTGCTTGGGGCTTTGCCGTGAAATGCCGCAGTTACTGCGGATGCCTTGGTTTGGTGCTTCGCGTTAAACGATCTTCAAGAGTCAATTATGCAGAAATCTGAGCCCGTCGAATGTTTGGCGCGACCGATCCCGCTCACTGTGGCCTTTATGGCTGCGCTGGCGGTACATTTGCCGCTCCTTCTTATGAAGTTGCCTTTGCAGTCCTACGACACAAACTTCCATATCTTCTTCTCTTCGCATTACGTCCACCACTGGTTCGATCCCTGGAATACAAAATGGTTTGCAGGCTTTACCCAAACCACATATCCCCCGATGCCGCACTATTGGATTGCAGTGCTTTCGTGGATCATGGGATTGGACCTAGCTTATATGGCAGTGCAACTGGCTGCCATCTTGCTTCTCGTGATTGGCGTCTACCGGTTTTCGCTGCTCTGGGTCAACCCGCGTGCAGCCTCGATTGCGGCTTTGGCAAGCGTCTTTCTCGGTTCTGAGAGCTTTCTGGTTTACAACGCCGGGCAGTTGCCCACTACGACCGCCGCGCCGCTCTATCTGCTGGCGCTTCCCTATCTTTACGACTGGCTCCGATATGGCAGTGGACGGGCTTTTATCAAGGCAAGTGTGCTTTTTATCGCGGCAGCTGCGGGCCACCATCTGACGCTTTTGTTTGGATCTTTTATTTTTGCATTGCCGGTTGTCGCGCTCGCGCTGCTTGACCGACGGGACGGCAAGCCGGTTTCAGCAGGGTTTGTTATCGGCCGCACGGTCGCGATCACACTTGCGGTGGGTGTGGCGCTCACTGTGGTTCTGCTTCCGTTCTGGCTTTCGCTGCTTCACCACCCGATCAACCAGACTACGATCCCTCACGCCAGCCGGGCCAATTTCATCCTCAGTCCGCAGTGGGGGCTCAACTACTTCATCCTTCCCTACGGAGCTTTGATTCTGGCCATTCCGTTCATTTTCATCCGCGGAGCGAGCGTAGTTCGGCTTCGTCCCCTGCTGATCGGGTTCTGGGTGACATTTATCTTCGGTTTGGGGGGAACGACGCCTCTCGGACACTGGCTGCTAGGGCATGCGTTCGAGGTGCTCACGATGGAGCGCTTCAGTTACTGGTCGGGCTTGCTGGCGCTCCCGTTTGTCGGATTGCTGACTGTGAAGCTCGTCGACCAATATCGCTACTGGGCGGTCACTGTCCTCGCGATTTTGGCGGCATGGACCTGCGGAATGGGTGTGGCGTGGGGCACTTATCGAATCACGAATGCACGGGATGTCAAAGTCGATGTAGTGGCTGATTGGCTCAATCGCGGCGGTCACGATCAATACCGGTATTTCACTCTCGGATTCGGCAACAGCATCTCGCGCCTGGCGGTACTGACAGATGCAAGCAGCGTCGATGGCGAATGGTATACCGGACGCCTCTTGCCAGAACTGACTCGCTACGGCGGCGCTTCGTTGACTCAAGCAAAGTACTTCGGCACAGGAGGTCTTGAATCTCTTCGCGCCATCATGACCCACGCTGACAAATATGGCTTGAAATGGATTTTCTCGACCGATCCCTACTATGACCCGCTGCTGTCCTTTGCGGGTTGGCGTCCGGTGGACTATCTCGATGACAAGACCATCACGGTTTGGAGCAAAGATGGGGTGCCCCCGGCCACACCGGTAAACGTGGCGCAGAGAACTCCGCACTGGCAGGGCGTGATGTGGGGTATTTTCCCTTTTGGAAGCAGTGTGCTGGCCATTCTGGTCTTCCTGATTCCGGAAAGAAGACCGCGTGAGCGTGAGATCGAGGCGGGAGATTCGGTCGCCGAGGACGAAGTAAGCACTTGGAGAGTGGCGTCGTGAAAAACGGTGGATTCCTCGCGCTTTCACTTGCCGTTGCAACCGTGCTTTTGGTTGTAATCGGCTGTGTGTGGCCGGTGGAGGCCGCGCGCCCCTTTATTACCCAAAAGACGCTGCTCACGACATCTTCAACTCCCGAGGATGCAGTCCAGAACCTGGGTCAGGAAATCGAAGCTCACGACTGGCAAAAGGCCTATGAGAGCTTCGCTAATAAAGCCCAGTTTACCGAGCAGGAATTTGAACTGGATCTGACTGGATACACAACGAATCTGCGCACATATTCGACGCTGGATCACTTCAAGGTTTGGCCGATCCATGCATCGGAGAATGAGGCCGATGTCCGGCTGGAGTTGGATTGGGCAACCGTAGTTGGCACGTCAGTAGACACGCGCAATCTGCAAGTTGTGAAAAATGGCCATGATTGGAGTGTGAACTGGCCGTTCACTAAGCAGCCCACAGTTCCCCCGCAGGTGATTCCCGTGAATTATCTGCGCTGGGATGTGATCTACCGCGGTTCGGGAGACGACTGGGGCGCGCAGGACGTGGATGCGCCATCGGTCCGCATAGTCGACATGCATCCCGTGCAGCGCGCCGACGGAATCCTGATAATGGGAGAGCTTTTAAACAATGACGTAGTGCCCGCGTATGTGTCTGTGACGGCGACCTTGCAGGCAAAGGACAAATCCGCAATTGCAACGGAAGGTTCCTTTGACATGATCTCCCACGTTCTATTGCCCAAGCAGGTCACTCCATTTCTCATACAGTTTCCAGACGCGCAGATGTCTGAAGTTGATAGCATCAACATGAAGCCGTTCGCGATTCTGGTGCCGACCTCAGCCGATCCCATCGTCGAGATCGATGACCAAAAGTTCAATCCAGCGCCGAATGCCTCATTGACTGGTCAGCTCGTCAATCAGAGCGGACAAGTTGTGAACGTAGCACACGTCATAAGTACTCTTTACGACAAAACCGGAATGTTGGTATGGGTCGCGGACCAGTACATTGACAGCGCGCTGTTGCCACAGATACCGGTCGCGTTCAATATTCCAATCCCCGAAGACGTGGCCAAAGGCGTCAGCAGCGAGCGCACGGTTGTTGCGACTTTCAGCTTTGGAGGGACGCTGTGAAGCCGACCCTCGCATTCCTGCTCGTAAGCCTTCTCCTGGCGATGATGCAGGAGGCGCACGCACAGGACAAAACCCTCAACCTGCCCAAGAGCATCGAAGCAGGAAGCGCGTTCTCAATCCAGAACGGCGGAAGCGGAGAGGCAACCTTGTACATCGTTGGTCCGAGTCAGGTGCTAAAACGGATGGTGCAATTGGGCTCCGCCACGTATTTTCCTGCAGGATCGATCTGCAATGCGGGCCATTACGTCGTAGTCCTCGCACAAGCCGGTCGAATAAGCAACGGATCATTCGATGTGACGCCGATCAACGCCCCGGCCACCCTGAGCTTTCTGGCGAAACCCTCGCGCCTTCCCGTCGGTTTGCACGACGGCATTACTGGCGCGGTCTACGTTTTCGATGTCTATCACAACTTGATTGCCACTTCGACCTCAGTGTCCTTTGAGTTATCCAGCCCGTCCGGCGCCGTGCAAAAGCAACTGGTCAGTACGCGAACCGGAGCAGCATGGACAGAGATGGATTCGACGAGTCAGCAAGGCAGTAGCAAGTTCGTAGCGCGAGCCGGCGATGTAACGAGCGCCCGCATCATTCGCCAAGTGCCGGGAGATCCCTGCGATCTGAAAATGAGCATCCAACCTTCTGGGCAGAAGCTCGATCTCCAGACCGCTCCGGTGCGCGACTGCAGTGGAAACCCCGTGCCGGACGGAACGATCGTTACGTTCACTGAGACTTATCCAGGCGGTCAGTCCACGGTGGATGTACCTATTAAGCGCGACGTTGCGGACGTTAAGATGCCCGCCCACGACGGAGCCACCTTCACCGTGGCGAGTGGAGTAGTTCTGGGCAACCAAATCCGGTGGAGCAAGTGAACATGTTGAGGCATTTCGCATTGCTATGCGCGAGCATCCTAGTGGCGTCAGACATAACTGCCGCCCAGCCCGAGGTGACTGTCGACACTTTCCAACTGAAGGGGTCGCGGCCTTTGGAAGATCAGACTAAAGCGGCTGCAATCCGCGATTATCTTGAATCCTGGCAGGGGATGAACGTAGCGTTTCAGCAAGACCAGCCGAACCTTCTTGACGAGGACTTTATTGGCACGGCAAAGGACAAGCTGGCGGATGCCATCGACGAACAAGCAACAGCAGGAGTCCATACGCGTTTTCAGGATCGCGTCCACCATATTCGGTTTCTGTTCTATTCACCGGAGGGGCTATCCATTGAGTTGGTTGACGACGCGGAGTACAACGTAGAGATTCTCGATCATGACAAGCCGGTATCTACCGTGCCGGTCAGCGCGCGCTACATCGTTGTTCTGACTCCCGCTGAAGTTCGATGGAAAGTAAGGGTTATGCAGGCAGATTTCAAGTAGAACGTCAGGTTAAAGGATCGATAGTCGCAGGATGGTAAATAAACAAACGGCTGGAGACAGTTTAGGCCAAGCACGAGTAATCTCCCTCACAGCCGGCAGCGAGGAGTCGAGAATGGTTTCCATAGTTGTCCCCGTCTATAACGAAGAAGACCTCATCCTCCGATTTCACGATGCTGTATTCAAAGCCTTGAAGAGCATTGTCGAAGATTGGGAGGTGGTGTATGTCAACGATGGTTCCACCGACTCGACCCTTGAGCTTTTGAAAAACCTTCAGGCGCTCGATCCCCATGTGGTGGTGGTGGAGCTTTCTCGCAATTGGGGTCAGGTGGGAGCGATCTTCGCCGGTCTCCGCACTGCCTGCGGGCGGGCCGTGATTCTCATGGATGCGGATTTTCAGGATCCACCGGAGGTTGTGCCTCAGCTCATTGATGCGTGGCGAAGCGGCGCCGAGGTTGTCGTAGCCGTTCGCAGAAGCCGTCAGGAAAGGCGAAAGATTCTGGCCTTGCTCTTCCCTCTCTTTTATCGGGCATTGAAAGCCATCTCCGATTATCCGCTGTCGCTGAATGCCGGCCTATTTGGACTTATGGATCGGAAAGCAGTTGACTCCATCCTCGCAATGGGCGAAAGGAACCCCTACCTGCCCGGATTGCGGGCGTGGATCGGATATCGCAACACCATCGTTTACTATGACCGGCAGGATCGGCTCGGCGGCGAAGGCAAGCTGTCGTTCATCAGCCGGATCAAATACGCCACAGACGCGATCATGAGCTTCAGCTACAAGCCGATTCGGCTCAGCTTCGTGCTATGTGGCCTGGCAACCTTCGTGGCGTTCCTGCTTGGTTTGGGGGCGTTGATTTCCTCGAGTGCGATAAGAGCCGCAGCCCTTGGCGTCGAATGCGCAGTATTCCTGATGGGTGGCGTGTTGCTTTTAACGGTTGGCATGTTGGGCGAATACATTGTCCGTGTGTTCGATCAGGTACGCGACCGTCCGCTCTCGCTCATCAGTCAAGTTCACCGCTCTCCTGCCGAAGTGGCGGCTCAGCTGGGCGCCATTTCGATCCAAAAGGGGAGCAATGCGGTTCAGCCCGAGGCATTTGCGAGGTAAGGCCTGGGAATTCCTTGCTCTAATTCTTTGCGCTATTCGTCGCGGCCGGGGCGTTGCAGGTGGGGAGTCCCCGCTCAACCGCAGACCCCTCCTCATAGTCGTTCCACGTCTCAATCAATATAAACGGAATCGGATCATCAGCTGGAAATACTCTGCGCCAGAAACTGAAGGTGTCTTGGAATGTTTGGCCGCAGCGCGGTGCAATTTGACGGTTGAGCCCCCAGGAAGCCTTACTGTCGTTGAATTGCGCCCATGCGCCGCCCACGATGATCTTGTCGGGATATTTATCGCGCATTGTTTGGTAAAAACCGGTCAGGGAATCTTCCCCCCAATTGCCGCCGTCGACAGCCCAACCCTTAGAACCGATGTAGAACCATGGATAATAGCCGTCAAACGCGTTAGCGTCTGCACCGGCAGGCGCCTCATCAATGAGCAGCGGCGCGGGGTCCCAGGAACTGACGGAGGCGCGAACCTTACTCCAGTCAGTGCGCAAACTCTTGGGAAAAACGAGAATTACAGGGCGGCCTTGGTAAGTCAGGTAGGCATCATGGCCTGGCGAATTGGGAGAAAGATAAGCGTCATGGAACATCTTGAAATCCGCGATCGCTTCGTCTGTTGCCCCAACGGCCTCATTAGATTCGTCGTACATCATGGCGATATGAAATTTGTTTTTCGCGGCCAACTTCTGCATCACCGCGTAGCTCTGGTCGATAAACGGTTCGCGGTCACCATACCAATCCACGACGAATCCTGAGATTCCCATTGCTTGGGCCTGGCGAATCTGACTTTTGATCACTCCGGGATCGTGGGAGTTGTAATTCACAGAGATATGGGCGGGATGCCCGAACCACGCCTCGTAAACCGCAAGAACTTCAGGGGTCTTGCCGGCCGCCCGGTACTTCAGCGGCGCCATCTGGCCGGAGCCGGGATGGGAACACCCGTGCAGAAAAAGAAGCAGTAATGTGCCGCAGATGCGTTGCAACATGGTCTCAAACTGTTTAGAAGCAAGGGACGACTGCCGGGTTGTCGTGGACGCGGCACAAACTTCTGCGGCGCAACCGGGTACATCGAGCAGCCAGAATATGTATTTTGGCATCGGAGTAGATATTGCGGTGCGCCTGCTAACTCCAGTAGGGCTCTCGGCGCAACGAACGAGAGCGCCAGAAGCGCGGGGAATGGTCTATCTAAATGGCAAGAACATTACACTCCCGGATTGTCTCTGGAACCATGGTATTGCTGAGTGGTTCGAGCCTTGCGACCGTCCTCAGTCTTTCCTACAACATTGTGATTGGCTGGTTCCTGGGCCCTAAGAGCTTCGGCCATGCCACGGTCGTCTACTCGCTCCTCGTGCTTCTCTCCGCCGTCTCGTTCGCATTTCAGATCGTCGCGGCAAAGATGGTGGCACAGCAACCATCCGCAGAGACGAAGGCTGAGGTCTACCGATGCTTTCATCGCAGTGCAATTGGATGCGGGATTTCCGTTGCGCTGGTGCTGCTTCTGTTTCGGCAGGGAATCGCGGATTATCTAAATCTGCCCGATTCCAGTCTGATCGCAATGCTTGCTATTGCCGCAGGTTTCTATATTCCATTGGGAGCCCGTCGCGGTTACTGTCAGGGCAGTTGCAGATTCCGTTGCCTGGCCATGAGTCTCGTGATCGAAGGGGCAGTCCGGCTCGGAGGATCATACGTTCTGGTTGCAACAGGCTTCGGTGTGCGAGGAGTTGTCGCGGCAAATGCTGTGGCGATGGCCGTCTCCTATTTTGCCATGACCCGACGGTTGCCGGCGCCGACGCCTAATCCGCTACGCTTTTCGGATGGCATTCGCGAAATAGCCCAGGCGTTGCTCTTCTACTCGGGCCAGATGCTCATCAACAATTGCGACCTAATTGTGGTGAAACACATCTTCCCGGCGCAGGAGGCGGGCCTTTATGCGGCCGTCGGACTTGTCGGCCGCGTGATATTTGTTCTTTCCGCAGCAGTCATCAATTCCACATTCCCAATTGTGGCTGGCACGCGCGCCGAGGAGCGAAATGATCTGCGCCTTATCGCCACGCCGCTTTTGCTGGTGCTGGGTATCGGCTCCTTCGTCGCTCTTGCCATGTGGATCGCGCCCCCGGCTCTATGGACGACAATCCTTGGTCCAGGATTCGTAATCACGGGAAAGTACGACATTCCTTACCTTTCAGCGCTTTACGCTCTCAAAACTGTCATCTATTCAATAAGCGCGGTGGTCATCACGTTCGAGATGGCATACAAGATTGCAAACACGAGCTGGATTCAACTGCTTTTCAGCGGCATGTTGATTGGAGGAATCTACCAATTTCATTCATCAATGCGCCAGATCATCCTGGTTCAATTGGCGGTGCTGGCGGCTCTTTTCGTCGTTGTGGCAATACCGTTTCTAATTGACGCTTTGGCCTCCTCGAAGATCCTGCGGTCAGCGACAAATTCCTCTCCGGTTCGCCTGTTGCGGCCGGTGACAGAAGATCAAGTGATTGCCGAATTCTTGAACAGCGACTTAAATCATCCCGACTTTCAAGACATGGATAGGGCGCCCGGACTTATATCCGAACCCAATCAGCACCACACGGATGTAATTGCAAAACGCCGCGCGCTTCTGCTCGCCAAGCGCCGTTCGCTCTGGGAGGAACTCCCCAGCAAAACCGAATGGCATGAAGTGAAAATCAATGAAGACGCCCTTGACCTCATCAGAGTATTTCCCCGGTCCCAATGGCGAACGCTGGCGCGGGGCAATTACTCAGTCGTCCGGGTTACCGAGAGCTTACGCAGCGGCCAGTACACTCTTGACAATCGGTTTTTATCGAAAATTGCCACCCTCGCAGAGCAACTATCTCACAGGGAAGGTGAATTGGGCACTGTGATTCTTCTCGGCATTCATGAGCGAGGGCCACTTACAGTTCTTGATGGCAATCATAGGCTGGTAGCGGCGTTGCTCTCTTCGCCAGCCGGACTCTCGAAACTTCGATTTATGTGCGGTTTTTCGCCGCGAATGACCCAATGCTGTTGGTATAAGACAAACCTATCAACCTTAGTTCGCTACGGGAAGCACATATTGGCGCGGGCGGTTCGCGATCCCAAGGCGGAATATAGGCGGATCTTTGGGGATTACAGCGAACTGACACAGAATTCCATAGAACGACCTCAGTTGGGAGGGCCGCCAGCAGGCTCACTGACCAAGTTGGCTGAAGCCAATAACGTTCAACCTTAGCAGTGAGTTAAGAACAAGAGATAAGCAAACTAGGAGGGCTACTATGGCGATCAGGGGAATAGTAACAATCGAGCAGCTTCCGGAGATAACCAACGAGGACCAGGGACGGCGCTTTCTGGGCAGTATGCAGGATCGCATGAGCGATAGGCGTCCTGGCCTCGTGCTTGACTGCTCCAGGTTAAGTCAAATGGACATGCCAGTTCTTCACCTGCTTCTGTCCTGCTTGGAAGAAGCCATGAAACGTAATGGGGACGCCAGGCTCGCAGCGGTGTCTCCGTCGGCCCTGGTAGTGCTTAAACTGATCGGAGCGGACCGCCTGTTTCAGATCTTCGCCTCGAATTCCGACGCGGTAAACAGCTTTCATCAGCACTCCGCCGGCTTGGGCACAATCGAGTACTTACAGGGCGAGGATGGGCAGGTTTCTGAAAATGCGGCCTGAAGTACGATCGTCGTCATTTCAAGGCAGAAAGTGCGTATGGATCGGACAATGAGCATGAGAATCGCTGGATGGCTGACAGAGAGACAGATCGCCGGTTGTCTGTTGCTGTTCCTGGCCGCGCCCACTGCCAAGGCAGCTGCAACGCCGTGGCAGGAAGCAGCTCGCGCGAAGCTGGCCCAGAGTGCGGATTTCAATGGAGGGCAGGAAGTTGGACCCGACAGCGGGACCGGGAAGCCGGTTGTGGATTCCCAGCACCCTGACGCAACACTCCCGGATGCGCCGGAAGTCGCACAATCGCCCAGCAACGGCTCGAACGAACCGAACGGAACTCCGCAGCCTGGCCAGGGTCAACAACAGAATGGCGCTGCGCAACCGGTCGGCACGGCCGCGGCCCCCGCAGTGAGGGGAAAGGGAGTT
The DNA here is from genome assembly GCA_050010735.1 of Occallatibacter sp. Classification (GTDB taxonomy): domain Bacteria; phylum Acidobacteriota; class Terriglobia; order Terriglobales; family Acidobacteriaceae; genus Telmatobacter. The sequence goes on along the minus strand of JBEKKL010000045.1, from coordinate 13,181 downwards.
GCGGGATCGCAAGTGAGCGGAGCGGCAATTGCCCCGGCGAAGCAGCGGCAAGTGCGCACCTTCCTTATTAGGATAGCCGTGGTTGTGGCAGCCGGCGCCGCCGTTGGGACCGTCGTAGCGCTGACACATGCAACCCCCAGCCAGCCGCGCTGATGGATCGGTCGATGGCTGCGGAAGTTCAACGGTGACTGATGATGCGCGCAGATCAAGGAAACAAGCGGACCAAATTCGTGAGCTTCTCAGGGATTGACGGCGCGGGAAAGAGCACGCAAATTCGGCAACTTTGCGCCAAGATCCAGCAGGCGGGCCTGCGCTACTCTCTGGTTAGTTTCTGGGACGATGTTGCCCGGTTCAAAAGGCTTCGCGAAGGCGCTGCGCACGTGATCTTCAAGGGGGATAAGGGAGTTGGAACTCCTGAGGCGCCGATCAGCCGGCGAGACAAGAATGTTCACTCATGGATGATGACGTTGCTGCGCCCTTGCATCTACATAGCCGACGCTGTTTCAACTCGATCATTGATGGAGAGGGCTCGACGGTCCGACGCCGATGTCGTCATCTTCGACCGGTTTATTTACGACGAACTTGCGAATCTGAGGTTGGAGAACGCGCTGACGCGCACGTACGTGCGCATGATTGCGCGGTTTGTTCCCAAGCCGCAAATCAGTTTCCTGCTCGACGCGGACCCGGTGGAGGCACGCGCGCGCAAGCCTGAATACCCGCTTGAATTCCTCCAATTCAGCCGGAAATCGTATCTCGTCTTGAACAAACTGATCGGCTGCATGACGGTGATCGCGCCGTTGCCGATACGAGAGGTCGAGCTGGAGATCCAGAGCCGCGCTGAAGCGGCGCTTTCTGTCGCGATGGCTCACGAGATTATGGATCGAGGGCAGCATCTGATGGAGAGCATACTCCAATGAGGGCACCTAGATGATTCTGAGATTTGCCAAAACGAGAAGTGCGATGGCATTCATGGTTCTGATCTGGGCGGGAATGCAGGCTACACACTCAAACGCCGCTTCCTGTACAACGCAATCGCAAATGACATCGGTTCAGCGCGCTGAACTGGCGAATGCAACCCGATCCATCCTCTCGCAGATACAAACGGATAACACCGAAGTTCTTCGCAACGATGTGACTCCCGCTCTGGCCGCGAATTTCGATGGGCTCACCAGTTCGATAGGCCATCTACAACCCCTTGTGCAACCTGCCACAATAACCGTGGATGAACTTTACCTGCTGGACGCTTCGGTCGATTCTGCAGGCACAGCGTTCACAGCTGCTACTCAAACCGATTTTTTTTGCGGATCCCCTGTCGTGGCTCTGAGCTTTCCTGCTCTGCCAGCCGGCACGTACGTATTGTCCATGGTCCATGCGACAGGCGTACCGCGTCCGCAGCAGGTTTCCCTCATCTTGTCGAAATCCGCCGATGGTCGCTGGCTGCTGGCGGGATTATTTGTCAAGCCGATGACCGCGGGAGGCCACGACGGCTTGTGGTATTGGGTGGCGGCTCGTAAGTACGCACAGACAAAGTCGGACTGGAATGCGTGGTTCTATTACCGCATCGCCACCGATCTTCTCGACCCACTGGATTTCCTCTCCAGCCCAAACCTGGAAAAGCTGCAGCATGAGGCTGATCAGATTCGGCCCACTGATTTGCCAGGAAAGACAGCGATGACGTTCTATGCGCAGGGCGAGTTGATTACCGTGACTGCGATTGATACATCGACAGAGTTGGGAGGGCTTGATCTGGACGTTCACTACACACCTGATGGAGCCCAGGCAGGGCAGTTGCGCGATGCGGTCTCTGCGCGGGGGCAATTGACCGCGGTAATGTCGACACTGTTGAAGATGCACCCTGAGTTGCAGGAGGCGTTCCACGGCATCTGGGTACATGCGGACCATGGAACAGCCTCGCTATTCGCGCTGGAACTACCCATGGACCAGATCGTTGCTACGTCAGCTCCGCCGACTATATCCAAGGATAGGGTCTCGAGATAGAGTAATACATCTTCGCCTTCTCAGCCCAAGTTTCTTCGGGAGATCGGAAGCCGAAGGGGCAATGGCTTCCGTGGGTGAATGGGCAACGACGAAAAGTCAGTCTACAAAGTAAAAACCGATTGGGAAGGCGCAGAGATTTCTCCCAAGCTGAAAGCCCTGCTCAACATCGATGGTAAAGTCCAACTCGGTGGAAAGCATGTAACAGCGGAAGACGTTTCTGCGGCGCGCGAGTTAGGAGCGACCGAGTAGGAGATCCACGACACAGTGCTGATCGCAGCGGCCTTCTGCATGTGCAATCGATATGTCGATGGACTGGGAACCTGGGCGCCGGATGATCCCGCGATCTACCGGGCCAGAGCAGCCGAGATCATTGAAAACGGGTACTCTGGCGTAACCGGGAGGGTGTGAAGGCGACTTGTTTGGCGGGCAGGAAGACAGAGAAACAAGTGCCAGAACGGCCTGGCCGGCACGTGCTCCACACGCGGATCGAACCACCAATGCGGTTGATGATACCCGCGCTCACCCACAGACCGAGACCTGTTCTTCTTTCTCCTTTTGTGGTGAAGAAAGGCAGATAAATTCGGGCCCGATCTTGCCGTGTAATGCCGATGCCGGAATCAGCGATCGAGAGGCAATAACCAGATGAAGCATGGACTTCACAGAGCCAGCGTGGAGCAGGATATAGATGAATGATGACCTGTCCGCCAGGGAGCGTGGCATCAAACGCATTGAGCAACAGGTTCGTCACGACCTGAACAATTTCACTTCTGAAAGCCAAAATGGTTCCATCCGTCTCAAATCGCTGATGAACAACAACTCCTTGCCTCTCAGCCTGAAGCTGATAAAAGTCCGCTACTTCGCGGAGCACCGCATCCAATTTGAATTCCGCCGGGTCGTTGCCATCCCGGTGAAACTTGAGGGCATGTGCAGTAATGCGACGCAGACCCTGCAACTGTTCTTCTAGTGTGGCGATGTGAGCTCGTGCCTTGGAGCTGGTTTGGAGAGGAGCCAAAAGAAATACCAGATTCGTCATTGCTTCTAAAGGATTGTTAATCTCATGGGCCATGGTTGACGCGAATCTCGCTGTCACCGCCAACTTTTCGCTATTGACCAATGCTTCTTCTATCCTCTTCCGATCCGCGATTTCAAGTTGCAGCTGCGCGTTCAGCCTCTCTGCTGTTTCCGTGAGTTCATGTTGGCGCACCCCTGACAACAAAAGTTGCTCATTCATGGCGATCGCTCGCTGATGGAATTGCGTGGTCTCGGTCACTTGCATCATGACTCCCACCAGGTGATCCTCTGCACCTCTGACGGGCCACATGGTGTACGACCAACGAGCCGAATGAGCTTCTGTCCGTTCCGGCTCTGTCTGGATTGTGATTTCTCCCGTGCTATATACGTGGTTCAGCAATGCAAGGCATCCCTCCCAAGGCACGGCCTCTGCGAAAGGCATTCCTATCAGTTCACTTTTCGTCTTGCAAGCCAGCCGACAAAAGGCAGAGTTGACGTAGCGCAGCATTTGGTTAGATCCGGCCAATGCAGCCATCGGCAGGGGCGAGGTGCTCACAATCATGCGCTCGATGTTGGACACATCGCGCTCCTGATCTAGGCGGAGCTTAGCCTCGGTCTCTGGATCATCGGACGTTTGCTTACGTTTGTTTCTTGGTTTCTGAATCATTGGAGGACCATACCTCCCGAGGGGACCGGTTCGAGCGTACAGGAAGTCCGCTGATAAGACCCTGATAGCCTGTCAGGCGTTGGTCCACAATCACAACACCCTTCGAAGTGATTTCATACTCACGGATATCCTTGGCGTGATTACCGCCGCGCATCTTGATAACGGCCATAACCTTGCGAAGCTGATCATCGATCGACACATACCGGAGCCGGATGATGTCATCGCAAAGGAAAGAGATTGAGTAGGTACTGAATGGAAACTCGGTAAAAGACTCATCGACTTCGACCGTGCTTAGAATCGTCACCCCAATTCCTGTCAGAGCGAAGATCATTCGATAGAGGGATTCGCGAAAGTCGGCGCGGAAGCCGGGCGACAGAGCCATCTCAAAGCCCGCCAGGGAATCGATCACCAGCCGTTTGGCACCTATCTTCCGAACAGCGTCGAGAATCGAATGCATGGTTTCGTCCACTGAAAGGTCCAGAGGACGGAGATAGAGAATTGTGAGCTTCCCGTCATTCTGCGGCGTTTCAAGATCCAAGCCTAAACCGGCGGCCCGCTCCGCATACGCTTGTGGACGTTCCTCGAAGACCGCGATGATTCCTGCCTCGCCCTCCTTTATGCCCTCGGCTATGAATTGGGCGGCAAGGACGGATTTTCCTGTTCCCGAAGGCCCCGCCACGAGGATACTGTCGCCTTCACGCACGCCGCCATCGAGCATCCGGTCCAGGTCCGGAACGCCGAAAGAGAGGCGACGCTGGCCGACCAGATTCTTGACGCGCGCGGTCAACCCAAACGTGCGTGAGAAGGCCTGGATTCCAGCATGCGTTATGCGGAAGGTGTGCAACCCCGGCACGGAAGCCTGACCACGCAATTTGATGATCTGCAGCTTTCGTACAACGGAATTTCGCTCTGCCGTCTGGCGCATCCAGAACAGCCCGTCGGCGACAGTAAAGATGGGATTGTCTCGTAATTCGTCCTCTGCATACTCACCGATCAGAAATGTTGTAGCTTGCCAACTGGCCAGAAACAGGGCCAACCTCTGAATGAAGGATTGCAGATCCATGTCACCGTGCGGCTTCCGCACCATGGAGCGGAAGGAATCAACTACGACGACGGCGGCATTGGTCTTTTCAACTTCCTTGGTGATCTCCTCGAGGACGGCGCCCAGGTCCTTCTCAAGTACGACATGGCTCAGGTTGATAAAACGGATGGACTCCGGCAGCTTGGCCGGATCAAAGAATGTGTACTGCTGCTGGTATCGCAGCATCTTCAAGGCGGATTCGCCGAGGACGGTGAAATAGAGAGCAGGGCGCTCAGGCGTCGCATTGGCGAATACGAATTGGTGCGCCAGCGTCGTCTTCCCGCTTCCGGGGGCACCCGCGATGATGTTGAAGGAGAACTCTGGAAGACCGCCGCCCATAATGTCATCGAGACCCGGAACTCCGGTTGGCAGCTTATTGATCTCCACTTTATCTTGTGCGCTCACGTTTTTCTCCCGTTCTCGGAATTGAAATGATCGTGCGCTGCATCCGGCCACATGTCTCGTACCAGGTTCATCGTTAAAGCTTCGCCAAGGAGAATGAGAAGCAGCCCAAGCAGGCGAGAAATGAGGATGACTCCGCCCTCGTGAATCCGATCCCTCTCGACATTGGTCGGAGGCTCAATCGCGCTCATGCCGTTGAGACTTCCATCCGCCGTCACTTCAACCGCGCGAAGGATGGGAACTTCCGATCTCGCCAGCGTTAATGCGCGAAAGGCTAGCGCCTGAAAGCCGGCGGTTCCAGCTAATTCGCCGAGACTCTGGCGCATCTTCTCGTAGACACGGAGGGTTGAAGACCCCACTGACTCGGAGGCATTGCCCCCCTTGGCTTCGTAGCTGAGAAGCCGCTGGGCTAAAGCTCGCATTTCAGGGAGAGGGGTCATGTTCAACGCCGCTTCGCTCCTGACGGAAAATCCCGATATACACTACACGCTCCGCGGCAAGATCAGGGCTACGATTACCTATTCTCGCAGATGACCCGCGGTTAAGCTGTTTCGCATCCCGATCAAAATCCAAAGGATTTTGATCTCGAAGGAACGCCGGCGAAACTCAATTCATATAGCGATTCGTTTGCAGGTCCGGCGCATCTTGCGACCCGCCAGCCTTGCTTCGAATGAGCGTGAAGACGTCCAGAACCGTAGCGATACTGCGAAGGTTGCCGGCAACACTCATAAGCCCATCTTCCATCCCGGGATGTCTATCCGCCAGGATTTCAATGTGTTCACCTACGCTCCTCAGCCGGTCAATTTCCAGCAAGAGGTCTTCAAAAGTCACATTCATCGCCGCTTCATCGGCGCCTGAGACTGTCGTATCCGCTGTTGTCGTTGCCGGCTCTGTCCTGACATCAACCTGAAGGCGTAAATCCTCGATCAAACCCAGCGTTGTTGCCTCGCCCAGAAAAGTTAGGAACAGCCCGAGCAACTGCGCAATCAGAACGATTCCGGCATCGCCGTTCTCCTCCGCCTGGGATTCAACTTCACCGAGACCGCGCAAGTCTCCATTCGCTGTAATCTGAACGGCGTCTAGACGGGGAGATTCCGACCTCGCCAGAGCCAGCGCACGAGAAGCGAGCGTCTGGAAACCATCAACTCCGACGGATGCGCCAAGCTGTCGGCGCAGCCTCTCATAGACACGGACTGTTGCAGGTTCGGTTTGCAGGGAGACTGTAGTCGCATCCGCCTCCGAAGCAACCAGGCTGCGGGCCAGATCACGTATCTTGTGTCGAGGAAGCATCGGTCCATTCTCTCTTTGCGTAAGGGTCTTATCGCAGTGCATTATTTGCCGGCTGCCGCACTGATGAGATTCGGCGCAATTCGAAGCTCCATTTTAACGTTACTAACCAAGGTACTTGAAATATTTCCCGAAAAGTGGTCAGAATTGATCAGATCGCCTCCTGCGCCGGTGAGACGATTGAAAATGGCGAGATGCGCCTCCCCCGACGCTGATGGAATTGAAAGGCGGCCATCGAGCATCACAGGATTGCGTTCGTAGATGAGGGTAAGTGGTGAACACATCTCCATTTTTCAACCTGATGGCGATTGCGGGCGAGAACCTGCCGGCTATCGTCCCTCAAAGGACGCAACCACGGGAGGCCCACCGATGGCTGATCTTGACAAGCCCCGATTCGATGCCGCCGCCTTCCTGGCGAGCGCCGGCCTGGGGCGAAGAACCACCCAATTGGCGGCGAAGGATGTCTTTTTTTCGCAGGGTGATCCGGCGGACTCGGTCTTTTATCTTCAAAATGGCCGTGCAAAGGTCACCGTGGTCTCCCAAACCGGGAAGGAAGCTACGATCACACTTCTTTCTGCCGGCGACTTTGTGGGAGAAGAGTCACTTGCGACTTCGGCTGGGGTGCGTTTGGCGACGGCCACTGCTGTTACCGCCTGTACAACCCTAAAAATCAGCCGGCGCGAAATGATCCACCTGATGCATGATGAGCATGGCTTCTCAGATCTCTTTTTGAGGTTCATGCTGGAACGTAGCATGCGCGTTCAGGCTGATCTGGTCGATCAACTCTTCAATTCGAGCGAGAAACGGCTAGCGCGGATTCTGCTGTTGATGGCTGAGTTCGGCGAGTTGGGGGAACCGGAACCATACATTCCAAGGATCACCCAGGAAACTCTGGCAGAGATGGTCGGCACCACTAGATCCCGCGTGAGCTTCTTCATGAATCGCTTCCGCAAATTGGGATTTATCGAATACAACGGCCGCATCCGGATTCATAAATCGCGGCTAAGCGCTGTTCTGCATGATCAACCGCCACGAGACAATGCTGAAGGGGTTTCTATTTACGAGCATTCAAGTACGTGACCGCAGCTACTGATCGTTTTCCGATCATATCCCTGCGATCACGGGATCTAGCGGCGCCAGCGCGAGTATCCCCAACCACCGCCGCCGAGCAAGAACAGAACCACAAGAACAATCAATACGGTTTCCATGTCGCAACCTCATTTATTTAGGAGAAGCTACACCGACCCTTGGAGCAATCGCCCAGCCTCTCCACTAAGCAGCATCTTATGAAATGGCAGAGGCATCTGTCTGGTCACAGTAGACCACTTTGATCGGTAGCATTCAGCTAAGACCGAACCCGAGCAAAGTCTCTGTCTCTGAATCCGCTTGCAGTTATTCCAACGCGGTTGCCAGCTGTAGAATAGCAACCACTTCCCGTCAATTCTGCTGGTGCGGACGCCGATGGCCGCTACTCCATCACGAAAGACATCATCGGCGACCCGCACCTTCCTTGCCTGCTCCAGCGTAATCGCATCTTCGGCAAAGACGAAACATCAGTCACGGATCTGAAACTCTTTGCTCTGTGCGCAGCACACCTGGAGGGCGGTGCATCCGGTAATAACGGCTACGTTACGAGTGCGAACGGCCAGCGCATACTGATGGCGCAGAGGGACGGAAAATGGATGGCGATGGGCGCGACGATTTTCTCTACCACCATTCCCCGGGATGCTCGGACTGAGTCTTCGTATGGTCGCCAGGATTGGCTGAACGCAGAAGCAAGAGGGGACACTGCACGAGTTTTACGACCTTTTCGGCAATCGACCCGAAGACCAGAGGATGCCAGCCAGAGATACCGTGCGTGGAGATCACCACCATATCGATATGCTCTCGCTCCACCACTTCCATGATGTTCCCGGCGATTTCGTTTCCGACCTCGACGCTGGAATTCGATTTGACTCCCCTGGCCGCAAGAACTGCATGGCACTTGGCCAGATGCCGCTCCGCAACTGACCTTACATCCTGAAGGAACTTGGTTTCGGGGACGAAGTCAGGAAGTGTTGAGGTGGGAAACACCGGGATCACATGCACCAGATAGAGTTCCGCGTGAATGTGTTTCGCAAGGTCAGCGGTCATCTCCAACGCAGCCTGCGAAGATAGGCTAAAGTCGATGGGCAGCAGGATCTTCGTGGGGATGGAGGGGAAAGCATGAACTTCAGGCATGGCATGCTCCTCGGCGAACCGTGGAAAGAACTGGTTTCTTGAATCATCCCGGATTTTTAGAGCAAAGACTGTGCTCTTTTGGGCAAGTGCCGAGTGGACCATTTGCCCGGACGGAACGAGCTTTGCCTTGATTGTTTAGTGCGGCCGTTGCAGAAGGCAACTTGCGACTGCGATCAAATATGACCATCCTTTGAGTCCTCCACTCTGCAAACATTACTGGAGGCCTAGCTAACGACGCGGCAGTTCAATCGCGGCGTGAGCGGTGCCGGAGATGGACGACGCCGATCAAAGGAGAGACGATGAGGTCATCCAAGTGGATCTCTGAGTCAGCGTTCGGGTCGGCCTTCCGAAATGGTGTGTCTGGAAGGCGCGTTTGCCGATCCAGAAATGAAGGTTACGGCGCGAGGATTCATCGGGCGATGCTCCCGGTGTTGGCTACGGCGGCCCTGGCAGCAATTCCAGAGATGCCGCGAATGCAAGCGCTGGTCTTCTCCGCGCTTAACGCGCCCTACGCGGGTTCCATGACCGTGATTTACAGCTTGTATCCGAACCGCTTCGCGGCAAAGGATGCGGTCCGCATTGGGACCTACAGCCTGTTGGAATACATGAGCGGCAACATTGCACTGGGGTTCTTCTATATGGGACTCCATACCCCGATTTCACGCATGCGTCTGAACAATGCGCACGGCTCCCCGATTCCAGGTCCGAACCAATGAGCGGTCATGGATTTCCTTCCGCTGCAGACATAAGCCTTCAGCTTCCGGCACGGCGGAGCGTCTCCTTGTCCTCAGTTGCGAACGCTGTCGTCGGCCTGTTCAACGGTTTCTTCGAGTGGTTCGGAGAACTGGGGATCTTTTCGTGGCGCGTTCTGACAGCCGCGATAACGCCCCCGTACGAATGGCGCGAGCTGATTCGACAACTCGACGAAGTTGGCTCGAAATCTCTGCCGCTAGTTGCCATGGCGGGTGCCGCAATTGGCATTGTGATCTCGCTGGAGGCCCGCTACAGTCTCGCTCGATTTGGCGCCAAATCGATGTTTCCCGCCACTCTCGTGTACTCCGTCGTTCAGGTGATGGGTCCAGTGATTACCGGGCTGGTGGTAAGCGGGCGCGTGGGCGCGGGCATGGGCGCGGAGTTGGCATCGATGAAAGTGACCGAGCAGATCGACGCCATCGAGGCATCCGCGATCAACTCCTACAGGCTTTTGGCAGCGACACGAATACTAGCCTGCATCGTGATGCTGCCGCTGCTGACGCTCGCCACCGATGCATGCGCGTTGCTGACGGGCTGGTTTGCGCAATCTCTTGCCGGGCCGCTCTCGTTCCACCAGTTCATCTCAAGCGGGTTTAGTGGCGCCACTTTCAATGCTTTCCTGCCGCAGACCTTCAAGACAGCTGTATATGGATTGATCATCGGGCTCATCGCGTGCTTTCAAGGTATGCGCACGCGCGGAGGGGCCGCGGGAGTTGGCCGCGCAGCCACTAGCTCGGTCGTGCTGGCCTCGCTCTTCCTGATTCTCTCCGATGTTGTCATGGTGAAATTCATCCTCGTTTTCTTTTCTTAACTGCTGCCTGCAAGGGCTCACGAAACCAATATGGCCACAGCCTATGACATTACGACGAAGCAAGCGGCTACCGGGCAAGACAGTCCTGTGCCCGTCATTGCTGTTGAGAACGTCTTCAAATCCTTTGGGAGCCAGAGAGTTCTCAACGGGATGAGCCTGCATGTGAAGCAGGGAGAAACCCTGGCGGTACTCGGGCGAAGCGGTACAGGGAAAAGCGTGCTGCTGAGACTCATCATTGGCCTCGATACGCCAGACTCGGGATCGATTCGCATTCATGGCAAGGATATCGCCGGCTTGGCTCTCGACCGCTTGGGAGAGATCCGGAAGAAGATGGGCTTCCTGTTTCAGCAAGCTGCGCTCTACGATTCGCTTACCGTCGCCGGGAATGTGGCCTTTCCCCTTGAGCACCATCGGAGAGAGATGTCGAGATCTGAGCGCTCAGACCGGGTAACTCAATTGCTGGCGGAGGTGGGGATGAGCGGCGATTTTGAGAAGATGCCGTCGGATATTTCAGGAGGAATGCAAAAGCGCGTAGGCCTTGCGCGTGCGCTGGCTCTTGAGCCGGAGATTCTGCTGCTCGACGAGCCTACAGCTGGCCTCGATCCCATCAGTTCCGGCGAAATCGACGAATTGATTCTCAAGCTTCAGAGAGAACGGCAGATGGCGTCCATCGTAGTGACGCACGATTTGCATAGCGCCAAGACCATAGCAGGCCGTCTGGCCCTGCTGAACGAGGGCAACGTGGTGATCGATGGCACATTCGAGGATCTTGAACAAAGCAACATCGCGTTTGTAAGGGACTTTCTGAAGCAATCGTAGGTAGGAGGGACTTATGTCGAGAGTGGCGAGGTTGGGAGCATTCATCGTAGCGACGCTGGCAATTCTAGCCGCCGGTGTCTTCGTGATCGGGAGCAAGGAATATCTGTTTCGCTCGACCTACCAACTCAAGACGCAATTCGACAATGTCGCGGGCCTGGCTGCGGGAGCTGACGTGCAGGTGGCCGGGGTTCACAGCGGAACTGTGCATAGCATCGAGCTACCGCACAAGCCGGGCGACAGGGTTACGGTCGATATGGATCTCGACAAATCAACGCAGGAGATCATCAAGCGGGACTCTGTAGCCTCAATTGAAACCGAGGGGATGTTGGGCAATCAATACGTGGCGATTTCGTTTGGATCTGCCGGACAAGCTGAAGTGAAGGACGGCGAGACCATCCAAAGTGTGCCGCCCCTGGAATTGGGAGAACTGCTTGCGAAGACGAACGCGATCCTGGATGGCAGCCAACAGGCCATTCTCAACACAACGCTGGCCACTGCCCATCTGAACTCGATTAGCGCCAAGATTGACTCGGGACAGGGAAGTGTGGGATCGCTCGTGAACGATAAGCAACTCTATAACAACTTGGAAGAGACGACAGCCACACTCCATGACACGATGATGCACGCGCAGACCGGCGTAACGGATTTCGAGGAGAACATGGAGGCTTTGAAACACAACTTTTTCTTGAGCGGCTATTTCAAGAAGCGCGGATACGAGGACTCCGCCGACTTGGTGGCGAACAAAATCGGCGGATTGCCGCAGGCCGGGCCTGAGAAGACATTTACCTACACTGCGAAGCAGCTCTTCGATGGTCGTGATTCGGCCAAGATTAGGGACCAGAAGATTCTTAAGGCGGCCGGTGACTTTCTGGCACAGAATCAATTCGGAGTCGCCGTCGTCGTGGTCTCCAATGGCATGGCTGGCGATACCCAGAAGGATCTCGTTCTCACCGAAGCCAGGGCGATGGTGATCCGCGAGTATCTGGTCGAGAACTTCGGATTTGACGACAGCCTGCTTAAGACGTTAGGGATGGGTAAACAATCAGGCACCAACCTCGAAGCAGATTGGGGCTCGATCCAGATTCTCATCTATCCGGCCGGCACCGAGATATCGGCGGACAAGTTTGCACCGGCTGTGAGCTCATCCACAATCGATGCCAGCCGGCCAGCCCAGGTCACCGCCGCGGCGACCAAACAACCATAGCGCTCGCCGCGGTGAGAGCAAGTCGCAAATATCGGCGTCATATTCTTGTTCCTGTTGCCTCACAACAATGCTGCGCCAACCTTGACAGTGCCTACGGTCCGCCTGCATCAGGTGAGCAGTGTGCGGTGGGATCTAGCAATAACTCGCAATTGTTCCGGAGCTGGCATCAAACATCGTAATCGGGAGAATTCCATGCAACTGAGTATGGTCGGCATGGGCAGGATGGGAGCCGGTAAGTGCAGCGTCTTGGGCCGGCCACCACTGGGTTGTGTGCGATATTCATTCGGAAGCTGTGCATTCCAATTCGGCGGCCATGAGCAGAAAGCTGCTGCCCTGAAAGCAGACCCATGATGGCAAATTCCCAATCAGACGCTTTGGTGGTCTTCGGTGTCACCGGCGACCTGGCGCACAAGATGATCTTCCCGGCGCTCTATGCGATGGTGAAGCGCGGCGTACTCCAGGTTCCGGTGATCGGCGTTGCCTTTCCGAAGTGGAGCCTGGAGCGGCTGCAGCGGCGTGCAACGGACAGCATCAAGCGAGCGTGCGTGATCGATGACAAACGCGCATTGCAACGCCTTCTGTCGCGGCTGAAGTACGTAAGCGGGGACTATGCGGATAGCAATACGTTCACGGCGATCAAAGAGGCGCTGGGGAGGGGGCGGCGTCCAGCGCACTATCTGGCAATTCCGCCCGCTCTCTTCGAAACGGTGATCAAAGGACTGGGAGCCGCGAACCTGGCCGAGAATGCGCGAGTGATTGTCGAAAAACCGTTTGGACGCGATTTAGCCTCGGCGCGCGAGTTAAACCAGGTTGCGCACGCGGTGTTTCCTGAAGGCTCGATCTTCCGCATTGATCACTTCCTTGGAAAGGAAGCGATCATGAATATTCTCTATTTTCGTTTCGCCAATTCATTTCTGGAACCGATCTG
>JBEKKL010000044.1:0-38138 GCA_050010735.1 Occallatibacter sp. | reverse complement strand
ATCAGCCAGCAGACAAGACAGAGCTTCGCAGGTGGCGCCGTCTGCGCTGGCGAAGTCTCACGAAAGGCATCGTACTCGCAGCGCTGGTCGTCTACTCCGTCTACTTTGTTCTCTCGTTCAATGAGCCTACCGACTCTCTTGGTTTTCTTGGACACAACGCGGGGGCACTGCTCCTTCGCAGAGCGCTCATGGGGCCGTGGATCTACCTGCGCGGCCTGGCGCTATTCGCCTTTACCAGCAAGCCGCCTGCTTACATTCTCGGGCACTGGTACCCGCACGGCGTGTGGTTTTACTTTCCGCTTCTATTCTTGCTGAAATCCCCGTTGGCATTTCTTTTTCTGCTGGTTCTCGCTCTGGCCGTCGGCCTTGTCGCCAGGTTTCGTCCGGTACGGCTCGTCGTGATTCCCGAAGGGATGGAGTTGCATTGGCGAGCGCTATGGATTTTCCTTGTGGTCTTCACCTTTGCGTGCACGCTCAGTGGATTCCAGTTCACCATCCGTCATTTCTTAGTGTCGATAGTGCTGCTGATACTCTTGCTGGCGCCGCTGCCGCGAGCGCTGAGTCAACTGAGAAGCGCAGGCTCGTCCGCCGCGACCGCCGGCCTCTGGCTCACGGTCGCATTGGCGCTGGCATCGGTTGTGACAGCGGTCCGCGCCTATCCCTACTACCTTCCATTCTTGAACTCGTTAAGCTTGGGCCGTCCAGCCTACCTCTTAGTGGCCGACTCGAATCTCGACTGGAACCAGGGTCTTCTCGAAGTGGAGGATTTCGTCCGGCAGCGCGGTCTGACACATGTTCTGATCGATCCGTATAGCTTTTCGGATCCCACGGTGTATGTTCCGCAAGCGCAATTCTGGAACTGTCAGGAGGCTGTCCCCAGAGATGGCGGGCAGTGGGCTATCGTCTCCGTTAACTTGATTCGGGAGAGTCACAACTGTGTCTGGCTGCTCGCGTTTCCGCATCAAGCCCTGGCAGGCGGCAGCATGTATGCCTTTCAACTCCCCCAGGTGATTCCTCCGGCGGGAACTCCCGGGGGTCCACCGTTGCCCGAGGATTATCGCAAATTCGCAAACGTTCCCTTTCCCGGTGATATCCGTCTCGTCTGGATCAACTGCATCCGCGATCCAGATCAACTGCAGCCGACCTGGGACCGCATGGCGGCAATGGGGTCGAAGCAGCAGAAGCAGCAAGGAAGCTCAAATGGCAATAGATAGGGCAGTTCGCAGCGCACAGCCGTCGTGAAGTTCCCGCAGGCGGCCGAGACTTCGATCCTGCCGCCGCGGGGAGTTCAGAGCGGCCTCCGGGTATGTGAGTCTTCGCCCAGTGTCGCTCACGGCTGGCCGCTCCGAGACTCCACTTTCGTCCTGGAAGAGAATCCAGGCTCTTCGCCGCCGGGCGTTTTTTTTATTGCCGGCCACCGCTCCGCCATCCAGATCCGCCGTCCTTCTTCATTGCGTTCCCGCGCTCGCTTGGCCGGTCGTTGCAGGCTCCACTCCAGAGCGGCAAGAATCTTCCATACGTGGCCGGGATGATAGTGAACGCCCGTGGCCCGCTCGATTACCGCCGCCACGCGGGGCAGTGTCCAAAGATCGGTTCCGAAACCGTGGACCTGCGCGCCTTTGCGCAAAGCCTCGTCCACCTGCTTGAACTGCGCCCCGTCCAATTTCGGCCGGCGGCCCGCCCTGCCCCGCGAATCCAATCCGGATTATTCTGCCGCCATGCCTCGAACCATCGGCTCACGCTTTGACGGCTGATGTGGAGTTCACGGGCGATCCAGGCCTGTGACCGCTTGCCGGCGGCAAACAACCGCGCGGCGCGGCGGCGTTCTTGCATGGCTGCGACGTCCCGGCGCGGCGCACTGGATCCTGTCATGCCTTATAGCTTACTGCCATATGATTCGGGTTATCACTATATTATGCGAGAGTAAGTAAGATGGCTGCTCCCCTTGAGGAACGTTTCCGGTGAATGTTCCTTTCAGACGGGTCGTGTTGACTTTGCTTGCACTGCTCGCCGTATTGCCTCTGTTTCCATGGCTATCAGAGATTGTCAGGTGCCTGAGAGGCCGAAACTCCTCCAGTTCCGGCCGAGTTTGCAGGCGGTGCCAGCCAGCTCCAAGCAGGATTGAGGCGACCACTTCGACGACGGCGCACCGAACTCTTTCCGGCTCTCCGATACGGCCGATCAGGCTGCATTTCGCCGGTGGTCTGCCTTGATCACCGAGTACCAGCCAATCTTGCACCTACTCTGAGTTACATAATCGCTTGATCGACACGATCGGCGAAGTCCGTGCGACTGTCGGATTCTCAGACGGATAGTTGGCGTTGACAGGACGTTCTGACGCCCGAGTAAGCAAACTCTGACCTTGTAGCGCCTTCACGATTTTGAGAATCCCATCATTACAAAAAGTAAGGCCGGTGCGAAGCGCCCCGCCCTGCAGTAAATTCAGATCTGGCCTACGTATATTCGGTCACCATCCCTCGGAGCGCCCCGGTCGGTCGAGATGTGGCCGATTTCACGAACCTCACCGGCTTTGGAAGGAATTAAAGACACGAATTCACCGTTATCGTGGACGGGCATGGCAATAGAGCCAGAAACTGTTCCACGCATACTGCATCCACCAGAATGAGGCACGGGCGAATGAGAGCCTTGAGAATTCGCGATAGAGGCGCCAGGCATTCACCGCGCAGGCGAGTTTATTGGACGATCGGCTTTTTGGAGAAAGACGGTAACGGCCAAGATCGGCGGCAAGGCGGTGCCCCGTATATCCCTGTTTGACAAGTAGTGCCCAGAGGCAGAAATCCTCGGCATGCAAAGGCGAGACGGCAGGAAATCGGAGATGGGGAACCTTCTCGCGGTCGAGGACGACGCTCAAGCAGCCTCCCGTACCGCGGCGCGTGTGCAGGGTACGCATGTTTAACTCCTCCGGCCCCTGAACTAGCCGTCCGACGCGGGCACCGTCGTGCGAGATGTGTCGGTAATCGTGATAGATGAATGTGTAGCCGTGTTCCGTCATCCACTGGATGCAACGTGCAAGTTTTTCGGGCAACCAAAGATCGTCAGCGTCAAAGAACGCGATGAACCGGCCGCGCGAGGAATCGAGGGCCAAGTTGCGCGCCGCTGAGGGCCCCAGATTACTCGGGGTTCGCAGCAGGTGAACTCGGGCGTCTTCCCGGGCGTTGGCTTCGATGATTTCGATGGAGTTGTCCGTCGAACCATCATCGACCAGAATGTGCTCCCAGTCGGGAAAGGTCTGCGCGCGGACCGAAGCGAGCGTGTCCGGTAGCCAGCGCGCTGCGTTATAAACCGGTGTGACGATTGAGACTAACGGCATGATGTTATCCCTCCAACGCCGTCTCTCACAGATTGCCTGCCAAAGTGCGGATGGGTTTATTCAGTCTTGCTAAGGATCAGTTCTCTCGACTGGGCCAGCAGGGGCTCCGGCGCATCCGGCTTGTCGCGGCGGGTCTTCATGGCGTTGCTCCGCTTGGCGAGGCAAACGACGAGCCTTCGCGATTTTCTGGAACCATGAAGAAAGCCAACGCCGCAACAGCGGGGACAAAGTCTGGTGCGGTGAAGACAAGGAGGACTGCTCCAGCCAGGAGCGCCAGCGGACGCAAAGGGATTCGATGCAAAGGAAAGTTTCGCCGCAGGATGAAGAACAACCACACGATCCCCGGAATGCTTCCGTACCCCGCCACGAGCGGCAGGAGCCCCATGGGCTCGAGCACGATGCCTCCAAAGAGTACGGGAGGTTCGTACAGCCGAGGGAATTGTGCGAGTGGAGAGAGGATCTGCGTTATGCGCGCCATTTCATTGTTGGTGCTGCTGCTCGCGCCGTTGATCATCAGGTCCGAGTGCAGATCCACAAGCCGCGCGGAGCGCGCAATGAGCAAAACAACGATCAGAAAGACGGGGACCGAAGCGAGCAGCGCATGGCGTCGGCGTGAGATGGTCGCCAGGCACGCCAGGCTTAACAGCACGAGAAACATCAGGACGTACACAGATTTGTTCAGGGCGGCGAGCGCCGCGAACCAGGCCAGAGCCGACCAGCGCCGCGATGGCCGCTGGACGATCGCCACCAGAGCGTAGGTGATGCCCATGACTGCTGCTCCGGACGGCTCCGATGCCCATCCCTGCACGCCGCGGATTCCAAATTCGTCATATGGCATACCTGAGTAGCGTGGCAGGATGTTCACGAGCGCATCTGTGAGCCAGCCGGGGAGAATAGGGAAGAACTGCACGTCCACAGTTTGCGCGACGCAGAAACAGACGAGCAACTGCAGAGCACGATAGGCGAGATTGGGAGGAAAGAGATCGCATCCCTTGTCGCGCAGATGCCGCGTCAAATTCAGGACAAAATGAAATGGCACGATGCCGGTTGCCAGGCGCAGGGATGCAACTGGGTTACCACCGATCAATGGCATGCAAAAGACGGGAAGAGCCAGCAGAATCGATCGCGGTTCGCGAAGTGTGACTTCGGGCAATAGAAGCGCAGCCAGAAAGACCGGCAGGAAGTTGATCTCGACCCGACTGTCGGAATCGACCAGAACATAGTTGAAGTAGGGCCACACAAAGCAGAACGCGACCAAAAGGCGAGCCACAGCCAGACGGGTCGACGGCAAAGTCATCTCCCGCGCCGCAGCTAACATGCGGAGTGGAGTATCGAAAATGGTTTCTGCCGAAGCGGGGGTCATCGGGTCACTTCCGAGAAGGTGAGTTGCTTGCGTGGTGAAGGGTCGGCCGCCAGATAGGCCTTTGCGGCAGCCCGCGCCGAGTATGCCGACAGCGAGATGCGCGTGGGCAGAGCCGCGAGCGCCCTGCGCAGGGCGCGGACCACAGGCTCGCTGCCCGCACCGGAGTAAAGATGAATAGCGCTCCCAATCAGTTCCGGGGCAATCTCCAGGCCCCCACCCGAAGCGGGCATGACGACTGCGCAACCCTGGCTTAACGCCTCGAGGTAGGCTATGCCGAGGGCTTCAACCTCGCATCCAGAGACAAAAACCCTGGTGCGGCGGAGCCACTTCCGCACCTCCGAACGCGAAATCTCGCCCGCGAATTCAATGCGCGGATCGCGGCCTGCGGCTGCTTCGAGCGTGGGGCGAAGCTCGCCGTCGCCGACGATTGCGGCGCGCAACGGCGGGTTTTCATGGAGCAGCGCGCGAATGGCGGGAAAGACCTGATCCAGCCTCTTCGAAGGGTGCAGGCGGCCGGCGAAGGTTATGCAATCGCGCCGTGCTCCTTCATCTCCGCCCGCCTCAAGGAACAGATCGTCGAGTGGATTGTGGATGACCGCATCCACGCGAAGGTTGTAGATGGTGCGCAAATGGAGGGCGGAGTAATGTGACACCGCAACCAGCCGCGCATTCCATTTCGCCAATTTGTACGAAGCTACGATACCCAGTGCTCTGATCCAGCCCTGCATGCCGGGGCGTGGGCATCCGTGAGCCACGCAGATCGTGCGCTTTGAAAACGGAGCGGCGAAGACCGCCGTTGTGCTGAGCACCTTGAGAACATCGGGATCGCGCAGGTCATGCCAGTGCGAGAGGATATACGAGGAAGGAACAACTTCGGCCGCGATTCCCAAATCCACGAAGCCTTCGCGCAGCGCTTCGGCGAAGCTGGCCACGCCGCCGGTCTGGTGGCCTCCGGTGATCAGGACCTTGGACGGAAATCGTGGATTCGTTTCTTCCTGCTCTCGTTTCAATCGATCTCCTCGTTGCCTCTCGTCCCTGCTTCTCGCCCATCAATCGGCAGAAAAGAGGAAGTTAGTTGTCCCCTCATCCACCGCGCCGCTGCTCACCCAGCGGCTTACGTCGTCCGGGCCCACTGGCGTCCTTGGGGCGTCCACCTTCCGGCAGTGATACCCGTGTCTCCAAAAGACCTCGAAGGTCGCTGCGAAATTCGCATTGACGCCACCGGGAATCGACTCGCTGCGGAGCAGGATCTCAACCAGCCATGTTGGGTTTGGAACCAGGTCAAGCGTCTTGGTCGCGCCGGCCAGGACTTCGGGCTCGAATCCTTCCACATCCAGCTTGATGAGCAGTCTCTTGCCCTGGAAACGGCTGGCCGCGACTGCATCGAGAGAGGTAAGTGGAACCAGCGCTGAGTGTGTCTCCCAGGCCTGCGCCCATCCAGGCACAAATGATGCCATGTCGCCATAGCCATACATGCGCCCGAGCCCGGGCCGTCTCGCCAGGCCGACAGGAAAGACTTCCACATCGCGGAAGCCGTTAGCCCACAGGTTCCGATAGAGATAATGCAGGTTGCGCGCGCACGGCTCGAAGGCAAGGGTGTGTTTTCCGCGGCTGGCAGCCAGGCAGGAGTAGATGCCGACGTTTGCCCCGATATCAAGAACGCAGTCGTGGGTCAGGATCAATCCGAGAAAGGCCGCGATCTCCTCCGATTCCCACCCTTTGGCGGCCATGATAGGTCCGCCCGCCAAAGTGAAACCGTAGGAAGTAGGAACAGCGCGGCGCCAGATAGCAGCGTCGCGCAACATGCGGTAAGACTGTCCGAGCGGTGGAACGAAGGCATCGACCGCTTTTCGGCATCTCGACAAAAGCATACTTTCAACTCCTGTTCATCCTTCTCCCGCGAATGCCGCTTGCACGGCGATGGCAAGATACCTTCGGCGGGCGCGGGAAAAGATCGCGAGGGATGAGGGCAGAGCAAACCCGGCAGTTGCAGCAAAGTAACCGAACGCCGCGCCGCTCGCGCCCCACCGCCCTGCGGTGAGGCTCGCAATCCCGGTCGTGAGCGAAGCGACAATGAGCGACTGAATCAGATAAGGCTCTCTTCTGAAGGAGCGCAGCAGGATGGCAAAGGACTGCACCGCGCAGTTGGCCCCAGCGGCGAGGACCAGCAAGGCGAAGGACTGCGGCCGCACAATGCGCCCAGCCAGGCGGGGAGCGATCACGGGCAGCATCGCCGCACCAGCGCACACGCCCAGCGCAACCAAACCGAAGACTGTCAGAGCCTGGCGGAAGGTGCGCTGAAAGAGCTGATCGAGGCTTCGAAACTCGCCATCCGCAATCATCCGTCCAAAAGCAGTCGCCTTGGTTGAGATCCATGGCAAAACCAACCCCGTCATATAACCGGTGATGCTAAGCGACATGCCCATCTGGCCTGCTTCGACCGGGCTGCGCAACGCGAAGAGAATGGGGATGAGCGCTTGGACCGTGAAGTAGGAGCACATCCAGCTCACTGCAATTCGCCACTGGAAGGGCCACACCTCGCGCTTCCATTCAATCGCCATGCCGCCGGGCCGGTGACGGAACAACCCGGCCAGCAGACGCCGGTGACCAGCAATATAAAGAAGGCCGATGGCGATCCGGCTCGCCACCACCATGGCGGGCGCGTAGAGTCCGCGATGCATCAGCAAGAGCGGCCACACAGAGAGAACCGCCGCGAGAGACTGGCGCAGGCGCATAGCGGCCACGGCCCGCACATGGCCGCAGCCCTCGAGAAATGCGTAGAAGGGTACGCACCACAAGCTGGCAGATGAGGCGAGCGCGGCGGCCAGCCATGGGCCTTGCCAGGCGACATGGGGAGCCGGCGCGTCCGTCGATCGGGAGAAAAAGAGAACTCCTAGGGGCGCCAAGAACAGCGCCATCGCAGCCACGGCCCGTGTGTACCAGCGAACACTGAGCTGGAGCGCCGAGGCCAAACGCGCGTGCGCCGTCTCGTCGCCGCTCACCTTTCCGTCGGCGTCGATCTCGAGATGCACGCATTCGTGCGCGGCCAGCTGCTGGATCACGAACGAGAATCCGAGTTCGAAGACAATCTGCAGGGAAACCAGGCTCAGCAGGGTGTAATAGTAGCCCTGCTCGATCGGGCTCAAGAAACGCGCGATCAACAGAACCGTTCCGGCGCTGCCGGCGATATTTGTGAGCCGGGCAAGAAAGGCGTAAGTCACGGGGCCGTCCATGCCCAGAGCTTGCAAGGTCTTCATCGTGCTTCCCCCGTACAGCTCAGTTCGAGCACAGATCTCCAGCAACCGTAGCGGCGGCGCAGAAGACGCGCGGCAGCGATGGCTTCGCCAAGCCATGCCGTAGCCAGCGCCAACGGCAGCGATAGCATGACCCCGCCGAGAAGAATCCAGAGTTTGTAATAGGAAGTGGGATGGTCAGGCACAATGGGCGGATCGACAATCTGAACCAGCGACCCCTGCCTGGCCTCGTCGACCCGGGCGACCTCATACTGGCGAGTGAGAAGCTCGTACATCGCCTCGCGGTACTTCACCTCGCGCAGCGCGCGCTCGAAGTCGAGGCCGGCTTGGGTGATCTTCCCCTTGGGCGAAATCAGGTCGCCGGTGCCTTGAACGCGGTCCAGGTCCATGGCCGCCAGTTGGCTTTCCAGGCCACTCAGTTCCTCTTCGGCCCGCGCCAGATCGGGGTTCCCGCTCGCGGCAAACTGGCGCATCGAGCGGATCTCAACCTGCTTGGCCGCCACCTGGGCCCGCAGCATGGCCGCCGACGCGATGAGTGCGCGCGCTTGGCTGTCGATCTCCATGACCCCGGTGTGCTGCTCTGTGTCCCTCAGGCTGTCTTCGGCGCGCGCCAGTTCGATGCGTGCGCTGTTCAGCTCCTGCTCGAAAAACAACCTCCGCTGCGCGGCTTCCGTCACCGCCAGCGAGGCGGCAAGACGCCGGTACTCCTCTACCCACCCCTCGACCAGCTCCGCGGCCCGGCGCGGATCGGACTCAGTAACAGAAATCCTGATCAGACCGTCCTTCAGCCCGTTATCCACCTTCGTTCGTCTTTCCCATTTCTTGCAGGCCGAGGAGACGTAGCGCGCGCCGTACTCCGTCTGAAGATGGAAACGCACAACCATGGCGTCTTCCACAGAGCGGCTCCTCAATAGCGCCACCTGAAGATCGTTGGGATTCTTGATGCTCAGCCCGCCGCCCATCGACGCCAGCGCTCCCAGATTCCCTAGCTGAGCCAGCATTGCAGCGCTTGTCGAACTGCTCTGCGGAGGCATGATGACGGCTGACGCAGTGTAGAGATTCGGCAGTAGAGCCGCGGTTGCCAAGGCGAGCAGCACGATCGCCGACGCGACAATCGGGACTTGTTTTCTTCGCCGCAGCGCGGCCTGAAGCAGCGACTGGAGCGCCGGATTGAGGGATACCGTCGTGCGAGTGGACGGCTCTTGCGTTTCCGTAAACACGTATCCCTTTCTCGATCGTGAACCCTCGCCGCTTCCTTTTGCTGAAGGGGTTCGACTTGATTTTCCCAAGGCGCAGATTCGATGGCTGGGCATAGATTAGCGATCAGCGACGAGCATCGGAACGGCAAAAATACTTTGTGCCGGTAGATGAGTTTTTTCTGGGAAGATTCTCATCGTAAGTCCGGAATCGGGAAGGAGATCTGAGCGGCACGCCTTTTCGCTGCGCGCTTACGTAGTGCTACGGCAAACAATGGCGATATATGAGATGCCACTTATTCGCGCGTTCCCGCTCCCTTCCGAAACACTTCCTTCTATTCGCCCTTGTGACGGCCACGCTCTTCTATCCGCGGGCGTTTCATGCGCAATGTGCGGATGACTCGGACCCAGATGCCCTCGCGTGCCAGGCTCAGGACGGCCTGACTCCATCCACTGGAACGCAGGAGGCCCCAGCCGTCTTCCAAATCTCCGGGCCGGACGCGAAACACCCGCACGCCGACCTCTCCAATGAGGCTTCTGCCGTGGGCAGCCTTGCGAATGGTTCGTCCTATACGGAACGGCCCTCGGGAGAAGTACCTCCGCCGCGCCCAGCGCAGCTTCCCCCTGAGCCGCTTTCGGAGTTTCAACGCTTTGTAGCCGCGACAACGGGCCACCAGTTGCACGTCTACGGAACCGGATTGTTTGCACGGCAGACCGCGTTCGGACCGGTCAACAATGCCCCTGCTCCAGACGGTCTAATCCTGGGCGCGGACGATGAGCTGCGTATCCGAATATGGGGTCAAGTCAACTTCAGTGCAAGCCTGCGCGTCAGCCGTGAAGGCGATATCTACCTTCCCAAAATTGGCGCGGTGCATGTCGCCGGCATGACCGTCACCGCGGCGCAGGATCATTTGCGCAGGACGATAGATCGGGTCTACCGCAATTACGAATTAACCGTGGACCTCGGCGAAATCCATTCCATACAGGTTTACGTGACGGGAATGGCGCGGCAGCCGGGCGAGTACACGGTCAGTGCGCTGAGCACTCTTGTCGACGCCGCGTTTTTGAGTGGCGGCCCCTCCTCCGCAGGTTCGATGCGGCATATTCTGCTGAGGCGCGGCGGCGAGATCCTCACCGATTTCGATCTGTATGAATTGGTGATCAAAGGGGACAAAACAGGCGACCGGCAACTACTGTCCGGCGATGTGCTTTACATCCCGGCGACGGGGCCTCAAGTTGCTCTGCTGGGCAGCGTGCGTCAACCTGCGATCTTCGAGCTGCGCGGCGAGCAGACGCTCGATGGTTTGCTCGCCACGGCCGGGGGACGAACAGCGATGGCCGCAGGTTCGCGCATCTCCATCGACCGCATCGCAGATCGGGCCCGGCGCAGCGCCTTTGAGGTCGCGGACAACCCCGAAGGGTTGAGAACGAGTTTGGTAGACGGCGATATTGTGAGTATCGATCCCATCGCCTCGAATTACCGCAATACAGTCACTTTGCGCGGGTCGGTGGCCAATCCCGGGCGCTTCGGCTGGCGTCCTGGAATGCGCTTAAGCAACCTCATCCCGGACCGGGATTCGCTTCTGAGCCGAGGCTATTGGTGGCGGCGCACGCAGCTCGGCCTTCCCGCTCCCGAGTTCTTCGCCATCGCGGATCTGCCGCCCGCGGCCAAGTTTTCCTCCAAGGCTGGAAACTCCGGACCCAGTCCCATCGCCAGCGAATTGAGCACCACTTCTCCCGTGCCTACTCCAGGCGGGCAAACCGATTGGGACTATGCCGTCATCGAAAGGCTTGATCGGAGCACGATGACCACTTCGCTGCTCTCTTTCAACCTGGGAAAACTCGTGCTCCAGCATGACGCCGAGCAAGACCTGGCTCTGGAAGCGGGCGACGTGATCACCATCTTCTCGCAGGACGATATTCACCTGCCCGCAGATCGAAAAACAAAGTATGTGCGGCTGGAAGGGGAAGTGGCGAACGCTGGCGTCTACAGTGTGTCCCCAGGAGAAAACCTGCGCTCGCTGGTCGAGCGCGCGGGCGGTCTAACGCCGAAGGCGTATCTCTACGGCGCCGAGTTTACGCGAGAGAGCACGCGCGCCCTCGAGCAGCAACGGCTCGACGAGTACAGCGATCACCTCGAACATCTGCTGCTGCACAGTGAATTGATGATTCCGGGCATGCAGGGTGGAAGCGGGCAGAATGAATCGCCGGACGCCTTCGCCTCGACCGCGCAAGGCATGGTCGGGCGTCTGCGCCAAATCTCTGCGAAGGGGCGGATCGTCATCGAGCTATCTCCTCAGAGCCGCGCCGTAAGCGATCTGCCAGAGATGGAATTGGAAGATGGTGATCGCCTGGTGATACCCTCCCGTCCCTCGACAGTTCAGGTTATTGGCGCTGTGTTCAATCAGAACGCATTTCTTTGCGCGCCTGGGGCAAAGGTAGGCTCGTACTTGCGGCTGGCGGGTGGGGTCACACGAGAGGCCGACCGTCATCGGATCTTCGTCTTGAGAGCCGACGGTTCCGTTGTTCATCGCGCAGACAGCAATTCAATATTCGCCCCGTGCGCCCTGGACAGCCTCCGCCTCTTCGCCGGCGACACGATCGTCGTTCCAGAGAAGATCGTTCGGTCCCCGGGGATGCGGGAGCTTGCAGCCTGGACGCAGATCATGTCTCAGCTATCCTTGAGTGCTGCGGCAATCAATGTGATCAAGTGAAAGCCTTCGCCCGCAATCTCCAGGGCTGCTCGTTGGGGGTCCTGAACCTCTCGCGCGGAGCATTCGACGCAGCCAGCCCTGGTCTGCCGAAATCGTCCCATTCGCGGAATGCTCCCAATCCGGTCCCGCTTGACTCGAGTACTAGCATGTCAACCCTGCTCAAAACCTTACTGTCCAGCGAAGGATTCATGGGGGGCTCCGTTTGCTTTTCCTAAGTGAAATGCCTGCCGGGCGGTTCGCAGCATGCATCGAGCTGGGACCAGCGGGTCTTCCGTATTTCAACCAGAGCTTTTGGAATTTCGCATATTGAGGGCGGCGAATGTACCCAAGCAGCAGACCCTATATGTACCGAAGCAGCGGCCCTAAGGGATGCCCGGCGAGCAGTCAACACGCGTCGGAAACGATACCTCCCCCAATGCGCTGGATAACGAGTCCTTCCAAAGAGCACCTGGCCGGGACGGCAAGTGGGTTGAGCGTGGAACACCCATTGACGAGCCTCTGGAGTGTATCTCCGACCAAGCGGCTCTTTGATATTTCCGTGTCTCTGCTTGCTTTGCTGGTTCTTGCGCTGCCCATGCTGGCCATCGCAATCTTGATCCGATTGTCTTCGCGCGGGTCGGCGATCTTTGTTCAGAAACGGATGGGCCGGGCAGGAAGATTGTTTTCCCTCTATAAATTCCGCAGCATGGAATCCGCACCAGCCGACCCGGGTCCGGGACTGACGCGTGAAGGCGATCACCGCGTCACTCCGCTAGGCCGAATACTCCGCAAGCTCAAGCTCGACGAGCTGCCGCAGTTTTACAACATCCTCCGCGGTGACATGAGCTTGATCGGTCCCCGGCCGAAGCTACCGCAATATGTATCCATTCGCAACATGCCGTTCCGGCCGGGCCTTACCGGAGCCGCAACGCTCGCGTTCTGCAGAGAAGAGGAGATGCTACGTCACATCCATCCGGCCCTGCTCGACGACTTCTACAACCGGCACATCCGGCCCAAGAAGGCAAGAATCGATCTGCACTACATGGCCCGCGCGACCTTCTTATCGGATCTGCAGATTCTCGCGGCGACATTCTTTTCGTGCGCCATATCTCAAGTTGGCAAAGACGCTATCCTCGCGGATCGGAGCTTGGAAGAAATCTGATTCTCGACACCGAATCGTACACAACGCGATATTCCTGTCGTCCCGGCGAAAGTTGCGGATACCTTTACTTCGTGACTCCTGGCAAGATGCTGACGCCGTGGAATCTCACCTGTGTCCTCATGTGGTCCATGTGAGATTGGATACGTAGAGGTCTCTGCTGGGTCTCCGTTCAGAAAACGATTGCCGGTCCCGCTATTTAGATTCGGCCGACAAAGAACGAGCGTGCATAGCTGGCAAAAAGGCTCGGCCTTTGAGCCGTGCGCATCGGTGCCAGTCTACGCGGCAAGTTGGGCGTCTACCGGAAGGTACCTGAGCGGTATTTGACGTCATCGATTCTCCACGTCGCGATTCGCATTCTCAGTCGTGCATCTCTGGGCGAAGAAGAAGAAGGCCGACCGGGTCGCGAAGTGATCGACGCAATCACCAGCCCGGTTAAGACGTATTGAGCCGCATGAATCGGGTGACCGGGTCCGGATTCTCGGACTCCGGAACCACACTTCTTTGTTCGGAGATTGTGTGCGAAAACCTGAATCGTGGGTGTATAGTCGTCCAGCCTTCCTGACGCTGGCGAGCACCTGCCATGAGATTGCCAACACCTAAAGTCCTGTTGGAGCCGGGCAGCAAATTGACCAACACTCGAACGGCTACGAGGCGATTGGAGCGAGAGGACCATTCTCGGCGAGTTGAGGATCGTCGATTTTGGAGTGGCAACATGATCTGTGCAGTATTGAGCAGCCTTCATTCGGCCGACTGCGTGAAGCTGAAATAGGTTTGCTGAAATAGCAATGACGTGCAAGACCCTACCAATGTCGTCCAAACAACGACTCCCTTCAAGGCGGAATCCAAATCTCCCCGGAGCACTCATGAAAACGATTCGAGCAGCATTTGCACTCTCCATACTGGCTGTCAGCTTGGCCAGCATGCCCGCACTGGCCCAGGAGCATCAGGACCAGGATCATCGCGACAACCACACTTACAAGCAACACAACGAACGGAAGGCAGGCTCAAAGGTGCAGCAGGAAGACTGGGACAGAGGCGATAAGGTCGATTATCGGCAGAATCATCTTCGCCGCCCGCCGGCGGGACATGAGTGGCGACAAATCGATGGGAATTATGTGATGGCGAGACAGGACGGAACGATCGTCTCAGTGCGCCGCGCTCCCCACGATCAATAATCAGCCACAACCTTGTTTTAGCGAGGAATCCCGGGTCGCCCTGCCAAAGCCGGCCTGGGATTCTTGCATTTGAGGTGCGAAGCCGCAGGCGCACGAAAGCGCGCTTATTTAACCCGTTTGCATTGCGCAGGGGCCATTCGGTTGACCGGACGAGGCGAGATTGCAAACTCGCTGTCGTCCATGCCGAGAACGCACTTCGACGTGCGGCAAATCATGGCATTCTGGCTCTGACAACGGTTCCGCCAGGTACGTTCGGTCCGTAGGATTTGGAACGAAAGCAGAAAAAGATCGCATCTGCGGCAACTGGCGGCATATGGTCGCCACCGTGAAGATAAGCCGTGGATCCCGGTTAACAATTGCTGGCTCCGGTGTTATACTCCTGGTCACGAGGTTGAGCCATGCGGCGAACGATCGTGCTCGGCTTGTTTGCGTTCCTTGTTCTGAGTGCGGTGAACGACGCCTGCGCCCAGCGCCGCGGCGGAGCGGGGTCTGGCTTCCCCCGGGGTGGCTACGCGCGGGGCCGCATCCGAGCCGTCTCGCCCTACGGATTCAGCGACGCATACCTGCCCTACGACTCCGGAGGCGCGTACGATTACGCGCCCCAGCCGGTTCTTCTTGTTGAGCAGCCACCTCTGTTCGTTGAGCCGCCTGCGCCGCCCGTCGTTCAGCCGCCGGGGCCTTCTGTGATCACGGAGTATAAGTGGTCCGCCGCAGACCTCGCTTCTTCCGCCTCCACGCACTCGGCAACCGCAGAGGCCGAGCCACTGCCTTTTGCCATTGTCCTTAAGGACGGTTCGAGCGTCTCGGCCGTAGCTGTCTTTGCCTCTGACGACGGGCTGCACTACGTCGACCCGGACGCGAGGCACCTGCGCATTTCCATGAGCGAGGTCGACCGCGCAGCGACCCTCAAGCTCAACCGCGCGAGAAACCTGAACCTGCAGCTTCCTGCCGCGCAGTGAGCCGAGCCTGCCTGACGCATTTCGACACTGTGCCAGCTCAATTTGGTTCGTCGAGGGTGAGGTGCCCGTAGTAGCGTTCATTGCTGACGGATAGCTGGCGATGTAACTCGCGGTTCTTTTCTCATCATGCTCGTTCTCCCCGCCCGCTACTCTGCCAGCGGCTGCGAGAATACCCCTAAATCGTGCAAAGCCGCGGGGATCATTGGGCTTACGGTGACAGTGGATTTAGTCTAGGGCCGAACCACACCAATGGAATCGAAAACTTCTGGAGCTTTGCCAAACATCGCTTGGTGAAGTTTCACGGCATTGCGAAGAGCACCCTTCCATTGCAGCTGAGAGAAGCAGTATTCCGTTTCAATCATCGCCACGACAACCTCGACAAAGTCCTGTTATCCGTGCTCAGAAAGGACCCACTTTGACGTCCTTTTCTTCCTCAGTCCCAAAAGAAAGCACCCGGGAGCCTGCGCTTCGTTTCTCGCTCGCCGGCATCCATCTCAAGTTCTCGGCCATCATGGAAACCTCCGGTGGGTTCACGATTCCTGCCGAAGGCATGAGCGGTTCATGGATCGTCAACCCGCTATCAACCCGCTTCCCATCCGTGCCGGAGAACGAATACGCGATGATGGCGCTCGCGCGCGCCGCGGGAATTGAGGTGCCGCGGACAGATCTGGTCGACACAAGCGGTATTCGCGGACTGCCTGCCGACGCCGGCACAATGGAGGGCAAGGCCCTCGCAGTTCAACGGTTCGACTGCGGCCAGATGGGCCAGACCATCCACACGGAAGACTTCGCCCAGGTCTTCGGTCTCTATCCGCCAGGACAAATATCATCACCGCCGCTATGCCAACATCGCCTCTGTACTGTGGGCCGAGACCGGCGAAGTAGGCGCCTATGAGTTCTTCCGGCGGCTGGTTTTCTCCGTGCTCATCGGCAATGGCGACATGCATCTGAAAAACTGGTCGCTACTGTATCCAGATGGGAGAACGCCGGTGCTATCGCCCGCTTGCGATCTCGTCGCGACGTTTCCCTATATTCCGAACGACAGTCTTGCGCTCACTTTTGGCGGCAGCCGCAGCCTGAGCGAGATCGACCGCGACCATGTGCGGCGGTTTGCGGACTCCGCGCGACTACCCGCAAGCCCGTTGTGGAGGCATGTCATCGACGTTACCACCCGCACGGTTGCTGCTTGGAAGCAGCTTCCTGAAAAGGATCTGCTGCCAGAGAAGATGCACAATGCTATCGGAAGTCAGACTCACCCCGTTGCGAATCACATCGAAACGATCTGAAGCAGGTCAATCCCATCGGTCCCCGCCTCAGCCGCAGCCTCTCCTCGTTCGACTGACACGCGCTATTGGACGACCTTTACGCATCGATATCCTCTACTGTATTCGACGCGCAAAGATACCAATCTATGACGCTTATTTCAGACACTACACTGGCACTCATTGCGCGCTGGAGAGGGGTGAAAGCTGTAAGTTATTGATTTTAGTTTGGGGCGGCGGGCGGGGATCGAACCCGCGACATCCTGAGCCACAGTCAGGCGTTCTGCCACTGAACTACTGCCGCCATCTACCTCTTGATTGTAGCATCGAATCAGTCTGTTCCGCCTTACGCGCCCCGAGGGAAGCGACAATGCGCCGAGCTGATCTCCAGACGAAGAGTGCTGCAGTCTCGTCAGCCGAGCAGCATCAAGCCGAGTTGCCACCCGAGCCACCGCCCGACCGCTGGAATCGCGGGGCCTGGCTCTTCCGCGATCGCACGCTGCACGCCCTGGAGATTCTGCTCGACGAGGCCTTCGCAATTCCCGGAACCAGTCTCCGATTTGGCCTGGATGGAATCATTGGTCTTGTCCCGGGCCTGGGAGACGTGATCGCTGGCCTGCTCTCGCTGGTGATTCCGCTAGCTGCGTGGATTCGCGGCGTGCCTTATGTAACGCTTGTGCGGATGGCGGCCAATCTCGGCATCGGAGTGCTGGTCGGCTCGATTCCTCTCTTCGGCGACATCTTCGACATCGCATGGAAGTCCAACCGGCGCAACTACAAGTTGCTGATTCGCCACCTGGGAGAGCCGCGCCGTCACACCTGGCGAGATTGGACGTTTCTGCTGCTCCTGGCCGCGGCGCTGGCGTTGGTATTCGCCGTTCCAGTCGTGCTTGTGGTGTGGATAGTGGCCTGGCTGATCGGCCACTGAGCTGCGGAATCTATCGAGGACGGGCCTCTTGCCTTCAACCAGCTGCTTTTAGGGCCAAAACGAGGCAAAAGCTGCGATTGCGCCTCGATCTTGTGGCCTTGTTCAGATGGCCGCGTAGGAAGTACAAAGTAAATCGCGCTACAATCGAAGAGTGTCGGGGCGTAGCGCAGCCTGGTAGCGCATCTGCTTTGGGAGCAGAGGGTCGGGGGTTCGAATCCCTCCGCCCCGACCATCTAACCTCTTTCTCTTCAATAAGTTTTACCGAGCAACAGAGGGGTGATACCAAGAGTGCTACCACTTTGCCGGCTTCTGTTCCCGAGCGTCGTGGGAGGTGACGACAATCTGGTTATCTATCGCGCCAACTGTGGTCGGAGGGCGCTGACGCTCCAAAACGAACTGGAGGTCATCGACCAGGCAAAACGAATTGCAGCAAAAAACAAGCGAGCGACCGGATTTGACTGAAAAAGGGAGAAGGACACGTATCTCCGGATTACCTGCACCATGGGCCAGACTCATTGTGGAGAACGGATTCTGATTGCCCCAGCTGCGTCGTTAGAAATATGCAGGACCTTGGTTGAGCTCCCAACGGTCACGGCGTAGCCGTCCCCCGCATCCCGGCGTCGCACGCGGAGTCGGATGCCAGGTACGATGCCCCCGGTTTTGAGCGCCTTCAGCGACTGGCCATCACGGTCCGAGATGCTCTCCACAATCACGGTCTCGCGCTTGACCAAATCTGTCAGCGGGATGGAATTCTCTCTCGGCATTTCCCCATCCATTGTGGGAATACAATGCCCGTGTGGATCGATCTTTGGGTTCCCGAGTTTGGCGGCGATACGCTCTTCAAATCGCTCGGAGATGAAGTGTTCCAGACGTTCTGCTTCCGCGTGCACTTCCTCGATTGGGTAGTCGAGCATCTTGTACAGAAATGTCTCGATGAGCCGATGATGGCGCAAGACTTCCAGAGCGCGCCGTTTGCCGGCCTCCGAGAGCCGCACCCCGCGATGCCGCTCATACTCGACCAACGCAGTGGGCGATGCCGCCAGTTTTTGCAGCATATTTGTCACAGAAGCGGGCGCCACGCCAAGCCGGTTAGCCAAGGCCGAGCTGTTCACGCGCCGCCCTTCGGACTCACCAAGTTCGAGAATCGCCTTTAGATAGTCATCCACCGATTCGGAATTCGCGTTTGCCAGTCGGCGTGGTGCCATGCCCCGTCCTCCATCGATAGAGTCTTGACGCCATTTCCATTTTAGACTAACCTAAATTTAGGTGAACCTAAATTTCTGGTTTGCCTGAGATATTGCTTCCTCTTTCCGCTGCGCGAGACGGGCCGGTTTCGCCGGCCCTCCGGCAACCAGTAGCCAGAGATTCGGAGGTCAGCACGATGCGAAATCGAGCCCCAAAGACCCTCGTCCTGACTCTGTTGTTAACCATAGTTAACTCATATTTCTTACTGGCTCAAAGCGGCACCAGCAGCGCCTTGTCAGGCACAGTCGCCGACATCTCCGGGGCTGTGATTCCCAACGCCCAGGTCAGGGCTACCGAAGTGGATACTGGCGGGGTTCGAACCGTCGTATGCAACGCGAGCGGCAGATTTCTCTTCAGCCAGGTGAACCCTGGAACTTACCTGATCGAGGTTCAGGCCGAAGGATTTGTTTCTCAACAGTCGCAGCCTGCGCACGTATCTGTGGGCCAGATCGTCATCGTGGACTTTACGGTATCGCCTGCCGGAAACCAGCAAACGGTCGAAGTTTCCGAGCAATCCGGATTGATGAGCGTGGAGAACCCCAACACATCCACGACACTCGAAGCCGAAACCATCAGGAATCTTCCCAATCCTGGCCAGGATCTGACCTATTTGGCGCAATTTGCTCCGGGTGCGTTGATGAATACTGCCGGTTCGTCCAACGACGCGAAGGCCGCGGGCGGTTACGGTAACGTCGAGTTCAACGGCCTGCCCGCGACATCCAACGGCTATATTCTCGATGGCTTCGACTCGAACGATCCTTTTCTCGGGCTGAATATTGGCCTTTCGACGAATCTGGTCATCGGCCTCGATGCCGTTGAGGAAGCGACCGTGAACACCAACTCCTATGCGGTCGATCAAGGGCGCTACGGAGCTTCGCAGGTCAACTATTTCACCAAGTCGGGATCGAACCGGTTTCACGGAGATCTGTACGAGATTTGGAACGGATCATTGCTGAATGGAACAGATTATTTTCTTCATGCCGACGATACGCCAGGCAACATTGCGAAGAAGCCGCGCTCCACGGTGAATGAGTTCGGCGTGAGTGTAGGCGGCCCGATTCTGAAGGACCGGCTATTCTTCTTTTCTCACTACGAAGGTATCCGCATCGCGCTTCCGCTGGTGGCGCGAACCACGGTGCCTACGCCCGCGTTCGAGCAGTATGTGTTGCAGCAGCTGCCTTTGGGCGGAACAGATCCAATCAACGGAACTGTGCTGCCTGCACAGCCGCAGGAGGTTGCGTTCTACCAGAAGATGTTTGCCCTCTACGGCAACACGGCCGGTACCCCAACGGCAGTGCTCACCTGTCCGCTGGATGCGGTTGGCGCGCTGCTGCCAGGCATGCAAAGCGCAGCCAATCTTTTTAGCGGAACGGGTTGCGCAAATATTCGCACCCAGTCAATGAACAACAGCGACAGCGAGAACCTGATCGTGGTCAAGATCGATCACACCATCAACGCGAACAACACCGTCTGGTACCGCTTTCAGCAGGACACAGGCCTGCAAGCCGCTTACACCGATCCGATCAATCCGATCTTCAATTCCTATTCGCCGCAGCCGCAGCGGACACTCGTGGTCGGCTATACGCGCGTTATCGCATCAAATCTGGTCAACCAGTTCAATCCTGGGTTGAGCTGGTATTCGAGCCTCTTTTTGCCCAACGATTATGCGCAGGTACTCGATGCCTTCCCCATCGTGTTGGCCGGAGGCAGTACCAACGCGCCGTTCACCACGGTCGGCGGCAACGACCAGACCTACACGCAGGGCCGCAAAGTCACTCAGTGGCAGATCAATGATAACCTCACCTGGATTCTTGGGCAGCACACCATCAAGTTCGGCGAGAACTCCCGCCGGCTGGACGTAAGCGACTACGACCTGGGTGAAGGCGTTGTGCCAACGGTGATCTATAACGATCTGGCGCAACTCACCTATGGCGCAGCGTCCACGGCCACCGCGGGCTTTCCGTTGACGCAGAAGGAGAGCATCGCGCTGGGCAATCTCGACCTCTATGCCATGGACACCTATAAGCTCGGCCGAAAATGGACGTTCACTGCCGGATTGCGGGCAACCTGGAATACGAATCCCGTCAACCAGCACGGCCTCTTTGCGCGGCCTGCCGGATCGTTCCTAGATATGAACCATTCGATCGACCAACCGTTGAACCAGGCGATTGAGACAAACGTGCGATCCTTGTTTCCCGGCACGCCTCTCTTCAGTTGGCAGCCGCGCGCTTCGGTGGCTTATAAACTGTCGGATACGATGGCGATCCATGCCGGCGGCGGCGTCTTCAACGACATCATCCCCGCGCAGATTGCCGATCTGGGCGCGACCAACGCTCCATATGTGCCGGTCTTCGTCGGCGGAATCAATGGACAGGTGGGCGGCGTGGGCATCGCACCGGGAGTGAGCAACAGCGCCGTGGATGCAACGGCTGCGGCCAACCGGTCTTTCCAAAGCGTATTTGCCTCGGGCGGCGCACCGTGTGTGGGGATGAGCGCAGGCGCACCGATCTGTCCGCTGGCGGTCAACATGAACACTTTTCCCAGCGGGACACTGAAGACGCCGTACTTTCTACAGTGGAGCCTGGGCGTGGAGCGCGAGTTGGGCCCGCGCGGCTCGTTGCGCGTGGATTACGTCGGTACACGTGCTTTGCAGGAGCCATATCAGGTGCAACTGAACGGCTACCAAACGGTGTGCGACGGCTGTTTCGCACCCTTCGCCTACAAGCAGCCACTCGACCAGCGTTTTGCCAGCGTCAACGAATTCCGCACCGGCGCAGACAGCCACTATAGCGGCCTGCAAACCAGCGCAGGAAAGCAGTTCGGCGGGCTGACGCTGCGCGGCAACTACACTTACAGTCATTGCCTGGATGAAGTCTCAAACGGCGGCCTGCTTCCGTTCTCCAGCCTGGGCATTCTTGCCCCGCTACCCGGCAGCCTGCGCAAGGAATATGGCAACTGCGACTACGACGTGCGCCATAATCTGTCGGCCTTCGGGATCTATGCAATCCCCTTCCACTCCAGCCATAGGGTTTTGCGTCAGTCGCTGGGCGGCTGGCAGCTCTCGCAAACCGCCTTTCTGCACAGCGGATTGCCGTTCAGCGTTCTCAGCGCGCCCTACACGGCCAATAACAACGGCATCTTTCAAGGAAGTGGCCCGCAGTTTGCGAACCGTGTCCCCAGCGTTCCGCTCTATCGCAAGACCTCGGTCTCCGGAGTAACGCAGACCGGCAGCCGCCAATGGCTTAATCCCGATGCCTTCGCCTCGGTCGTCGATCCCAGCACCGGCGCCTGCGCCGGCGGTGATTCGCCCGCCAACTGCCAGTTTGGCGATTCGGGCCGGAACAATGTGCGCGGCCCCCATTTCACTTACTCGGAGATCTATCTGACCAAGAGGATTGCGATCACCGAACGCGTGAATTTCAGGTTGGACTCGCAGGTTTTCAATGCCTTCAACCATCCCAACTTCGCGCTACCCAGCAATCAGGCTGGAACTCCGGGAAAACCCGCAACGCAAACGGGCTTTGGCGCGCTGACCAGCACCATCTCGCCGCCCACCGGCTTGCTGGGCGTCGGACTCGGCGGGGACAGTTCGCCCCGCATGATCGCGTTTCAGGGAAGAATCGAGTTCTAAATCCCGAAGAAACATACCGGCTACCCGACTAAGAAGAGTTTCTTAATAGTCACATAGCTCAATTTCATCTAGCTTTGCGCGCGGTCGAATATACTGCGCGAATGAATGGAACGGCAAAAGACTGGAAGGGGCGGCGGTCGAGAGAAGTCGTACCAGCGGAATTGGTTCGATTGTTGATCTTTGGCACGCTGGCCGTTGCTCCCTGCGTGGCCCAGGATGTGCCGGTATTTACAGCTAATCAAAGGTGGAATATTCACGGTCAAATCACCGAGACTCCGCAAGGCGATCCCCCCTTTCGGGCGAAGTACTCCGGCGCGAACAGCCTGTTGAACACCGGCGAGGTTCAGGAAACCTTTACGACGGATCTTTACGCCGGCGCGCAACTGTGGCGCGGCGGTGAGATTCACGTCGATGGGCTGCTTTGGAAGGGATTCGGTCTGACCAACGATAAGGGGATCGAGGCATTTCCAAACGGCGACGCATTCAAGCAGGGCACCTCGACTCCCCATTTCATGTTTGCCCGTTTGTTCATCCGTGAAACCATTGATTTGGGCGGAGACCGCGAGCCGGTGCCGGATGGTCCGCTCACTCTTGCCGGGGCGCAGGACGTTTCGCGGCTTACTTTCACGATCGGGCGTTTGAGCCCCACGGACATGTTCGACAACAACACCTATGCTCAGGATCCGCACACTCAGTTTATGAACTGGGCGGCGATAACCAACCTATCGTGGGACTTTCCAGCCGACAGTGTTGGCTATACCACAGGGGTTGTTGCGGAACTGAATCGGCGGCGATGGGCTGCACGTTATGGCTTCTTCCAGGTGCCGAACACGCAGAATGGTTTTACGGCTGACGACCAGATCCTCACGTTCCCGCATGCAGGAGGCGATGGCCCGTTCTTTCGCGCCTGGGGAATGGTGGGAGAGTTTGAACGCCGATACGCCAGCGCCCATGCGGGAACAACTCGGGTTCTAACCTATGTCAATAGAGCCAACTCGATAGGGTATCGGGAGGCAACGCCTCTCCTGATCGCGAACGGCCCCGGAGCGGACCTTTCGTCCGCCTATGCCTATCGCTGTAAATACGGTTTTGGACTGAACTGGGAACAGAAGATCACCGATAACGTCGGCGTCTTTTCGCGCCTGGGTTGGAACAACGGGCAGGTCCAGGGATGGATGTACAACGACTCCAATTGGACAGCATCGCTTGGGATGAGCGTAAATGGGAGTTCCTGGCGGCGAACCAACGATGCCTTTGGACTTGTCTACATTACAGACGGCGCCTCGCGCAGCAATCAGGCGTTTCTTGAGGCTGGAGGTACGGATATCTTGGACGGGGACGGTGCGCTGAATTACGGTAGCGAGAAGCTTGTGGAAGCCTATTACAGTTTCTCAGTCTGGAAAAGTTTTCACGTGACTCCGGATTACGAGTTTGTTGACAACCCGTCATTCAATCGCGACCGCGGTCCACTGTCAGTCTTCGGGATAAGACTTCACGCGCAATTCTGACAACCAAGACATTCGATTTCTGTGACCACGCGCCCATCGCAGAGATTCGCAAGCATTGGGATGCCTTTGTGCTCCGAGCGAAAGAGTAAAAGGGTAGGCGTGCCAAGGCATTCTGGAAGCACGAATCCCACTTAGGCTGCAAGAGAACTGTTGAACATATCTTCGGTGTCAATTCCGGCGTTCGGGGTCGAACGAATCTCTGGCGCTGGTATGGATTATTCTATTTTTCCGCAAGCCAGTCGTGAGAGTGCCGTTCAAACGCAAGCCTTACCAACTGGCTTCGAGTGCGAACACCGGTCTTGCTAAAGAGTTGTTGCAAGGCAGCTTTCACGGAACTCTCCGACAGATGCATTGCCTTTCCGATTGTCTTGTTGCTGGCGCCTTCCAGAACGCCCTTCAAAACCGCCTTCTCACGTTCGCTCAGCGAAGATTCGAAATGGCTTTTCTCTGCGTTGTGCGCGGCACGCTCGATGACCGGCTTGACGGCGCGGGGGTCAAGCCACATCTCTCCTTCCATTACTCGGCGTATTGCTTCGGCCAGTTGATCTGGAGGGCTATGTTTCAGGAATATGCCCGAGGCTCCTTCTTCCATCACGTTCAGCATACCGGCGCTGCTCATTCCCGCCGTCACCATCAGTACCTTGGGTTTACTCCCTCGTAGTTTTACTTCTTCGAGAAACTGCGTGCCTTGCTCCTTGCCCAAGTCGTAATCGAGCAGGACCAAATCGACCTTTTCTCTGCCGAGCACCTCAAGTGCATCGTTAAGATGCTCGCAGTTTCCAGCTACTTGAAAATCGGGTTCAGCAGCCAACAGACGAGCAAGTCCCTCGCGGAAAAGGCTGTGGTCATCGACGATTAACAAACGAATCTCGCCACTCATCTTCTTCTCACCGAAGGGCGTCTGAGACATGACGGGCGGCCTGGTTCACAACGTTGTCGCAGACGTATTGGGAACCCCGGAATCGCGGATTCAAATTGCCCGACCAAATGCGGCGGCCTGGACTGTCCTCAAGATCCACCATCATCTTTGCATCATAAACCGGGACGTCGGCGTTGGTCGCGTGTCGGATGAGCGGGTTGGAGTGGAAGTGCCCAACCAGACGTACTGTACCAGTGCCCTTGAGGATCGCATCGGCAGTGGCCGGGTCCTCAACAAGGAGTATCGTCCTTGCTCTGGAAAGCCTCGCAAGCAGCTTCTTGCGCAAACAAACGGCACCGGGATTCTGTCCAAACGAGCCAACATAGAGTTTGTGCGCCTCGGCGGAGAATTGAGGACTCTGCCCGAAGGCGGTCTCGCCAAGGGCCAATATCGCCAGGATGAGCCATAGGATTGCCCGAAATCGCTTCATCACATTCGTACCCAGAGAACACACAAACTCCCTTGCACTAGTCCTGAATCGACCAAGAGCAGGTTAGAAGGTGCGTTCAACCAATAAGTATAATGCGATTTCTGCCAACTTATTCTTATCTTTGGATAGTCAATTGGGAAAGGGGGTCGCGCAATTGCTCGACCTTCGACACGCTGGCTTCGCAGCGATTCTAGTCCCAGACGCCGACAACAATAGGCAGATTGAGGCTAGTGCAGGGCCTGTCCATTCGGTCAATCTTTCGGTCAATCATTGCCGATCTACCGTCAGAAAGATGGGGCCCCAAGAAATTGCGCAATAACGAAAACGGTTGCTTCCACAGAATACTGAGGCACAGCGCATGGATGCCCTCACAATTTACTCGCGTACAAATCGGAGGACACTGCTGATCGCGGCTGCCGCGTCGACGTGCACTATCGCGGCAGTGGACTGGTACACCAAGCCATTCATTTCAATTGGATTCCTGTACCTGTTCCCCATGATATTGATCAGCGGTATCTTCAAGAAATGGCAGATAGTCACTGCGTCCGTTGTCTGTTCGGTTTTACAAGAACTTTACAGTAATCTACCT
Source organism: Occallatibacter sp. (assembly GCA_050010735.1). Lineage (GTDB taxonomy): Bacteria > Acidobacteriota > Terriglobia > Terriglobales > Acidobacteriaceae > Telmatobacter. Next base: position 12,493 of record JBEKKL010000044.1, on the reverse strand, counting down.
CTCGATAACGCGGTCCCGCGACTCATCTTTTCTTGGGTTGGATTTGCGGGCACGGGCTTGTTCCTCTTCGAGCTTCTGCGAAACCGGCGCATTGTGCTGGCTCATTTGGATGAGGTAGAGTGCCAAAGCCGTCGGCTACGGGAGGCGGAAGAGCAACTCCAAATGCTGGTGGACAGCAGCCCGGCTGCTATCCTCACCGTAGGCCCTTCCGGTGAGATCCTGCTGGCCAATGACGCTGCGCAGGAACTGTTCAACGCGGGAGTTGAGGACTTGCAAGGCAGGTCGATCGGCTGCTACATACCGTGCCTCTACACGGCGTTGCAGTCGGGCCAATCGCACCTTTACCGCACGACCATTCAGTGCCGGGCACAACATGCGGATGGGACGACGTTCCTCGCCGGCGTCTGGTTTTCAACCTACCGTGCCGAAACAGGAGGAAACAGGCTTGCGGCAATTATCGTGGACCTCTCTGAGGAACTGGTCAGCCGCGAGGATCTCAGTCTCGATTACCTCCTGAAAAATGCCCGCATACTGATGAGCGCCGTCTCCCACGAGATAAGGAATCTGGCTGGGGCCGCGCTAGTGTTTCATCAGAATCTGAGCCGGGTTGAAGCACTCGAGGCAAACGAGGATTTTGAGGCGCTAGGCACGCTCATTCAAGGTATGGAAAAGCTCTCCGTGATGGAGTTGACGACGGGTGTCCCTGAGCAGGATCGGCAGGCAATCGAGTTGGCCCCTGTTTTAGACGAATTGAGAGTATTGATCGAAACGGTGTGCCGTGATTCCGACATCGAACTCGAATGGGAGGCCACCGATGAATCGCGCTTAGTGTGGGCGGATCACTATGCGCTGATCCAGGTCTTTCTGAATCTCGTGAAGAATAGCCGTCGTGCATTGGAGTCCGTCTCAGTAAAGAGGATCAGAATCAGCTCAGTGCATGAGGAACAATCCGTAAGTATTCGTTTCGAAGACACGGGGCTGGGAATCTCCGATCCGCAGATCCTCTTTCGGGCTTTCCAGCGGGACGCCGAGGCGACTGGCCTTGGCCTTTACGTCTCCCGAGCACTGATGAAGAGCTTTGGAGGCGATCTTTCGTTTGAGCCTTCAGAGCGTGGCTGTACCTTTTCAGTAACGCTGCGAACCGTCTGATGGATCGTTCGGTATTCCCGATCCTCTTTGACGGACATCCCACTGTCAGTCATTTCACCAGCGTGCATCCTAATGAGGAGAATGAAGTCGCCAACGAGTTTTTGAACTTGATGTAATGAAGATGAAGTGAAGTCTAGATGGAATCTCGCTGAGCACGCGCCTCCTTTACCATTGTGAGGAACCTGTGAGCCAGCTCATGAATGCGCTGTTTTTGGCGAAGATGCAAAGCCTCTTTGGGCAGCAGTTCCGTACCCGCGCCGATCGCACTCGCTCCGGCGAGGATAAAGTCAAATGCGGTCAACTGATTCACGCCACCGGTTACAATTAAAGGAATCTGCGCGAGCGGCACTTTCAGTGCGCGAATGTAATCGGCGCCGCCCATGGGTGCCGTCGGGAATATCTTGACGAAGTCCGCGCCTGCCTTCCATGCCGCAATGATTTCGGTTGGTGTCAGGGCCCCTGGGAAGACAACGACACCTGCCCTCTTTGCGCAGGCCACCACTTCGGGAACAAATCCTGGGCTGGTCAGGAATCTGGCGCCTGCGTTGATGCACCGCTGCGCAGACTCCTCATCGAGCACAGTACCGGAGCCGACGACCAAGCCGGGATACCGCTTCGCTAAATCGCTGACTATCTCCAGTGACCCAGGCACCGTCAGTGTGATTTCAACAACGGGAATTCCTGCCGCGTATACGGTCTCAGCCGCGAATTGTGCTTCTTCTTGTGACGTCACACGCACAGAAGCCAGGATGCCCACTTTCACAATTAGTTCACAGACCTCACTCTTCGTCATCGATTCTCCCCCACTTTCTGATTGCTGCTACCGATGTAGAACATCATGGCAGAATTCCCAGAACACGAACCAGACAACCACCAGCACACAACCAATGATCAACCCGAGTCCGGCTACGTCGAGCGCTTCAAAGAAGAGCGGCCGACTGGATCGTTTTCGAATCCGACTACTTCTCGTTTTGGATCCTGCCACAGACATCCTCGCTCTTGCCTTTGCTCTGGTTGGTGGAATTCGCTTTCCGTTCTGCAATACGGCCTTGGACAAAAAACAACCGACATCACCTCTGAGGTTCGGTAACGATGCATCAAGGCAAAGTGGTCATGCTCGCCCATTGCTGGTCGGACAGTGTGAATCGCGGATTGAGTCTGCGATGAACCAAGGAGCAGCCCTTTCGGACTGCCCTCGAATCTTCTATTCGCTCGCCCACTCCGATGCCGCCTCTGGAAGGACGTCGTTCTCTCCGGCAATCCAGACATAGAGCGTAGGCAGCAGGAAAATACTCATGACGAGATCGGCAATGAGTCCGCCGACGATGACGATGGCAAACGGGCGCTGAGAGTCGGAGCCGATGCCGTGCGAAAGCGCAGCCGGCAACAGCCCCAACGTGGCCACCAGCATAGTCATCATGATGGGACGGAGCCTGAGGACCGCGCCCTCAATGGCAGCGCTTTCGATCGTGTGGCCGCTGGCGCGCAATTGGTTGATGTACTCCAGCATGATGACGCCGGTCTGCACCGAGACGCCAAACAACGCGAGGAAACCTACGCTGGACGAAACGCTGATGTTCGTGCCCGTTACCAGCAGCGCCAGCAATCCACCTACTCGCGCCAGCGCGACGTTGATCAGAATGAGGCCCGCCCACTTGAACGACTTGAACATTGAGTACAGAATGATGGCGATCAACACAACCGTCAGCGGCACGATGATTTCCAGTCGCTTATCGGCGCGCAGCTTGCTCTCGTACTCGCCGGCCCACACATAGTGATAGCCCCTGGGTAGCGGAACCATCTGGTTAACCTTGGCAATCGCTTCCTCAACCGTGCCTCCAAGATCGCGCCCGCGCACACTGTACTTGATGGGAATATACCGCTCTTCGTGCTCGCGATAGATCTCTTCCGCGCCATCGGTCGTGTTGAATTTCGTCAACTGCGCCAGCGATACTCGTTCGCCCGAAGGCGAGAGAATTCGAACATTCTCGATCGCTTCCTTGGTGTCGCGATATTGCTTTTGGTCGCGCAGCACAAGGTTGAATTGCGCCTCGCCGATCAAGACCTCGCTGAGGACATTCCCGCCGACGGCGGTTTGAATCGCGTCCTGGATATCGACAACATTGATACCCCAGCGCGCCACGGCCTGGCGATCCACTGTGAAGGTGAGGTTAGGCTGGCCGATGATGCGGAACATTCCGAGGTCCGCCACGCCGGGAATCTTGCTCATGACGCTAACAACCTCATTGCCTTTTTGCTCCAGCGTCTTGAAGTCGTCCCCGTAGATTTTGACAGACAGCTCGCCTTTGACGCCGCTGACGGCCTCTTCCATGTTGTCCTCAATCGGCTGCGAAAATCCCCAGATGACGCCAGGGATCTTCGATAGCTCGAGGTTCATCGACGCGATCAAGTTATCCTTGTTCTGACGGAAGACCGAACGCCACTCTTCCTTGGGTTTGAGATTGACGTTATACTCGGTGTTGAAGAATCCCGTCCAGTCAGTACCATCGTCCGGGCGGCCAATCTGATCCACGACGTCGGTAACTTCCGGAAAGCTGGCCATGATGATGCGTGCCTTGTTGGCTATCGCCAAGGCCTCGTCGGGCCCCGTAGATGGCGCAAGAGAACCGCGCACCCAGAGCGCGCCTTCGTCCAGGTGAGGCAGAAACTCGGAGCCAATGACGCCGCCGAACAGGAGATAGATTGCAAGCACAAGTCCCACAACACCAGTACCTACCGTGAAGCCCCGATGGTGAATGGCCCATGTGACCGCATTTCTGTAACGGACCGCCAGAAATTCCATGACCGGGTTGTGCCACTCTTTAGCGCCCTTTCTAAACAAAATGCTGGAGAGCACCGGAGCGGCAATGATGGAGAAGAGCAGCGCTCCCAGCAATGCGAATGCCACAGTCCATGCCAGCGGCTTGAAGAGGCGGCCTTCCACTGATTGCAAGGTAAAGATGGGCAGATAGGCGGTAATGATGATGGCGATGGCATAGAAGACGGGCCGCTGAACCTCGTGCGCAGCCACTTCAATCTTTTCCTGAATTGTCTGTGTGCCGTTCTTGCGGTTAAGGTGACGGACAATGTTCTCCACCATGACTACGGCGCCGTCCACCACCATGCCGAAATCGAGTGCGCCGAGCGACAGCAGGTTGGCAGGAATATGCCGCAGGTCAAGACAGATCGAGGCGAACAGCAAAGCGAACGGAATGGTAACCGCGACGATGATCGCACCCCGCACGTTGCCCAGGAACAAGAAAAGAATGACCGTTACAAGAACCATTCCCTCGGCCAGATTGTGCAGCACCGTGTGCGTGGTCAAATGAACCAGATCGCTGCGATCCAGAAATGGCACGACCTTCACACCCTTGGGTAGAATGTGCTCGTTGACTTCTTTCGTCTTTTCTTCAAGGCCCACGAGCGCGGGGTCGGCATTGGCGCCCTTTTGCAGCAAAACTGTGCCTTCGACCACATCCGGATTGTCGATCAGTCTTCCATCTTTGTCTCTGTAAGTCTTCGAAATCTGGCCCAGCCTGATCTTGGGCCCCTGATCCACCACTGCAATATCCTTGATGCGTATCGCCGTGCCGTTCGAGGTCTTGATCAGAGTATCTTCAATCTGCTGCACATTTTCATACAGGCCTTGCGCCTGCACGTTGATCTGCTGCGCACCGGCGACGATAAAGCTGCCGCCGGCATTGGTGTTATTGATTTGAAGCTGCTGTTCGACTTGGCCAATGCTCAAGCCATAGCTGACCAGCTTATCCGGATTGAGCCGGATCTGATATTCCTTGGTCATGCCGCCGAAGGTGGCCATGTCGACGATGCCGGGAACATTTTTGTATTGTTTGGTGAGTACCCAGTCCTGGAGCGACTTTTGCTCCATCACATCGACATTGGGATTCTTGCTCTCGATGGTGTACCAGTAGATCTGTCCCGCGGGACTCCAATCCGTCTGCAGCTGCGGCACCAGGCCGGCGGGAAGCGTGACCATGCCCATGCGTTCCAGGACCCGTTCGCGGTTCCAGCCATTGTCCGAGTCGTCGTTGAAGTTCATCACCAGGCTCGAAATTCCGGCCAGACTGAAGGAGCGCATATTCTTCATGTCGGGAAGACCGGCCATCTGAATCTCAGTTGGAACGGTAATCTGCTTTTCGATGTCCTCAGCCGAATGGCCTGGCCACTGCGTGATGATGTTGACATAATTGTCGGCGACATCGGGGTAGGCGTCGACGGGGAGATTGTGAAAGGAGATTACTCCCCAGACAAACAACATCACCACAACCGCCAATACAAGAAAGCGGTTTTTCAGCGCAAAGTCTACGAGCTTCTGGATCATTGCGCCTCCAGCGTGGCTTCCAGTTGGAGAACATTGGAGACCACCTGCTGTCCGGCCTCAATGCCGGAGAGCAGCTCTTGTTGATTGCCGGGCAGCATATTGCCCGGATGCACCTCAACGCGCTTGAATTGATTGCCGCCTGCCGGAACGAAGACCCAATCGCGGTCGTGCAGGTGCAGCACAGCAGACGCGGGCACCACCGCGTGTGTTTCCTTTGCCTTGCTTTCGAATGTGGCATTGACAAACATCCCCAGTTTGAGAATGCCGGGATTCGGAATCTCGATGCGCACCTTGGCAGTGCGAATGGAGGGGTCGAGGACGGGACCAATATCGCTCACACGCCCTGTTAGAACTCGGTCGGGATAGGCTGTGAGATGAATCTGCGCGGTCTGGCCAAGAGTGATCTTCGGGATGTCGCTTTCGTACACATCGCAGATGATCCATACACTGGAGAGATCGACGATGGTAAAAGCAGTGGCCGATCCGGAGAGATTAACTCCGGCAGCGGCAGCCTGCGTAACATTCTGCGCAATGATGACTCCCGAGATTGGAGCATAGACATTCACCACGCTGCTCGGGTGGCTCTTATCCACGCCCAGAGTCTTCAGTCCCTCTTCCGCTGCGGTCAGATCGGCCTGCGAGTCTTTCTCGGCGTCTTCAGCCTGTTCCAGCATCGATTGCGAGATAGCGCCATGCTCGAAAAGCCTTTGCGCCCGCACATATGCCATGCTATTCATGCGCTCGTCGTTGGCGGCCTTCAGATAGATATCGAAGGCGCCGGCAACGTCCGGGCTCTGCACCTTGATCAGCAAGGCGCCTTTCTTCACGTAATCGTCGAGACGAACCTTGATATCAACCACACGGCCGTTGGCCAGCGAGATGACGGGAACCTCGCGCGCAACGTCCGGAAAGACAGCGCCGGTCACTTTCAACTCGGATGCTGCTTGCCGTGGCTCTGCCGCAACAAGAGGGAACTGGTCGGGCTTATCGACTGACACCAGGGTCATGTCGCCGGTTTGCACGACCTGTTGCGAAGGCGGAGCGCCGTCCGCCGCATTGAACTCCTTCTTACAACCCGTGATGGAAGCATAGATGGCCAGGCACACCGCAATCGTCAGAGAGAACTTAGTTGTCATTGAGCACCTCGTGACCTACGGCAAGATTCATTTGGCCAGCAGCCGTCATATACGCGCCGATCAACTGCAGATACGCCAGTTGAACAACCCGGTAATCGCTCTGTGCATTGAGGAAGTCCATCAACGAGGCTCCACCATTTTGATAAGCAAACGTTACGGCATCGCGCACATAAACTGACTGATCGAGATACTGCGCTTTGTACGGTTTAATTAGGGCGATATTGCTGCGCACCAATTCGTAGGCATTGTCCACATCGCTGAAGACCTGCGCCTTGGCCGCTTCAGCAGCTTGCTGGCTTCTGTCGATGTCGATCAGTGTTCTCTTCTTTTCGCCCTGATTCTTGTCGAAGATTCGCAGCGGAATGCTGACGCTGAGGCCGAGAGTCTGAATGCCGTTCGGGTTATTGTTCGAGGAGTTATATGTGTACCACGCGCCGTATGTCGGATCGGTGGAGCCATTAGAGATGGCCAATTTGTGATTGGTTTGCGATTGCTGAATCGTCTGGATCGCGGCCTGCAGGTCAGGCCTGTTGTCCAGCGCAATCTGGTGATAATCGGCGAGCGGCTGCAGGGGCGGGCCCAGATCGAAGGCTCCGGTCACGTCAAATTGGTCGACAGGCGTGCGATCGTCCAGCAGCAAGAGGAGTTGAATCTTCTGCTGACGCAAATTGACGATCGCGGTTTCGATTTCGGATTCGTATTGCACGCGCTGAAGTTCGATCCGCGCCAGGTCGATCTTGGCAAGATCGCCGGCATTGAAGCGGGCTCGGCTGATGTCGATGATCTTGTCGTAGTACTCCAGATTGGCTTTAGCCAGCGCCAGGACCGCCTTAGCCTGGAGAGTTTGCACAAAGGCCGAACGCAGGCCGAAGATAAGGTTGCGTTCGAGGTCAATGTGCTGCGATTCGGTAATCTGCGTGCCTTCCTTGGCGCTCTCCAATCGCAATTCCCGCTTGTGTTCCCGTTCGTGCAGGTAACTGAAGTTGGGCTGTTCGTATGTACCCTTGAGGGGAGTCCAGGTTCCATCGTGCGGTGCGATCTGCGTGCCATCCGCTAATAGAGTGAATTGCGGATTGGGTCGAAGAAAGGCTGTGATCTCCTCGGCCTTCATCTCCTCCACATTGGCCGCATCTGCTTTCAGCACCGGATTGACCGCCTCGAACTTTGCCTTAACCTGCTCCCACGTCAGGCCTGGCTGCGCTGCCGCCACGGGCAACCCTGAAGACAGCAGAAGTCCAGCAATGCCAAAACCGCAGGCACTTCTAAACAGGAATGTCAGATTTCGCATCGAATATCTCCGGATTCGATTTCAATCACAGGTTCTTCAAACACAAACTAATGAATTGCGCCTGCACTCATGTCATCAGAGAAGTGAATGGAGCAGGAGCCATCTTCAGCATAGAGTGCACATTGCTCGAATAGTCTCGATCTTTATGCCATTTGTGGCTATCTTGCGGCTAATAAATAGCTATCTTTCGGACAACTGATGTTTGTCTATTAACAATCGTTTATAGACTCTACGTGGAGGCTTCAAAAACGGACAGTTTGGCGGCATCTATTGAGACGAGTCTCAGCGCGTCAACAGTCGTTGCAGAGCAGGTGAATATCCGAACAGGATCTGTCATGAATCAAATCCGTATTCTGATGGTGGACGATCACACTCTCTTTCGGGAGAGCCTGAGTAGGCTCCTTCAGACTACGCCTGACTTCCGCGTTGCGGGTCAATGTTCGACCGTGGCGGAGGCACGCGCACCAATGCGCTCGTCGCTGCCGGAGCTGCGGCTTTTGTCATGTCATGTGGGATTTCTCATTGGCGGCGATCTGTCGGCACGAGGACGCATTGTTTCTTAGGTTGTCTTGCGAGTTGGTTTCCTGGCGCAGGTGTCATCTTCAAAGATGGCGCAAATGTGCGTGGGCTCAATACCGCGGCCACGGTCTGGTGTTCGGCCTCCATTGGTGCGCTCTGCGGTCTCGGCGCATTGAATCTGGCGCTGGTACTTGCGGCGACTGTTCTTTTCACCAATATGGTGCTCCGAAAGCAATCAGACTCATATTCGAGCTGAGTTAACGACAGCCGGCAGGAATAACGAGGCCGTGGAAAAGCTAGTCATGCGCCTCTCAATTGAGGACGATGTCTCCACGTTGAGCTGGTCCATCGTCGAGTCGACGATGGAATAGCCGCATTCCGGGTTCCACTGTCTTCCCTGTGAACTTGGGAATGATGAACCTTAACCAGAAAAGCGCTTGTGAATCAACCGTACGTTAACAATGTGTAAAACGCCGCCAATTACGATAAGCAAGAGCCGGAGCATGAAGTCAATGCAAATTGCGTCTTTACTTCAGGTAAGGGCGGACCAGATCGTTCAGATCGTCGGCAAGTTCTGGGGCGACCTGCTCTTTCGACCCATCGACGAGATGAAACAGGATAGGCCTCGACTTCTTCTTGAGTGACGAGAGTTTCAACTCACAAAGGGAAAACTTCGTTGAAGGCAGGCCAAAGAGAGGAATCGGATGAAAAGTCCGCATTGCCGGGAGAACTCGATCTTGGGTTGGGGCCTGAAGCTTGCTTCCTGGCTATGTGTCCTGCTGGTTCTGGCATCTGCGAGCTGCGCGGCCAGCTATGCCCAGGTTGCGGACCGGCTCTCCCAGGTGAAGAAGGTATATGTTGACTCGCTCGGGACGGATCACGGTGCGGCCGAGATACGCGAGCAGATGATTCGCCGGTTGAGAAAGAGCCAGGAAGTTCAGATTGTCTCAGACCCAAAAGAGGCCGACGCGCTTCTCCGTGGGACGGGCAGGATCTGGGTAACTGGACACATCTCTCTAAACCCTCGGAGCCATAGCCCTAGCCAGCCCACGTTCGGGGGATTCCTCTCAGCCGAGGTCGTTGGCAGGAATGACAACACGATGTGGTCCTACCTGGTGAGCCCCAGCGTTTTTTCATGGAACGGTATTACGGATGACCTTGCGCGCCAGATTGTGAATAAGTTGCTTGTGTCCCTAAAAGGAGAGGATTGGAAGGGACCAGCTGCCGCAGGCACAGCTGGGCATCACCAGGCAACGTTGAAAGGCGCAGGCGCTACGTTTCCCGCGCCCCTCTATCAGCGGTGGTTCGAGACTTATCAAGAGCAAAACAAGAATGCGCAAATCAGCTACGACGCGGTCGGCTCCGAAGAGGGGATCAAACGGTTGAAAGAGCACAGGGTGGATTTTGGCGCTTCGGAAATGCCATTGTCGGACGCGGCCATGGCCGAGGCCGGTCAACGATTCAAACATCTGCCAATGGTCCTCGGTGCGGTGGTTGTCATCTACAACGTCAATGGTGTGCATCAGAATCTTAACTTTACGCCGGAGACTCTGTCCGCAATCTATCTGGGAAAGATTCACAGGTGGAATGACCCGGAGATCAGGAAATCAAACCGGGGCACAGACCTTCCAGACGCCGGCATTGTTGTGATTCATCGGTCGGATGGCAGCGGCACCAGTTTTGTATGGAGCAATTATCTATCCCAGGTTAGTTCGCAATGGAAGGACTCCGTCGGCGCAGGCACAACTGTGCAATGGCCGGTGGGAATCGGAGCGGAACGGAACGAGGGTGTCGCAGCTGCCGTTCAACGAACGCCCAACTCCATCGGGTACGTTGAGTTCATCTACGCCATTCAGCACGAACTCCGTTTCGGGGCTGTCAGGAATGCGGCCGGACGGTTCATCATGGCGAGTATTTCCAGCGTGACAGCAGCCGCGGCATCAAGGAACGCAGCCCCCGTCCAGGATTTTCGTGTGTCGATCACCAACCCGGCCGGCAAGGACGCGTATCCGATTTCGACCTACACGTGGCTGTTGATCCCCGAAGCGACGGAGGACAAGAACAAGAGGGCGGTTCTGACGGACCTCCTTCGCTGGGTGCTCACGTCGGGACAGAAAGAGTGCTCAGCGCTAGGCTATGCGCCCTTGCCGCCGGAGATCGCAAAGGATGCGTTGGAGTCATTGGCCCGATAGAGTGCTGCCGTGCCCGGTGATAAAGAGGAGAAGAAAGTGCCGGCGTGGATCTCCCTCCTGAATTGCCGCTTACCAGGTACTCGACGGGATCGAGTTGTTTTGCACGATGCTATATGGGCTGCTCTCTGCTGCCTTGGAACTCCGCCAGGTTCTGGCGGTGCGTGCCTATGGGAAGTGTCCAAGCTGCAGAGCCCTAGTCGATCTTGTCCAGTTTGGCGTCTTCGGTTAGCCCGTCTGAATGGCCTCCTTCGATTATCGATGGGGGAGGGACCAAATCAGCAGTGTCGGTAGCCCTGTTGGCTGGGGCATCGGCAGTCTCGAGCATCTGTGATAATTCGAGATCTGCAATGCGGTTCACAACTACACGTTTCAGTTCGGCGATCGGCTTCGGGGCCTCAGCGGGACCATCCATCTGCTCCTGCTCCAGGTTCTGGAGTGTTGCGCGGAGCGATTCCAGGATTTCGCGAGTAGGGCGTAGGGGGCGCCGCAAGGAAAATATCTCCCAGACAGGAAAATCTTCCCACTTCCCCGACAAGAAAATATCCCCCGCTTCGATTAGATGCGCATCGGCCAAGGAGAGGCCTGGAGTGTTAGAAGATCGACCATTTGCTGGTTGGCGCCAAGGTGGCGGGAGATCGCTTCATCGATGGGGCTTTTCAGTGGATGCTCTTGCTCTCCATTCGGGCTGGACATGCCCGCTTCCGGCAAACGTCAAACCGGAGACTGCACCACAGCTTAAAAGGCATGTGATACCCCCATTGGGTATATAATTCTCAATCAATAGGCATAACCAGAGGGGAGGTGCCATGTCCCAGCACGAGCGGGAGAAGCTGAAGTTGCAACAGCGCGCGCGGAAACTTCGCGGGCAGTTGGACGCGGTGGATCGGGCGCTGGCGGGTGACGAGGACTGCGGCGACCAGCTTATGTTACTGGCCGCGGTTCGTGGCGGCATCAACAGTCTGATGGGCGAGGTACTGGAAGATCACATCCGTTTTCATCTCACTGCTGGCTCCAAGGAACAGATTGCTCCGGAGCTTGCCGAGGATCTGATCGATCTCGTTCGAGCCTACTTGAAATGAAAGTGCCATTCATTGCTGTCTCATAACAGTATTCTTTTCTCGTCATGCGACAATGCGGTCGACTGCCTCCCTTTGCCAACTCCGTTATACGACGACCGCGTAGTGCCAGCCGTAGCACCAACGGCTCTACTGAGAGCCATTGAGCGCATTGCATATGGTTCCGTCCAAACTCCTGGTCTCTCTAAACCGTCGTCATGCCTGGCTGGAAATGCCAGCCAGGCATGACGGGGACGCTTGACGTAACTATTCGCTGAATGCCACGCCACTGAAGGAGGCGACGCCCACTGGGTTTGAGGCCGCTACAGGGGTGAGATCGCCGTGCGAGTCGATTGAGTAGACGGCAACATAAGCGTTGCCGCCCGCTGCATAAATGACAGCTAGCCACTTTTGGTCGGGAGATACCGTAATGTCTGTCGGCGAGCCCGGCAGGGGCAACGATTTGTAAAACACGCCGCCCTGGCCGTCGCTGAAGAAAATGGAGATCGCGTCACCAGGGGAGTTGCCCGTATACCAAATGCTCCCCGGTCCTTTGGCCACCCAGCAGGGGGCGTTGACGGGATACGACGGTGTTGGTCCGGGGATCGGGGTCAGCGTCCGGTCCTCGTCCACAATGGCGAAGCTGTCAGGACTGTGAGCAGGCGTGAAGCCCAAGACGTTTCCCCAGAATGCTTCCCCAAGCGGAACCATGTCCGCGTCGCTGGGGAGCGGAATTGAGGTACTGGTTCCGCTCAGCACTCCATCGTCATGCGTAAGCGGCAATTGAAGTAGAGATCCCGAGCTCATTGTCA
>JBEKKL010000043.1:0-38301 GCA_050010735.1 Occallatibacter sp. | reverse complement strand
CCATCCTCACCGAAGGTCCCGTGCAGCACCGGAAAGATGACGTCGAGCGACTGCCCGCCCAGCGCCGCATGGCTGTCGAGAGCCGCGGCAGCGTTCTTCGGCTCGGGAGCAAGCAGCGTTGGCTGCCCCTCGGCCAGCACTCGCGCCCCCGGCGTCGCCGCCGGATCGCCGGCCCGCAGCATCTTGACCTCGGCCTGATGCTTTCCCTCGCCGGCAGCCGGCTTAGCCGGTTCGGAACCCTCCAGCAGCCCCTTTGCTGCTCCCGCAGTTAGCCAATGCCCGGCTTTGTTGATGCCGATCGGCACCACTTCAAACCTATCGCGATCAATCGCCTTTAGAATCGAAGCCGCCGAGAGCAGCGAGACCTCATGCTCGCCGCTCCGACCGCCAAACACAACTCCAACCCGCAGTTTCTTTGTCATTCTCTTCCTTGATCACCGCTTGTGAGCCGGAACATCGGCACTGTTTCAGTGTAGAACTCTTCACAGGATCTTCTTCCCAAATGCCGAGCAGGCCAGCTCTACTGCCAGATCCGCCGTGCGGTTGTGCTCGTCGATCACCGGATTGACCTCGACGATCTCAAGGCTCAGCAACCGTCCATGGTCGGCGATGATCTCCATCGCCAGATGCGCCTCGCGATAGGTCGCGCCGCCGCGGACCGGCGTTCCAACACCGGGCGCGTCCTCCGGGTCGATCCAGTCCATATCCATCGAAACGTGATAGCCCGCTGTCCCTCGCGCGGCCACGCGCAGAGCCTCTTCCATCACTGTTCTCATGCCTCGTTCGTCGATGTCGCGCATCGTGTAGACCTCAGCGACTCCCGCGCGGTGCAGATTGTCGCGCTCGCCGGTATCGATGTCGCGCAGCCCGATCAACACGGTGTTTTCGGCGGCGATTTTTGGCGCGTAGCCGAAGATGTTCGCCAGTTGCTCAGGTCCCAGGCCAAGCAGCGCGGCCAGAGGCATGCCGTGCACATTGCCCGAGGGCGAGGTCTCCGGCGTGTTGATGTCCGAGTGCGCATCGATCCATAGAACGCCGATCTTCTGGTTCTGGCGGCGATAGAAATGAGCCACGCCGCTGACCGAGCCGGCGGCCAGCGAGTGGTCGCCTCCGAGCAGCAGCGGCGTCATCCCATCTTCGAGAGTCTTCACGACGGCCTCGGCAGTGCGCGTGCAGGTCTCGGCGATTTGTTTGAGGTAGCGCGCATTCTCGCAGCCCGCGGCCTGCGTCTCGGCGATCTCCACACGAATGTTGCCGCCGTCGGTGACCTGGTGACCCAAGGCCTCCAGCCGCGCCTCCAGTCCCGCCACCCGCACTGCAGAGGGTCCCATGTCGACGCCGCGGCGGCTCGCGCCCAGATCGAGCGGCACGCCGATGACCCGAATGCGGCGGGTGGACTGCGCCTGCGCGCCTCGCAGCAGAGATGTGGAAGCTGGGTCGGTAACTTCAGGGGAATTCGGCATCTGCGGACCTCCAGTGGCGGAATCGGACCGTCCTGCGTCTAACAGAACAACGAAGCACTTCAACGCAAGCACAATGGCCCAAGAATGCCATTAAATCAGATTCGCACGTGGGGGAGTATAGTAAGAGCGGGCGAACTTCTCTTGCGCGCCGGCTCCCGGATGGAAGTTCATGCGGGAGCGGCCAACGGGTGTAGTCCCATTGGCCGGAGTTGTTAGCGATCAGATGAACGAGCGCGGATATAACGGGCCCATTCCGCTGAGGCAGTGGATCCCAGCGGCGGCAATCTTCCTCGGATTGGCCTCTACAACCTGCGCGGCCGACTCCTACCTCCTCACCAGCCTCCGCGCCATCCACGCCCTCACCAACGAACAAGCCAAGGCCGCGCAGCCGGTTGACTTTGAAGCAACTGTTGTCTATTGGCGCGGTTACGAAAACATCATGTTTGTCCAGGATGGCGACTCCGCCATCTTTGTGCGTCCTCCCAACACACAGACACTCGCGCCGGGAGATCGCGTGAGGGTGCGCGGAACGATGCAGGCCAGCTTCCATCCCCTTGTGGTTGGCTCGACGGTAACGTTGCTCAGACACGGCGCTCCGCCCGCGCCCGTGCCCGCCACCTTTGAGGAGCTGATTCGCGCGCAGTACGACGCAAGGCAGGTGACCGTTCGTGCCACGGTCCGTGCTGCGGATCTTGTGATGAGCACCGCTGCCCCTGTCACCAGCGCTCGCCTCCAACTTCTCACACAGGGAGGCCACATCGAGGCAAATCTCGACAGCACCGATGAAAACGCACTCAAAAATCTGCTCGACGCCGACGTCGAAGTCACCGGGGTCGCCGCCGGCAAGTTCGACAACAAGATGCAGCAGACCGGCGTCGTCCTCTATCTCTCCTCGGCGGACGACATCAAGGTCCTCAAGCGCGCCAGCGCCGATCCATGGTCCCTTCCCGTCAAACCCATGGACCAGATCCTTCGCGACTACAATCTGGTCGACCTGACGCCGCGGGTCCACGTGCAGGGAACGATCACCTACTACCAGCCCGGCTCCGCCATTGTGTTGCAAAGCGGCTCCAAGAGTCTCTGGATCGAAACCAAATACCGCGAGCCTCTGCAGATCGGCGATCGAACCGACGCAACCGGCTTTCCCGACGCGCACAACCGGCTCCTGACCCTGACCGATGCGGAGGTCCAGGACAGCCACGTCTATGAGCCCGTCACTCCGCTGCTGGCGACGTGGCAACAACTGGGCTTCTGGAGTACCAACAGGCCCGACGGTCACCAGAACGATCTGGTCTCCATCGAGGGTCAGGTTCTCACCGAGGTTCGCGAGGCCGCGCAGGACGAGTATCTTCTCGCCGCAGACGGCCGGATGTTCACCGCGATCTACCATCATCCGCGGCCGGGCGTCGTTCCACCCATGTTGCAGGTTCGGCCGGGTTCCCGAGTCCGCGTCACGGGAATCTGCACCGTCATAGATGTCAATTCCATTAATCCTGGCGGAGAGGTTCCCTTCAATATTCTGCTGCGCTCCTTCGACGATCTGACGGTGATCGCGCGGCCCTCTTGGCTTAACACTGCAAACCTGATTCGCATTGCCGCTCTGCTGGCGCTGATTGTGATTGCCTTTGGAGTTTGGGGAATCACGCTCAAGATCAAGGTGCGCCGCCAGACCGCAGCTCTGGCCAAACGCATCGAGGCCGAGGCTGCTTATGAGCGGCGCATGGCGCAACTCGAAGTGAAGCGCAGCCGCATCCTCGAAGACATCAACGGCTCACGCCCGCTCGCCGAGATTCTCGAAGAGATCATGGAACTGGTCTCCTTTGCGCTCAATGACGCTCCTTGCTGGTGCGAGGTCACCAACGGCGCGCGGCTAGGAGAATTCCAGCCTCTGGCAGAGAACCTGCGCATCGTGCGCGCGGAGATTCCCGCACGCTCAGGACCACCGCTGGGCGCGCTCTTTGCGGCCCTCGATTCGACCGCAATGCCCGATTCGTCAGAGGCAGCCGTACCCGAGAATGAGGCGCTCACCGTCGGCGCCAAGCTGGCCACCCTGGCCATCGAGAGCCGCCGGCTCTTAACCGACCTCCTGCATCGCTCGGAGTACGATCTGCTCACCGACATTCACAACCGTTTCTCGCTGAGCAAGCGTCTCGATGCGCAGATCGAAGAGGCGCGCAAACATGCCGGAATCTTCGGCTTGATTTACATTGACCTCGACGGATTCAAGCAGGTGAACGACGTTTACGGCCACCACATCGGCGATCTCTATTTGCAGCAGGTGACGCGGCGCATGAAGCAGCAACTGCGCTCTCACGACATGTTGGCGCGGCTCGGCGGAGATGAATTCGCTGTTCTGCTTCCTCAGGTTCGCAATCGCGGCGGTGTCGAGGAGATCGTGCAGCGGCTGGAACACGCCTTCGACGATCCCTTCTCTCTCGAGGGAATAACCTTACATGCCTCGGCTAGCTTCGGAATCGCTCTTTATCCTGAAGACGGCACCACCCGGGACAGCCTGCTCCACTTCGCCGACGCAGCCATGTATGTCGCCAAGAACCTGCGCAAGCACTCCGACACCAGCGCAAATAGCCCCGACAGCTTCGCCGCTCCAGCTAAAAGCCGAGCGTAGGCTCCTCGTCTCAACCATTACTTTTGAGTAAATAAGCTTCCCCTTCGTCTTATATGAAGATATTTGTCCTACCAGATGCCGATATAAACTGTGAATGCCAGCCCGACAGGATTCTGCCCGGTGAACAGAGTGATTTCAGCGATTGTGATCGTCTTCGGCTGGGCCTCATCTGTCTGGGCGGCGCAACCCCCAAGAGTCCGTGCCCTTCCGGTCACTCCTTTCGAAAAACTCTCCGCCGGGGTGCGCGAGCGCGACCTCCCCCAGAGAGTGCGGGTTCATGGCGTCATCACCTACTACGAGCCAGGTAAAGCCGTCGTTCTTGAGGATGGCTCCCGCAGCGTTTGGGTCGCGACCACAACGGCCACAGATGATCTGCGAGTCAACGATGCAGTCGACGCGATCGGAACTCCCGTCACGCAAAACGGATTGCCCGCGCTCGCCGATGGCGAAATCTGGGATAACAGGGAACAGGCCGTTGTCTCTCCTCAACCGGTGACCCTTGAACAGCTTGTCTCGGCCAGCCATCCCCTTGATCTAGTCTCTCTTGAGGGAGTGGTGATTTCCGGCCTTCGCGAACCCACACGCGACGAATACGTGCTCTCCGCCGGGGGCCAGCTCTTCCGCGCGGTTTTGAGCCGCCTCGGCCAGACCGATCCCTCAACAAGATTGATCCCGCCAGGCACCAGAGTCCAACTCACCGGCATCTGCATACCCGCGAACTCCGACCTGTCGGGCGCTCCAGCCTCGGTCGAGATCCTTCTGCGCGCTCCCGGCGATATTGCGATCGTCGCGAGGCCGTCGCTACTTGCCATTCGCAGCCCCAGCATTCTCTTCGCTCCCATGCTGCTCGCGATCTTGGCCCTCGCCGTCTGGGGATGGACGTACAGGGCGAGGGCGCGCCGCCAAGCCGCCAGACTGGCCACCCTGGCCTATCTCGATCAACGCCGCAGCCGCATTCTTGGCGATATCAACAGCTCGAAGCCCCTGGCGGAGATCATCGAGAAGATCGCCGAGATGGTCTCCTTCATGCTCGACGACGCTCCCTGCTGGTGCGACATCAAAGATGGAGCGCGACTCGGCAACTGCCCCGCCGATCTCAAGCATGTTCGCGTCCTCCAGGAAGAGATACCAGCCCGATCCGGGCCGCCCCTGGGCAGCATTGTTGTGGCCGTCGATTCCGGCGGCCTTCCGATCGTCCGTCGCACCTTTAGCCGGGAGCGAGAGGCACTCTCAGTTGGGTCCAAGCTGGCCATGCTGGCAATGGAAACCCGCCGGCTCTACTCCGACCTCCGGCAACGCTCCGAGGTCGATTTGCTCACCAATGTCCACAACCGCCTTTCGCTCGGCGAGCGCATGGACGCCCTGATCGAAGAGGCGCGCCAGAATGCCAGCGTTTTCGGCCTCATCTACATCGACCTAGACAAGTTCAAGCCGATCAACGACACCTACGGCCACCACGTCGGAGACCTCTTCCTCCAGGAGGTTACCGTTCGCATGAAGCAGCAGCTCCGCTCGCATGACCTGCTGGCGCGTCTGGGCGGCGACGAGTTTGCCGTGCTGCTTCCGATGGTGCGCAACCGCACGCGCATCGAAGAGATCGCGCTGCGTCTGGAACACTGTTTTGTCGAGCCGTTTGCGGTCGAAGGAAACGTCATCCACGGCTCGGCCAGCTTCGGATACGCTATCTATCCGGAGGATGGTGCAACTAAGAACGAGCTGCTGAGAGCCGCCGACGCTGCCATGTACGCGGCCAAGAACTTCCGCAAGCAATCCGCTGCCCAAAAGGCCGGACACCCGAATCCAGCGCCCGCCGGCTGAAGTTTCGGGGATGTTGGAGATCCTCGACGGGCCGTGGCCTTTCAGCAATTCGCTGGTACATTTTCCGTCGCGCGCGAGTATACTGTGGGTTCTCCATCTGAGGTTCTTTTAATGCGTTTGAACGGTGCCGACATACGCCCGCAGACCAGACACGACAGACCGGGCACGACAGGATTTTTTCCGTCGAAGAGATTGATTTCAGCGATTGCGATAATCTTTGGCATGGCCGGGGCTGCCAGTGCAGCGCCGCCAGCGCCCATCACAACTCTGCGCGAGATCCACGCCCTCAGCAATGCAGAAGCCAGTCATAAGCTGCCGGTTGCCTTCGAGGCGACGGTGACCTTCTATAACAAAGTCGTCTCGACGCTCTTTGTGCAGGATGAAGGCGCCGGTGTCTACGTCTTTCCTAAAACGGATGCCATGCTGCTTCCCGGAGATCGCGTCCTGATCCAGGGCAAGACGGCTGACAGTTTCCACCCTATCGTCGTCAGCGAGAGCATCTCCGTGATCCGCCACGGCGACTTGCCTAAGCCTGTGCCCTCCACCTACGGCGAGCTGATCCGGGCCCAGCGCGACTGCCTCCTGGTCACAGTGCGCGGCATCGTTCGCTCCGTCGATACCGATGAGACGGCTACAGGCCGCAATGGCAACTCTACCTATATGCAGGTGCTTGCCGAGGGCGGTTATATATCGGTGTATGAAGAGGAGCACTATACGGCAGCGAAACGCGAAGAGATGATGGACGCCGAAGTTGAAGTCACCGGAGTTGCCGGTGGGGTCTTCGACGGCAAGGGGCAAATGCATGGCATCACACTCAGCATTCCCTCGTCCGCGTACATCAAGATTCTCAAATCCGCCAGCGCCAGTCCGTGGTCTCTCCCGATCACTCCCATGGACATGGTGATCGCCAGCTATTTTGTGGCGGATCGCACCGAGAGAGTCCGGGTCCACGGAACCATCACCTACTTCCAGCCTGGCTCGTCCGTCGTCTTGCAGGACGGCGCGAAGAGTATCTGGATTTCGACCCTGACGCACGACTCCTTGCAGGTCGGCGACGTGGTGGATGCAACCGGTTTTCCCGAGGAGCACAAGGGCTTTTTGGCTCTAGCTCACGGCGAGATACTGGATAGTCATGCGAATGCGCCCATCGCGCCCTTGGCGACATCCAGAAAGGAACTTGCCGAGAGCCACCACATCATCGACCTGGTGACAGTCGAAGGAAAAGTGGTTTCAGCGGCCCGTGGGGCGACGCAGGACGAATACCACATGACCGCCGATGGCCAAATCTTCACCGCGGTTTACCGCCATCCCTCCGCCAATAACGCCGCTCTTCCGCCCATGAAGATGATTCCGATCGGCGCCATTGTCCGCGTCACCGGCATCTGCATCACCGAAGATGCCAACCCCTTCGCCGGCGAGGTGCCATTCGATATTCTGATGCGTTCGCCCGACGATATCGGGATCGTTGTCGGGCCTTCCCCAATCAACACGCGCAACCTCCTTTTGGCCCTCGGCGTACTACTGATCGTGGTCTTCGTCGTGATCGCCAGGAGTTGGGTCCTGGAACGTAAGATGCGGCGTCAAACCGCCATTATGTCGGCTCGCGCGGAGGTAGAGGCCGTCCTGGAGCGCCAGCGCAGCCGCATTCTCGAGGACATCAACGGATCGCAGCCGTTGGCCAGCATCCTCGAAAAGATCGTGGAGTTGTCCTCGTTCAGCCTGGATGGCGCCCCATGCTGGTGCGAAGTCGCCGATGGTTCGATGGTGGGCGATTGTCCGCCTGAGCCGCACGATCTACGCATCGTCCGCGCGAGTGTCGATTCACGCTCCGGCCCGGCACTGGGAGCGATCTTTGCCGCAATGCCTCCTCAGACGCCGCCTTCCTCCCATGAAACTGACTCTCTCTCCATTGGGGCGCGGCTGGCCACTCTGGCCATCGAGACCCGGCGGCTCTACTCCGATCTGCGCCGACGCTCGGAGTTTGATCTGCTCACCGATATCTACAATCGCTTCTCGCTGCACAAGCGTCTTGACGTTCTGATTCAAGAAGCGGGCCCGAGCTGCATCTTCGGAATGATCTATATCGACCTCGACAAATTCAAGCCGATCAACGACACATTCGGCCATCACGTGGGAGACATTTACCTCCAGGAAGTGGCCATGCGCATGAACGACCAGTTGCTCGGCGGCGATATGCTGGCCCGGCTGGGCGGAGATGAATTCGCCGCTCTGGTCTCGCTCCAGCACGGCCGTTCCGACCTGAACAAGATCGTTGCGAGGCTGCAAGGCTGCTTCGACGCTCCCTTCATCATTGAGGGGCATGTCATCAAAGGTTCGGCCAGCATCGGCGTTGCTCTTTATCCCGAGGATGGCGCCACAAGAGACGCCCTGCTGAGCGCTGCTGACGCCGCTATGTATGTGGTCAAGAAACTCCGCCACCAGGCCGACGCCGCAACGTCCTAACGGAGACGCACCAAAAGCAAAGGCCCGGCAAGCGCCAGGCCTCACTATTCAACTGTTCATTCGTCCACCTGTCGACGGTCTTTACTCGGCAGCCATCTCCTCGGCCTCGCCCTCCTGGCGCATCATCTCCAGTTCGCGCTCGGCGGCTTCGATCTCGGCCGTCACTTCCTGCTGCACCCGTGCTGCCGCTTCTTCGAGCTCCGGTGAGAGCTGGACGTTGCGGTAATACTCCAGACCCGTGCCAGCAGGGATCAGCCGTCCGACGATCACGTTCTCCTTGAGGCCGCGCAGGTTATCGATAGCCCCGTTGATGCTCGCTTCGGTCAGCACGCGAGTCGTCTCCTGGAAGCTGGCGGCCGAGATAAAGCTGTCGGTCGAGAGCGATGCCTTCGTGATGCCCAGCAGCAGCGGACGCCCGATCGCCGGACGGCCTCCCTCTGCCAGCACCCGTTCGTTCTCCTCGCGGAAGCGGAAGCGGTCGACCTGCTGCTCCAACAGAAAGTTGGTATCGCCGATCTCGTCGATCCGCACCCAGCGCAGCATCTGCCGGACGATGACCTCGATGTGCTTGTCGCTGATGGCCACGCCCTGCAACCGGTAGACCTCCTGGATCTCGTTCACCAGGTAGGCTTGCAGCTCCTTCTCGCCCAGCACGGCGAGAATGTCGTGCGGATTCAGCGGCCCATCCATCAGCGGGTCGCCGGCACGCAGACGCTCGCCCTCCTGGACATTGACGTGAATGCCTCGCTGTACCGAGTACTCCTTCTCGTCTCCGTTGTCCGCGGTCACATAAATCTTGCGCTGGCCCTTGCTGACCTCGCCGAAGCGGACCACGCCATCGATCTCGCTGATGGTCGCCGTCTCGCGCGGCTTGCGCGCCTCGAAGAGTTCGACAACGCGCGGCAGACCGCCGGTGATGTCCTTGGTGCGCGTGCTCTCCTTGGGAATCTTCGCCAGCACGTCGCCCGGTCCCACCTCATCGCCATCCTGCACCATCAGGTGAGCGCCGCGCGGCAACAGATACCGCTTGTTGCCCTTGGCGTTCTTCACCACAAAAGCCGGCTGCCGCTTCTCGTCCGGTGCATCCGCAACCACCCAGCGCGAGAGGCCGGTCACTTCGTCCACCTCTTCGTTGAGCGTGATGCCTTCCTGAAGATCCTTGAAGGTTACCGTGCCGCCGATCTCGGTCAAGATGGCGTAGGTGTAAGGATCCCACTCGGCCAGCAACTGGCCCAGCTTCACCTGCTCGCCGTCCTTCACCCGCAGGCGCGCGCCATAGACCACCTGGTAGCGCTCCTTTTCACGGCCGCGTTCGTCTTGAATGGCCACCGAGCCCGACCGGTTCATTGCCACCAGCGTGCCGTCCTTGCTCTCGACGTAGTTCAGATTGATGAAGCGCACGAAGCCGTTGTTCTTGGCGTCGAGGCGCGACTTGTCTTGCACTCGGCTGGCCGTACCGCCCACATGGAAGGTACGCATCGTCAACTGCGTTCCCGGCTCGCCGATTGACTGCGCCGCGATCACGCCGCAGGTCTCGCCCAGTTCCACCATGCGTCCCGAGCCAAGGTTGCGCCCATAGCAGAGAGCGCAGACGCCGCGCCGCGACTCGCAGGTGAGCACCGACCGGATCTTTACCTTCTCCTTGCCCGCTGCCTGAATCGCCGAGGCAATCTCCTCGTCGATCCCCTGGTTCACATCCACCACGATGTTGCCGTCGTAGTCCTTGATGCGCTCCAGAGACACGCGGCCGATAATGCGATCGCGCAATTCTTCGATGATCTCGCCCGACTCCACGATCGATCCGACGTAGATGCCTTCAACCGTGCCGCAGTCATACTCGGTCACGATCACATCCTGTGCAACGTCAACCAGGCGGCGTGTCAGATAGCCAGAGTCGGCCGTCTTCAATGCCGTATCGGCCAGTCCTTTGCGCGCGCCGTGTGTCGAGATGAAGTACTCGAGCACCGTCAGCCCTTCGCGGAAGTTCGCCGTGATGGGCGTTTCAATGACCTCTCCTGACGGCTTGGCCATCAGTCCGCGCATACCCGAGAGCTGGCGAATCTGCTGCTTCGATCCGCGGGCGCCTGAGTCGGCCATGATGTAGATCGGGTTCATCGCGCCGTCTTCGTCCGCGCGCTTCATGTTGCCGAACATCTCGTCGGCCACCTTATCGGTAACCGCCGACCACATCTGGATGACCTTGTTCGAGCGCTCGCCGTTGGTGATGGCGCCGTCCATGTACTGCTTCTGGACCTCGATCACCTTCAGGTCGGCGTCGCGCACGACCGTGTACTTCGAGTCTGGAATGACCATATCGTCGAGACCAACCGACAGTCCCGAACGCGTAGCGAACTGGAAGCCAAGCTCCTTGATGCGATCGAGCATCCCGACCGTCACTTCGAGACCGAGATTCTGGTTGCAATAATTCACCAGCTGTCCAATGCCCTTCTTCTTCAGTAGGCCATTGATATACGGCATCCCCGGCGGCAGCGCGTCATTCAAGATCACTCGGCCTACCGTCGTCGAGATGTACTGCTTGTCAAAGTCCACCGGCTCGATGTGCGTCAGATCCTGGTCGTCGTAGGCCGTCGTCATGTCGAGCATCTTGCCCGTGTAGCGCAGCCGGATCGGCGATAGCGTCTCCACTTCCTTGGCTTCGAGAGCCATCAGGACCTCTTCGTAATTGGCGAAGACGCGTCCCTCGCCCTTGGCGTTCTTCTTCGCCTTGGTCAGGTAATAGAGACCGAGCACCATATCTTGCGAAGGCACGGTGATCGGCTGGCCCGATGCCGGCGAGAGAATGTTGTGCGACGCCAGCATCAGCACGCTAGCCTCGATCTGCGCCTCAGGCGAAAGCGGAATGTGCACCGCCATCTGGTCGCCGTCAAAGTCTGCGTTGAAGGCCGTGCAGACCAGCGGGTGAATCTTGATCGCCTTGCCCTCGACCAGCACCGGCTCAAATGCCTGAATGCCGAGGCGGTGAAGCGTGGGAGCGCGGTTCAAGAGCACCGGATGGTCCTTGATGACCTCTTCGAGGATGTCCCAAACCACCGGCTCCTGCATCTCGACCATCTCTTTGGCCTGCTTGATAGTGGTGCAGTGCCCCGTCTGCTCCAGGCGGTGATAGATGAAGGGCTTGAAAAGCTCGAGCGCCATCTTCTTCGGCAATCCGCACTGGTGCAGCTTCAACTCAGGACCGACAACGATCACCGAGCGGCCCGAATAGTCGACGCGCTTGCCCAGGAGGTTCTGTCTAAAGCGGCCCTGCTTGCCCTTCAGCGTATCGGAGAGCGACTTCAGCGGGCGATTGTTGGCGCCCCTCAGCACACGGCCGCGGCGGCCGTTGTCAAAGAGGGCGTCCACCGCTTCTTGAAGCATGCGCTTCTCGTTGCGCACGATGACTTCGGGCGCATGCAGATCCATCAGCTTCTTCAACCGGTTATTGCGGTTGATGACGCGGCGATAGAGATCGTTCAAGTCTGAGGTCGCAAAGCGGCCGCCATCGAGCGGCACCAGCGGGCGCAGCTCGGGAGGAATCACCGGCAGCACGTCGAGAATCATCCACTGCGGCTTGTTGTCGCTCTTGCGGAAGGCCTCGACAACCTTGAGCCGCTTGGCATACTTCAGCTTCTTTTGCGCGGAGGTCTCGGCCTTCATGCGCTCGCGCAGCTCGACGCCCAGCTCATCGACGTTGACCCGCTTGAGCAGCTCCTTGATAGCCTCGGCGCCCATCATCGCCTTGAAACCCGAGGGGCGGAACTGCTGATCGAGCTCGCGGTACTTCGTCTCGTCCTTGATGATCTCGCGGTCCTTCATCCCCGAGTCTCCGGGATCGACCACGACATAGGACTCGAAGTAGAGAATCCCCTCCAGGTCGCGAAGAGAGATGTCGAGCAGATGACCGATGCGCGATGGCAGACCCTTGAAGAACCAGACATGCGAGCAGGGCGACGCCAGCTCGATGTGGCCCATGCGCTCGCGGCGCACCTTGCTCACTGTCACCTCCACGCCGCACTTGTCGCAGATCACGCCGCGGTGCTTCATGCGCTTGTACTTGCCGCACAAGCACTCCCAGTCGGTCACCGGTCCAAAGATGCGCGCGCAGAAGAGTCCGTCGCGCTCCGGCTTGAAGGTGCGGTAGTTGATGGTCTCGGGCTTGGTGACCTCGCCGTGCGACCAACTGCGGATCTTCTCGGGCGACGCCAGCATGATGCGGATGGCATCGAAATCGGTGATCGGGCTGGAAAGTTCAAAGGGATTTGAGCGGAACAAGGCGACCCTCCTTGGCGGGCCTCATCGGCGCCTGCCTTGGCTTTTCCCGGGATTCCTGATGGATCCTTCCTTCCCGGGAAGCGGTGTTTGCCGCTTTCAAGAAGGACCCTGAAGAACCAGCTTCTAGCTGTTAGCTTTTAGCTGTTCGCTCTTTGTTGCGCTTGCTGGCGGCCTCAAGAGGTTCTCCGGCCGATGCAAGCTAAAAGCTAAAGGCTAAAAGCTAAGAGCTGCACTTAATCGGCTACCGCCGCCACTTCAGGCGCGGGCAACTTCTTGATGAGGTCCGCGCGCTTGATCAACTCCACGTCAAGGCAGAGTGACTGCAGTTCGCGGATCAGAACGTTAAACGACTCCGGCACACCCGGCTCAATCGCTGCCTCGCCCTTGACAATGGCCTCGTAGATCTTCGTGCGGCCATAGACGTCGTCGGACTTCGCCGTCAGCAGCTCTTGCAGAATGTAAGCCGCGCCATAAGCCTCCAGCGCCCAGACTTCCATCTCGCCGAAGCGCTGCCCGCCGAACTGCGCCTTGCCGCCCAGCGGCTGCTGAGTGATCAGCGAGTACGGCCCGATGGAACGTGCGTGAATCTTGTCGTCCACCAGGTGCGAGAGCTTGAGCATGTAGATGTAGCCCACCGTCACCGGCTGCTCGAACTGCTCGCCGGTCATGCCGTCGTAGAGCGCTGTCTTGCCCGAGGAGGGCAGGCCTGCGGCGACCAGCAGAGCCTTGATCTCCTCTTCGCGCGCTCCGTCGAAGACCGCCGTTCCGAACCAGATGCCGCGCTTCATGCCGGCGCCCACGCGAACCAGTGTCTCGTCGTCGAGCTCCAGCAATTGGCGGAGCGTGGCCGTTCCGGCGAACTCTTTCTTCATCAGCTCGCGCGTGGCGGCGGCGTCGGTGTTGGCCCGGACGAGATCGGCAACCTTCTTGCCCAGTTCGTGAGCTGCCCAGCCGAGATGCGTCTCCAGGATCTGTCCCACGTTCATACGGGAGGGCACACCGAGCGGATTGAGAACGATCTCGACGGGCGTTCCGTCGGGCAGATACGGCATGTCTTCTTCGGGAAGAATGCGCGCGATCACGCCCTTGTTGCCATGCCGGCCGGCCATCTTGTCACCCACCGACAGCTTGCGCTTCATGGCGACATAGACCTTCACCAGCTTGATGACGCCCGGCGGCAGCTCATCGCCCTTTTGCAGCTTGGCCACCTTTTCATTGGTGATCTTGCGCAGCACTTCGATCTGGCGCGAGGTCATCTCCTCGATCTCGTCGATCTGCTCGTTGACCCGCGGGTCCTTGTCGTTGTAACGGATACGCTTGAGGTTCTTGGTCGAGATGCGCTCGATCGTTTCGCGATCCAGAATCGCCGCCTTGGTCAGCAGGCGCTTATTGGTCCGCTCGTCGTGCAGGTCGGCCAATACTTCCTTGCCGCCCAGGATGCCGTCGAGGCGCTTCAGTCGCTCGTCGGTCAGAATGCGGATCTCGTCGCCCAGGTTCTTTTCGAGCTTGGCCACATATTCGGCCTCGATCTGCTTGGCGCGCTCGTCCTTCTCCTGGCCCTTGCGGCTGAAGATGCGCACGTCCACCACCGTGCCCTCGATGCCCGGAGGACAGGTGAGCGATGCGTCGCGCACATCGCCGGCCTTTTCGCCGAAGATGGCGCGCAGCAGCTTCTCTTCCGGAGTAAGCTGCGTCTCGCCCTTGGGCGTGACCTTACCGACCAGAATGTCGCCGTGCTTGATCTGAGCGCCGATGCGGATCACCCCGCTCTCGTCCAAGTCGCGCAGCGCATGTTCGCTGACGTTGGGAATGTCGCGTGTGATCTCCTCGGGCCCGAGCTTGGTGTCGCGGGCTTCAATCTCGAACTCCTCGATATGCACCGAGGTGTAGTAGTCCTCGCGCACCAGCCGCTCGCTGATCAGGATCGCGTCCTCAAAGTTGTAGCCGCGCCATGGCATGAAGGCCACCAGCACGTTGCGTCCCAGCGCCAGCTCGCCCTGCTCGGTGCAGGGTCCGTCGGCGATCACCTGGCCCTTGACCACGCGCTCGCCCTCGCGGACGACGGGTTTCTGGTTGATGCAGGTGTTCTGGTTCGACCGCTTGAATTTGATCAGCGTGTAGATGTCCGAGCCTACCTCGCGCGAGAGCTGTGTCGGATGATGCTCGCCCTCGACGCGCACGATGATACGCTGCGAATCGACTGAATCGACAATGCCGTTGCGCTTGGCAAGAATCACGGCGCCGGAGTCGCGGGCCGTGACGCCCTCCATGCCCGTGCCCACCAGCGGAGCCTCGGCCACCAGCAGCGGCACCGACTGCCGTTGCATGTTGGCGCCCATCAGCGCGCGGTTGGCGTCGTCGTGCTCGAGGAAGGGCACCAGCGATGCGGCCACTGAAACAAGCTGCTTCGGGCTCACGTCGATGTAATCCACATCGGCGCGATTGACCAGCACAAAGTTACCCATGCGCCGCGCATTCACCAAATCCTCGGTGATCTCGCCCTTCTCATTGAATTCGATATTCGCCTGCGCGATCGTGTGCTTGTCCTCTTCCCACGCCGACAGGTAGAAGCTGAAGGGAATCGGCTCGATCAGCCGCTTGCCCGCCTTCTTCAACTGGGCATTGAGCCGCGCCGCCTCTTCCTTTTCGATGTGGTCGCCCACACGCAGGCCGCTCTCGCCGGCGTTGGCAATCTCAACGTAGTCCAGAATCCGCGAGTCCTTCACCTTGCGATAAGGCGACTCGATGAAGCCGTACTCGTTGATGCGCGCAAAGCAACTTAGGGAGCTGATCAGTCCAATGTTCGGACCTTCGGGAGTCTCGATCGGGCAGATACGGCCATAGTGCGTCGTATGCACGTCACGGACTTCGAAACCAGCTCGCTCGCGGCTCAGACCGCCCGGTCCAAGGGCCGAGAGGCGCCGCTTGTGCGTGATCTCAGAGAGTGGATTGGTCTGATCCATGAACTGCGAGAGCTGTGACGAGCCAAAGAACTCGCGAATCGCCGCCATCACAGGCTTGGCGTTGATCAGGTCGTGCGGCATCGCCGTCGAAAGCTCCTGATAGACGCTCATCTTTTCCTTGATGGCGCGCTC
Organism: Occallatibacter sp.; assembly: GCA_050010735.1. Lineage (GTDB taxonomy): Bacteria > Acidobacteriota > Terriglobia > Terriglobales > Acidobacteriaceae > Telmatobacter. The sequence goes on along the minus strand of JBEKKL010000043.1, from coordinate 22,564 downwards.
CATGCGGACGAGGCCGATGCGGAACTGATTTTCCATCAGCTCGCCGACAGCGCGTACACGGCGGTTGCCCAGGTGGTCGATGTCGTCCACCATGCCGATGTTTTTGCGCAGCTTGAGCAGATAGCGGATCGTCGCGTAGAAATCCTCGGGCGTAAGCGTGCGATGGTCCAGCTTCGTGGCGTCCTGGTTCTCATAGAGCTTGATGTTGAACTTCAACCGTCCCACGCGCGAGAAATCGTACTTACGGGCGTCAAAGAACATGCCCTCGAAGAGCGCGGTCGCCGTATCAAGCGTGGGCGGATCACCCGGACGCAGCTTTCGGTAGATCTCGATCAGAGCCTCTTCGGGCTTGCGGATCGAGTCGCGCTTGAGCGTGTTTGTAATGATGTTGCCCACGTCGTCGCGCTCGGGGAAGAAGACCTCGAAGCTCGACGCGCCGCTGGCCATGATCTTGTGCAGCCGGTCGGCGGTCAGCTCGACGTTGGCCTCGACCACCACTTCGCCCGTGCCGAGATCCACAACGTCTGCCGCGGTCAGCGCGCCATCCATCTCGGCCGCTTCCACCTCGATCTTGTCGATATTTGCCGCGCGGATCGCCTTCAGCGAGTGCGCCGTGATCTTGCGTCCCGAGAATGCGATCTCCTGGCCGCCAACCACCACCGCGTGCGCGGGCTTCGCGCCTACCAGGTGAGTGTTGACCTGCACGTTCTCAGGAACCGCCCACAGCAGCTTGCCGTCTGCGATGTGCACACGGTCGACGGTATAGAAGGTCTTCAGAATCTCCTCGTCCGAACGCAGACCCAGCGCGCGCAGGAAAATAGTTCCCAGGAACTTGCGCTTGCGGTCGATCCGAACATAGAGCGTATTCTTCTGGTCGTACTCGAACTCCACCCACGAGCCGCGATAGGGAATGATCTTACCCAGGAAGTAGGTGCGGTTGTTGGCCGTCTCAAAAAAGACGCCCGGGGAACGATGCAACTGAGAAACGATCACGCGTTCGGTGCCATTGACGATGAAGGTGCCATTCGGCGTCATCAACGGAATGTCGCCGAAGAAGACCTCCTGCTCCTTGATGTCGCGAATCGTCTTGTTGCCCGTCTCGGGATCCTTGTCATAGATGGTCAGCCGTACGGTGACGCGCAATGGAGCCGAGAAGGTCATGCCTCGCTCCTCGCACTCCTGCTGGTCGTACTTCAACTGCAGGCTCACCGGATCGCCGCACTTGTTGCAGAAGTCGGGCGTGTTCTTGTTGTAGGTGCCGCACTTTTGGCAGAGCACATCGCCGGGATGGAAGGGATCGGTAATGACCATCGCCCCGCAATGCACGCAGGCCGTGCGCAGGTGATGCAGGCCTTTCAAGTGGCCGCACTTGCACTCCCAGTTGCCGATCGAGAAGTCAACAAAGTCCAGCTGCGAGATGCCGCGAAAGTCCGTGATTGGGAATACCGACACAAACACCGACTGCAAACCCGAGTCGTCGCGCTCGTTGGGCAGCTTGTCCATCTGCAGAAAGCGCTCATAAGAACGCCGCTGCACTTCGATCAGGTTGGGAATCTGGGTTGCGGTTGGAATCTTTGAAAAATCGAGCCGGCTGCGAATCGCGCGCTTCTCGTTGGGCATGTTCACTCCTGACCCTGGTCGTTCCGGCTCACAGACCAAGCAAATCCTGGCTGCGAACCGGGCCGGCGCCCGAGTCTTATCGGCGCCGGCTGATTACGGTAAATAACTCAAAAAAGCCAGACTGGCATATTCGAATCACCAGCCCCAATCCCTAAACCCTGGCAAGCCTCGCTTGACAGCGGGAGACTGACCGCGATAGCACAGTGGGAATGCTCCCAGGCCATCCGATCTCCCGTGATAGTTCGGTCAAAAGCGAGTGGTAGGCATTGCCGCACATCCGGTGTCTGCGCTAGACTGCGCACAGTCGAGGAAGCAACCGCTAAGGTTGAACCTGTTTACGATTCTGGTGCGTTTACAAAATCTGATACATGTGGGGGTAATTTTCCCCAGGGATTCACTCCGCCAATACCGGGAGACACAAAAAGCTCGCGAGGACACAACCCCTCACGAGCGCGGCTCTTGGCCTGTGCTCCCATCCGAATTCACTTGCGTTACCCTCGCCGATCCCAAAGCTCGCTTCTGCCGCTCGCTCGCCAATCCTTGCCAACCGTCAACGGAAACCCTGCCCATTATCCCGGGTAAACCACTGACTATAAGGCACTTATCTAAAAATTCAGCCCCGCCGCCAAAGAGCTTGGCTCTGCCTTGGCCAAGTGGGGTTCTGAAGTGCCTGTCCGCAACCCTGAAGACGCGCCCGGCCAAAACTACGCTCAATCCCTTAAAAAAACGGAGTGAGCCGAAAAGACGCGCAATCGCTATCATAGCGCGTCCCGGCCAGCCGTGCAAGCCGCCCGGCCGGATGGCCGGGCACTTGGATGAAACTACTTGACTTCGATGGTTGCGATGCCTTCGAACTTCTTCTTGATCGCCTCAGCCTCGTCCTTGGTCGCGTTTTCTTTGAGCGCCTTAGGAGCGCCATCGACCAGGTCCTTGGCTTCCTTCAGGCCCAGCGAGGTAACTTCGCGAACAGCTTTGATCGTGTTGATCTTGTTGGCGCCAAAGTCCTTCAGGATCACCTGAAACTCGGTCTTCTCCTCAGCCGCGGGAGCCGCCGCGCCAGCCGCGCCGCCGGCAACCATCACCGGAGCCGCTGCCGCCGCCGAAACGCCTAGCCGCTCTTCCAGCTTCTTTACCAGAGCCGCCGCTTCGAGCAGGCTCAACGAGACTATCTGTTCTTCCAACTGTGCTAGATCCGCCATTTTCTTCTCCATTCAGAACCGTTTGAAATTGTGTTTCACGGCCGCAAATCCAAACTGGAAGTTTCCGATGCGCCAGACTCGCGCCCTTCCCGCCTGCCTCGACAGCCAAATCCCTAAAAACAGCTACTAGCTGTTAGCTGTTAGCTTTTAGCTTCGCTTTTGTTTCATCCGTCTTTTCTGGCTTCTTTCGAGGGGTAGCATCGCTCGCGCTCCCTAAAAACCAGCTAAAGGCTAATAGCTCGGCGCTTACGCCGCCGCAAACTTTTCCTTCTCCACGCCCTGGCCTAGAACTACCGCCAGATCTCGGCCCGTGGCATTGATCACCGTCGCCAGCCGCTGCGCAGGAGCATTGATCAAGAAGAGCAGCTTGGCAAAGATCTCTTCCTTGCCCGGCATCGTCGCCAGTGCCTTCACTTCTTCCACGTTCAGCAGCTTGCCATCCACGATGCCTAGCTTGAACTGGAACTCCGCGTTCTCGCCCGCCCACTTCGCGAAGACCTTCGCCAGCGCCACCGGGTCGCCCTGCGTGAAGGCAACCGAGTTGACGCCCTTCAGCCCTTTCAGCGCAGCCTCGACCTTCGTGCCTTTGCTCGAAACCGCCGCCAGCTTGTTCTTCACCACGCGGTATTTGCCGCCCGTCTCGCGGATCACCTTGCGCAGCTCATAATCCTTGGCCACGGTCAGCTTCGCAAACGTGCCTATGATCGCCGTCGTCGAGCCTTCCAGCTCCTTGGCCAGCAGTTGAACCTTCTCTGACTTCTTTGTCCTTGAAATCGCCATCTCGTCGCTCCGCTCCGACAGGGTCAGGGATCAGGGATCAGGGATCGGAAAACAAATCCAACCCAATCTCCCGGCTCTTCCCAACTCCTTCCGCGCCACTCGTGGGGCGCTGCTCAAAAATCTCTTTCCAAAACTCTCAGGTCGACGATTCAGGTAGGCAAGGCCGCTGCGACTGATCCCTGATCTCTGACCCCTAATCCCTGCTTCTTAGTGCTTGCCCGCCGCGTCCGCAACCGCCGAATCCAGCGGCACTCCGGGGCCCATCGTCGAGCTCAGCGTGACGCTCTTGATGTACTTGCCCTTGGCTGCCGAAGGCTTATGGCGCACGATCGCGCCGATCACCGTCGTCGCATTGTCGATCAGCTTCTGCGGGTCAAAGCTCAGCTTGCCCACCGGCACGTGCACCAGGCTGGTCTTGTCGGCGCGAAACTCCACCTTACCGGCCTTGATCTCCTTCACCGCCGCGGCCACATCCATCGTCACCGTCCCGGTCTTCGGATTCGGCATCAGGCCCTTGGGGCCGAGAACCTTGCCCAGCCGGCCAACCACCTTCATCATGTCGGGCGTGGCAATCAGCGCGTCAAAGGCGGTCCAGTTTTCCTTCTGGATCTTCTCGACCATCTCCTCGCCGCCCACAAAGTCGGCACCAGCTTCGGCGGCTTCCTTCTGGCGGTCGCCTGTGGCGATCACGGCCACAGTCTTGGTCTTGCCCAGCCCATGCGGCAGAACGACGGTTCCGCGCACCATCTGGTCGGCATGGCGCGTGTCAACGCCCAGGCGCATCGTCAGATCGACGGTCTCGTCAAACTTGGCGTACTTAACCTGCTTCAGCAGTGTGACTGCCTCGGGCAGAGCATAGGCGGGCTTGGACACAGCCGCGCGCGCCTTCGTAATGTTTTTGCTGGTTTTTCCCATTCATCCCTCGTCTCCCACCGCTCCTGCCGGCCCCGCTCTGCGGAGTGCCTGGAGTACCGCGCGCACCGGCATGGAAAAAGTCTGCCGCACGCAGTGCCTCGAACAGGCCCAGAAACCGTGGTGCAATTGACAGTCCAGGGATCTCCCCCAGACGCATCTATGAATCATATCCAAATGGTCACCGAATTGCAAATCGGTGCATGTAGAGGAGCACATATCACGGTCAGGACCGGTATTCTCTGGATTCCCGTCATAGACTTTCTCTTTTCATTCGCCTTCTTGAGGCGTAAGATTTTGCCCATGAAGAACGAAACACTGTTTGGCGTGGACGACGGATTACTCATTCCCGAGGTTGGACCATGGACAGAGGACAAGTTCGATCTGATTCGACTCTACTGCCAGATCTTCTCGTCGGCGATGAAGAACAAATGGACGAGGGTCTACGTCGACCTTTACGCGGGCAGCGGCTTGTGTCGGATCAAGGGCCGCAGCAACGTTCTTCTAGGATCACCGCTCATTGCTTTGTCTGTTGATGCGCCGTTTGATCGCCACATATTCTGTGAAAGCGATCCGGAGCGATTTGCAGCTTTGAAGGAACGAGTGAAAAAGAACCACCCGAAGCAGAATACTCACTTGATTCCCGGAAGGTTTGAAGAGCACATTGACCAGATTTGTTCAATGATTCCGAGTAAATCTCTGGCGTTATGTTTCGTCGATCCATTTGACTGCGATTTCGATATTGAGAATCTCAAGACCATATCGAAGTGCGCGCATGGAGTAGACTTCCTTTGTCTACTGGCCCTCCAGATGGATGCGAAGCGCAACGTCCCACACTACCTGCAGCCCGACAGCAAGATTGACAGAATGATTGGGAATACAGCATGGCGAACGCGTTGGAACAACCGATCAAACATCCATGAAGACTTTGCCAAGTTTCTCGCATCGGAATTCGCTGCCAGCCTGGCCGAGGAGGGTTACTTGAAAACCCAACTGCATCAGATGAGAGAGGTCAAGACGCACGACACGAACGTTCCCCTATACTACCTGGCAATGTTTTCCAAGAACCAGACAGCCTTCAGGCTATGGGCGCAAGTGTTGAAATACGCCACCAAACAAAGCACCCTGTTCGACTAGGAGGCGACATGTCGCTTGGCACAACAATCGAATGGACCGACGCAACGTGGAATCCTGTGCGTGGCTGCTCGAAGATTAGCCCCGGCTGCAAGAACTGCTATGCAGAGCGATTTGCAGAGCGATTTCGCGGCGTTCCAGGACATCCATTTGAGCAAGGCTTCGACGTGCGCCTTGTTCCGGATAAGATTCCAGAGCCTCTACGCTGGAGGGACCCGAAGAAGATTTTTGTCAATTCGATGAGCGATCTTTTTCACGAGTCCGTTCCAGACAGTTACATCCTGCAAATCGCCCAAGTCATGCGGGAGGCCAATTGGCATGTCTTCCAGATATTGACGAAACGCCACGAGCGCATGGCAAAACTGCTCTCAGGTCCATTGAGCTCTTTTGCCGCCGAACCGCACATCTGGTGGGGAGTCAGCGTGGAGAACAAGAAGCATGGACTCCCACGTTTGCGCAGGCTTCAAAAGACCCCAATAGCGGTACGCTTTTTGTCGATTGAGCCCTTACTCGAAGACCTTGGAGAGATCGATTTGAGTGGAATCTCTTGGGTGATTGTAGGCGGGGAAAGTGGCCCCGGATCGCGTCCCATGCAACCAGACTGGGTCCGATCTATCAAAAGACAATGCAGCAGAGATGGAGTGCCGTTCTTTTTCAAACAGTGGGGCGGTACACGAAAGAAAGCTGCAGGGCGAGTCCTCGACGGAAAGACCCACAACGGCTTCCCAGAGCTTGGTCGTGGCCGCTCAGTGAACCCCTCTCACAAGGCGATTCCGCCAGTCCGATGGGGAACTCTCGTTCCGGTCGAAGCCATTATTGGTGGGTAGCTTAAGACCGACGCGCCGCGATGGGTGCCCTCGGAAATCGGCAAAGCCCCAACGCAACTCAGCGTAAGCAACCTTCCCCAAACCAGCTCAATCGAAACCCGCCATCCCACCATCGCCGGCGTTGCTTCAAAGCGCCGCCTCCGATTCGATCGTTCGGGCGAGCCGCGATGTCAGCGCGCTCAGCAAGACGACAGGCCTGACAACAAATCCGGCAACGAGTCTGGGCATCCGGCGGAAGTCGTCGGACAACGAACGGCCAGTGCCGGTGAGAAAGACCCCATTGCGCATAACATGCAAATGAAAGAGCGCCGAAATGGCCGCGAATACGCTGACGGCCAGCGTAGCTCTGCTCGTAACGCACGCGCCGGTGACGCGATGGGCGGTCCAGTCCAGTGCCTGCGACAAGCCCGGAACACCGAGAACCACAATCAGATCTCCCAGCCACCGCCTGCGAATCCCCAGCGCTTTTTGCTGCATCCCGGCGTAAACCCCCGCGGTGAGCGTGACATAAGCAATTTCAACCCCAACCACGGCCAGGCTGCCGCGAAGACCGGTGCGGCTCATGGCTGTCAGGTACACCGCCGAGCGGGCGCTCGCACTGAGAAGAGCACACTTCCAGTTCCAGCAGGAAAAGGCCTTCCTGAACAGGGGGCTGATTTGTGGGAACATAGCTCAATTGTGCCGGTGCGCCAAAAAACAGAGCATCAAGGCAAGGTTACAGTGAGGTTGAGATTGATCCCTGACCGTAATCAGGCAGATTCCGTCCGCTCTATCTCGTTCCCGAGATCCGTGCACCAGCGAGGGCCCAGCCCAACTCCGCGTGAGTGAACTTACCTAAACCAATCCAATCGAAATCCTCCATCACACCTTAGCCGCGGGCCTCTTCTACCTACCGGCCCGGCCGATGCAGATATCGCGCGAAGGAATATTTGCTGAAATGAAATAATTTCTGTATTGACACCTCTAAACTCCCGTGCCTAAGATGCTAGGCGGACATCAAAGCTGCGGCCTTCCCACCGCATTTCCCTCCAGGAGGATCCCCCATGAAGTATCTTCTGCTCGCTGCCCTCTCGCTTGTCCTCTCGCACACGCCCCTACAAGCACAGATTTCCGTCGACACCAGCAACGCCACAGATTGGAAGATCAGCAACGGAGTCATTACCGTCGATTGGCTTCCCGGCGACGGACGCATCTTCAGCATCCATTGGAGCGCCTTTCCCAATCAGGAGATCATCGATCAAACCAATAGCGACAGCCACGGCCCCAAGGGCTTCTATATGGACAACGTCGGCCCCGGAGGCGGCACGCCGACCAACAACTTCTTTATCGATCCCAACGGACAGTATGTCGATTGGTGGAATACCTTTCCGTCGAGCACGAGCAATGCCTTTACCTGGTCACAGCATCACATTCTCTTCCTCAACGATCCGGGGATTCACATCTACTTCGTTCTCGATCACGGCGCCACAGATATCGCCGGCAGTGTCGGCCAGATCCAATGGGTGCTTCGCAGCGACCTAACGCAGTTTACGAACACCTATTCGGTCGATAGCGGCCTCGGCAATCTCGGCGCCACCGTCGTGCCGCTTCCCGACGCGGTCTTGTTTGGAACCACCGACCCCGGTCGCAACGTTCAGGACGCAACAGTGGACCTGCATGGACTAACTCTTCCCGCCAACTTTCGCCGCGAGTTCTACACCAAGTACGACTATTCGAGCTACGAATATCTGCACCGCGCGGAGGGCGTCTATGGATCGACGATGGCGGCGTGGATGGTGGTTCCCAGCCACGAATCTCTCACCGGCGGACCCAGCAAACAGGATCTGATCTTTACTGGCAACCTCCTCATCATGGAGGCCTACTCCAATCACCTCGACGACCAGATCAACTTCTCAGTGCCTGCTGGTTCCGCGCTGCAGAGGCTCTACGGTCCCTTCTATCTCCACTTCAATGCCTTAAGCGCCTCGCATCCATCCGCGGCCTCGCTCTATGACGAGGCGTTGTCTGCCTCGCGGCGCCTTACTCGCGCCTACGACAACGACACCGTGCTGGTCAGCAACGGCTATGTTCCCTCGACCGGCCGCGGAGATGTCGAGCTGCGAGTCGAGGATCGCGACCACTTCAATCTCAACCACGCCTGGGCAGTGCTGAGCGACCCGCAAACCAACGTTCAGTACTCCCACGCAGGACACCAGTATTGGCAGAGCCTCGACGAGTGGGGAGAAGCCAGATTCCGCGACGTGGCTTCGGGCACTTACCGGCTCACGGTCTATGATCTCGGCGGCTGGGGAGAGCTGCGGCACGACGGCATCACCGTCGCCGCAAACCAGCCAACCCGGCTCTCTGTTCGACTAGCCTCTGAGAGCTTCGCTCCTCGCCGGCCCGTTTGGACGATTGGTATACCCGACCGCTCGTCCCACGAGTTCCTCCACGGTCGCATCGTCGATCCCATCGATCTCGATCCCCGATTCGAATTCGAATCCAGGCGGGACTTCGAGCACTTTGACAATCACGATCGCTTCGACACTTTCGATTGGCTTGGCAGCCGTGTTCAAGACGACCGCGAGTACTGGGGCAACTGGAACTATTGGGCCGACTTCGCAGCCAACAACGGCGCGGTGATTTACTATGCCACTCCAGTCGGCTCCACTCCCGCCACCAACGATCTGACCAAATGGAATTACAACCAGTGGCATATCTTCAATCCGGGCCTCTTCGCCGGCATTTACAACTCGGCCGACGACACGACCGACGGCTACAAGTACATCTGTCCGGCCTACGTCGGCAACTGCGTCACCGCCGTTGTTCCCGACTGGCAGGTTCACTTCACCACTTCAAGCGACGAGCAGGCCCAGGGGCAATTCGTGCTTCTCTCGGTCGGCCTTGCAGCCACCGAGTCCAGCATGACGGTCTCGTTGAATGGGAGTCCGCTCGTCTGGCATGGCTTCAACCTGAAGAACGCGGATGCCGGTGTTCGCAGTGGATTCTCGGGCACCTACCAGTGGGTCGTCTTCCAGTGGAATACCAGCCAACTCAATCCTCCGGGAATGGACAACGTCGTCAACTTCAATGTGGGTCACACGCAGGGCGTTATGTACGATGCGCTGCGCATGGAGATCGCCAACACCTCGGCCGATCACACAGTCACCGGCTGGAATGACTACGAATATTTGAACGCAACCACCTACGAGCCGGCCAACGACGCGATCGACAATCAGTGATCTGCGGTCTCTGGGGCCGATCCTCGCTGCCGGGGCACCTCTCAAGTGCGCCGGCAGCATTCGCTCTGTCAGGGAAGCGACGTCAGCTTCTCCCGCACATCGGGTGCGCTCTTTGAGTTCGGCGCCAGTTCGAGAAACTTCTCATAGGCGCCCTTGGCTTCAGCGCTCTTCTGCATGCTCAGGTAGGCATCTCCAAGGTTTAAATACGCCACCGCGCGCTTGGGATCGAGCGCGACCGTTTGCAGATACCACTTGACCGCGTCGTCCAGTTTTCCCATGCGGAAGAATGCGAAGCCCGCATTGTTCGCATAGAGCGCATTGGCTGGCTGCAAGCCAAAAGCCTCGGTAAACTTGGCCGCGGCATCGGCATACTGCTTTTCCTTGTAGAGGCGCATCCCTTCGTCGTTGGCCGCAGCCGCATTGTCCGCTGGCAGCTTCGGGAGACCCGCAGCGGCCCCATCGGCGACCGGAGCTCCCGCCCCAGCCGTCTGAGCCGCGCCTACGCTCTGTGTGCTCTGTTTCAACTGTGCCTGCGCCGAAGCCAGCTGTTTGCGCAGCTCCTCATTTTTGACTTCCTCATCGTGCATCTGGTTGCGCAGCTTTTCGAGCTCTGCATTCACCTTGATCGCCTGATCGTCCAGTTGCGCCGAGTCGCCATTCAGGAACTCGGTCTCATGCTTCAAGTTGAAGATGAAATCTCCGCCCTCCGTGCCCGGCATATTGCCGAATGCCGGCGTCTGATGCGACAGCGCAGAGACAGCCGGTGCAACGTAGGCCGCAAGCTCCGTTGCCGTGATCACGCCGTCGCCATTCAGATCGGCGCGGCCATCCAGCCCCTGCAACAGCGTCCACGTAAACACCGAGTGCCCGTTGGGACCGTTGTCGGCTACCTGCTGGTCAGCTCCGCCGGCAGTGAACATCTGGCGGGCTTCGCGCCGCGAGATTTCGTTCAGGTAATTTTGCGACGGCAGCTCCACTCCTCCGCGCGTCAGGGCCAGTCCGCTATAGCAGGAGTCCATCACAAAGAGCACATGCTTTGCCGGGATCGCCTCCGAGATGTCCTGAAAGTTGGTCATCGAGATCGCAGTCCCCTCGAAGTCCGTCAGGTCCGCGTCAACCGGAATGATGTAGCCAAGCTCCCGGCCCGATGCAAGCTTCCGCGTAGCGCCATGGCCTGCATAAAAAACCAGAACGCGATCCTCCCTCTGCACCGTCGTCGCATCTCCCAGCTTATCGCCCAGCAGCGAGAGAATATTCTGCCGCGTCGCCTGTCCATCGAGCAGCGTAAAGACATGATCCGGCTTGAAACCATACTTCTGAATCAGCAGATCCTTCACGCCCTGCGCGTCGTGCGTTGCATACTGCAGCTTCTGCCAGTTCACATAGTCATCGATGCCGATGATCGCCGCCCAACTCTCGCGATAAGGCTGAGCCGCAGCCGGCGCGACAGGCGCCGCGGGCTGGTCGCCGCGCGCGCTGGTCGCGCCAAAATCGGTGCCATTCCACGAGACAAACTTGTAACCATCGGCTTGCAGCGTCTCGATCACGACCGGCAGCGCTTCCAGCCCCACCTTGTGGATGTCGTGAAAGAGAATGATGCCGCGCTGCTCCTTCTCAACCTCGGTAATTACTCGCTGCGCAACAGAGTTTGGCACAGGATCGGCCCAATCCTCCGAATCGACATTCCAGATCACCGTCTTCATTTTGTCGGCCTGGATCTCCGAGAGAATGTCCGCATTCGCCGCGCCATACGGCGGCCTAAAGAGAACCGGCGGTGTCTTCAGCACTTCGGTCAAAACCGTACTGGTCAAATCGATCTCTCGCGAGAGAGCGGCCTGGTCGAGCTTCGGCAGCACCGGATGCGTATAAGTATGGTTGCCGATCGTCGAGCCCGATTCCAGAATTCGGTTGCTCACCGCGGCCGTGCGGCCCAGTGTCACCACGTTTTTGTCGTCAACCGCTCCTACATTCTGGCCGATCTCGAAGAAGACCGCATGAAGTCCATACTTTTTCAGAATCGCAAGCACCTGGTCGGTGTAACGGGGATGCGGTCCGTCATCGAAGGTCAGCGCAATCGTCTTTTCAGGAAAGCCGGTCCCGGTGATCTCAAGCTTGCTCTTTGCCGCCGCGCCACCGCGCGATTCGGCCGGAGGAAGCTTCGACTCCGATTCCCTGAGAATCGCCTCGCGGTTGTACTTCGTCTTCAGAAAGACAACATAATGCTCCCACGCCTCGCGGTGAACCGCCATGCCGCGCTGCTGCAGCCCCGAGAAGATCTGCGAAATCTCCTTCTGATAGAGCGCCTGAATCTTCTCCATCGCTGCAGTGTCTTCGGCGATCCGCCTGCGCAGCACATCGCTGGGCGCGTCCTGAGCAGGGACACTGGCAAGCCCGTCCAGCACATCGCGAAAGGCCAGCTTGTCAGCATCGCGAAGATCGGCGCCATCTTCCAGCCGCACTAGAAACGCGAGCACAAGCGGCGAGCCTGGTTTGCCCAAGTCCTCGCGTAGGGCCTCCTCCAGTTTGGCCAAACGGTCGCCGTTGGCCTCAAAGAGAATCCATGCCGCGGTGCGAACCCTCTCGCAGTTTCCCTCATCGAGCGCGGCAGATCTATCCATCAGCACAATTACCTTGCGATAGGCGGCCACAGCCTCGTCCATCGTTGCGCTCACCGCGGCAGGGCTGATGGCGGCAGAGCTGGATTGCTGCGGCGACTGAGCTACTGAGAAAAGACCTGCGGTCAAAACAAGAGTTACGGCAGCTGAGATCAGCAGACAGTGTCTTCGCATGCGTGCACCTTCCATCGGAAACTTATCTACTAAGTTACTCCACGACCAGACCAACGGTCAGCCGAATCCTCTGAACAGCCGAAAGCCTGACCGCTCCGCGCGCTGCTCTTGCGATAATTTGAGCAGCCGGCAAATCGAGGTTCGTCCTGCCATGACCACTTCCGCTCCTCTCCACACAATCGACCTCATCCGCAAAAAGCGCGACGGCGGCTCGCTCGATCCCCGCGAGATCGCCTTCCTCGTCTCCGGCGCGGCCGATGGCTCCATTCCGCCCGAACAACTCGCCGCCTGGCTCATGGCCGCTTTCCTCCGTGGCCTCTCGCTCGACGAAACTCAGGCCCTCACACTCGCCATGCGCGACTCCGGCGAGAAGTTTTCGCCCGCCCGCCTCGGCAAGGCCGCCGTCGATAAGCACTCCACCGGCGGCGTTGGAGACAAGACCAGCTTTCTCGTCGCGCCCATCGCCGCGGCCTGCGGACTGGCCGTTCCCATGATCAGCGGCCGCGCCCTCGGCCACACCGGCGGGACGCTGGATAAACTGGAAGCCATCCCCGGCTGTCGCACCGCGCTCACGCTTGCCGAATTCGAATCCGTCCTCGCCCGCTGCGGCGCATCCATCGTCAGCCAGACCCCGGCGCTGGTTCCCGCCGACCGCGTGCTCTATGCCCTCCGCGACCGCAGCGGCACGGTCGAAAACTCCGGCCTCATCTGCGCGTCAATTCTTAGTAAAAAGCTTGCCGCAGGCCTCGACGCGCTGGTCCTTGATGTGAAGACCGGCTCCGGAGCATTCCTGCGGGACCGCAAAGACGCCGAGTATCTCGCCGCGCTCATGGTCGCCACAGCCGAAGATGCCGGAACCCGCACCGTGGCCCTGCTCACCGATATGTCGCAGCCGCTCGGCCGCTCGGCCGGCAATTGGATCGAACTCGCCGAATCGGTCGAAGTGTTGCGTGGCGAGCGTCGCTCCGAAAGCGAAGATCTACGCGAACTCTCGCTGAAGTTGGCCGGATGGATGATTCACCTCGGCGGCAAGGCCGCCACGCCCGAACTCGGCTATGCCCTCGCCGAAGCGTCTCTCACAGATGGCTCTGCGCTCCAGGTCTTCTTTGCGATGGTCTCGGCGCACGGTGGCGACATCTCAGTCTTCGACGACCCGACTACCTTCCACAAGCCCGGTGCAACCCGCGTCCTCGAAGCCTGGGAGCGCGGCTACATCTCCGAGATGGACACGACCGCTCTCGGCTGGGCCGTGCAACGGCTGGGCGCGGGACGAGAGATGGCTGGTGCCCGTGTCGATCCCCACGCCGGCATAGAATTCCACGCCCGCCGCGGTGCGCACGTCGACAAAGGCCAGCCCATCGCCACCCTCTACGCCACCAGCGCAGCTCTTCTTGCCGAGCCCGTCGAACTGCTCAAAGCCGCCATTCATTTCTCCGAAATACCGCCCGAGCCCGTACCGCAGGTCAGCCGCATCTTCACTCGCGAAACGGCAGAAGTCCATCTGAAGGGCAGCCGCTAGCTTCTAGCTCCTGGCTGCCAGCCTATCTTGAAAGCAACAATCGAGCCTCTGAAAAAAACACAAACTCTTTGGGCTTGCAGACAACAAGCTAGAGGCTAGAAGCTAGCAGCTAGAAGCTAATTTCAAGGAGTTCGCCTTGGATCGATTTACCGGAGTGCTGGGAATTCTGGCCGTACTCGTCGCGGCCTGGCTGGGCTCGACCGACCGCAAACGCATCCGCTGGCGCACGGTCGCCTGGGGACTCGGACTGCAACTTGTCTTTGCATTCTTGGTGCTCCGCTTTACTTATGGCCAGCAGGCCCTCCAATGGGCCGGCGACGTGGTCAAGACCATGCTGGCCACGACTTACGCTGGCACCAAGGTTCTATTCGGCCCGCTGGGCGTTCCCACCGGCTCCATGGGCTCGATCTTTGCCTTTCAGGTGTTGCCCACTATCATCTTCATCTCCGCATTCTTCGCGGTTCTCTATCACATCGGAGTAATGCAACTCGTCATCCGCGCGCTGGCCTGGGTCATGCTGAAAACAATGCGCATCTCGGGCGCCGAAAGCATGAATGTGGCGGCATCGATTTTTATGGGCCAAACCGAAGCGCCTCTGACCATCCGTCCCTTCCTCGCCGGCGCAACACGCAGCGAACTGATGACCATCATGACCAGCGGCATGGCTCACGTCTCCGGCGGCATCATGGCCATGTACATCGCTCAGGGCGTCGCCCCCGAACATCTGCTCGCCGCCGTCATCATGACCTCGCCCGGCACGATTCTCATTGCCAAGATGCTGGTACCCGAGACCGAAACGCCAGCTACCGAGGGCCGCGTCGTCATGCCCAAAGACGAACTGCACAAGGAAGAAAACCTCATCGGAGCCATCGCCCGCGGCACCATCGACGGCGGCAGGCTGGCCTTCAACGTGGCCATCATGCTGATCAGCTTTCTCGCGCTCGTTGCCCTGCTCGACGGCCTGCTCGGATGGACGCATTCGCTCGCCTACATGCACTGGGTTCCCGGCTCGCTCGGCCAGATCCTCGGCTTCGTTTTTGCTCCCGTCGCCTGGCTCCTCGGCGTGCCGTGGCACGACTGCGGGGCGATTGGTAATCTGTTAGGCACGCGCATGGCTCTCAACGAAGTCATCGCCTACATCTCACTCGGCGCGCAGAAGGCCACTCTGCTGCCGCGCTCCTTCACCATCGCGACCTTCGCGCTGTGCGGCTTCGCCAATCTCAGCTCGATCGGAATCCAGATCGGCGGCATCGGCGCACTGATCCCCGAGCGCCGCAACGAGCTGGCCAGGCTCGGCGTGCGGGCGATGCTGGCCGGCACGATGGCCAACCTGATTTCCGCTTCCATTGCGGGGATGTTTTTGGGATAGGATTTCCCCGAAGGGAATTATATGAGTTCCTCGGAATCCGAAAAAATGTTGACCGCATTTGTCGAAGGCCGAACGGAACTTGTCTTCGACCTCCTTGCTGGCGGGCTTCGCGCCGACCACAGTGACAAGGATGGCGTCTCACTCATTCAACATTGCGCTTACTACGGAGATGTCAGCGCCATTCGCCATCTTCTCGCGCATGGGGCTTCGCTCGACTCGCTCGGCGAAAACTGCGGTCTCAACGGCGCGTGCTTTCACGGCCATTGGCGACTCTCTAAATTTCTTCTTGAACAAGGCGCAAATTTCAACCATGCCTCAGCCGATACCGGCGAAACTCCGCTCCATGCAGCGTTGTGCAAGACCGACCGCATGGTCTACGACCGAGTGCTCATCGTGCTCCTCTCGCATGGAGCCAACCCGAATGTGGCCACAAAACCAGGCATCGAAACCGGCAGCTTCATGCGCGACTGCAGAACCAAAGGCGAGACACCGCTTCATCGTGCAGCCGCCTTCGGGGAAGTCGAAACCATCCGAATGCTCAAAGAAGCCGGCGCCATCGTCGATGCAAAAGACGCCAAGGGCGACACTCCGCTCTCATGGGCAAGCTGGTATCTGCGGCCGACTCCAATTCTCGGAGAACTGCTCTACGGTGACTTCCGCATTCAGCCCCAAAACCAACCCATGCGCGCCAACCTGTTGGGCAAGCCTCAAACCTAATTCGCGAAATCAACACCAACTTGATCCCGGCCTCGATCGCCGGACTGTTTTTGGGGTAGTTCTTGCCCAGACCTCATTCATCACCGACCAATGCGCAGCCGCGAGGTGCGACCCGTTTTGGACAGAAGTACTCCACTTCCGTCTGAGAAGATATGCATTTCAGGCAGGGGATGGTGGCTATGCAAAAAACGACGATGGCGCGGCTGGCGTTTTGCGCGGCGCTATGTGCGCTGGCAGGTTGCCACGGTGGCCCCGGCCAGCAATTTCCTGTCCAGCCGGAGATGAAGCCGGCTCCAGAAACCCCGATAGCGGAAAAGAAAAATGAGCTTGGTAAACAGAGCTGGGACCCGGAATGGGATCAGATTGTTGAAAAGGCATTGCCGCCGGAGATGCTGTCAGCCAGCGTGGCGCGGGATGTGAAGCCATTCTGTCCGCGCTTCATCAGAATGGGCGAGCCCGATAAGCGCGCTTTCTGGGCCTATTTCTTCCAGGCGCTTGCGGGAGCGGAGGCGGGACTGGAGCCCACCGAAGACGTGCGCCACCCGGCCCAAGATACAAAAACGAGAGATACAGTGACCAAGCGGGCGATGCGAAGCGAAGGCCTTCTCCAACTGACATTCATGGATGCGGAACGCTATGGCTGCGATTTCGATTGGGACAAGGACAAGAAGTTAGCGGAGAAGGATCCGGCGAAGACGATTCTGATGCCGGGAAATAATCTTGAGTGCGGGGTGAAGATTCTGTTTAACCAGCTCATTACACAGCGAAAGCCGCTTCTGAGCCGGTCGAGCTATTGGTCGACGCTCCGCCCGGGAGGGCTAAGCTATCGAGTCTTCGCACAGCAGATGACGAATGTGCCGGCCGTATGCCGCGAGGACCCGACTCTCCGCGTGACCGCTGCGGCGCGGAAATAGGTGACCGGCCTCAACTGAATAAAGTGTTGGGCAAGCCTCAACCTTTCATGTTCGTCCGCATTCGCCGGACCCGGTAGAAAATCGTCAACGCCGTGACACTTCCGGAAGTCAGCAAACTAGCCGCCATCCCAAAAATCAGCGAGAGATCCCGCTAATAAACCCCATGCACAATTCCGGCCACCTGCAGCACGCTGAAGCCGCCGAAGGTAATCAGCGAGATCCCCTCGTCGCTCTTCTTCCGCCAGACGGCCAGCACCTGCGGCACAAAGAGCAGGGCATTGCACCCCAGCCCCAGCCCGAAGATCACAGCGACGATCTCCTTCATACCGCGCGCCCCCCATCGCGAAATTCCGTGCCCGCGCGCCTTTGCCTTGGCGCCTCCTCCTCACGATTCCTGTGCGAAGATTCGTCTCAAGCGCGCTAAGCAACTGCTCCGACGCCAAGGCAAGGTCGCGCTTTACAATCGATTGCGTGAGCCAATCCTTTGAAATCGGTCCCGTGCATGTGGGTGAGGGCCAGCTTTTTTTGATTGCCGGCCCTTGTGTCATCGAATCCGAGAGCCACGTGCGTACGATGGCCGAGCAGATCCAGCGCGTCGCGGCGGATCTCGGGATTCCCTTCATCTTCAAGGCCAGCTACGACAAGGCCAACCGGACCAGCGTGAAGAGCTTTCGCGGGCCGGGGTTGATCGAGGGCACGCGCATTTTGGGTCGGCTGGCGAAGGATACTGGGCTGCCGGTGCTGACCGACGTACATGAGCCCTCGCATTGCGAGGTGGCCGCAGAGGCCGTGGATGTGCTGCAGATTCCGGCGTTTTTATGCCGTCAAACCGATCTGCTCGTGGCCGCCGGCAAGACGGGGCGCGCCGTGAATGTCAAGAAGGGGCAGTTTGTGGCTCCGTGGGATATGGCGCATCCGGTCGAGAAGGTGCGCTCGACTGGCAATGAGAGGGTCTTCCTCACCGAGCGCGGCGCGAGCTTTGGATACAACACGCTGGTGGTGGACTACCGCAGCCTGCCGATGATGCGACGGTTGGCGCCGGTGGTCTTCGATGGGACGCACTCGGTGCAGCAACCTTCGGCGGCGAACGGGGTGAGCGGCGGGCAGCCGGAGTTCATTCCGCTGCTCGCACGGGCCGCTGTCGCGGCGGGGATCGACGGGCTATTTCTGGAGGTTCACGATGCCCCTGCCAATGCGAAGTCGGATGGCGCAAATGCGCTGGATTTGAAGCTGCTGAAACCACTGCTGGAGAAGCTGCTGGCGGTCGATGCGGCGGCCAGGGACTAAAACGATCTAAAGGCTCCTGCAACGCAAAACCGCAGAGTGCCCGCTTGTAGGAGCCGCTCTGCGGTTTTTGCTTCCCAAAACCTTGCAACCTCAAAAAACTATGCCGCCATCGATCTGGACCTCGTGGGCCTGTCGCGACCGACAACGATGGTCGGTACGAGGGACGAGGGGCAGGCGCGACGATGCTCTTCGAGCTCATAGCGCGCACGCTCCATATCGACATATTTCTGCGCCGCGAGCACAGTGCTCATGCGGTAGCGCGCCGAGGAGCGCGCCTCCACGTATTCATTCAGCACGGTCTCATACGCTCGTTCCAAAGATCCACAGACTGAGCAACCCATGAACACCTCCTCCGGCATTTCGCTAGATCTGCGGGAACGTAGATAGAGCAAGGCTGCTAACTTCATGCGGCCCGAGCTAAAAGGCCCGGGGGTCGGATTGAGGCTAGGACTTGCTCGAGCTAAGACGCTGTATGGAACCCGGAGCTGCCAGGGATCCTTCCGCGAAGCATTGACGCACCAGCGGCCGGCGCCGCTCATGGTGCTTCAGGAAGGAAAGCCGTAGCATTGGGCTGATTTGTACTGCTCTCTCGATGAGCTTGCGGAGTCGCCTGCCACGCCGATGAAGGCGATGCGCAAGCTGGCGTGGGTATGTTCCAGCATGAAGTCTTCCGCAAAAGACATTCTGTCTTCTTTTGCTCCATGCTGCTCAGTTCTGGAAGATGTGGCGCTATCGGCCTGATGGATTGGCCTGAAGGAGTGATTACTCCGTGGCCGGCCTGCAGAGAGACGTTCCCGTTTTTCGCTTTGATTGGCGAGGCTCATGGTAGCTCCAATTGTCTGGTTGGTTGCTCAAACACAGCCCACCCGGGACGAACCAAAAGAAAGGTTCGAGGCAAGATGAACACATCTCGACTTCTTTAAGCTGAACCCATCCGATTTGGCCCGGTTGCCGTCTGCATCGTGGCAGGAGGAGCTGTGCGGCGGCTATTGCGAGCTTCGTCTATATGAGAGCCGAAAGTCCAATCACTGGGGAGGCTCAATGTGGCCAGGGGTCGGAGTGGTTTGTCTTAGACAGCTCTTCTCATGCTCTGACCATCTGATTGCAAGGAGAAAAGCCCTCGTTATGAACATATCTACGCTGATGTCCTCTGCGTGTCAAGGAGTTTTTCGTGAGAAGAACATTTTCCTTGGATATCGGAGTGTCATTTAACACTGGAAGAGTGGAATACGCGTACTTCACGCGCCGATTCACCGCCTGATAGCATCTCCGTATGATTTCAAAGTACCTTCCCGTCTCGTCTCGAAGGTTAACGATCGTCGCCGCTGTTGCGATGCTGGGCCCGTCGACCAGCTTCTATGCCGCGCAGCCTCAGAAGATCGACCCTGCGCCTGCGCGAGCTGCTGCTTCCGCTGACCGCGCACAGATAGAAGAGGTTCTGAGCGGGCTCAACCGAGGGCGCTCGATCGCGCA
This sequence comes from Occallatibacter sp., assembly GCA_050010735.1. Lineage (GTDB taxonomy): Bacteria > Acidobacteriota > Terriglobia > Terriglobales > Acidobacteriaceae > Telmatobacter. The sequence goes on along the minus strand of JBEKKL010000043.1, from coordinate 2,803 downwards.
GGTGGCGATCTCCCCAGACGGCAAGCGGATTGCCTGGATTGAGCACACGGGGGGAGGCACCGAGATTCGGGTTGCAGCGCTGAGCGATCAGGACGTGCTGGCGAAGAGCGAGCGAGTGACCGCAGCCTCCAAGCCGGAAGCGCACTGCGACGAAGGGCAGATCGCATGGGCGCCGGATGCGACGGCCCTGGCTTTCTTCTCGGATTGCGCGAGGCAGGAACAGCCCGATCTGTATCTGGCGCGAATGGATGGGAGTCCGGCACAGCGGCTGACGGAGCTGAAGGGATATGTGGACTCGCCCGCATTTTCACCGGATGGAAGCCGTGTGGCCTTCTTGTATGTGGAAGGCGCAACGCGGCCGGCGGGCGCTCTGGCAGCAACGAAGCCACCGGCGGGGGTGATCGGCGAGGATGGCATGGAGATTGAGCGGGTTGCGGTGGCCCGCGTGGACGCGTCGAAGCCCGAACCTGTGGAGATGGTGACGCCTTCGAACCTGCATGTCTACGAGTTTGACTGGCGGCCGGACTCGAAGGCGCTCGCATACATCGCCGCCGATCCGCCGGGCGAGAACAATTGGTGGGTGGCGAGGCTTTATGCGCAGGTGCTTGGCTGGAAGCCCGAGGTGCTCTTTGCGCCGGCGCAGGAGAAAGGAGCGCTCTATGGGTTGCAGATCGCTGTGCCCCGCTGGTCGCCGGATGGCACTTACATCGCCTTCATCGGCGGGTTGATGAGCGACCAGGGATCGACGGGCGGGGATGTATGGATCATCGAGGCACAGGAGAACAGAGAGCCGCCGATGCCGTTCGCGCGCGCAGTCACAGCCTCGTGGCTGGAGTGGAAGGATGCGACAAGTCTTTACGTCAGCAGCCTGGCGGGGGGTAATGCACGGCTGGAGCTGCTCGATCTGCGGCCGAAACCGAAGGCAAAGGGTGCGGTCATAGGCTTCATGCCGCCTGTTTACGACCTTCCCGCAACGGTTGGCGACGGCCGGTTGGAGATGGAGATCTCGGCCAACAACGGCCACACGAAGTTTGTCTTCGCGGCCAGCAGCTTTGACCGGCCGCCGGAGATCTATCTGGCAAGCGCGAATGGAAAAACTGCGAGCGCGCTCTCAGATCTCAAGCAGCTCACGCGCATCAATGACGGTGTTGAGCCGGCGTGGGGCAAGACCGTCTCGTTGGATTGGAAGAATGGGAAGTTCAACGTGCAGGGCTGGTTGATGCTGCCCAAAGAATACGACCCGGCGATGAAGTACCCGCTGATTGTGATTGTGCACGGCGGACCGGCTGCGGCGGCGACCTCGCGCTGGGAGCACGGGAGCCTGAGTGCGGCTGCCTTTTCAGCGCTGGGCTACTTTGTTCTATTGCCAAACCCGAGGGGCAGCTTTGGGCAGGGCGAGGAGTTTACCGAGGCCAACCGCAAGGACTTTGGCTACGGGGATCTCAGCGATATTCTGGCAGGTGTTGACACGGTGGAAGCGAAGTATCCCGTGGATGAAAAGCGGGTAGGCCTGACAGGCTGGAGCTACGGCGGCTTCATGACCATGTTCGCGGTAACCCAGACGCAGCGGTTCAAGGCTGCGGTGGCAGGAGCGGGCATCTCCGACTGGCAGAGCTACTACGGCGAAAACTCGATCGATCAATGGATGATGCCGTATTTTGGAGCCTCGGTCTACGACGATCCGCCAGTGTATGCGAAGAGCTCGGCGATCGATTTTATTCGCACCGCGCGCACGCCAACACTGGTTCTCGTGGGCGACCGTGACGGCGAATGCCCAGCCCCCCAGTCTTTTGAGTTTTGGCACGCGCTCAAAGACAGGCAAGTGCCCACCCAGCTTGTGGTTTACCCCAACGAAGGGCACGGCTTTGTCGACCCGGCGCATCGGCGGGATGTGATGGTACGGGCAGCGGAGTGGTTCGCGCGATATATGCCGCCAGCACAATAGTGAGGCCCGCTCAATGTCGAACAGCTGCCAGGGCTGTGGGGAAGGTCCTGAGTCCTGGTTCAACAGGCCCAGAAAGCCGATCAGAGCTTGAAATACCACCATTTGGTTTTGAAGACGCGGTAGGGAATATTCAATCGCACCCCTTTTCAACAGAAAAGTCCACGCAAAACCTTGAATACCAGAAGAAAACAGATAATATATCTTGTGTCTGACGGGAAAGAAAAAGCGAATTTCCGGTAGGGAGAAACCAATGACCGCGAGCGTCAATTGCACTATCAGCGACGGGCTTATGCCAAGCGAAAGAATTGCTCAGATTGAGACCGCAGATGGCAAACCCGAAGTGGTCACCGTTTCGTCTCGGAATATCCAAGGCAACAGACTGATGACATTCGAGATAGAGCGGAGCGGTGGAAGGGTGTTGATAGAACTCCCACGCGAAAGCGCTTCTGGGCGCTGGCGAATCTGGGTTAAGGAGTCTGCAATAGGAGGGTAAGTTGATCCTCACGGACCATGAAATCCAAGCTGCACTTCAATGTAACCAGATCATCATCACCCCTACTCCTGGGGTGGATGCCTACAGTTCTACAAGTCTCGATTTGACTCTCTCCAACTCCCTCCGAATATGGAAACCTGAACCAGTCAAAGGAGTTGAGCGAATTATCTGTCCTTCGACAGAGGGTTATAAGTTCGCTGAATTTGTGAAAGAATACTCTGACTTAAAAACCTTAGATTCGGACATTGCTGTCCGGTTAAAAGTCGAACAGAATCAACTGGTTGTCGGAGTCGTATAAATTGCTGTCGGAGTTGGATGGCTGAAGTGCCTGTAAAATGGGGGTTTTCTCGAAGAGAGTTATGCTG
>JBEKKL010000042.1:0-39048 GCA_050010735.1 Occallatibacter sp. | reverse complement strand
GAGGCCACGTTGCTTAGCAGCCTATCACGGTGGCCGGTAAGCTGGGCCGAACCATGGGTCGGGGTCCAGACCGGCCGCAGTCGTTCCCGGTCCCACTTCGCCAAATCTCTTGAAAAACCTGCAACCGGTCTGTAACCTTTTCAATGGCCGTGGATCAAAGAGTATGGGCAGGCATTTCCCATCGATCGATCGGCTCTTCCCCGTCTCAATGGCGGTCTCAGCCGCAGTTCTACCGCACCATCGACTGAGGTCTTCAGCGCATCTCCGGCATTTCCAGCTTGGGCTGTTCTTCCCAAACAGTCCACGCAATTGGCAATCAACCCGTCAACAGGAGGTCATTCCCCTATGAACAGCACGATGAAGACACTGATTCTCTCTGCGGCAGTCTCGGGCATTCTGAGCGGAACTGCAGTACGCGTTCAGGCTCAAACCAGCAACTCATACGGCAAGCAGTTGACAACGGCCAAGGCTGGCCTTCGCTCGGCCAACTTTGACGACAAAGACGACAAGCACTCCTGCAAAGGAAAGAACGACTGCAAGGGCAAGGGTGGGTGCAAGTCCAGCGACAACGGCTGCAAGGGCAAAAACAGTTGCAAGGGCAAGGGCGGTTGCGCCACCGATGGCTCCAACCCCCACGCAGTCTAGAGGGTATAAAGCCTGGGTGCCCCACCCTCGGCGCGTATTCGTTTTTTGCGCCTAGGGTGGGATTGCCATATAGCAACAGGCGAGATGCCCTGGCCGATGAGAGGCGGGGAAACGTATCGTGCAGCCTCTGCCGCATTTTCACAATCCCCTCCCACACCGCATCGATGGAGAGACGGCATGCCCGGAAACCGCTTCAACAACTTTCAGGATTACGGCGTAGGCATCGGGTTGCGTATTCCTCACTACGACCACATCTTCAGCAGGAAGCCAGTCGTCGATTGGTTTGAGATCATCTCTGAGAATTTCATGATCGACGCGGGCCGTCCGCTCCACGTGCTCGACCGGATTCTCGAAGGGTATCGGGTGGTGCAGCACGGCGTCTCGATGTACTTTGGCTCGGCGCAACCCGCCGATCGCGAACATCTGCGCCGGCTAAAAACTCTAGTCAAACGAACGAAAACTCCCTGGCTCACCGACCATCTCTGCTGGGGAAGCGTCGATGGAACGTATTCGCACGACCTGTTGCCTTTGCCTTATACATGGGAGGCGGTACAAGCCACCGCGGCACGTATCCGCGAGGTGAGAGATTATCTGGAGATTCCGGTCGCAGTTGAAAATGTCAGTAGTTATGCCGAGTTTATCGACTCCGAGATGACCGAGTGGGAGTTTCTCAACGAAGTCGTGGAGCGCGCCGACTGCGGCATTCTGCTCGACGTAAACAATATCTACGTTTCATCGGTGAATCATGAGTTTGATCCGATAACTTACGTCAATGCGATTCCGGCAGAGCGTGTCGCGCAGATTCACTTCGCCGGCCACAGCCGGTATGAGAAGTACATTCTCGACACGCACGATCATCCGGTGATCGATCCGGTCTGGCAGCTTTACGCGCGCGCCATCGAGCGCTGCGGCCCCACTCCAACGCTGCTCGAGTGGGACGACCACATCCCTTCCTTCGACGAGGTCCACAGCGAAGCGAAGAAGGCCGAGCGCTATCTGAATGCCGCCCGCGAGTGGCAAACAGAGGAGGTGGCGCGATGAGTCTACTCGATTTCCAGCGCCGCATGGCCGCGGATGTCATGCGTCCTCTCACCGAAGACGAGACGATGTGCGAGCGCTTTGACGATGGCTTCAGCATGAACGATCATGCCGCGACTTACGTCAAACCTAACCGCCGTCTTAGCGCCTTTGAACGACTTGAAATCTACAACCGCCAATACTGGTTCCGAGTGCTGGCCGCGCTGGCCGAGGATTTCCCCGCGCTAGAGGCGGTGCTTGGAGCGGACGAGTTCGAGTTTCTCGCGCAGAGCTACCTGGTCGCGCATCCTTCGCGCAGCTTCACCCTGCGTAATCTCGGTTCGCATCTGCCCGCTTGGCTGGCGGCTCATTCCGAGTATGCCGGCGATCATCCTCAGCTCGCCATCGATGTGGCTCGCCTTGAATGGGCCTATGCCGAGGCCTTCGATCTCGCCGAAGTCGCTCCTCTCGGCGCGGAAGAGATCGCCCAACTCGACGATCATTCGCGCATCGGTCTTCAGCCTCACCTCCAACTGCTTGCTCTGCGCTATCCGGTAGATGACCTAGTGCTCAAAGTGCATCGCAGCCACGCACACGCCGAGATCTCCAGTCAAGCGAGTACAGAGAGTCATTCTACTTCGCGGATAACGGTTTCGGATGTGAACCGGTGCGATATATGGTTGGCGGTGCATCGTTACGATCTGGTCGTCTACTACCGGCGTCTCGCGCGAGAAGAGTACGAGTTGCTCAGCGCCCTGCACCGCGGCAATCCCCTTGGAGAAGCCCTTGAGGCCGCCTTCGGGAATACATCCATGACTCCGAACGAACAGGGATCCAGTGTTGGTGAGTGGTTTGCCAACTGGTCGGAACTGGGTTGGCTCTCTTCTCCTCAATCTGCCGCGACCGCGTCGTCAGCGAGGCTTGCATGAGGTCTCTCGAATTGCTTCGCCTCGGTTACCTCCGATCGACGCAATGGATCAGCCGTCTGCAATCGCCGCTGCTCCTTCTGATTCGTCTTTACTGGGGATGGCAATTCGCTCAAACCGGCTGGGGCAAGCTGCACAATCTGGCTCACGTGACCGAGTTCTTCGAGACCCTCAGCATCCCAGCGCCCCACGCGAACGCACTGATTGTCTCTGCTACCGAGTGCGTGGGCGGCATTCTGCTGGCGATCGGCCTCGGATCGCGCGCAATCTCTCTCGTGCTCTTCGTCGATATGTCAGTGGCGTATGTGGCAGCAGATCGCGAGGCATTGGCCAGCATCATCGCCGATCCCGGCAAATTCTATGGCGCAGATCCTTACACCTTCTGGTTCGCGGCGCTTCTAATCTTGATCCTTGGCCCCGGTGCGCTGGCAATCGACTACATCCTCAAAAAGAAACTGGCGCGAACTCGCCCTTCATGAACGACTCATTGAAAGGCCAGCGGCGTCCATCTGCCGTTGTCTTTCACCGCCAGTTGAATCGGCCGTGGCGGACCTTTGTGCGGAACCGTCACTTCAATCCACAGCTCCTGGCCCGCTTTCAATTGCGTCGGGTCCACTGCGTGTTCCGCAATATAGAAGTCGACCGGCTCCATCACCCGCAGCGCATCGCAAGACGATCCCGGCAACGCTTCAACCATCACGCCCGTAGAGTTGATATCCGCCTCCGGTATCCGAATCGCCACTAGCCTGTTGCCTTCCACCTTCAGCTTCGCGCGGAATTGAACCGCTCCCTGCCAGTTGACCGAGAAGCCGTCTTTGCGCGTCGTTCCATCGGCATTGCGCGGAAAAACCGCATGTAGCGCGCTCGGCAGCGTGCTCTGGCAGCCATCCACCTTCAATTGCAGGCTCAGATACCTGCCGCGCATCACCAGATTCGGATCGTATGCCGTCGCCCGCGTCCACACGCGAGGGCACCTCGCGCGCTGGTAAAGATATTTCGCAGCCACCGACGAAACCAGCGCCAGTTGAATCACCAGCAATGCGATGGAGGCCTTTGACAGCTTCATTTTGCCTCCTCGGCGGAACTGTCGGCTTTCTCCAACTCCGCGACAAGTTTCCGGCGCGTTCTGTCTAGCGCCCATCCCCCCGCGATAAATAGAATGCCAAGCCCGATCAATCCCACCGATCGACCCAGCTTGTCCATAATGTTGCTGAAATAGAACCAGCCGACTGTAACCGCGAAGCCGATAACTCCGAGGTTGACCAGAGATTTGCTGATCTGCCGCACGCCCCACCAGATGATGAAGACCGCAAAGGCAGCGACCAACGCATGAGCAGCGAGATTAGGCTCGCTGCGAACATAGGAGCCGTGATCCTCGGGCCCGTAGTTATAAGTCTGCGTCCAGACTCGCTGGCACCACGGCAGTGCGATCGAAAAAGCAAGCGCAGCCAGCACGGGTATCATGCTCTTCCGCAACTTGAAGACCGCGACGAGAATCGGCAACACGGCAATGTCAACCCACCCCCATGTGCGCAGCCCGAGCGCGAGATAAGTCTGATCGCCCCACGAACTCCATGCATCGAGCAGAATCGTTACGATCCCCACCACCGAGGCAATCGTCGCGACCGCAAAGAGAATCCCTCGCGCGATCACACGCTTGGAGCCGATGAAGAAGGTCATGTAAAGAGCTGCCCACACGATCAGGAATCGCCCAAAGTACACGCCCGCGCCGATATAACCTTGCGCGGAATACGAGAACTCCGACAGAATCCACGCCGGTACCAGCAGCAGCGACAGCGCCTGCTGTGCCTCATCGCGAAGCAGAGCCCAGCCGGCCACTGCGGCAATCGCCCACATCATCACCGCTGCCGGCCAGTGCTCCTGAATATTGAAGATCTGCCCAACCAGCGCAATCGCCGCGCCAACCGACAGTGTTCCCACCGCATGCAGCGCGGTCGAGAGCCCATGCGAACTCTTCCGCGTCAATGCCCCGCCAATGTGAAAGAGGCTCACCATCCCCAGCACCACGGCAAAGCGCGCGCCGGGCCCAATCCTGTCCCAATGTGCAGACACAAAAAGCGCCATGCCGCACGCCAGCAACAGAGCCCCGAGAATCAGCGCAACCAGTCCCTGCCAGCGCAGCCCGTGGTGGCTCTTGCGTTCTGCCTCCCATGCAAGAATTCCTCTGGCGGCCTCCGCATCCAGGAGACCGGCGGTCTGCCACCGATGAATCAACGACTCAAAGTTCGCCATAGCTGTTGCCCAACAGTAAAGCACATTCGGGGCCGCCCGTGCGCAAAAATCTACCTATATGATTTAGGAAGGTATGCGCTACGAGATCGTCACCATCTTTCCCGGCTTCTTTGCCGGCATCTTCGACAATGGAATCCTGCGCCGTGCGCTGGCCGAGGAACTGGTGTCGATCGGGGTCCACGATCTCCGTGCCTTCACCCATGACCGCCATCGCACCGTCGATGACCGCCCCTTCGGCGGCGGCGAAGGAATGGTTCTGAAGCCCGAGCCCCTTGCCGAGGCTCTGGCATCGCTGGGGATCGAGCCGAAGCCCAACCGGCTGACAGGTCAAGTGGCAAAAGAAAGGCTCGATTCCGCTCCTGAAACGTGTCAGGGCACGACTTCAGTCGTGGCGCAAGCCGAACACTACAAAGATCGGGCTTTAGCCCCTGAAGAAACTTCGTCGGCAGATGCTCCGTCAGCCCCGCAAACCCGCGTAATCCTCCTCTCCGCGCAGGGCCGCCGCTTCGATCAGTCAATGGCCCGCGAACTCGCCACCTTCGACCGCATCGTACTGATCTGCGGCCGCTACGAAGGCGTCGACGAACGTGTCAACGAGCTCTATTGCGATATGGAGCTCTCAATCGGCGACTACGTCCTGAGCGGGGGCGAACTCGCCGCCGCCGTAGTCGTCGATGCAACGATGCGGCTGATCCCTGGCGTGCTGGGCAACGAAGCCTCTGGCGAATTCGAGAGCTTTGGCGTACCCGACGCAGAAATCACGGCAGACGAAGATGGCGTTCCGCGCTCGCAGCACGGTGCAGGCGGATTGCTAGACTATCCGCACTATACGCGGCCAGCCGACTTCGACGGCCTGCGCGTCCCCGAGACCCTGCTCAACGGCGATCACAGTCAGATTCGCCGCTGGCGCCACGAACAGCAGCTCCGGAAGACGCTCGCCAACCGGCCCGATTTACTGGAAGGCGCTTTGCTGAGCAAGGAAGATCGCAAGCTGCTCGAAGCGATCCGGCGGGAAGCGGAATAGGGAAGACGGCGCTAGAGCTTTTCTCCAGGTGCATTCAGATCCACCAGCCCCTCAGGCAGCGCCATCTCAACCTGTTTACCTTCCAGATCGATTCGTCGCAGATAGCTCTTGGCAAACGGGACCAGGATCTCATCTGCCGCGCCTTGCACCACGAGCAGCGCCACCGGCCCAGCCGAGCGGTCCACGTTGTCGATGATGCCGACGGTCAGAGGCGCAGCTCCCGCCACGTCGACCAGGGTGCAGCCGATCAAATCCCCGATATAGACTTCGTCCTCGTCCAGTGCGGCGCGTTCAGCGCGGGGAATCGCCACAATCAGGCCTTTGAGCGCTTCAGCTGCGGAGATCGACTCCGCTCCCGCAAAATGAAGCACGATGCCGCCCTTGTGTGGCCAGTATGAGATCAGTTCGGTCTCGCGGGCGATGCAGGCGGCTTCAGAGTTGGCCGATTTTTGATGCGCGCGCTCCGTCAGCAGCCAGAGCCGCCGGCGTTCTGAGAATCTTTCAGGGAAATCGGTGAGAAGATCAGCGAGGACCTCGCCTTTGCGTCCTTGCGGGCGACGAATTCGCGCCAGCCATGTCCAGTCTTCGGGCGTCGTCGCCGTCTCCCGAGGGGAGCCGGAGGCATCTGCGGCCATCTTATGGTTCGTCTTCTTCGAGGATGTCAAGCGTGTAGCGGTGATGCATCTTCATGCTCACCGCGCCCAGGATTGTGCGCATCGAGCGTGCCGTGCGTCCCTGCTTGCCGATGACCTTGCCCACGTCCGCCGGCGCTACGCGGAGCTTGAGGACCGTATTCTCGTCGCGGCCAACACTCTCCACTGCAACAGCTTCCGGCTCATCCACCAGCGCCCGAGCGATCTCGCGAACCAGCTCTTCCACTTCAACCACACCGTCTTGGGTCATGCTCGTACCCCTCACCGGATGTGTCCAAGGGTTGGCAGCCGGGATCTGGCTGCCAGCAATGAAGCTCTTGGACTGATGCGCGCATAGTATCAGGCGACACCCGTTGCCGTCAGCTATCGCTTGCGCGCCAGCTCCGCGGCGGGTGCATCCTCAGGACAGGAGGAGAAGTTCAGGCTGCGGCCGTCTCGGCAACCGGCGCCGGATTCTTGGTCACCAGCTTCTCGACCGTGGGCGACAGCTGCGCGCCCACGCCGCGCCAGTAGGCGATGCGCTCGTGCTTCAAATCGACTGTGGCCGGGCTGGTGCGGGGGTTGTAGGTACCGACGACCTCGATCGAGCGGCCATTGCGGGCGCGGTCCTTCTCGATGACCACGATGCGGTAGTAGGGTTGCTTGCGGGCGCCAATACGCGCCAAACGAATCATCACCACGGTTATGTGTTTCCTTTCAGCTTCCTGTGCTCTGCTGCGATTCTTTGAAGGGTCTCTCCGGCATGCACGGCGATGCCAGTCGAATGGGGCCAGACGGGCGCGTCCAGCCGCGCAAGACACAACACCTAAGTATCGCCGAAAGTGGGGTCGCGAGGCAAATCGGTTCTCAGCCCTCCGCTGGACCGTCAGGCTGCGCCGGGTGCCGTACGCCCTGCGAACGGAGCCAACCAACGAAGCCAATTGCCAAAATCAGCAACAACACTGTGTCGAAATAACCGCTCGCCACCATAGCTAGATAGCCGACCTCAGGAAAGCCCCACGACGTGAGCCAGTCAGATGCATAGCTTCCCGGCCAATGGAGGATCTTGAATTGATAGCTCAGCAGCCTGTCCAGCGAGATCCCGCCAAACAGAATCTCGTCGTTGAGCGAGTAGCCCCTGAAGTAAATGTTGGCAGCCTCGATTGGCGCGGCCATGAAGAAAGTAAATTTGATTGGGGGATTTCATGCCGTTGATTCTATACCTGCCCAGTTTCACGCCTTCGCTGTACCATGAACACGAGTCGGTGCTAATTTCATCCCTGCCGCGGAGGCGCACTCGCCATGTTTCGTGAGTATCACAAAGGCTATTCCAGCCGTGTGGGCCGGGAGATGGAGATGCTCATCTTCGGCCAGGCCGGGTTGCCTGTTGTGGTCTTTCCTACATCCTGCGGGCGCTTCTACGACTTCGAAGACCGGGGAATGGTCGCCGCCCTCGCCGAAAAGATCGACTCAAGCCAGCTACAGCTCTTCTGCGTGGACTCGATTGATGTTGAGAGTTGGTACAACCGCAAGGCCGCCCCACGCTGGCGCATCTCCCGCCAGATCCGCTTCGAGGAGTCTCTGATCCACGATGTCATTCCGCTCATCCGCCAGCGCAACTCCGATCCGCGCCTGCTTGCACTCGGCTGCAGCTTTGGCGGCTATCACGCGGTCAACATCGCTCTGCGTCATCCGGAGCTCTTCACCGGCTTCGTCTCGCTCTCCGGCGCCTTCGACCTTTCCAGCTTCCTCTACGGCTACTATGACGAGGACTGCTACTACAACCTGCCCACACATTATCTGCCCGGCCTCAGCGATCCCTGGTTTCTCGACCGCTTCCGCCAGAATAGCTATGTGTTTGCCACCGGCTGGGACGACCAGTGCCTCCGTCAGAACCAGCACCTCGACCAGATCATGAACGAGAAGGGAATTCCCCACCAATTCCACGTCTGGGACGCGCAGAACTCCCACGACTGGCCAACATGGCAGCGCATGGTGCAAGAGTATCTGTAAAACTGTGGATTGCGATCCGAAATCAAAACAGGCGGAATCCGAGACGGTCTGGAGAGGATCAAATTCATCAGGAGATCATTGGAATGAGCGAACTCAACCCCTATGCTCGTTTTCTTGACGGCCGGCCGCCAGAAACCATTCTGATGGCAACGCCAACCGAGATCGCGACTCACCTCAACTCCATCGGCTCTGAGAAGGCCGTCGCGTCTCCCGCCCCAGGCAAATGGAGCCCGGCGGAGATCGTCTGCCATCTCGCTGACTCCGAGTTGGTCTTCGGTTTTCGCCTCCGCCAGACCCTTGCCGAAGACTCGCCGACCGTTCAGCCCTTCGACCAGGACAAATGGGCCGCAGCCTATCCCGGCATCCCCCGCGGCCAGGCCTTGACCACCTTTACAGTTCTTCGTGCGTGGAATCTCCGCCTGATCGGTGCTGCTCTGCCGGCCGCTGCCAATAGACCCGTAACCCACCCAGAGCGCGGCACGATGACCTTTCTCAACCTTGTCGAGACAATGGCTGGTCATGATCTGAACCATCTCGCGCAGCTCGCAAGGTTGGCCGCAAACTAAGCGGCCTGAAGTTTTCAGTTCCCAACGGCGAGGATGTTTTGTAGAATCGCGCCATGAAGGGCAACCCAAAGGTCATCGAGCAGCTGAATCGTGCGCTTCGCGAGGAGCTCACTGCCATCAACCAGTACTTTGTTCACGCCGAGATGTGCGAAAACTGGGGCTACTCCAAGCTTTCGAAGTACATCAAGAAGCAGTCGATCGACGAGATGAAGCACGCCGAGTCGCTAATGGAGCGCATTCTCTTTCTTGACGCCACGCCGAGCATGGAGCCAATGGCTCTCGCGATCGGCAGCAACGTGCAGGCCATGATCCAGTCCGACCTGAAGCTTGAGATCGGAGCCGTGGCCATGTACAACGAGGCCGTCAAAATCGCCTCGGATGAAAAGGACAACGGCTCCCGCGATCTTTTTGTCGGCCTGCTCAAAGACGAAGAAGAGCACGTCGACTGGCTCGAAGCCCAAACGCACCAGATCAAGGAACTAGGCTACGAGCGCTACCTGACCATGCAGACCAACCAAGAAAAGTAGCGCGAGGCCTCAGTTCTTCAGCTTTTTCAGCACCCACGCCATATTCTGGCCCAGCACCTTCATGGTCCGGACGCCCTCTTCGTCCCGCTCGACATCTCCCGGCTCAAGGCCGATGCCGATATTCCAGTAGGATGAGCCGGGCACGATCATCTCGCTGATCATGAAGAAATGGTTCAGCGAGTCAAAGGCATGGATCGCGCCCGCGCGCCGCACGGCCACCACAGCAGCGCCCACCTTGCGGCGAAAGATGCCGCCATTGGCCTTGGCAACCAGGCAGGCGCGATCCATCAGGGCCTTGATCTCCGGCGAAATATCGGCTACATAGGTCGGTGATCCAAGCAGAATGCCGTCCGCCTCCTCCATCTTTTCAATCAGTGCGTTGCCTATGTCGCTTTTCTGCGCGCAACGCCGGTCCTTGTTTTTCGAACACTCGCGGCAAGCCAGGCACCCGTGAATCTTGGCCCCGCTCAGCTCGATCAGTTCGGTATCGATCCCTTCCTGCTCCAGCTCCTTCAAAACATATTTGAGCAAAATGGCTGTATTGCCGCCCTTGCGGGCGCTTCCGTTCAACGCGACAACTTTTGTACGGCCATCGTTCATCTTTCAGTCTCCTGTTTGCCAGCAGACCCGCAATGCAGCCGCGTGGCTGTGATTCCAACCTTCTATTGTGCGCCTTCAGCAGAATCGATTTCCAGACGCGCTTGAGCAAATACAAAACCTGCTGCGTCCAGTGAGAGAAGCGAGCGATTTGTGGAGGGGTGATGGAAAAGCTATCAGTGTGGCTTCGGAATGGGTTGGTGCTGGCTGGCCTCTTGGCTCTCGGTTACTTGCTGGGTGCAAACCGGACGGTCAAGGCCTCGAGCAGCTCAGCAAGCTCAGGCGATCTTCAGTTTCAATTGGGCAGCGTCAGCGAGCACAGTTCGCTGCTGGTCTATCAGCCAGAGACCAAAACCGTCTATGTCTACCAGGGAGCGACAACAGGGAACTCGAACCTGCAATGCAGCTTCAAATATCAGCTTGGTGCGCCGGGCGGTGCAATTCAGCGCGTCCCCTGCCCGGTGCAGGCGTTGCTGCCCTAAGAGCCCTGAGTAACGATGTTCACGCGGCTGACTTCCAAACAGGCCAGAGCAGGCTATCGTCGATTCGCCTCTTTTTGACGAATTCCGCAGCAACCGATGCAAGATTCTGCCCCTGCCTCGTTCAATAAACGGGGACAACGGTGTTTCTTTGATTGGCAGGAACCATTTTCCGGTCGCCGGTGTCCAAGGGAGTAGAGTTTCTTGCTGGTTGCCCGAGGAGGCTTTGTGCGCCGAATTTCCGCCGTAGTCTGTCTGTTCGTCCTTCCCATCACGCTTTCCCTCACCGCTCAAACTCCGGCGCCTCTCGCGCCGAAGTCGCCGCTGGCCGCACCCCAGGTGCTCAAAGACCTGCCCGTCCGCAAGGTCGTGCTCTACAAAAACGGCGTCGGCTACTTCGAACACTCGGGCTCGGTCACCGGCAACCAGCGCGTGGCCATCGACTTCACCTCGCCGCAGTTGAACGATGTCCTGCAATCGCTCACCGTGCTCGATGAGGGCGGCGGACGCATCGCCGGAGTCAACTACAACTCCACCACGCCCCTCGCCGAGCAGCTCAAATCCCTCTCGCTCGCCATGAGCGACGACCCAACGTCGACCGAACTCTTCCAAGCCCTGCGCGGCCAACGGGTCGAGGTCCTGGGAAGTCCCGGGGGCGCGATCACAGGCCGCCTGATGTCGATCGAGTCTCGCACAGAGAAGACCAGCGACGGCGGCGACGCCACCACCGTCGACAAGTTCTACCTCACGCTGATAGCCGGCTCCGGTGCCGTTCGGGTCATCGAATTGACGCCCGCGCTCAGCGTGCGCCCGCTCGACCCGAACCTCCAGGGCCAGCTCGACCGTTATCTCGAACTACTGAGCACAACCCGCTCCACCGGTCTGCGCCACCTCACACTGGACGCGCTTGGTCAGGGCCAACGCCAGTTGCGCGTCAGCTACATCAGCGAAGTTCCGGTCTGGAAGTCGACCTACCGCATCGTCTTCCCGCGCACGCCCAACGGCAGCGCCACGGTGCAGGGCTGGGCCGTCGTCGATAACACCGTAGGCGCGGACTGGGACAACGTGCAGCTCTCGCTGGTAGCCGGCGCGCCGCAGAGCTTCATCCAGCCGCTTTCGCAGCCACTCTATATGCGGCGGGTTGAGATTCCCATCGCCACCGAGGCGGAGCTGACGCCACAGACACATGAGGCAGCGGAAATGAATCAGGATAAGGTGGTTGCGCAATCGGAGATGATGAACAACCAACTCGTTGCGCCAACACGGATTCCGCGTGACATCAAATTGGCCTCTGCGGGTTTAGGCTCTGGTGGCGGAATCTTATCGGGCTCGGGCAACGGCTACGGCCCTGGCTCTGGTGGCAATGCTGGCGGCGGGCTCTATAGAATCGGTGGAAACTCCGCCAACTCTCCGATTAGCGCGGGTCCACTTCCAGAGTCTGGCGTGGACCGCGTCTCCGACGCCATCCAAGAGGGTGACGTGACCACCAACGCCTTCGACGACTTCTTCGAGTACGCGCTCACCGCGCCCGTCACTATCCATAAGAACGAGTCGGCGATGGTGCCGATCCTTCAACAAGACCTTCCCGCCGAACACGTCACTCTCTGGAGCGAGAAGGAGCCGACTCCACTGCGCGCTGTCTGGCTAGAAAACAAATCCAAGCTAACTCTCGACTCGGGCAGCTTCTCCATATTCGAGTCCGGCGAGTTTGCAGGCGAAGGACTGCTCGATCCGATTCACCCCGGCGAAAAGCGTCTGCTCTCCTACGCCGCCGACCAGGCCGTGCGAGTAAAGGTGACAGACCGCAACAATCGCCGTACCCTGCATCACGTACAGATCTTCAAGGGCTCCATCGTCGAGACCTACATGGATGTCGATGCCAGGACCTACTCGGTGATCAACTCAGGCGATCTCGACCGCGACGTTCTCATCGAGCAGCCGCGCCACATGAATGACTGGACGCTGGACGGCGATCTGAAGGCCGCCGAGACATCGCCAAATCTCTATCGCTTTAAGTTGCCGGTCGCCGCTCACACCACAGCCAAGCTTGAAGTGCGTGAACGCGGCCCGGAGAAAACGGCCGTCTACTTGAATGCCTACAACAATCAATCGGTCTATCTGCTCGACCTCGTCAAGCGCGTTCCCGATGCACTCGACAAGCTGAAGCCCGTGATTGATGCCGAAGGCGTGCTGGCCGATCTGGACCGCCGCATCGACGAATCCAAGAAAACGGAAGCGACCGCCTCAGCCGACGAGGCCCGCGACCGCGAAAACCTCACAGCCCTCAAGGGCAACGACGCAGCCAAGCGTTTTGTCGACGAATTGAATCGCGCCGAAGATCTCTTGCAGACCACACGCAAGCAAACCGCTGACCTCGAAGCACAGAAGAAAGTAGCAACCGAAAAACTGAATGACCAGATCTCGCAGATCAGCTTCGATTGGGATGTAAAAGTGGAAAAGTAGGAACACAGACATCAGGGATCGGAGATCAGAGAAGAGCGCTGGCGATCGCCAAACCGGTGCTCTTCCACCATGATGGCTGCTACCCAACGAAACCCATTGAAGCAATGGATCTGGGACTAAGAGCTGATCTCTGATCTCTGTTCTCTGATCTCTGCTCCAACTTCTCCGTTCATCGCATAGAGAATCGCCCGCGCGGTGAAGTCCTCATCGGGCCGCGAACTGATCATCAAATCGTAGAGATGCGGATTGCACCAGTTCTTTCCATAGTATTGCTGCATGTACTTGGCGCGCTCCTCGTCCACGATGCGGATGCGCTGCTCGGCGTGCACGCCCTTGTCCAGGCGCGGGCGCAGCCGTTCGAGGCGATCGAGATAGGGCGCGTAGATAAATACGTGATAGACGTCGGGCTTGTGTTGCAGGATGCACTGCCCGCCACGGCCCACGATAACGCAATTGCCCTCGATGTAGGCCTGCTCGATGATCTTCCGCGAGATCTTCACCATCTCGTCGCAATCGAAGACGGAGTGCTCGCCAAGTTCCAGGCCCGCGGCCAGCGCCGCCGAACGCATAGCCTGCTGGTTGATGCGCTTCAGCCATGAATCCACATGTTCGTCGTAATGCTGCACCACGCTCGAATCCACGTGGGCTGCATATGCGATAGCGTCGATGATATCGCGGTCCAGCAACTTCCATCCGAGCCACTCAGCGATGGTCTGGGCGATGCGCCCTCCGCCGCTTCCAAACTCTCGATTCACTGTAATGACGCGGTAATTCACGTTCTCCCTCCGAAAGAGTCCCTGTTGTCTAGGCTACTCTCCTCCGACGGTTCTTTCCAGCGCCGTTTCCTCCGTCTTCAGTGCAAAAAGCCGTCGTGTTCCGCATTGCAAACTCATCAACCGTCCTGCCGTACACTGGATGCGGCACGTAACATGCGCGGTTGTGGCTTCAGGAGGGGTTGGCATGAAGACCATCGGCGTCCTCTTTGGCTCGGAGAACAGCTTTCCCGGCGCGCTGGTCGAGCAGATCAACTCCCGCAACCTCGACGGGATCAAAGCTGAGTTTCTGCTTACGGGCGCTGTCGAACTCGGCAAGCCTCCGCGCTACGCGGTGATAGTGGACCGCATCTCCCATGCCGTCCCCTTTTACCGCGCATTTCTGAAGCACGCAGCGCTCCACGGCACGGTCGTCATCAACAATCCATTCTGGTCTTCGGCCGACGACAAGTTCTTCAACTACGCTCTGGCAAAACGGCTCGGCGTGGCTGTGCCGCTCACCGTCATCCTGCCCCATAAGCAACTTCCCGAGGGCGCGACCGAACGCGCCATGCGTAACCTCGAATTCCCGCTCGACTGGGAAGCAGTCTTTGCGTGCGTTGGCGAGCACGGCTTTCTCAAGCCCATCGATGGCGGCGGTTGGCGCGACGTGCATCACGTTCACAGCCGCGAGGAGTTCTTCCGCGCATACGACCAGTCCCGCGACCTGTGCATGATCTACCAGAAGGCCGTGAACTATTCTGAGTACTTCAGGTGCTATGTGGTCGGCAGGAAGAAGGTCCGCATCATGGCCTACGACCCCCGCCGGCCGCACGCCGAGCGCTATGTCGACCGCGCCGCGCCTGCATCGAGGTCACTGCTCAAGCGCATGAGGCAAGACGCCATCAAACTCTGCGAGGCTCTGGGCTACGAGTTCAATACCGTCGAGTTTGCGGTACAGGGCGGCGTCCCTTACGCCATCGATTTCATGAACCCCGTGCCCGACGCCGACGCGCACTCGGTGGGCCCGGCCAACTTCGACTGGATCGTCAAGGAGGTTGCCGATCTGGCGATCGCAAAGGCGAAAGCCCCACTGCAGGTGCGCGAGCCCCGTGGAACGTCGTTTCTGATCGCGGAGCCCGCGCCCCGAGCATCAGGGAAGAGGAAGCACGTCACGAGAAGAAAAGCGGGTTCTGCTGGAGGTAAGTCAATGCCCGGGTAGCCCGCCCTCGATGCGCAGATGGAGACGGACGAAACGCGATTCTTGCCCGACAAGGGGAACGCCTGAGCGGAATGAAAAAAACCTTGCTGATGATGAAACGAAAATCCAAAGTTTGCCACTATTTAGCATGTCACCCAAGTAGCTGGACCGGATCTAGAAGGTAGCTTAATTGGGCAAGCCGAGTCATATGAGTATCTTATGTTTCTCGCGCGACCTTTGCGACCTTTTGGATTGGAAGAGTCTTTCTTCGCGCCAGCTAGCAAACGCAGGTACGTTACCTTGTTGGAAACTTTGGTGCCATGGGCCCGTGTAAAAACTCCGTTAGACTAGCAATGGCCCTATATGGGCCCAGGGAGAGCTCTCATGGATGCTTCGAAAGCCGCGTCACCGCATGCCCCAGCTCGCTCTCGACCTGCGCTTGAGCGTCAGGAAGTTCGTTGCGCCGTGCGTTTTCCCATTGCGTTGCCGGTGGTCTTGGCTACGGGTAAAGGGGATATAGCTGCTCTAACAACAAATGTCTCAGCCAGCGGCGTGGTCTTTGAACTGGAGAGCCCGGTGCCGACGGGACTGGAGATCAGTTTTTCGATGCGAATGCCAGGTGAGGTGTTAGGTACCCCTCGCGATGTTCTGGTCAATTGCCAAGGCCGTGTGGTACGCTGCTCGAAGAACCAAAGTAACTATCAGGCTGCCGCTACCATCGACGAATACCAATTTGCCGAGCAATAGACAGCCGGAAAATGGCCTTGGGGACAGAGAGCCCCGGCTAGACACGAAGATTTATGGATTCCGTAGACGATACTGCTGAGGTTGAATTCTCCGACGCTCCGGTAAAGCCCGGGACGATCCGTGTGATTCTCGCCGATTCCCAAGCGATCTATCGCGTTGGAATTCGCAAGGTCTTCGCGATCGAAGATGACCTTCGTGTCGTCGCCCAGGCCGATTCCCTAGAGAATTTGCGCGCCGCGATCGAGCGTTACCCCACGGATGTTGTCCTCATGGAGGGGGGCCTGCTGTCTGGCACCGCTCACGCCATCCCTGAACTGCTGCGCGCCGCACCCGACGTCAAACTGATTGTGCAAACGGTGGCAGCCGACGAAAGCCAGACGGTCGAGCTTTATCGCCGCGGCGTTCGCGGCATCGTCTCTCGCTCCATCTCGCCCGATTTGCTGGTTCGGTGCGTTCGGCGCATCGCTGCCGGCGAAACCTGGATCGACAATCAGTCGGTCAGCTGGGTCATCGAAGCCTATCGAGCTCAGGCTGCGGCTCTGGTCAACCCGCGCACCCAGCCCAAGCTATCGCCGAAAGAGATGGCGATCATCAGCTGCATTACCCAGGGCAAGCGCAACAAGGAGATCGCCTTCCAATTGGGGACCACCGAGCAGGTGATCAAAAACTATCTGCGCAAGATCTACGACAAGCTGGGAGTCAGTGACCGGCTTGAACTAGCCCTCTATTGCCTGCACAACAAGATCATTCAGAACGATGCGGATGAGGTCCTGGTGGCTCAGAAGCTGATGGGCCAGTAGTCTCTTCGCGGCATTCCAACTTCCAACGCGATCCCTCTTGGTTAGATCGAATCTATAACCCTGTTCGCACTTCTTCAGCGCTCGCACGGGCCAGTTCCAGCAAGCGGATCAGATCGGTCAGCTGGCCGCGGTTCAGGCTCCCTAGCAACTCCTGGGGAAGACGCAGAATCACGGGGTCCATCTCCCTGAGCAGTGCGAGCCCGGCATCTGAGATCTCGGTCCACACCGAGCGCCGGTCCCGGGCGCCGCGCCGCTGGCGAATGAGCTTCAGTGCCTTGAGTCGGGCGAGCAGGCGCGTGATGTCCGGTTCGGCCGTAATCATCCGGCTGCGGATGGCTGCGCAGGTCAGACCCTTCGGATGCGCTCCGCGCAGAATCCTCAGCACGTTGTATTGCGTCGATGTCACACCCCAATCACGAGTCTTCAAATGAAAAGCGCGTTCCAGGCAATCGGAGGTGCGCATGAGGTTCAGCAGCGCCTCCTCTTCGACGCTTGAGAAGGGGCGTTCCTGCGCGATTTCAAGCTTCAATCCTGCCATGTGCGGTCTTTCTCGCGTCGTTTTTGGGTATATCAAACGAGAATTCAGAGTGAAGTGTGCGGTTGAAGACCGCACCCTTATGCGAGCACTCCGCAAAAGCGATTTGCTTACTGCTTTGCGACATCGAGTTCGATGGTGAGCTTGACCTCATTGCCTAGAATGACCGGCCCATACTTCGTTCCGATGCCGAAGGCGCTTCGGTCCAAGGTGGTGGTTGCCGAGAAGCCAGAGTGCGGTTTGTGATCCATCATGCCCTCGACCGGCCCAGTGGGGCCCTCAACCGTGAGCACAACGGGCTTGGTCACGCCGTGCAGGGTCAGGTTGCCACTTACCGTCAGCCCGCTGCCGCTCTTCACGACGCTGGTGCTGACAAAGGTGGCGGTGGGGAACTTGGCTACGTCGAAGAAGGTGTCCGATTTGAGATCGGCATCGCGCGAGGATACGCCGGTGTCGATGGTGCCGACATCGATGGTTGCCGTAACCGCCGACTTGGCGATGTCCGCCTCGTTCAGTACGACGGTTGCCGCAACATTGCCAAAACGGCCGTGCACGTTGGAGAGGCTCAAGTGCTTGATGCTGAAGTCGACTTCACTGTGGGCAGAGTCAGACTTCCATGTGGAGGTTTGGGCCAGGGCCAGAGGAGCCGCTAGCGCCAGAACGCCAGCCAGGAGTGCGGAGCGCTTCATCGATAGATCCTTTCAGTTCCAGGCCGTTGGGCCGATTCGGTCGCCGGCCAAAAACCTCTGGGAAGCCTTCGCCGGACGGAATGTGGAGACAGATTGTCTCCACGCAAGACGCTTGTGGGTGTTGAGATGACGCAGACGATGTGTTCGTTGCAACAAATATTCTTGAATTGTCCTCCGATCCGCTTTTGTCTATTCCCTTGTCCTGCTATCCTCCCGTTTATGTCAGTCGTGGACGACTTCAGGCGGCTTACTCGCTCCCAGCGCCATACCTTCGTTGCGGCGTTTCTCGGCTGGACGATGGATTCGCTCGACTTCTTTCTGCTGGTCTTCTGCGCCAAGGCCATCGCAGCGGAGTTTCACACAGAGCCTTCGGCGGTGATGGGCGCGATCTTCCTGACTCAGGCCTTTCGTCCGGTAGGAGCGGTTGTCTTCGGACTGTTGGCCGACCGCTGCGGCCGGCGCCCAGTTCTGATGGTGAATATCCTCAGCTTTTCGGCGATCGAGCTGGCATGCGGCTTTGCGCCTTCGTTGACGGCGCTGCTGCTCTTGCGCGGCCTCTTCGGTCTGGCCATGGGCGGCGAATGGGGCGTGGGCGCGGCGTTGACCTTTGAGACTCTGCCTGCAGAGGGCCGCGGCGTCTTCTCAGGAATCTTGCAGGAGGGCTACGCGATGGGCTCGATCCTGGCTGCAGGAGCCTTCGGACTTCTCTTCCATTGGATCGGCTGGCGCGGGCTGTTTATTCTCGGCGCATTGCCGGCACTGCTGGTGTTTTATGTTCAGGCGCGGGTGGAAGAGTCGCCGGTGTGGTTGGAGCGGAGACAGAGGCTTCACGAGCGGTCTGCCGCAGAGCTCCACATCGCCAAGGTTGGAGAGTGGTCTCGCCTCGTGGAGTTTTTGCCTACGTTTCTCTTTCTAGTCTTGCTGATGACTGCATTCATGAGCTTCTCGCATGGCACGCAGGACGTCTATCCAACTTTTCTCTCGACACAGGCACGGCTCTCGCCGCAGACCGTCGGACTGATTGGCGTGTTCTATGGCTTCGGCTCGATCGGCGGAGGCTTTGTCTTTGGCGCGCTCTCTGAAAAATGGGGACGTAGGCGGGCTATCGTTACCGCGGCGCTGCTGACGATTCCCGTGATTCCTCTCTATGCGTACGGGCACTCCGCAGTCACGCTGGGCTGTGGCGCGGTCTTGATGCAGTTCATGGTGCAGGGCGCTTGGGGCGTGGTGCCTGCTTATCTCACAGAGTTATCGCCGGCTCCGATGCGAGCTACTGCGCCGGGATTGGCCTACCAGCTGGGCGGGCTGATTACTTCATGGAATGGCAAGGCACAGGCGCTGGCCGCTGAGCGAACAGGCAACTATCCGGCGGTTCTGGCGATCACCGTGGTTGTCGTTGCCTTGATGCTGGCAGGGCTTGCGCTTCTGGGCCGAGAGGCGAAGGGTCAGGAGATGTCAGCGGTGTGAGAGCCCCACAGTTTCAGAGGAGTTGTGTTTCTGTAAGGATTATGTTTCTAACTATTTGATTATAGGTATTTTAGATTGGAGTCCACAGATTCACAGAAAAGAACGGTATGTGTTTCTGTAAAGACGGTATGGAGAAGTCGCTGATTTTATTGGTTTTAGATGAGGCTCCACAATTCCACAGCCAAAAAACGCTTTCATTTTTTTCGCTGAGCGGAAGTCAAGCATCTAGCTGGGTTTATCGGAGTTCTTGCGCGCGAGAGCGGCGATGACTTTCATGGTTGCGGGCCTCAAGGAGCGGGAGGATTTCTCGCTCTTGCCTACTCTCTCCATTGTCCGGTGGCGGAGGCATATTTTCTGCAATGCGTGAGGGGAAAGATTCGTGGTTCCGGTTTCTAAAGGCGGAACTCACCTCAGCCAGGCTCTTTTATTGGCTGACCCGAGGGATGTCTGCTCGAATACGCCGATGGGCGGTTTTGGGCGTACCCTGAAAGAAAGGAGGAGGAAGCAGATGGCAGTACTCGATTGGTCTCAATGCCCCGCCGTGGAGAGTGTTCCCGGCAAGGTGAGTGGCGCCTGGGTGCTCAAGGGAACTCGTATGCCGGTTTCCGCAATCTTCGAGAATATCGCCGCCGGAGCCAATATCGACGACATCATGGAGTGGTTCGACGGCCTGGATCGCGAACAGGTCAAGGCGGTCATCGAATTCGCAGCACGGAGTCTCGAGAAGGAGTCCGCGTTCGCGGCCTAAATGCGCATCTTGTTCGACCAGGGGACTCCCGGTCCGCTTCGTCCCTACCTGAATTGAGGGTCGTAAGATCGCAGTTGTAATACTGAGGCGGCAGCAGTGGCCGCAACTCCGGCCCTGGATTCAGCTTGTGGTTGACGCGGTCAATTCAGCCCAATCAGCAAGCTTTGCGGAGATTGATATACCGCGAGATAGCCGCACCGATTGATAAAGCGAATTTCGGCGCGTCATCAAGGAGAAGGAGCGGTCGTGCAGCCTATCGGTTGTAGAGCCCAATCAACACTCCGCTTGCCAGAACGTGGCCTCTCATCGCGGCATCGACCTGCGCTTGCGATGCGCCGGGGGGCAGATTGAGCTTGGTGTCCAGCGCATAAACCGTGAAGACGTAATGATGCGGTGAATGACCCGGTGGACAGGGGCCTCCATAGCCAAGGTTGTCGAAGTCATTTCGGCCCTGGCGCGAGCCGTCGGCGAGCTGGCCCTGGGCTGGCATCGCCTCGGGGAGCGCGCGGCTGGTTGCAGGCAGATCGTAGATCACCCAATGCACAAAGGTCCGCAGGGGAGCATCCGGGTCGGCGACGATCAGCGCAAAGCTGGCGGTTCCTGCCGGCGGCGCGGACCACGCCAGTTGGGGCGAGATTCCTGCTCCATCGCAGGTGAACTTCGATGGCATCTTGTCACCCTGGAAGCTTGCGCTCGTGAGATGAATCGTCCCTCCCCTCGCCGGTGAGGCGTGACACCCGGGGAATGAAAGTAGCGCAAGCAGCAGGCCGACCCCGGACCTCAAGGAAAGTTGACGTGGTTTCTCAACAGCACTCTCTTCTCTCATTTCCGTCGCGCGCATCTGTCGCCTCTTTGCAGTAGCTTCACTAATGCGAAGGAATTCTAACCGGAAGGCCGCAGAGAAGGGAAGCAACTCACTTCGGCCGGATCAGCTCGATGCGGTCGCGGGTGCGGACCCAGGTATTGCCGGCCATGCGGCCGACTGCGTCAAGGCCTGCTGGATCGATGCGGAATTCGTCATTCAGCATTTCGCGCACGTGAAAGCGAACGACCTCTCCTAGCACGATGACGCCCCCGCGCGGCGCGTGGGCTGTGTAGATGACCTGAAGCAGCTTGCACTCCATCTGAGCCGGCGATTCGGCGACACGCGGCGGGCGGACCACCTCGCTCGGTATCGGCGTCAGGCCCGAGAGGCTGAACTCGTCCACGCCGAAAGCCACCTCGGCGGCACTTTCATTTGCGGCAGAGGCGATATCTTCGCTGACCACGTTGATAACGAACTCGCCGGTTTCTTCGACGTTGCGCAGGGTGTCTTTCTTCTCGCCGGTTTCGGTCCCGTCGCGCAGTGCGGGGCAGAAGAGCACGGTGGGCGGCACGGCGCCAACACCGGAGAAAAAGCTGAACGGCGCGAGATTGGCCACGCCATCGCCGCTGACGGTCGAGACCAGCGCAATCGGGCGCGGCACGATGATGCCGGTCATCAGCTTGTAGGTTTCCAGCGGCGTGAGCGCTGTGGGGTTGAAGGTGAGCATCGAAGCTCGAGAGGTATCGGCAGCATCCATGATGATAGGCTAGTACATTATTCCGGCGCGGGTAGCGTCTAACCCATATTGGGAACGTCGGCTGCAAGATGTGACGGTTGTGGTGCAAGCAGGGCAAATTCTCGCGCCTGTAACATTCGATGATGCAAAATGATGGATGGAAAGGTCTGTCATGCCCCGTATCCACTTTCAAATTCAACTGGCCGAACTCAAAGACAAGCTGCTGGCCATGGCGGCACTCTCGCAGCAGGCGGTTGAGTCCGCGGTAGATGCCTATCTGCAGCGCGACAAGGGGCTCTGCAAGTACGTCAAGCAGAATGAGGCGGCGATCGACACGGCGCAGCGTGAACTGGACGAGATGGCCTATGACCTGCTGGCCAAGGAGCAGCCAATGGCCATTGACCTGCGCTTCATCCTGGCGGTGATCAAGATCAACGGCGACCTGGAGCGTATCGGCGATCAGTCGATGGGCATTGCCCGCCGAACCAAGGAGGCGCTGAAGCACGAGGAGGTCGACCTGCCGGTGGATTTTGCCGCCATGGGCGAGTTTGCCGGCCGGATGATCCGCTCGGCGCTGCATGCCTTGCTCGAGGGCGATGCACAGCTGGCCGAATCGGTGCGCGAGATGGATGACGAGATCGACCGCATGAACCGCCGCGCCCACACCGACCTGCTGCAACTGATTATCGAGAAGCCGAGCTTGACCCGGCCAGCGATCAACGCAATTCTGGTTGCGAAGCATCTGGAGCGGATTGCCGATCACGCCTCGAATATCGCCACCGATGTCATCTTCTGGATTCGCGGCGCCGACGTGCGCCACCAGCTCAGCATGTCGATGGACTGAGAAGAACAGGGACCAGGGACTAGCTGGAGTTTTACAGAAAGGCCTGGAAGTCGCTCAGCGGCAGCGGAGGACTGAAGAGATTTCCCTGGAAGCAGTGGCAGCCGAGGCCTGCAAGGAAGCCCCGCTGCTCTTCAGTCTCGACATCTTCAGCCACCACCGACAGATCCATCGCTCGGCCGAGCGAGATAATGGTCTGCGCGATGGCGCCGCTGGACACGTCCACCAGAATGTCGCGTACGAAGGCACGATCGATCTTCAGCTGATCCAGGGGAAGGCGCTTGAGGTAGGCCAGTGAGGAATAGCCCGTGCCAAAATCGTCGAGGGAGAAGCTTAGTCCCCGGGATTTCAGTTCGGTCATCTTGGCGATGACTTCTTCGAAGTTCTCCACAAGCATGCTCTCGGTGAGTTCGAGCTTCAGGTTTTTGGGGTTTGCGCCGGTTTGATAGACGATTGCCAGTACTCGTTCGACGAATTCCGGCTGTCGGAACTGCAATGCGCTGATATTGACCGAGACTGTGAGATAAGCCGATTCCTTTTTTTGCGCCCATATGGCGATTTGCCTGCAGGCAGTCTCCAGCACCCAGTCTCCCAGCGGCAGAATCAATCTCGTTTCCTCGGCTAGTGGAATGAATTCGTCTGGAAATACAAGTCCCCGGCTGGGGTGTACCCAGCGGATCAGAGCCTCAGAGCCCGTCAAGCGGCCCCGTTCAATCTGAGGCTGATAGTAGAGCAGGAACTGTTTCGCCTTGATCCCCTGGCGCAGATCGTTCTCCAATTCGGCTTGAGCGTTGACCACAGCCTGCAAGGCGGGGGAGAAGAAGCGCAGCGTGTTGCGCCCGGCGGCCTTGGCGCGGTGCAGGGCGATATCGGCTTTCTGCATGATCTCGTCCGCGGTGTTTTCGTGATCGCCGAAGACCGTAATTCCCAGGCTCGCGGCCGGAAGACATTCGCGGTTTTCCAGGAGACAGGGCTGGCTGATGGCGATGAGGACCTCTTCCCCGACGGCTTTAGCCTGCGTCGCGGCCTCTTCGGCAACTGGGCTCAGCTCATCGAGGATGACGACAAACTCATCACCGCCCACTCGGCCAACGGTCGAGGCTGCGCGTGCGCAGGCGACTATGCGCCGGGCGATTTCCTTGAGCAGAAGATCCCCCACGTAATGCCCGAGGGTATCGTTCAGCGTCTTGAGATTGTCCAAATCGATCAACAGCAGCGCCTTCAATCGTCCGCTTCTGGCTTCGTCGGCCAGAATCTGGCCGAGTCTCTCGAAGAGCAGGCGGCGGTTGGGCAAACCGGTCAACGGGTCATAGAAGGCCAGGCTCTGGATCGTGCTTGCCGCGGCCTTCGATTCCGATAGATCCCTGGTTACGGAGAGAACACAGGGGACGCCGTTGACCTCCATCAGTGATCCAGACATCTGTCCCCAGAAGACCGTCCCGTCCTTCTTTTTGAATTGAACCTCAAGGTTGTGGCAGCTTGAGCTACTGCCCACCATATCTCTCATCGCCAGCCGGTCGCGGGGATCAACCCAGATTCCCAGTTCAAGCGATGTTTTTCCTATGACCTCCTCGCGTTCATAGCCGGTAATGTCGAGGAATGCCTGGTTCACATCAATATAGTTGCCGTCGCTGAGGCGGTTGATGGCAATGGCATCGCGACTGGTCTGGAATGCAGTGCGGTAGCGCTCTTCGCTCAACTGCAGTGCGCTTGCGGCCGTGGCCAGGCGCTCCTCGGCGGCCTTGGATTCGGAGCTGTCCTGAGCGAAGGTGACGATGCATTTACATCCCGCGACCTCGATGAGCGATGCGGAGACTCGCATCCAAAACAGCTCCCCGTTTTTTCTGGTGGATTGAAACTCCAGATCGCGGCATTGCTGGCCTTCGAGCAGTGCATCGACCATCTTCTTTCGATCCGCGGCATTCCTCCAGAAGCCGATCTCCGTCGTTTTGTGTCCAATGACCTGATCGCGTTCGAAGCCCGACAGGTCAAGGTAGGTCTTATTGGTGTCGATCACAAACCCATCGCTCAGCCGGCCCACAATGATCGAGGTGGGGCTGGTATCGAAAACGGTGCGGTAACGCTCTTCACTGGCCCGCACCGCTTGCTGCGCAGTGACCAGAAGCTCTTGCGCGGCCTTGGCGTCGTTGATGTCTTCGACAAAAGTGATGAAGTGCAAGGGTCGGCCGTCGCGGTCGCGTTGGATCGATATGGTCAGCTTTGTCCACGTCAAGGCGCCGTCCTTGCGGACATATCGCTTCTCAAGGGTCTTCGTTTTGGCCGTGCTGGTCGAGGCACTCTGGAGACGCTGCGTGCTCAGAGGTATGTCCTCCGGCGCGGTGAGTTGCAGCACCGTAGTGCCAGGGAGTTCCTCGGGAGGGTAGCCAAGAATCTCAGCGAAGCGGGAATTGCACCTCAGAATGATGCCATCGAAGGAGGTATGAACGATACCCACGGGTGCCTGTTCGAAGGTGGCTCGATAGCGTTCCTCACTATCGCCGAGCTGTATCTCCGCTATCTTCCGCTCGGTGATGTCTTTGATGACTCCGCGCATCTTCGCGGGCTTTCCCTGTGCATCGAAATCGAGCCTGCCCATTCCATGCACCCACCGCTCGGCCCCGTCTGTTTGCCGAATGATGCGGTACTCCTTATCAAAGGCCTTCCCGTTGCCCAGCACCTCATCCACAAAATACGCGGTCATCATCGCACGGTCGGCGGGATGGACCAGCGCGGCCCATCCCAATACATCGTGTTGATACTCCTTGCCGATACCGAAGATCTCATCCATGACGCTGGAACTGGACCAGACACCGGTTGGAATATTCAGGGCGTAGCTGCCAAGGGCTCCGATGGCCTGCGCCTGCTGCAAGTCGTCCATGATCTCGCGCTGCGCCTGCTCTGCGCGCTTGCGCTCGGTGATGTCGATGATGAAACCTTCATAGTTCAGCAACCGGCCATCGCTGCCGCAAACTCGGCGTGCATTCAGCGAAGCCCAGATGCTTAGGCCATCCTTGCGCTTGAGCCGGCACTCAAAGCCCAGACAGTCTCCGCGCTCTTCGAGCTGGCGCAGGTACTTCGATCGCTCCTCCGGTTCCGCCCAGATGAGCTCTCCCACATTCTTTGCTAAGGAAAGCAGCTCGTCTACCGAGCCGTAGCCCAGCATCTTAGCCAGCGCCGGGTTGGCTGTCAGAAGCCTTCCTTCGCGAGTTGTCTGGAAGATGCCTTCCAACGCCCCGTCGAAGATGCTCCGGTACTTTCTCTCAGCCTCGCGGAGCGCACCCTCTGCCGCCTTCCGCTTCGAGATGTCCTTGCCAAAGACGGAGACGCCGGTAGCCTCGCCATCGGCAAGGATTGGGTTGAGAGCCAGGTCCAATACCCGGCCATCAGCGAGAGGGAATTCGATCCGTACCGAACCTTCGGCTCGCGCACGCTCATAGAGTGGAGGCAGGAGATTTGCTCTTTCGGGCGGGACGATATCTCTCGGAAGCATACCCGCGGCGAGCTGAACGCCGAAGACAGCCGCTATATACCGGCTCAGCGCGCCGTTGAAGGTTACCAGACGGTCGTCGAGGTCCACCGACCAGATAAGGTCCTCGGTGCTTTCCATTAAGGCCGAGAGGTACGCTTCTGCTTGAATTTGCATTCCGGCCTTCCCCGCTTCGTCGAATATTCCGGTCGATCCTTCTTGAAATGCTCAGCTGGGGGAGGGTGCAATATTCAATACTTCGGCAGTTCTTCCGGGTTTCTCCAGAGCAGCGAACCCGCAAATTTTCTCTTTTCAATCCTATACACCAAAAAACCGGGAATGTGGAGGTCTAATTTCTGCACAATAGAAAGATACTTACGGGAGCTATTACCATCCATTAGGATGCAGACGATCCCTCGGGCGTCCCCCGAAGGCAAATCGGGGCATGCAATTGGTCCGAACTCCTGAAATCAGCCTCAGGGGGACGCAGTGTACCGGATGATGACGTTCTGGAACGTACTACGAATTGGCGGTTACCGCGTTGCCTCGAAGAGGAACCACGCGCGCCGCTCGGCTTCGTCGATCCAGACCTCGATCAGACTGGTGGTGGCGTGGTCGCTGGCCTTGCTGGTGACCTCGTGTGCCGAACGCAGGCTTTCTATCAGCGATTTGTTGTCGTTGTGGAGTTCCCTCAGCATTTCGGTGGGACCCACAAACTCCTCGTCGTTGTCGTGAATCCGCTGGAGCCGGGCAATGTGGCCGATGGAACGGATGGTCGTCCCACCCACTTTGCGGACGCGCTCAGCGATGGCGTCGGTGATGTCGAAGATCTGCGCGGCGTGCTCGTCGAGCAGCAGGTGATAGTCGCGGAAGTGCTGACCGCTCATGTGCCAGTGGAAGTTCTTGGTCTTGAGATAAAGAGCGAAAGTATCGGCCAGCAGGGCGTTCAGCACGCTGGAGAGGTTTTTGACGGCTTCGGGCGAGAAGCCGTCCGGCGTTTGCAGCCTGACGGCCTTTGATTCCTTGTCACGGGTATGGTTGGGCATGGAGACTCCTCTGCCGGGGCCACGTCAGGGAATTGCGAAGGAAAGCCCCATGACTGTGTACCCCTGCGCAACAGATAGGATGCCCGTGCATGGTGAAGGGTTCTTATGCATTCAGCCAGGAATTGGTTCGAGGATTCCCATCCTTTTGCCGGAAAAAGGCAAAAGGATGGGGCGCGGAGTCTTTTTAGGCTGTTCTCAAAGACGGTGAACCGGCAGGAAACAAATCGGGCGCCAGTCTCGCGAAGAGGTGGCGCCCCGAGTCCTGAATCCAGCCAGGAAACGAATCCGATCACAGCGGGTGGCTGGCGTAGTGCAGCAGCACAGCCACGGCGCAACTGGTAAGCCGAGTTGCTGCCGAATCCGCACGGCTGGTGAGGATCGTCGGAACGCGAGCGCCGAGCACGATGCCGGCCAACTGCGCTCCGCCCAGGTATTCGAGCTGCTTGGCGAGCATGTTGCCGCTTTCGAGATCGGGCACCACCAGAATGTCGGCCTGGCCGGTGACCGGTGAGACCAGCCCCTTGATCTTGGCTGCCTTGACGCTGACGGCCGTGTCAAAGGCCAATGGGCCGTCGAGAATGCCGCCCGTGATCTGGCCGCGATCGGCCATCTTGCAGAGAGCCGCGGCGTCGAGTGTGGACTTGATCTTAGTGCTGACGGTTTCGACGGCCGAGAGCAGCGCGACCTTGGGCTCGGGGATGCCCAGAGCATGTGCCAGGTCGATGGCATTCTGGACGATGTGGATCTTGTCTTCCAACTCGGGCTCGATGTTAATGGCTGCATCGGTGATCAGCAGCGTCCGCGCATAGGCTGGAGTGTCCATGACGAACACGTGGCTGATGCGGCGATTTGTACGCAGGCCAGTGTCGGCCTTCATGGCTACCTTCATCAGCTCGTCGGTGTGCAGGCTGCCCTTCATCATCGCCTGTGCGCTGCCGCTGCGGCACATGGCCACGCCCAGTTCGGCTGCCTTTCGCTCTGTGTCGGCATCGAGGATCGGGTAGGGACTGATATTGACGCCGATCTTCGCGGCCAGCGCCTTCATAGCGGATTCGTCGCCGATCAGCGTGGGCTGGATCAGCTGTGCTTCGGCAGCCTCAACCGCGCCTTTGAGAGCCACGTCAGAGAGGGGCCAGACGACGGCGGTTGTGATCGCCGGCAGCTCTTTGCAGCGCTCCAGGAACTTGTGAAAGACATGGAAGTCGGCAGGGTGGCCTACCAAGGGGTCGACGCTGACGGACTCAGCCAGCGGTGCAAGATCGCTCATGAAAGTTTTCTCCTGGCCCCGCCGTGGATGGCTGGTAGGCCTTACAGCTTGATTCTCGCCCAGATGTCTGCCGACGCAAGTGTCAGGGGTCACAAGCCGGGTCAACGTACCATATATTGAATTTCAAGATCTTCTGCCCGGTGGTAAGTTCAAGCTTGTTGTATCCGGATTCTTTGGCTCGAAATGGAGGGCTCCTCTAAACGCTTCTTGAAAAGAAGCTTGTGACGAAAGTCACAGGGCGGGGTGAATAGTATCACTGCCGACGCTCATTTCGGGAGCGCAGACTCTGAATCCTGATAGACAGGAAACCAAGGGGGCGCCAACGGGCGCCTGGAGGCACCGTGAGTTTTGCAACAGGATTGAAGACGATCGTCGTGGCCACCGAGCTAAAAGGGCGGTCGGAGGCAGCTCTAGAGTATGCCCGCAAGCTGGCAGGGGCCTATGGCGCACGCATCGTGCTGGCGTATGGGGCCGATCCCGTGGAGTACGCCGCCGTCGATGAGGTTCCAGGTCAGCTTCTAGAGATGCTTCCTGAAGAGGCGCGCACTGTACTCGATAGCCTCTCGGCCGACCTGCTTCGCGAAGGCATCCACAGCCACTCTGAGATTCGCCAGGGCGAGGTGGCCCAGATGCTTCTGGATGTGGCCCGGCAATACGAGGCCGGGCTGATCGTCATTGGCACCAAGGGCAAGGAGGGCGCTGGTCCGGTAATTGTGGGCGCCATTGCCGAGCAGCTCGTCCGGCGGTCGCCTTGCCCCGTGCTCGCGGTGGCTGCGGATTGGAACGCCGGCGCGTTTCGTCCGACTCCAGGCGGACCGGTGCTGCTGGCCATGGAGCGCAATGAGACGGCCGCCAGTGCCGCGGCAACGGCCTACTCGCTGGCGCAGACCTTCGAGCGCCCGCTGCTGGTGCTTCATGCGCGCACGGCGGCTGAGGCCGCGGCATCTCTCGACCCATGCGCTACGACGGATCTAAGTGAGTTCGGCATCACCTCAAGCGAGAAGATACCCGTGCGTTGCATGGCCAAAGACGGCGATCCGGTGGAGGCGACCGTCGCGGGCATTGCCGAAAACCATCCTTGCATCCTCGTGGCCGGCGTCAAGCGCACAAGTGGCACACCGGGGCCGCATGGCACAGCCTTTGCGCTGCTCGCCCGCTCTCGTGTTCCTGTTCTCTGCGTGCCGGCGGAATCTTCGCCAGGCAAGGAAAGGCAAGAGGGCTGCGTTTGCACCTGTACCTGCGGAGGGGCTAAATAGCAGCGCATTGACCCGCTAGTTTTTTGAGTTTTTGGTATTGGAGCGATGGACGATTGATGGATTCCGGCTTGCCACAAATACACGCGATCAAACGCACCGGCCCGGATCAGGTCGATCTGCGGAGTGCGCTCTCGGCCAGCGGCGGGCCGGGGCCGGAACTTCGACGCGGCACCAAGACAAAGGGAGACGCGAGCATGCAACGCGAGGCAAGATCGAGGCGAATGGAAGCTGTTCGGGCCCACCCGGTGGCCGAGTTGCTCAAGTGTCCTCCGGCCGTCGGGCTGCTGCTGAACGGCGCGGCTCAGTCGGTCAACTTCCATGCGGGCGAGCTGGTGTTTCGCCAGTCGGAGAACTGCCAAGGGTTGTACCTGGTGGTCTCGGGCCAGTTCCAGCGCAAGACTGAGCGGCTTGAGAGCCACTTGACGCTCTCGACTGCGCGCGCGGGAGATCTGGTGGAACTGGCTGCGGCCCTGGGAGACGGCCATCACACGTACACGCTCGCGGCGCAGACCGCCGGTTCGGTCCTGATGCTGCCCATTGAGACGCTCAACGAGGCCTTTCAAATCTATCCGCCGCTGCGAATGCAGTTGCTGGAGGAGCTGGCCCGCGAGGTCTCGCGCGCCTATTGCGCCTGTTGTCTGAACCGTGCGGTGACTCACCGGCGGGCACGCTCGGCCGCATAGTATCGGCGGAGCTGAAGTTTGTTGTTGCTACCGGTCTTCGTGCCGTTCCTTGTCAAACGGCCACCAGAGACCGCTGGAAAATCCCTGCCTTCAATTCCGCTAAAGTGCGTTATACTTCATCTTGCACAGCGGCGAATCCATGGCGGCTTTTCATCCCCATCACCCTCCGGAAGATTGCATTAACTGCGAGCATCGCCATCTTCGGATGTTCTGCAATCTCACACCCGAGGCGCTTTCCGACTATGACGGCATCGGGATCATGATGAGCCACGCCAGGGGAGCCAAGCTGTTTTCCGAGGGTGATCCGGCACGCAACGTATTTGTAATCTGCTTCGGGCAGGTTAAGATCTCCTCGACATCCCGCGATGGCAAGACCATGATTTTAAAGATCGCCGGTCCGGGCGATGTGATGGGCTTGAGCGCGGTGCTGGCGAACGTTGCCCACGAGGTCACCGCCGAGGCGATCGAGCCTTGCCAGGTGAAGACGGTGCGAAAGCAGGAGTTTGTCGATTTTCTCGGCCGGCATGGCATTGCCTCGATGCACGCAGCTCAGTCGCTGTCGGGCGAGTATCTCACAGTCTTCCACGACGCCAAGAGGCTGGCGCTTTCCGGCTCGGCGGCTGGCCGGCTGGCCCGGCTGCTGTTGGACTGGGGACGAGCGGCTTCCAATGGACGGCCCGAGATTCGCTTCACGATGGCCCTGACTCACGAAGAGATCGCCAATATGGCCGGCACCTCGCGCGAGACGGTCACCAGGCTGCTCAACCAGTTCCGCCGCGACCAGTGGATCTCGATCAAGGGCTCCAGCCTGACCATCGTCAAGCCCGACCAGCTCGAACGGCTCACCGCTTAGTCCCTCCTTCCAAACTCACCTCTGAAACCCGCAGCCAAACGCCATTTCAACGGGTCCTTGGCCAACGGTGGAGCGCAGCTGCCAGCCTGAGCGGTTTCTTCCGGCTCCTCTGCACCTTTTTTGCCCTAGATGCAGTCATCTGCGCCGGTTGCGTGCGATTTCTTCATCGATTCCTTATGTCGTCCCCCCAATAATTCAAAGGAAGTCGCTTTACCAGACACCCCCATCCCCACGTCCCCATCCCAGAAGGAGGCTCATGACAAAGTACAAACTCGAATACATCTGGCTTGACGGCAAAAAACCTGTTCCTGACCTGCGCGGCAAAGGCCTACTCAAGGCATTTGATCAACCTCCCACTCTTGCCGATCTGCCACTTTGGGGTTTCGACGGCAGTTCCACTATGCAGGCCGAGGGCAGCAAGTCCGATTGCGTGTTGAAACCCGTGGCTTTGTATCCCGATGTAGCCCGCAAGGACGCTTATCTCGTTCTGAGCGAAGTCATGCACCCCGATGGCACACCGCATTCCACCAATGCCCGCGCGACCATCGAGGACGATCCCGATTTGTGGGTCGGTCTCGAGCAGGAGTACTTCCTCTATAAGGACGGAGTGCCTCTCGGCTGGCCGAAAGACGGCTTTCCTCTCACTCCGCAAGGCCCATACTACTGCGGTGTCGGCTACAAAAACATGGGCAGCCTGGCCCGCACAATCGTTGAGGAACATTGGGATCTCTGTCTCGCCGCCGGCATCAATCACGAAGGCATCAACGCTGAAGTCGCCAAGGGCCAGTGGGAGTTCCAGATCTTCGCCAAAGGCTCCAAGAAGGCGGCCGATGACACCTGGATGGCCCGCTATTTGATGATGCGTCTCTGCGAGAAGTATGAGGTGGATATGGTCTTGCATTGCAAGCCGCTCAAAGGCGACTGGAACGGGTCTGGCATGCACTGCAACTTTTCGACGAAGTACATCCGCGAAGTGGGCGGCAAGGACTACCTGGAAGCCCTCATGGCGGCCTTCGAGAAATACATCCCCGAGCACATTGCCGTTTACGGCCCCGACAACCACCTGCGCCTGACGGGTCTGCACGAAACTCAGGCCATCGACAAATTCAGCTATGGGCTCTCCGACCGCGGCGCTTCGGTCCGGCTGCCGGTCAACTTCATCAAAAATGGCTACAAAGGCTATCTTGAAGATCGCCGCCCGAATTCGGAAGGCGATCCCTATCAGATCGTCTCGCGCATTCTGAAGACGATCAATACCGTTCCCAAGGCCGTGCCGGTTCTGGCCTGATTTTGGGCGAGTGCGGTCTCCGAGAAGCCGGAGACCGCACGACGGGCAAATCACACGAGTTCGTGTACGAACCGGGATTCCAGCCCAGCGCAACCTTCGGTTCAGCACAACGAGCCCGGCAAGAATCTCACCGCGACTGGAGTGCGCGGGAAGCGGAAGGCGCATTTTGGCTCCCCACTTCCCCGCACCTCCGATGAATCTCTGACGGCCACGCCTCCGGTGCTGGCGGTCCGGGAGATTTCCGCCCGAATCAGTCAAATGAAGAAGAAGATGCACCCTTGGCGCCGATCCTGCGGCCCCTCATCGACATGCGTCCGTTTTTCCACCGGTGCGGCCAGAAATCTTCATGGATTCCTTATACCGAGAGAGTACCTAGACTCTATAATTCTTTGGAAAGCCTCACACCCTTAATCGTTGTGTCCAAAAAGGAGATCCATGTCCACTGAATTCCGTAATTTTCTAGCTTTGTCTTATGCGGAGCTGGAAGAACTCAATCTGGAAGCTAAGGCTGATCGCGGCAATCGCGTCGCAGCCCATGAGATTCGCGAGAAGCGACTGAAGTACTTGACCGACGAGAAGCGGATCAAGGCTGTGACCGTCCTTTTCTCGGACCTCGAGGGACGTCTTCACCTGCTCGACTACGACAAGAAGTTCATTCTTGGCGCCCACGAAAACCTGACCTTCGACGGTTCGTCCATCCGCGGCTTTACGGCGCAGAAGGAGAGCGACCTCAGGCTCGGCATTGACTGGAGCGCCTTCTACTGGGTTCCTTCCGACGTTTTTGGCAACGGCAAGGTGCTTGTCTTCGGCAACGTCATCGACAAGGACGGAACCGCCTACTCCGGCGACCTGCGCGGCGTGCTGAAGGGCTATGCCGAGGAGCAGTACAAGAAGAACGGCTACACGCTCAACACCGCCAGCGAGATCGAGGGCTTCCTCTTCGCAGGCAAGGATGCCGAGCGCACCTATCACCAGACCCACAAGTTCGAGTTCATCAGCGACGGCGGATACTATCACGCTCTGCCGCTCGATCCACTGCGCCAGTTCATCGACACGTCGGCTGAAGTGCAGCGCGCGATGGGCTTCCAGAACGAGAAGGATCACCCCGAAGTCGCGCCCAGCCAGTACGAGATCAACTACAGCTACTCAGAAGCGGTGGCCGCAGCGGACCAGATCCAGCTCTACAAGCTGCTGACCCGGCAGATCGCCAACAATATGGGCTTTACCGCCAGTTATCTGCCCAAGCCCATCGTCGGCGTCAACGGCAGCGGCATGCACACCAACGTCTCGGTCTCCAAGGGCAAGACCAACCTCTTCTGGGACGAGAAGGGCCAGGAGCAACTCTCAAGTTTCGGCTGGAGCTTCCTGGATCGCATTCTGACCAGCGCGCTCGACCTCTGCCTCGTCTTCAACTCCAGCGTCAACGCCTACCGCCGTCTCGACCCGCACTTTGAGGCTCCGAATCAGATTCGCGCCTCGGCCGTCGATCGCGGCGCCATGGTGCGCGTGCCCATCGGCAACCATCGCTCGATGCGCACCGAAGTTCGCGCTGTCGCTCCAGACGCCAACCCCTATCTCGCGCTCTATGGCATCTTCAAGACCGGCCTCGACGGCGAGATCTCGAAGGCGAAGGACCTGCGCGAGGGTGGCCGCTATCTGCCCGATAACATCCAGAAGGCTATCGCAGACTTCCAGGGTTCGGCCTGGATCAAGAAGATCCTCGGCGCAGATGTGCAGGGCCGCTATGCCGAGCTGAAAGAGGCCTCAGCGAACCGTTGCCCGCGCGAACTGGGCACCATCGTCAAGGGCGCCGAAGTGCAGTTCCACCACGAGGTTTACAACCAGTCACTCTGGAACCTCTTCTAGAACGAAATCTGAAACCAGTGCCGGAGACTCTCTTCCGGGAACGGCAACAGGGGCGGCAAACCGGCAACGGCTTGCCGCGTTTGTATTATTGTGCGCAATGAAGGCCAGCAAGCTTCGGCGGCTTTGCCTCCGTAGCCGGAAATGGCCTATAGTACGGAGGGAAACCCGAAGACAGCTCTGCTTTAGGGAAGAGAGAATTCATGGGCTCGGACGGCAGACACCGGCAATTCGACGAGGCCGCGCTTGGTCAAATCGCCGGAGGATTGGCTCACGATCTCAACAATCTGCTTGGCATCATCCTTAGACACTGCGAGATTCTGCAAGGCAAGAGGGATTTGCCGGAGGCAATCCGCACGACGATCGGTGAGATGCGTGATGCGGGGACCTCTGCCCAAACTCTAACGCAGCGCCTGCTCGACCTCGGTCGCGGCCAGCTGGCTGGGCGACTGGCCGTTGATCTGAATCAGATCGTGAATCACTCCGAAGCAATGTTACGCGGCCTGGTCGGAGATGGCATTGAACTTGTCATACAGCCAGGCCGTAGCCCGGCCATCATAGATGCCGATCCGAGTCAGCTTGAACAAGTGCTGATGAACCTGGCCGCCAACGCGCGCGATGCAATGCCGCAGGGCGGCAAGGTCGTCATTGAGACGGCGAGCGCCGATATCGATGAGAGCAATGCCGGGCAATATCCTTCCATGCGGCCGGGCCGGTATGTGATGTTGAGCGTGAGCGACAGTGGCACAGGTATGGACCGTGAAACTCAGTCCCGCATCTTCGAGCCATTCTTCACTACAAAGCCCCCGGGCAAAGGCACAGGTCTCGGGTTGGCCTCTGTCTTCAGCATCGTCGAGCAGAACGGCGGCGCAATCTCAGTTCATAGCCAGCCTGGTGCCGGAGCGACTTTCAAGGTATATTTCCCCCGGTCTGACCGCGCGCCGGAGGTTGTGAGGACGGCAAAGACGGAGTCAGCGCTTGGAGCGAAGGAGACGATTCTTCTTGTAGACGACGCCGGATCGTTACGCGGTCTCATGCGACGGCTGCTGGAAGAAGGTGGTTACACGGTGCTCGATTCCGGCGACCCGGCCTTAGCCCTTCGCATCGCGGAGGAGCATCCGGGGCCGATTCCGTTACTGATCACCGATGTGATCCTGCCGGGTTTCAGCGGGTCGGATCTCGCGTCGAGAGTGACTCGTACGAAGCCAGAGACCAGGGTACTTTATATCTCCGGGTTTAACGACGACTCGGTGGTTCCACAACTCCATCCCGGCCACGCCTATGCATTCCTCAAGAAGCCCTTCACCCAGGACGACTTGTTGAGTAAGGTTCGTCAACTCCTTGATCTATCGACGAGAACTTCTCTTCTGCCAGTGACTTAGAGCGGCTCTCCTTGCGGGTTTGTCCGCCGCATTTCCCGTCCCACAAAACCCCGCGATCCCGCTCCAGACTGTTGAAATCACTGGCCGTTTTTGCCGATGGTTGGAAAGCGGTTGTATGTCTATGCAGCCGCATCGGCGGATTTGCGGTCCCACCGGGTTGCGTGAAAAGTGCTTTGTGAACGGGATGGGATAGAGAATGTTTCAAGTCGGCGGAATCCTGATCGTCTTCAGCTGCGTCGTCGCTGGCTATCTCATGGAAAAGGGCCAGATCGCAGTTCTTCTCCAGCCAGCCGAACTGATCATCATCGGCGGCGCGGCGGTGGGCACGGTGTTGACCGCCAATCCGATGCACATTCTCAAGAAGATCGTCGCTGGACTCAAGAACGTGATCAAGGGGTCGCCATTTTCAAAGCAGCGTTATCTCGACACGCTCAAGATGATGTTCGACCTTCTTGCCAAATCGCGCAAAGAGGGAGCAATCGCCATTGAAGGTGATATTGAAGAACCGGATAACAGCCCGCTCTTCTCCCGATACCCTGTCTTTCTCAAGGATCACCACGCTCGCGACTTCGTCTGCGACACGATGCGCATGGCGATCACCGGCGGAGTGAGCGCGTTCGACGTGGACCAGATGATGGAGTTGGATATGGACGTCCATCATCTGACGGCAAACCAGCCCAGTCAAGCCCTTTCCACGATGGCCGATGCGATGCCCGGCCTGGGAATCGTGGCAGCGGTCCTGGGCGTCGTTGTCACCATGCAGGCGCTGGGTGGACCTCCAGAGGAGATCGGGCGCAAGGTCGCCGCGGCGCTGGTGGGCACTTTTTTGGGAATCCTGATGTGTTACGGACTGGTTGGGCCATTGGCCTCGAACATGTCGAAGACCGTCGAGGAAGAACATAGCTACTACCATGTACTCCGCGTGATGATGCTTGCGTTCATCAAAGGAACCTCTCCGATTCTGGCCGTTGAGATGGGCCGCAGGGCGATCCCCGAGCACTCCCGCCCGGACTTCTTCGAGGTGGAAAAGGCATGCAGAGAGAAGGTTGGGGAACCCGTGGCGGAGGAGTTCGAAGCCGCATAAGGTGGCGAACGAATGGTTGCTGACGAACAGGTCATTGTCGTAAAGAAAAAAGGCGGTCACGGCGGCCACCACGGCGGTGCGTGGAAGGTAGCCTATGCCGACTTTGTAACCGCCCTCATGTCGTTGTTTATCGTGATGTGGCTGATGAACAGCAGCAAGAACGTTCAGGATGCCGTAGGAGGATACTTTCGCGACCCTCATGGTACCGCCGAGCACAGGGGCACCCAAATGAATGGGACGGGCGACGTTGCAATCGCGAAAAACCAGGACATGAATAAGCTCAAGGAAGAGCTGATGAAAGCCATGGAGAGGATGGCGAACTACGACAAGATCAAGAAGCTGATTGAGATTACCGTTACTCCTGAAGGGTTGCAGATCGAGTTGATGGAGGATCCACACGGAACCTTCTTTGAATTGGGCAGCGCGGAGCCGACCCCAGTTCTGCAGGGTTTGCTGAAGGTGCTGGCTCCCGAGATCGGCAAACTACCGAATCCTCTCTCGATTGAGGGGCACACCGATTCCAAGCCCTACTCCGGCTTAAAGGCCTACGGCAACTGGGAGCTCTCTACCGATCGCGCGAATACCGCGAGGCGGCTGATGGAAACCAGCGGTGTGCGGGCAAATCAAGTGACGCAGGTGCGCGGTTTTGCAGATCGCAGACTGCGAAAGCCCCAGCAACCCGAAGATGCTTCAAACCGCAGAGTCACACTGATCATCCAGTATCTGCCCGGCCCCGATCCTCTCCCCGCGGTTATCAGCAGAGGCTCGCTGCCCCAGGTCAAATAGCCCGCTGCTGTTTCCGCGACCACATTACAAACG
Organism: Occallatibacter sp.; assembly: GCA_050010735.1. Taxonomy (GTDB): domain Bacteria; phylum Acidobacteriota; class Terriglobia; order Terriglobales; family Acidobacteriaceae; genus Telmatobacter. The sequence goes on along the minus strand of JBEKKL010000042.1, from coordinate 1,578 downwards.
TAGTCGCCGATCTGCGCGCCAGGCGCGGGTGTGGATCTGCCTTAGGCGTCTGTGGCTTGACTATTGAAATTGAACGAGCGTCGAAGCGGCTGCGTAATTTGCGATGACCGCCATGTACTCGGAGGTGGCTACGCGCTCCCTGGGTGTCTCAAAGTCGAAGATGAGCCCAACATAGCAGTTGTCGATGTAGGCGACCTGTGCCTCGATCCTGAACGTGCCCAACGGATGGCGAAGTGTGAGCAGTCCGGCATCGCCGACAACCACTGAGCCATCCAGCCTGACGCGAATACCGGTATCGCTTACGTCGCGGCATAGACCAACGAAGGTCTCATTTCCCACGATAAAGTCGACATCGAAGCCGGCTGTAATGCGGCAAGGCCGGTATTCAAATTTACGGATGCTCCTCACTTCCGTCATTCCTGCGCACTCCTCTCGGTTCTGGAGGCAGGATGAACATGCCGACCCAGGGGCTCATCGTGCCTATCGGCAACCGTGCTTTACCGTTTCAATACTACATCGGTTCCGGAGAACACCTCGTAGGAAATCAAGTGCATTTTGTCTTCCGTTTCGCGCTCTGGCAACATGACGCGTGGGAGACCAGCCATTGCAAAATCCCTCTTTTCTGGCTGAGAATGCTGCAGTTCGGCTCTTCCGAAGCGTCGTCCAAGAGCGCTCGGAGATCAAGGACGCCGAGATATGGACCTGTCGGGCATAAAAGATCCATTAGCCGATGACTCCCGGGATGCAGTCGCGGAAATGGAGAGATGATCTGGCGGTATCCCCTTTATTATCAGTGGAAAATAAATGTGTAGACCTCTTCTTTGAATAAATTAGAATTGGATGATAATATTGCAAATCAAAGCCATGTGTTATCAGTCACATTGTCCCGAACCGTCGGAATCCGGTGTGCCTTCTGGCGGCTCTTCATCACATCCAGACACCTCTCCTCAACAGTTCCAGCCCGGATTGACAGGCCAGAAGATTCTGGTCGTGGACGATGACGTTCCGCTCAGCAAGTTTCTCAGCCGCGAACTCCAGCGAAGAAATTTCGTTGTCGACATCCGCCATGACGGCGAATCTGCTCGCGACGGCATTCGGGAGACCATCTACAACCTGGTCGTACTCGATCTGAACCTACCCAAAATGGATGGCATGGCTGTTTTGAAACAGGCTCGCCAGAGCCATCCACGACTGCCGATTCTGGTGCTGACGGCGAGAAATCATACGCAAGATCTGGTCTCGGCGCTCGAGCACGGAGCCGATGACTGCCTGATCAAGCCCTTCTCGTTTCTGGAGTTACTGGCGAGAATTCGCGGTCTGCTGCGCCGCAACGTTGCTCTGCCGGTGAGCGCTTCGAAGGTTGGCAACCTGACCATGAACCGTGAGGAACACTCGGTGCTGCGCGGCGAGAGGCGAATCGATCTGACGGCGCGCGAGTTTGCCCTGCTGGAGTACCTCATCAACAACGCGGGCAAGGCCGTTTCGAGGGCGACCATCATGCAAGACGTATGGAATACGCCCTTCGATTCCTCGACAAATATCGTCGATGTGTATATGAAATATCTGCGGGACAAGATC
>JBEKKL010000041.1:0-39668 GCA_050010735.1 Occallatibacter sp. | reverse complement strand
ACAAACCTTGGAAATCGATGAAGCCGATTCCCACATTCCCACCGCCACGACGATGACGAGGATGAATTAAATATCCTCAAAACCCGGCCCGTTAAGAGATACGCATTCTGAGGGCAAGGTCATTGACGCGTGATCGAGGCCTCGCTATTGAGGCGAGTTCATGTAGATAATCAGATCATGGCAGAGCAACTGGTTTCCATTGCTTCCATCCGCGCAGCCGCCGAACGAATCGCGCACATCGCCGTCAAGACTCCGCTAGTTCAGGCGCAATTTCCTCGCATCTCCGGCCACGGCGCCGGCAAGCAAATCTGGCTCAAGGCCGAAAGCCTCCAGCCCATCGGTGCCTTCAAGATTCGCGGCGCAGCCAACAAGATCCTGCAGCTAACTCAGGAAGAGATCCGCCGCGGGGTAATCACCTACTCAAGCGGCAACCACGCGCAGGGTGTGGCTTACGCCGCGCGTGAAGTCGGAGCCAAAGCAGTCATTGTCATGCCTTCAAATGCCCCAGCCATCAAACGCGCAGCCACGCTGGCGCTCGGTGCCGAAGTGGTCGACGTTGGCCTGGCGTCCAGCGAGCGGTTGGCCGTAGCCGAGCGACTGGTCAGCGAGCACGGCTACGTAGTCATTCCGCCCTACGACGACGAGCAGATCATCGCAGGGCAGGGAACATGCGGCCTCGAGATCGTCGAGCAACTCCCCGACGTGGATCTCGTGTTGGTTCCTGTCTCCGGCGGCGGCTTGTTGAGCGGAGTAGCCGCAGCCGTCAAGCAGCTCAGCCCGGAAGCAAAGGTCTTCGGCGTCGAGCCCGAGCTTGCCGGGGATGCGTCGGAGAGCTTCCGCGCCGGAGTGATCTCCACCTGGCCGGCCGAGCTTGTCAGCCGGACGATCGCTGACGGCCTGCGTACCCAGAGCGTCGGCGTGCGAAACTTCGTTCACATCCTGGCCTATGTGGACGGCATTATCACCGTAAGCGAAGCCGAGATTCGTGCCGCGATGCGAGCCATCGTCGCTGCCACGCGCCTCGTCCCCGAGCCCAGCGGAGCCGTGGCCACAGCTGCTCTGCTCTTCCACGCTGCCGAGCTCCCCGCCTACACCAAGGCCGCAGCCGTCGTCAGTGGCGGCAACGTCGCGCCGGAGTTGCTGGCAGAGGTGCTCACCGAAGGCTGATAATCACCGATAGACTTCACGCCGATTGCCAATCTGCAAAACCAGAACCGTCAAGACTCTGTCTTGAATATCGCAAATGACGCGATAATCACCCACGCGGTACCGCCAAAGTTCGCCCAAAGGCCCCTTCAGCGCCTTACCCATCGCGCGAGGATCATCGCTCGGTGCAACCCGCTCATCCATGAAGTCAAGAATGCGCCGGGCCACTGGTTTGCCGAGTTTTCGCAGTTGCTTCTTCGCGGTTTCGGCGTAGTCAATCTTCCAGACCAAGGTCTTTCCTTACAGAAGACGCGGAGTGTACTCGCTCCTGCCCCTTTCGCACGCGCGCAAGCGTCCCGGCAGCCAAGTAATACTCTTCAGCCTCGGTGAGGCCGCTCTCGATGATCTCACGCAGATAAAAGGCCTTGGTACGCCCCGTCTTCATGGCAAGCTGGCTGAGCCGGTCGTCGAGTTCCGGCGCAAGCCTAATTGAAGTTGGCACCATGACCTCCCATTCGACTACATGTATTCAATATATCACACGATACAATCGCTCACCCAATGTGCCTGGTAGCATCGCTGAACTATGATTTTGAATGTGATGAAGCCTCGCATTCTCACCCTCGCCTTAGCTCTGGCCTGCGCGGCGCTGCCCGCCATTGCCGAAAAGAAGCCTCCGCAGATGGAAAAACCTATCGCCGGGCCGCGCGCCACCGCACTTCGCGTCACCTGGCTCTACATCTCGCCCGACACCGGCGCACAGAAGGTCGATCGCGTGCAGATTGGCCGCGAGATGGTGGTGGCCGAGCGGAGCGGCCCCTGGCTGCGCGTTTATGCCAATACCGACATTCAGGAAGCGACTGGGAAGGACGCCCCTGAGATTGGAAGCAACGAGGCCCCGCCGCCCATCTCAGGCTGGATGCAGGCGCGAGGAGTGGTCATCGAAACCACTCCAAACGGCGATCAGATCCTGATGGGTGAGGCTGCTAACCAGGAATCGCTGGCCTCCGACCCCCGCGGTCCGGTCAGTGCCGCGCACAGTGCCAGGTTGCTCTACCGGCGGCTGGCAGAGATGTTTCCCGATTCGCCGCTGGCTCCTGAAGCCGCATGGCGCGCGGCCGACATTCAGTGGCAACTGCAGAAAGCCGACGCTGCCACCCGCCCCTCGGCCAAAGAGCGCGAACCCTATCTGCGCGACCAGATGGATGAGGACGAGTTGAAGAAGATCATCAAGCTTTATCCTCGTACGCGGCAAGCCGATCTGGCGGCCTTTGAGCTGATCGACAACAAGCTCTGCGGCGACTGGCAGGGCTCGCCTAAATGTCCTGAGAAAGAATCCGAGATCTACGAAAAGTACGCCGCCGATTATCCCGACAGTCCCCGGACTGCGAAAGCTCTCTACGAGGCGGTCTACCGGCAGGCCGTGCTCACAGACATGTTCGCCGCGGACGGCAGCGACAAGAAGAGCGATGAGGCTCACGGTCACGCGCGCGAACTAGCTGCAAGGTTGAAAGAGAAGTTTCCTCAGGCGGATTTCACAGCCCGGGCCGCGGCCCTCGTGTTCAAATTGGATGAGGGCGTCCCTGTCTACGGTATTGATCGGCAGTGAGGCGCGTCCCGGAGGCTTCTTGAACCCCTATATTCAGTCTGTTTTATTGGGCATTGTGGAAGGATTGACCGAATTCCTGCCAGTCAGCTCGACGGCGCACCTGCGCATCACCGAAGCGCTGATGAAGATTCCCCTCGATGACGCCTACTGGAAGATGTACACGATCGTGATCCAGTTGGGAGCTATTCTCGCTCTGATGTTGCTCTTCCTTAGCCGCATCTTCGATTTCATGCGCACATTTCCCAGAGGCGAAGGCGGAGACCGCAACTGGCTCAATCATCCTATTTCGCTAACGCTGATCGCCTTTGCCTTCACCTCGGCCCCAGCGCTGCTGCTGCATAAGTGGAGCGAGAAGAACCTGGGCAGCCTGAATGTGATGGCGCTGGCGCTGCTCATCGGCGGCATCGTGATGTGGGTCGTCGACGTTCGCAGCAACCGCTTCGAAGCCAACACTACCCACGTGGAAGAGATGACCCTGATCCAGGCCATCTGGATCGGCCTTTGCCAGACGCTGTCGGCGATCTTCCCGGGAACCTCGCGTTCGATGTCAACCATTGCCGCCGGGCAGTTGGTCGGTCTCGACCGGCCCGCGGCCCTCGAATTCAGCTTTCTGCTCTCGATTCCCACGATGATAGCGGCCACTTGCTGGGACCTCAAAAAAGAGGTCTTCCCCAGCCACGGTGTCGCGGCCCACGTAGTGATGAATACCGAGAACTGGATCGTGCTCCTCATCGGCACCGGGGTTTCATTCATCGTGGCCTTGGGTGTGGTGGAGTGGTTCCTGCTCTGGGTGCGCAAACACGGCTTCACCATGTTCGCGGTTTACCGCATCCTGCTTGGCGGCGCTCTGCTGATCTGGGGAAGAACATTTATTGGGAATTAGGAATTCGGACCGGGGGTCCACACCAAGGTTCCTCCCCCGATCTTTTGCCCAAATTTCGCCCCCCGCACACAGATAATAGAGACTGCTCTGGGAGTCTTCGTCCGCTCTTCAGTTCGCTCGCGGCAGAGTCCCGAGCGAGCCAAGGAGGCGGAGCGACCACTCGATGAAACCCATTCGGATCGTTCTCGCGCCCACGCGCAGCCGCCCGCTCAATATCCTTCTCGGGCTGATGCTGATTCTCGTCGCTTTGCTCGGCTTTCTTGCGCTGGCCACCTATCACCCTGCCGATCCCTCTTGGAATACATCCTCCGGCGCGGTCGGAGCCCACGCCGTGCGCAACTGGGTCGGCCTCTTCGGTGCTTGGTTCGGCGACCTGCTGCTCCAGGCGCTTGGAATGACCGCTTTCTTCCTGCCGCTGTGGCTCGGTGGTCTCGGCTGGACCTGGATGCGCTCGCGTCCTGGCGGATCGGCATGGCTGCGCTGGATGGGCACCGTGCTGGCGCTGGCGTTTTTCCCCGCTGTGCTGGGTCTGTTGCCTTGGAACTGGCGTTGGCTGCACGTCGTGCCAGTGGAGGGCGTGGTGGGCAAGCTCATGGCCGGGCTGCTCGTCACTTATCTGAACCTCCAGGGAGCCTGGCTGGTCGCTGGAGTGCTCGCCGCCGCTGGACTCTGGTTTGCCTCCTCCGTGAGCTTCTGGGCCATCAAGGAAGGGGTAGGGGACCGCTGGTTGCAGTTCCTCAATCTGCGCGATCGCTGGCGCAACTGGCGCGAGGATCGTGCTGAACGCAAGGAAGCGAAATTGGCCGAGAGCGAGGCTCTGCGCCTTGAGGAGAGCTCAAAAGAATCGGGACCGCGGCTCGTCTCTCCCCGGCTCATTCCCGACCCTGAACCGGAGATGGTGTTGACCGAAGAATCGCGCGACACGCGGCCTGGCTTTTTTGCCCGCCTCTTCCGCCGCAAGAACTCATCACACGAGGATCCGCAAGAGATCCCGGCCTTTCAACGTGCTATTCCATCGCAAGAGAATCAGAATGCTGCTGCACGCAAACCGAGCATCTGGGAGCGGACTGTCGCAGAAACGTCGTCCACGCCCATTGAGCAGATTCCTGTCGCGTCAAATCCCGCTGCACCGAATGCCGAAACCGCTCAACCTGCCTCTCCAAGGCCGGCGCCGCTGCGGTTCCAGCCTCTCGAATCGCGCATGAATGGTGCCCCTTCTAATCCCGCCCGGTTTGAACCAGCTGCAACTCAGCCAACCTACGCGCCGGCGGCTCAAACCGTCCCACCCCCGCCGCGAAGCGAAGAGATCGCGATCCATCATCGCGCGGATGCCGAGATTCACTCGGTCACCGTGGCTCCCAAGCACGTCAGCGGATTCAAGCTGCCGCCCAGCACCCTGCTCCACGAAGGCGACGGTCCGCAGGCCGTGCGCGAGGATGAACTGCGAGACGAAGCCCGCGTTCTCAAGGAAAAATGCGCCGAGTTCGATGTCCGCGGAGATGTAGTCCAGATCAATCCCGGGCCGATGGTCACGACCTACGAGTTCAAGCCCGAGGCCGGCGTAAAGTACTCGCGTGTCACCGGTCTCGCCGACGATCTCTGCCTCGCCATGCGTGCCGAGAGCATCCTTATCGAACGCATGCCCGGCAAGAACACCGTCGGTATTCAGGTGCCCAATCATCGCCGAGAGACGATCAGCCTGCGTGACTGTCTCGAATCCGAGGTCTTCAACAAAGCCAAATCGCGACTGACCATCGCCATGGGCAAAGACATCAACGGACGCTTCATTACCGCCGATCTCTCCGGAATGCCGCACGTGCTCATCGCCGGCTCGACAGGCTCGGGAAAATCGGTGGCGATCAACGCAATGATCATGAGCCTGCTCTATCGCACCACGCCTGCGCAGGTGCGGCTCATTCTCGTCGATCCCAAGCGCGTCGAACTCGGCATGTATGAGGGCGTACCGCATCTCTTCACGCCCATCATCACCGAACCCAAGCTCGCCGCCAACGCGCTCAAAAATGCGGTCCGCGAGATGGAGCGGCGCCTCAAGCTGCTCGCCAGCCGCAGCGTGCGCAACATCGATCAGTACAACAAGCTCTTCGAGGGCGTCATGCCCTCGCTCTTCGACGACAACCCGGACGAGCAGCCGCTGCCCTACATCGTCATCATCATCGACGAACTCGCCGACCTGATGATGCTTGATCGTGCGAATGTTGAAGAGTCGATCACGCGCCTCGCTCAGATGGCCCGGGCGGTCGGCATTCATCTCATCCTCGCCACGCAGCGGCCTAGTGTCGACGTGATTACCGGCCTGATCAAGGCCAACATTCCCACGCGCATCAGCTTCCGCCTTGCCACCAAAGTCGACTCGCGCACCATCCTCGACACCAATGGTGCCGAGGCGCTCCTTGGCCGCGGCGACATGCTCTTCCTGCCTCCTGGAACCAGCCGCCTGATGCGCCTGCACGCGCCCTATGTCAGCGAGAAGGAAACCGCCGCGGTCGTCGAATTCTGGAAGGAGCAAGGTCAGGCCGAGTACGTCGAGGGCTTCCTTGAATCACCCAAAGACGAACGTGCCCAGATGGAAGGCTCCGGTGCCGCCGAGGATGAGAACGATCCGCTCTTCACCGACGCGGTGCAACTGGTCTTCGAATTCGGCAAAGCCTCGACCTCGCTTCTCCAGCGGCGTCTGCGCATCGGCTACGGCCGCGCCGCGCATCTCATCGATCTGATGGAGCGCGACGGCCTGGTAGGCGCAGCTGACGGCTCCCGCCCTCGCGAATTGCTAAAAGCTCCCGGCTGGCTGCATGAGGTTGCCTCTACCGCAAACGAATAATTCAACAGCCAGATCGTTGCAGCGCATTTGAGGTCGAATGAGAGACAAATGAAATTGGCCTTCTCAATCGCCACTCCGGCCGAAGCCCCCGAATTGGCTGCTCTGCATACCGCCGTTGCCGCGGAGATCACGCGCCGTCATGGCCGTGGACCTTGGTCTTCGGCTACCACTGAAAAGGGCGTGCTTCTTAGTCTGCGCCAGTCGCGCGTCGTCATTGCGAGAAAAGGCAAGACCATCGTTGGAACGCTGCGACTGCAAACCAAGAAGCCCTGGGCGATCGCTCTCTCTTACTTCACTCCGGTCGGCAAAGCTCTTTACCTGACTGCCATGGCAGTGAGTCCCGCCTTGCAAGGCAACGAGATCGGCCGCAAGTTGCTCGAAGAAGCTGTAACGCTTGCCCGCACATGGCCTGCCGATGCGATTCGCCTCGATGCATGGGATGCCGATGCCGGCGCTGGCGGATTCTATGCCAAGTGCGGCTTCCGCGAGACCGGTCGCGCGACTTACCGCAATGCCCCTTTGATCTACTTCGAGTTGGTTCTATGACTGGAAGCAGAGTTCGTCCAGGTTTGCTGGAGCGGGCGCTCTACCAGCTTCCCCAGGCCCGGCTCATATAGTCGGCCAGCGTCATCGAGATCAGCACCAAAAACATGAAGACACCCGCGAAGACCGTGAGCTTTGTCAGCTTGGTCGAGTACTTCACGTGCATGAAAAACAGCACCACCAACAACGCCTTCGTCGTGGCGATGGCCAGCGCGATGATGGGATTCCACGGCCCCAGTTCCAGAAACGACGCCCAGACCGTGAGCCCGGTGCCCAAAAGCAGCGCGAAGAGAATGACCACGTAGACCGATGGGCCGACGATATGATGCGCATTTTCGTTTTGTCCACTCATTTGGTGTGTCCTTTGCCTGCGAAAGGTTATCCGCCGCTTTTCTGTTCCCTAGTCCCTATTCCCTATTCCCTGCACTTATTGATGCCTGCTGATCAGGTAGAGCAGGGCAAAGAGATAGATCCAGATAATGTCGACGAAGTGCCAGTAGAGGCCGAAGTTTTCGACAAACGTCACGTGGCCCGACGTGTAAGCCCCGGCCCGCGCGCGGACGATCATAAACGCCAAAATGCCAACGCCAATGATCATATGCAGAGCATGCATGCCGGTCATGGCAAAGTAGAGCGAAAAGTAAACCTCGGTGTGTCGCGCCATGTCGACAGCCAGGGGCTTGTCGCCATATTGCTTTGCGCTTTCGTCGTGCACCGGGTCGATAAACGACTGCAGGCTGTAGTGGAATCCCGGCACGTGATGCTTTTCGATCTTCTCCGAATACTCGATGGTTTTAATGCCGAGGAAGCTCAATCCGAGGACGAACGTCAGCGACAGACAGAGAACCAATCCCTTGCGGCGAGCCGTCTCGGCGCACCAGACGCCCATGGCCATGGTGAAGCTTGAGAGGATCAGCACGAGTGTATTCAGCGTGCCCCAGCGCACATCCAACTGATGCGAAGCAGCCACAAAGGCTGGATAGTACCAATTGCGATAAATCAAGTAAGCGGTGAAGAGACCGCCGAAAAACATGACTTCAGTGAGCAGGAAGAGCCACATGGCGAAGTTCGTGGCGTCTGCCTGCTGATCGGTGGAGCTGAAGTGATGGCGCAGAAAATGCGGGTGCTGATCATGGTCGCCGCCAGCGCTGCGGTCGCGGGCGCTGATCTCTTCGGCTTGATGGGCCAACACGGGGCTATCCGGCACTGGTCACCTCCGCCGACTTCCCAATCTGTTTGTGTTGCTGCTTTTCCAGCCACTCGTAGTCGTAGGCTTCGTGGTCCATCACCGGCGTTACGGCAAAGTTCTCTGTCAGCGGCGGCGATTGCGTCTGCCATTCAAGGCCCGTTGCTTGCCATGGATTGTCGCCTGCGATCTCGCCGTATTTCAGCGACCAGAGCAGGTAGAGCACCGGCAGAAGATACCCAACACCGAGAATCGTTGCGCCGGCGGTCGAGAAGACGTTCAGTACCTGGAACTCCGGAGGATAGGCTGCGTAGCGCCTCGGCATGCCCAGCGTGCCCAGAATGAACTGCGGGAAGAAGGTCAAGTTGAAGCCGATGAAGGTGACCAATGCCGCAAGTTGCGAGACCTTCTCTGGATACATGCGCCCCGTCATCTTCGGCCACCAGAAGTGAATGCCCGCCAGGAAAGCCATCAACATGCCGCCCACCATCACAAAATGAAAGTGAGCCACAATGAAGTAGGTCTCTGTCAAGTGGATGTCCGTGCCCGCGGTGCCGAGAAATACCCCAGTCAGTCCGCCGATGGTAAACAACCCCATGAAGCCGAAGGTATAGAGCATCGGCGTTTCGAAGGTGATCGAACCCTTATAAAGCGTGAACGTCCAGTTAAAGATCTTGATCGCTGAAGGTACCGCGACCAGCATCGTCATGAGCGAAAAAACCAGCATCGAATAGTTGGAGATGCCCATGATGAACATGTGGTGGGCCCAAACGAAAAAGCTGAAGACCGCAATGGCGACCGATGAGAACGCGACTGCGGTGTAACCGAAGACGCGCTTGCGGCTGAAGGTCGAGATCGTCTCCGAGATCACCCCCATGCCGGGCAGAATCATGATGTAGACGGCCGGATGGGAGTAGAACCAGAAAAGATGCTGGAAAAGAATCGGATCGCCGCCCTTGGCCGGGTCGAAGACCCCAATGCCCAATGTTCGCTCCAGCATGACCAGCACGATGGTGATGGCCAAGACCGGCGTGCCCAGCACCATGAGTATGCTGGCCGCATAGTTGCCCCACACAAATAGCGGTAGCCGAAACCACGTCATGCCCGGCGCTCGCATCTTGTGGATGGTCACGATGAAATTCAGCCCGGTAAAGACTGAGCTGAATCCCGCGACGAAGACCGCTAGGCCAGTGGTGACCACGTTCGTGTTCACGTAGTGGGTCGACAGCGGAGTCGTGAAGGTCCAGCCGGTGTCCACGCCGCCAGAGATCATGGTGTAGAGCACCAGGATGCCGCCCGCGATGTAGAGATACCAGCTGAGCAGGTTAATCTTGGGCAGCGCGAGATCCTTGGCCCCGATCATCATCGGGATCAGAAAATTACCCAGCGTGGCAGGCACTGACGGCACCAGAAAAAGGAAGATCATGATGATGCCGTGCATCGAGAACACCTTGTTATAGGTATCGCTCGCCATCAGATCGGCCTGCGGAGTCAGCAGTTCCAGACGAATGAGTCCTGCCAGCGCTCCTCCGATGAAAAAGAAGAAGGTGATCGAGATCAAGTAAAGAATTGCGATTCGCTTATGATCGCCAGTCAACAGCCAGCTAAGCAGGCCATTCTCCCTGCTGAGAAAGTTGTCCTTGGGAATCCTGGCCGTCGACTGGTCGGGAAGACTGATGATCGTGTTCGTACTCATGGCTTCACCGCTCCTTTCGAGACTGGCACCGTTGTAGCCGCGGTCTTGCCTTCGCTCTCCGGCAACAGATCGGTGGTATTCACTGTCTGCTGGATGCGGTAGCCGGAGTCGAGGTTTTTGATGTATTCAACCAGGGCGATGACACCCTCCTCGCTGACTTGGCCTTGATAGGTCGGCATGATAGGCGCATAACCTTGCGTCACATGTTGCGATGGATTCAGAATCGCCTCGCGCAAGTAGGCATCGTCGGCGGTGACCGAGCCGCCGCTTGCAAGCGGAAGCCGCGCGCCGTAGACATTCACCAGCGAAGGGCCGCGCGCGTCGGGCCGGGAATTATGGCAGGCGGCGCAGCTCAGGCTCGCAAACAATCGTTCGCCGTTCTGTGCCAGCGATGCGCCCGATGTGGAAGCGGCCAGCCACTTCTTGAAATCGTCTGGCGTCAGCACCACGATGTCACCGGTCATCTGCGAATGATTTGTTCCGCAATACTGCGTGCAGAAGAGGTGATAGGTTCCCGGTGTCGTCGCCTCGAACCACACTGTTGTGTAGCGGCCGGGAATCGCCTCACGTTTTACGCGGAACGCGGGAATCGAGAAACTGTGAAAAACATCCTGCGAGATCAGCGTCAACTGGATCGGCTTTCCCGTAGGGATGTGCAGCGCGTTGATTTCGTGCTGTCCGCCGGGATGTTCGGCCTTCCACATCCACTGCTTTCCGACCACGTAGATGTTCATCGCGTTGGCCGGTGGCGTATAGACGCGGAAGTAAATCAGCGCACCCCAGACGAACATCACAAGAAAGAGACCGAGCGGGATGATGGTCCACGTAGTTTCAAGCAGGGTTGAGCCCTCGATCTGTACTGCTACCGGATGGCGTTTCTTGCTGTAGAGGATCGAAAAACTCGTGACCAGCAAAATCACAATGGTCAGACCAATCAGGCTGACCAGGACCATGAAGAAGTAAAGCGCATCCATCTGCGGGGCAATCTTAGACGCCTCCGGCGGAAAGAGCGCGAAGTTCGTCAGCCACTTGACGAGAAACTGCCAGATTACTGGACTGATATGGTTCATTCGGTTATCCGTTTACCTTCAACCCGGCCGTTGTTGCGTGCATCTCTGCGAAACATCGCCAGCATGAACCCGCCCAGCGAAAACACCGTTACGAGTCCGCCCAGCTGCACGATGCGCGCAACGATCAAGGTGTGTTTATTGACGGTTGGGTCATAGTGGTAGCAATAAGTCAGGATGTTGTCGACCGGTGAGCCGATGCGATTGGCAGAGGCCTCAACCAGCCCCAGCCGCAGATCCTTCGGCGAATATTCAACGCCCATGTAGTACTGCGCGAGCTTGCCCTCCGGCGTAACAATCTGAATCGAACTCGCATGGGCAAACTGCGTGAGCCTGCCGTCTGGTCCGGGAATCTTCACGTATCCGAAGCCCACTGCTTGGGTGAGTGCGTCGATATTCTGCTGCGTGCCCGTCATGAAGTGCCAGCCCGAGGCCGTCTCTGGATGCCCATAGCGCCTGAGGTAAACGCGCTTCTTGGTCGCTGCCAGGTCCGTTCCCTCGCTTGGATCGATGCTCACCACGATCACATTGAAGTCCTTGCCGGGCACGAGCTTCACCATCTGCAAAGCGCCGGTGAGCCCGTTCAATTCCTCCGAGCAGAGCATGGGACACTGGTAGTAAACCAGCGCCAGGATCGCCGGTCTCTTGCCGAAGTAATTGGAAAGCTGCATCTGTTGGCCCTGGTCGTCGGTGAAGGTGAGCCCGAGAGGCAGTTGCTGATTGAGATGCTGCGCAATTCCGACGCTCTTCAGAATTGCCGGCGGCTTGTCGCTGGTCGGTGCCATTTGCTTTTCGTCGTAGCGAGAGACCTGCGCCTTGAGCGCCGGCGTGAAAAGAACGAAACAAAGCGCAACAGCCGCCATCGCCGCGTCTAGCCAACCTCTTCGCGTTGTGTTCTTGCTTCGCATCTTCCGGCATCCTTCTTCTTGCCTGTCCGACCTTAGGTCTTCCGTGCCCCATGCGACATCTTTCTGTCGCATGGGTGGGAAACCACGAACCCCAATCCCTCACCGATTACTTCTGCTGCCCCACCCGCTTGGCCTCGGCGGCCTGCGCCGCCTGATCCAACTCATAACTTGTGCGTGCAAATCCACTCGTGAGCGGTAGAGCGACTACCGGCTTAGCGTCGCCGGTCATCGGCGGCGCCTCCTCGGCTGGTTGAGCGACCGGCAAGCCACGTTGCGCCAGCAGTTCCATGGCGCGCTCGATCGGAATTCTTACCTTGCCTTGCGATTGATCGGCCCAACTGTAGTTCGAGAGCAGCAAATCTTCTCTTGCATGCAAATCGGCCACGTCCTGGTTGCCGTCATCGGTCTGCACTCGCGGCGTGGGAAAGTTTTGGGTCATCTCGCCGAGCTTGTTCTGCATTTCGGGGTTGTTGGGCATCTCGCCCAGCGAACGCACGTCAACAGTCTTCGTCCACTTCGTGCGCGGCCCGTCTTCCCTGGCCATGTGCGCGTTGATAGCCTTGCCGATGCCATAGGCCAGCACTGCGGTCACCCCTGCAAAGATGAACATCGCAATCAAAAAGACCATCACACCCGAGGTGCGAACGTCTGTGGCCTCAAAACCCTTCGATGCATCGATCTCTTCGGGCTTGCGATCTTCCGGCTCGTGAGGGTTATGCGTGGGCATGCTCCGCCTCCAAAATCTCCGCGAGATGCGGATCGTTGGTCTGCACCAGAGGCCGCGTCTTCAACTGCGTGCAGAAGTAGGCCACCCAGAAGGCCACCATCGCCACCGGCACAGCCACATATTCGAGAATTCCCCAGCTGAAGTGCAGGTTGCGTGCCGCGTCCTTGAAGTTCGGCTCGATCAGCCAGAAGAGATCGAAGGCGCGGGCGAAGACCATCCACTGGCAGATCCTGACAAGCCGTTTCTTATTGCGCTTCAGGTCGCGCGAAAGCAGCAAAGTAAACGGAATCAGCCAGTGGAAGATGAAGTCTAGCGTGATGATCACGCCCCAGTGACCGCGGATGCGATCCAGATACCAGGGAATCTCCTCCGGCAGATTCCCCGACCAGATGATGAGGAACTGTGAGAAGGCCAGATAAATGTTCAGCATCACAAATGCAAAGGTGAACTTGCCCAGATCGTGCTGTTCGGTCTGACGCAAGATCGTCTTGAATGGCTCTGCCTTCGAAAGCGAAATCACGACGATGATCGACAGAGCAAGCACTCCATACGCCTGCCCCACGAGAAAGAGCAGACCATAGACTGACGAGTACCAAGTAGGATCAAGCGACATCACCCAATAGATCACTGCGGCGGTCATCGTGAGCGCGTAGATCACGATGCCGGGGCCGCTCAGGTTTTCAAGACGCTTGATCCACTCGGGCGTGGTCGCGGGGGAAGCCGCATCCCGTTGAAGTCCGAGCGCATTGAGCCGCCAGGCGTAAAAGCCCCAGATTGCGAAACAAAGAATACCGGCCAAGATAAATGTTGTCGGGTTCAGCATCGGCCGCTTGAACTCGATGGCGTGCGCCTGAACCTCGTTGATCCAACCCGATTTCAGCGCCGCGCTTACGTCTCCCACCGCGGCCCATAGATAGAGTTTCTTGAGCGAGAAGGCAATCACCAACCAGTATCCGAAGACCAGCAGTAGTGTGCGGCTCATTGCCTCCAGAGGCCGTCGAAGCAGCAGCCCCCACTTTCCGCCAGAGCAATACTGCACCATCAGCAAAGCCAGCCCGCCGACGGCAAATCCAAAGGTAAGCATTAGTCCCAGTAGCCAACCGCGCAGCACATGGTCGATCGAGCCATCCGCGAAGGCCAATCCCGCCGCAATCACAGAAAAGACCGCTCCAACCGCCAGCGCGCGCTGTCTCCATCCGTCCACAAAGGCCGGTGCGCCTAACTCGGCAGGAAGCGTCTTGGCGTTCGCATCGTGAGCCATTCTCGTCGTCCTCAGTCCCTAAGTCCCTAGTCCCTCAGTCCCTGCTCTTCGTCCCTACTTCGTGGCCGGCTTGGTTAACGGAATTTTGATCGTCGGTGGCGCCAGATTGGCCGGAGCCATCGCCGGTGTTCCCTGTTTGAGGTCTGGCGCAGCTTGAACGGCCGTCGTTGGCAACGTCCACGGCTGAGCGAACTCCGGATGTCCACTCTCTCCAGCGATCTCCTTCAGACTGCGGATCTGCACACCCGAAGGAACATCCTCAACCGTTGCCGCCTGACTCAACTGCAGCGCGCGAATATAAGCCGCAACTGCCCACCGATCCACTGGCGCAAGCTGTGCCGAGTAGTCGGGCATCGCTCCGTAGCCGTGCGTCATCACGTAGTAGTAGTGCGAGATGGGCTGCGAGAGCCGCACCTGATCGTGCAGATTGGCCGCCGGCTTGTAGCCCCGCTGCACAATTTCGCCCAACCCGTTACCTACGCGCGAGTGGCATGGCGTGCAATAGATGTTGAATCGCTCTTGCCCGCGCTTGAGCACCTCAAGTGTCACAGGAAAGGGCATCTCGTTCTTCTCTTCGCGATAGCCGTCCGCGCCCTGAATGACGCCCGTATAGAAGTAGCTGTCCTCGTGCAACTGCCCGCGGGCCACTGTGTTCACCACCTGCGGCCTTGCGCCGCGATGATCTGCAAACATCTCGGAACCTCGTTGCGAGATGACTTTGGGCTGGTCCTGCATATCCTGTCGGCAGCCGGCAATCAGCAAGAGCAGACCTAGGCAAGCGAAGGGAGTGACGCGAACAATGCCGGATAAAGATCGTCGCTTTCCACCCTTGCGACAGAAAAAAGTCGCAAGGATGGGGCACGGAGCCAGAGTGATTCCCTGATCTCTGATCCCTGATCTCTGAACCCTGGCCATCAGTACGCCACCTCCACCACCGAATTCGGCTGAAACGACTCCAGGTATGCTCTAGCTTCCTTCAGATCGAACTTCGGATCAAGCGCCTCCAGACATAGAAAGAACTTGTCCGTCGTCGCGCCGTCGCGAAAGTTCGGTGCGTTAAACAGAGGGTGATAGAGCGCTGGCAATCCGTTCAGCGCCAACATGCCAAAGGCCGCCGACAGCCCGGCCCAAAGAATCGTCCACTCATAGGCAGGCACGATGAAGGCTGGCCATGAGTAGAGCGGCCTTCCGGCAATATTCAGTGGATAAGCCAGCACGGAGATCCAAACTTCCAGCAGGAACATGGCTGCCAAACCCATCAGTCCGCCCACCAGCGTCACGAGCGGAACCTTGTTGCGATGAAAACCGATCGCCTCCGCCGCTTCTTCCACCGGATAAGGCGTGTAGCAATCCATGCGCCGCCAGCCGTCTTTGCGCGCCTGTTGCGCGGCGCGGATCAGGTCGCCCGGCGTGTCGAATTCGGCCAGCAGACCGTAAGTTCCTTCGCGTGCGGGCATATCAATCACCTGCCTTTGCTGCTGCCTTGGGCATGATCTTCGCCCCCGGCAGCATCATGCGAATCTCAGACATCGGAATCATGGGAAGGAAGCGCACGAAGAGCAAGAAGAGCGATGTAAACAGTCCTAACGTTCCAACAAATGTGAGATAGTCCCACCGGGTGGCGCGATAGGTGCCCCATGCCGAAGGCAGGAAATCGCGATAGAGGCTCGTCACAATAATGACAAAGCGCTCAAACCACATGCCCGTGTTCACCACGATAGAAATAAAAAACATGAACGCCATCGAGGTTCGCAGCTTCCTCGACCAGAGCGTCGTCAGCGGAATCGCCAGGTTGCAGGTGATCAGCACCCAATACGCCCAGCCCATCGGCCCGAACATGCGATTCCACATCATGAAGGCCTCCCAGTGCGAGGCCGAATACCAGGCCATGAAGACTTCCATGCCGTAGCCGTAGGCTACAATGAAGCCCGTCGCCAGCATTACCTTGCCCATGTTGTCGATGTGCCGCTCGGTGACTAGGCCTTCAAGGTGATAGAACTTGCGCAGCGGAATCGCCAGCGTCAGCACCATTGCAAAGCCCGAGTAAATCGCGCCCGCGACAAAGTACGGCGGGAAGATCGTAGTATGCCAGCCCGGCAACACGGCCACCGCGAAGTCGAAGCTGATGACCGTATGCACCGAGAGCACGAGCGGCGTAGCAAGTCCGGCCAGCAGCAGCGATGCCGTCTCATAGCGCGCCCAGTGACGCACCGAGCCGCGCCAGCCCAGCGATAGCAAGCCATAGAAATACTGCGCGACGATGTTCTGCGAGCGGTCGCGCATGGTGCCGAAATCGGGCACCATGCCGATGTACCAGAAGACCACCGAGATCGTTGCGTAGGTCGAGACCGCGAAGACGTCCCACAGCAATGGCGAGCGGAACTGCGGCCACACGGTCATCGTGTTCGGGTAAGGGAACATCCAGTAAGCCAGCCATGGACGGCCCACGTGAATCAGCGGGAACATGCCCGCGCAGACCACCGCGAAGATCGTCATCGCCTCCGCGAAGCGGTTGATCGAGTTGCGCCAGCTCTGCTTGAAGAGCAGAAGAATCGCCGAGATCAGCGTGCCGGCGTGGCCGATGCCGATCCACCAGACGAAGTTAATAATCGCGAAGCCCCACGCCACCGGCTGCGTAATGCCCCAGATGCCGACGCCGACCAGGAAGAGCCAAGTCACCGCAACCAGCAGTCCTGTCGCCCCCGCGCCCGCGATGCCGAAGAGAGCAAACCAGCCCAGCGGCGTTTTTGGCGTGAGCACGATGCGCACAATCTTTTCGGTAACAGACTTGAAGGTCTGCCCCGGCGCGATGACGCGGTACTCCCCCGTCGCGGGATCGATCCGCCTTTCGAGTTCGGGATCGTGTTTTGCTTCGCTGGGCGTCATCCTAACTCCGTTAACTTGCTAACTCGCCATCCCCGCGCAGCGGGTGCTAACCCGCCAAACAATTCACTTCTTCACTCATTCACTTCTTCACTGCATCTCTGTGTTCCACCGGCGCATCTTCCAGTTCGGGATTCGGATTCAAAACCGCGGCCACATACTTCGTCCGCGGACGCGTATTCAAATCGGCGAGCACCTGGTAGCTGCGCTCATCTGCTTGCAGTTTCGCAACTCTGCTTTGCTTGTCATTGATATTGCCGAATGTGATCGCCGAGGCAGGGCAGGCCTGCTGGCAGGCGGTCACAATCTCGCCGTCGCGCACTCTGCGATTCTCCTTGTCGGCCTCGATCTTGGCCGCCGAGATGCGCTGCACGCAGTAGCTGCACTTCTCCATCACGCCGCGCGAACGCACACTCACATCGGGGTTGCGCATCAGCTTTAGGCTCTCCGTCTCGAAGTCAGAGAAGAGCAGGAAGTTGAAGCGACGCACCTTATACGGGCAGTTGTTCGAGCAATAGCGCGTGCCCACGCAGCGGTTGTAGACCATCGCGTTCAGGCCCTCGGGCGTATGCACCGTCGCGCCCACTGGACAAACCTGCTCGCAAGGAGCGTTCTCGCAGTGCTGGCAGGCCATCGGCTGGAAGTGCGCGCGCGGCGCGGCCAGGTCGCCCTCAAAGTACGTGTCGATGCGCAGCCACTGCATGTTGCGCCCAATGCGCACCTGCTGCTTGCCAACAACAGGGATGTTGTTTTCCGCATAGCAGCCCACGATGCATGCATTGCAGCCCGTGCAACTGTTCATGTCGATCGACATGCCCCACGCGTTGGCCTCGTTGTACGCCCAGTTGGGGAAGAGCGAATTGCTCTTGTCGGTCTTCTCGCGCCCCGGACCCTCGTTGGCAAATCCGGGATTAGCCTTGTACTCATCGAGCGTCGCATAGCGAATAATGCCGCGCTCGTTGATCGCCTCATCGGCATCCAGCGAATTGTCGTCGTGACCTTTAGGCTGGCCAAACCTCTCGCCGCGATGATCCTGGAAGTGGCTCTTGGTGATCGCCGTGCCCCATTTGCCCTCGACTTTTTTCATCGAGCCCACAGCGTAGAACGGAGAGTCTGCCGGACGAATCAGATAAGCATTGAATCCAGCGCCCGACCCCACGCGCCCCGCAAACTGGCGTCCGTAGCCCAGATGCACCGTAACCGAGTTATCGGGATGCCCCGGCGCAACAATCACCGGAGCCTTCACCGAGCGGCCATTCACAGTCAGTTCGACAATGTCGTCTTCTTCGAGACCATACTTGGTCAGCGTAGACCCAGAGACAATCGCCGCATTGTCCCAGCTTAGATTAGTGACCGGCTTGGGCAGCTCCTGCAACCAGCCAACATTCGACCACCGCCCATCATAAACATTCGGGTCCGGCCGGAAAATGATCTCGACGGAATCCTTCGGCGTGGGGGTAGGAAGTGGTTCCTCGAGTGACCAGTCCACGGTCGACCTGGCTGCGAAAGCCGTGTCCGCAATCCACCCGTTGTGCAAAGCCCCGCGCCAGCCAGTCTCAAAGTCTCCTTTGATTGCCGGCTTCCACGTCTCGCGCACCGCCTCATGCGGACTCAATCCCGGTTCATCGAGCAGGGCTTGGAAGAAGTGGTGAGGCGTCTTACCGCCATAAAGCGGATCAATCATTGGCTGAATAATCGAAACGGTTCCGTCGTAGGCCCGAGCATCCGACCAAGACTCAAGAAAGTGCGCCGCGGGAATGTGCCATTGGGCTTCGTGGCCCGTTTCGTCGTAGTGTGAGCCGAGATGCGCGACCGTCTTTGCCTTGTTGAGGGCATCAGCAAAACTCAGCTCCGTTGGCGCATCGTAGATTGGATTGGCATTCAGAATCACCAGCCATTCCACTTTGTCTGCATTGAGGTCGGCGACCAGCGCCTTGAAGCTCGCAAGCTGATCCGAGGGGATGATAACGGCAGACGCCGAGTAAACCGTAACTGTCTTGCCGACATTGCCCAGCGCCTGATTGATGGCCAGTGCCAACGCTGCGACCGACTCGTCCTGATAGATGCCGGGAATCACTACGCTCTTGCTGGCATTGGCCTTCAGATCCTTCGCAAGTGCAGCGAGAAACTTCTGCTGCTCCAGCGTCCACTCGTAGCGTCCACCCACGCCTTGGGGCGCTTCGGCGACGCCAACCGACCGCGCCAGTGCTGCTGCAAATGCTGGAATTTCGCTTGCTCGCAGTCCCAGCCGATGCTCGGCCTTCAAGCCGGTCGTCGTCGGCGTGGATTCGATCGCGTAGAGGCGGTTTAGCTTCGTTGGATCTTTGCGCCGCTCTGCATACTGTCGAACTAACTTATGGAAGCCGGGATAGCTCGCACCCGAAAGAAAGTCTGCATCGAGCGAGACAATCACGTCTGCATCAGTCAAATCATACTGAACGTTCAGTCCCTTTTCGAGCGCTGTTCCAGCAATCGCCGGGTCATACTGCACCAGCGTCGCCTTGGGGTACGCCTTCTTCACCCCGCCCCACTGCCGCGCGAGCGTGGGCGAGGTTATCGTCGCGCTGAGGAAGTAAATCCCCGTCCCGTCTTTGGTCGAGATCACCTTATTGCGAAACTCGACGGCAAACTCGGCCCACTCGCGGTTCTCGCCGCGGAAGGTCACATGCTGCGAGCGGTCAGGATCGTAGAGGTCGAGCAGCGTCGCCTGCGTAAAAGGATCAGATGACCCCTGGTTATAAGGATGCTCCGGATTGCCGTCGATCTTGATGGGCCTGAACTGATCGCTCTTGACCAGCAGCGGCACCGCGCCTGTTACGAACGGATGCGCCGTGGCAAAGTACATTGGCTTGCCGAGGATCAGATCCTCCGGCGCTTTGACGTAGGGATAAATCGGCTCATCGGGCTGCTTCGTGCATCCGGCCAGGCCGGCCAGCGCCAGCGACGCTCCCATCAGTTTCATGAAGCCCCGCCGCGAAACCGGATCGACCCACTCCGAGGCCGCCGAAGGAAACTCCTTCTCGACCGCGGCCTGAAACTCCGCCGTGTTGGCCAGCTCGTCGATGGAGCGCCAGTATCGCTTGCCCTTCACGCCCTTGAGCTCTTCGCGCACAGCGGCCAGCGTCATCGGCAAAGGCTTGATCGTCGCGACCAGGTCGTGCTTCGTAGCGTGTTCCTTTGCGTCATGAACCGCAGAATCGAGATGGACTTTTCCGGCCAAGGAAATATCCTGCTTTGCATCGGCCACGGAAGCAACCTGCTTTGAGTCAGGGCACGACTTCAGTCGTGCCGTCGAGGCTGCAAAATGTTCCTGGGCTTTAGCCCCTGAGGGGCGCTCTTCACAGCTCGCGCTCCCCCCCCCGCCAATAGCCAAAGTCTCTGTGCCGGATTTTTCGTTCATCTCGCTCATCGGTGGCAGACCTCGCAACTGGTCAGATCCTTCGGAGTCCGAATCTTGTAGTGGTCCACAAGAAAGTGCCCCAACTCATCCTGGCTGGTGAACTTCTGGTAGCTCGCAATCGGAAGCGCGCTTCCCGCAAGATTCAGCGATGCAACCTCGACAGCCGGGTCCTTCGTCGTGCAACTCACACCCTGAGCCGTCGGCACGCCGCTCATCTCTTCATAGCCCTTGCCGCCCGCCACGCACCAAACCGGCCTGTCCTCGGCCGGCTTCTCCCAAGCATTGTTGTAGATCTCGCTCGTAGGCCGCAGATTCTTCGCCGGGTTCCGATGGCAGTCCAGGCACCACTCCATCTGCAGCGTGTTCTCCGCATACATCAGCGGCATCTGGTCGACTCGGCCGTGGCACGAGGCGCAGCCGATGCCTTTATGCACGTGAATCTCGTGGCTGAAGTAGACATAGTCGGGCAGGTCGTGCACCTTGGTCCATGCGAGCGACTGCCCCGTGATCCAACTCTGGCGCACCGGCTCCAGCAGCTGGGCGTTGGTCCAGATCTGCGCATGGCAGTTCATGCAGGTTTTCGTAGGGGGAATTCCGGCGTAGCTTGAGTTCTCGACCGTCGTGTGGCAGTACTGGCACTGCAGTCCGAGCCCCTGAACATGGTGCTTATGGCTGAATGGCACCGGCTGGTCTGGCCGCTGGCCCTGGCGAGTCACCCATGGCGAGCGCTGCAACTCATCCAGCGTGACCCCCAGTGCGATCACGATCAGCCCCGTCAACACCAGGCTCGCCCGCGCCAAGGCGTTGGAGCTGCGGTCAAATATCTGCGCCATGCGTTCGTTCCCCGGCTGCCTTTCATAGCGTTGATGTGCGCGAAGTGCTTGTGGTCACACTATTTGTGGACGAAACTTGCTCTCGAGCAAATAGCACCCGCGAGGAGGATTAGGTCTGAAGACCCAAGATAGCAGCCGGATACCGATTCATGATAACTGTGTGCTTCAGATTCCGAATAAATCCGGTACGGCCCGGAGACAGTAACCCACGCGATAAACTCCCAAGCGGCAGGCTTTTTTGAAACCAGCCCCGACCTCCGCCTGGGTCCCCTGACCGTTTCCCTGGCCGTCTGCTTTCCAGAGACTTCGATCTCCATCAGAACTACCACACTCATTATGGACTGTACCAGTCCAAAATCAAATAGCTACCCACGATTATCCCGAAAGATGAGACGCCTTTCTGGCCAGATCGGGCTTTACTTCGCATTCAGTGCGCCAAATACCCTGGATTCCCGGCCACGGGAAGAATGTTGACGATAGCTTATTTCGGCGTTTTCGGCGAAGATTGTCTTCAGCATTACCGCTCATAGTAAGCTGACAGCAGGACTCAGATCCGATGGGACTCTTTCGATTCCTCTTCTTTCCGTGGGGCCTTATTCTCCAGGTAGTGGCGATCATTCACTACATTCGCCGCCGCCCGGATTGGTACTGGCTCTACCTGATCATCTTTCTCGGCCCTCTCGGCTCGGTGCTTTACTTCATCTTCGTTGCGCTCCCCGACCTCAAGTCCACCTCTTCGGTCTTTCATGGAGTTTCGCGCGGCAAGCGCATTGGCCAGCTCGAATTCGCAGTTCTCGACAATCCCTCGGCGGAAAACTACGAGGAGCTTGGCGACCTCTACATGCAACAAGGCAATCTCGTGCAGGCTCGCGCTGCATTCGATAAGGCAATCGCCGCGCCCTACAGCACTCTTGATTCCTCTTACCGTCGCGCCCTCTGCGCCATCCAACTGGGAGACGTTCCCGCGGCAGTTCCCGACCTCGAGCGAGTCATCGCTAAAGAGCCCGACTTCGACTTCCATCGCGCGGCAGGATTGCTGGCCCACACCTATGCAAAGACCGGTCAGAAGGAAAAGGCCGAGACGCTTTTTCGCCGGGCAACTGACTCCTCGACACTTTCTGAAACCTATTTGTACTTCGCGGAGTTTCTCGCCTCGCAAGGGCGCAACGCCGAAGCCCGCCAATGGGCGCAAAGGGTGCTTGCCAAGGAGCGCGCCATGCCCGACTACCTCCGTCGCCGCGAGCGCAAATGGTTCCAGGGAGCGAATGAGCTGCTGAAACGGCTTCCCGCTTAAGCGCTAGGCTCGCGGATTGATTTGTGCTTTGCTCAAAAACCCTCCTCCAAATCCGTCTCCGCAAGGCTGCCCTGCCCCGATATAGTGGATTGGGATTGTTTTATGCTCCGATCTTCGCGATTCCTCGCTGTCGGCCTTTTGCTCACCAGTTCGATCGGACCTGCGCACTCTGAGGCGCTGCGCGGCTCGAGCCACCCTCAGCCTGAGCATCTGCAGGAGACTGGCTTTCTCAATCGCACCATCGAATTGCGCAGCGCGACCTATCACTTTCAGGTCTACCTTCCAGAGAGTTTTCGGCGCGATGATAAGAAGCCCTGGCCAGTGATTCTCTTTTTGCATGGCCGCGGCGAGCGCGGCTCCGAGGGTATGTGGCAAACGCAGATTGGGCTACCGCAGGCTGTCCGCGACCATCCCGAACGCTGGCCATTTGTCATCGTCATGCCCCAGTGCCCGCAGGCCAACTACTGGACCGATCCGGAGATGCTATCGATGGCATTGGCGGCGCTGGACCAGGAAACGCAGGAGTTTCACCTCGACACGGAACATACTTATCTGACAGGCCTCTCGATGGGCGGGTATGGCGCCTGGGAGCTTGCTCGGCTGCATCCCCATCGGTGGGCGGCGGTGGCTGTGATGGCTGGCGGCGTCTTCTGGAGCTAT
This sequence comes from Occallatibacter sp., assembly GCA_050010735.1. Classification (GTDB taxonomy): domain Bacteria; phylum Acidobacteriota; class Terriglobia; order Terriglobales; family Acidobacteriaceae; genus Telmatobacter. The sequence continues at coordinate 16,733 of JBEKKL010000041.1, read as the reverse complement.
GAGCCGGAGCGTTGGCAGCAGGTCTCCACATTACCTGGCGAATACGCTCACGCTGTTGGCCGCTTGCCGCTTTGGCTCTTCCACGGAAGCGACGACAACGTGGTCGACCCGCGCCAAAGCGAATTACTCTTCGAGGCGCTCAAGGCCTCGGGCGGGCGTGTCAAGCTATCTGTCTATCTAGGGGTCAGACACGACTGCTGGACACGCGCCTACAACGAGCTGGAGTTGCCGCGCTGGTTCCTGTCGCACCATAGGTGGATGCAGTCGGAGCCGGAGATGCCGCCTTACGCCGAGCGGGTCTCGGTCCCTCTTCATCCTACCGCCATCAAGCTTGCTAATGCGGCACTCGATTTGCTGGCTGGAGAGTATCGCGACGCAAACGGCCGCGTCATGGCCACCATCTTCCGCCAGGGCGACACTCTCTTTGAGAAAAACCAGATCGGTGAGGTCGCCGAGCTCGCCGCCGAGTCGCCGACGACATTCTTCTATCCACACGGCGCGAGCGTGACCCGGCTCATCTTCGAACGTAATCCGGAAGGGCGTTTGACGTTTGCCATCTTCCATGACGACCGCCACGAGGAGCGATGGGAGAAACGAGCTTTGCCAACGAGCCAATGAGAGGCAATTGTAACGGCTACAGCATTTTCGGTTACGCTGTTGACCGGAATCATAACCCCAAGCTGGCGCGACCATCAGGGAGCGACAGCCCGCGATGCCGTAATAAAGTTCACCATATTTCCGAAGACGCTCCGGCAGTGCCGCCTCAGCTGTTCGATTTGAGCGCCTGCTGGGCCCATTGGATCGCCTCGGCGTGGCAGCGCATCAGGTTTTCATGGCGCAGGCCATGCTTGCGGACAATCTTGTCACAGGCTGCCCAGTCGCCGTGCTCCTCACAGACGATCCAGTGCAACAGAACACCATCGGGGACCTCCCGGCCAAGCAGTGCATCGCAAGCAGCGTGGCGCAAGGGTAGCACCCTTATCAAGTCTTCCATGAGAATGCGCAGCATCGCAGGGAAGAGGCTGATCATGCCGATAAGATATTGCTCTCCCGGAACCAGGCCGCAGAGGCCGGCCGCCAGCTCGCAAAAGCGCCCGCGCTCAAAGGCCATGCGCAGAATCTCAGCAGGCTGGTTGGCATTGAAGTCGCTGGCGATGGCCAGAATGGCGACGCGCCGGAAGATCGCCTCGCCCACCAGCATCAGCGCCGCCTGGATCGATGTAATCTCCTGGCGCATGGCGCAGAGGGGCGAGTTGACCAGCCGCAACAGCCGGTAGGTGAGGGAAGCGTCGCACATCACCAGCTGGCTCAATCGCTGCAGATCGAAGGGGTCGTTTTGCAGCAGCTCCAGAATCTCCAGATGCACCAGCCGGTTGCCGGGGATCCTGTGGCTCTCCAGCGGCTCGGGACGGCAGAAATAGTAACCCTGGAAAAGATCGAAGCCCTCTCTGCATGCCAGCCCGTACTGTTCCTGCGTCTCGACATTCTGCGCCACGAGGCGAGCCCAGGAGCCGTCCAGCTTGCCGGGCAGATTCCGCCGCTCCAGCGCGTCCAGGTGCACGATGTCCACTTTGACGTAGTCCGCCAGATCGGCCAGAGGCCTGGACTGCTTCTTTCCGGTGAACTCAGTTAGCGCCAGCCGGAAGCCCAATGCCTTCAGCTTGCGGCAGGCTGATAACAGGCTCGAGGTAGGCTCGGTCTCCGCTGGCAGTTCCAGCACCGTCATCCGGGGTGGCAGCACCTGCACCCACTCCTCGGTCAACGAACCGGCTGTGCAGTTTACAAAGGCGAGTTGGCCGTGCGCCAGCTCCTCGAGCCCGAAGATCACGGTGTTGTCCAGCATTGTGCGCGTAGCGAGTTCGCTGTCGGCGCGAATGATCGGCTCCCGTCCGTTCCAAAACAGCAGCTCATAGCCATGGACCTTGCCGCGCAGGTCCATGATCGGCTGGCGCGCCACATAGCGAAGCTCCCCCGCCTGTTTCTGGGCCGTCTCCACAACAGTTTCTCTCGCCGCCTGCCGCCCCATTCAAAGCCTCTCCCATTCTGTTTATCGCCGCTCAGGGCCAGAACGTGAGATCCTTTCCGCATTCGTCGAGAGTACTTCCAACCCCTCCCGCGCAGCCGTACCGCCGGCCTCTAGGTCGGCTGTCGCGTGGGCCTCCCGGCCCACGCCCACTCTCTCCGAAAAACTGCAAAGGCGAAGCGTCTAAAAGCTAGCCGCTAAAAGCCGCATCTAGCAGCCGCGGAACATCTCGCGGCCCTGCTCCGTAGTAGACTCAGTAAGTTCTCTTCGAGGAGGCGTTATGTATTGCAGCGGATGCGGTCAAGTTTTAACGCCAGGCCAGGCAGCCTGCGCTCACTGTGGCCGTCCGGCGGCGCCTCTGGTTCCTCCGGTTCCCGGCCTGGAGTTTCAGGTACAGACCTACGCGAGCAAGGTGAAGGCGCTCAGCGTCGTCTGGTTCATCTACGCCGCCATCTCCCTGATCGCCGGATTTGCCGGGCTGGCTTTTGCGAACGCCTTTCTCTCTGGCCATTTCGGTCCATGGGTGCACGGGCCCTGGGGTGGAGGCAGCCCCATGCCGCCCTTCTGGTTCGCGCCAGCGCTCTTGCATATCGCCTGGGTTTTCATCGCCTTGCGTGGCGGCCTTGCACTGGTTGCCGGTTGGGGTCTGTTGGAGCGTGCGCCGTGGGGAAGGATCGTGGCCATCGTGGCCGCCTTCCTCAACCTGCTGAAATTCCCCTTCGGAACCGCCATAGGCATCTGGACTCTGGTGGTGCTGATGGGCTACCGGAACTCGACCCTCTATGACCAACTGTAAGGAGCACTGTCACAGACAGCTTTTGGGAGGGAGCAGGGAGTCTTACCCCCCTGAAATAGGGCCAAAGAGAGGCTGCCTTCAGGCCCGGGCCTTGAATTTATGATGGACCTGCCGGGAGCAGATTCTGGTTCGAGTCCAGCCGGCCAATCGGAACGGCGAGGTGGGCGTCGTCTAAGCAAGACATCCCGGCTAATCTCTCAATAATTCGATCTGACCCGCGTTCTCAGCCCTCATTCCGTTGACTCAAGCACTCAATTCGGGTATTCTGAAGTCCTTGCGCGGTGTTGCGCCTGGGGTCTGTGTGTTTACTCTGACCCGGCTGGTCGAAGCTCCCAGAATGTTGTCTCTGAGGGATCGGTTGGAACAGGCTACCGGCTGCTGGATTCGAGTTTATAGGTACGCCGATTCTTAGCGAGTCCAGAGAGGTCAGAGCCCTTTTTAGAAGGGCCAGCCCCCGCACTCCTCACCCGAACAGCTTTGTTTGGCAGTGGGTGGAAATTAGGCCCTGCGCTTAATTTGGCGTGGGCCACAGCGTTTTGCGCTGGTTTTTTTGAGGTATTGCCGCGCGGCGAGCCCGGGCGGTTCAAGTTTTGAAGACAGGCGTCTTCGAGGGCAGGAGAGAGATGGGTACCTTCGTTCCGAGCAGCAAGGATATTGTCCGCAAGTTTTTTGTGATCGATGCCAGCGGCAAGCCGCTGGGCCGTCTGGCGACCAAGGCCGCCGATGTGTTGAGCGGCAAGCTGAATCCTCAGTATGTGCCGTATATCGATACGGGCGACCACGTGATTGTCATCAATGCCGAAAAGGTTCGCCTGACCGGCCTGAAGGCTCAGAGCAAGGTCTATCGCCGCTACACCGGCTTTCCCGGCGGGCTGCGCGAAGAGTCCTTTACCCGTTTGATCAACCGCAAGCCGGAGCAGGTTCTCGAGCAGGCCATCAAGGGCATGCTGCCCAAGAGCAAGATGGGCCGCCAGATGGCCACCAAACTGAAAGTCTACAAGGGCGACAAGCATCCCCACGCTGCGCAGAAGCCGGTGGCGTTGGAAATCGCGTAAGAGCAGCTGCTAGCTGCTAGCTTCTAGCTGCTAGCTTTGAGATTCAAGAATCGGATTTTGTGGCTTTTAGCTAGAAGCTAGAAGCTAGTAGCTAGGAGCTAAGAAACAAATGGCAGATTTGGTTCAGTATTATGGGACGGGGCGGCGCAAGTCGGCGATCGCGCGCGTCTTTCTGCGTCCCGGAACGGGCGAGTGGAAGGTCAACGGCAAGGGATTCGATGTATACTTTGTCACCGAGCAGCAGCGGGTGGCCGCGAAGCGGACACTGGCTCTCGCCGAGCTGGCTTCGAGCTTCGACGTGGTCGCCACCGTCAAGAGCGGCGGTGTTGCCTCACAGGCCGATGCGGTCAAGATGGGCGTGGCCCGTGCGCTGGTTCAGTTCAATCCAGAGTTGCGTAAGGCGCTCAAAGCCGAGGGCCTGCTCACCCGCGACTCGCGCATGAAGGAACGCAAGAAGTACGGTCAGAAGGGCGCTCGCGCACGCTTCCAGTTCAGCAAGCGCTAAAACGATTGCTGGGGCTGAGGGATCAGTGACCAAGGGACTAGTTGCAATTTTCCTAGTCCCTAGTCCTTGTTTTTAACCATCTCCCGCAAGAGCGGGCTCAATCTGGGCGCTGGCATCGACCACCCGGATGCAATTCACAAAGGAGGCCAATGGCCACGATCACAATGAAGGAGCTGCTCGAAGCTGGAGTCCACTTCGGGCATCAGACCAAGCGCTGGAACCCCAGGATGAAGGAATACATCTTCGGCGAGCGCAACGGTATCTACATCATCGACCTGCAAAAGACGCTCAAGCTCTTCAAGGACGCGTCGAAGTTCGTTACCGACCTGTGCGCCGGCGGCAAGACGATTCTCTTCGTCGGCACCAAGCGCCAGGCTCAGGAGGCGGTGGCCGAGGAGGCTAACCGCGCGGGAATGCCCTACATCAACCAGCGCTGGCTGGGCGGGCTTCTCACCAACTGGGTGACGGTGCAGAAGTCGGTGAAGCGCCTTCAGGAACTGGATGAGATGGCCACCGATGGCCGCTACGAGCTGCTGACTAAGAAGGAAGTCATCAAACTGGAGCGGGAGCGCAAGCACCTCCAGGCGAACCTCGCCGGCATCAAGGCCATGAAGCGGCTGCCCGATGCGCTCTTCATCGTCGACTCGAACAACGAGGCGATCGCTGTGAAGGAAGCCCGCAAGCTTGGTATTCCCGTCGTAGCTGTGGTCGATACCAACTGCGATCCGACAGTGGTCGATTATGTGATTCCCGGCAACGACGACGCACTGCGAGCCATCCGCCTCTTCACTTCGAAGATCGCCGATTCGGCGGCAGAGGGCGTGAACCTGGTTGGCGACAAGGCCTTCCAGGAAGAGGCGCCGGAGCCCTTGGCAGCGGCGGAGCCCGCCTCCTCCGAGCCGGAAGATGTGGACCTCGAAGCTGCCCTGGGTGGCGGCATTCGCAAGGCCCCTGCCGCGGTTGCGGCGCTGGACGAGGCCGAGGTGGCCGAGGGCGCTTATTAATCATTCCCGCGCACTGCGGTGCGCATAATGAGACGAGCGTGGCCGCGAGGTGTGAGTGCCACGCTTTTCTTATGTATGCCCGGTGCCCCAGGTCCCTCGCATTTGGGAACCTGCGAAGTACGCAAGTTCCGGTCGAACAGAGAATTCTAGGAAAAGAGAGAAGATGACAGTGAGCGAAAAGATTGATGCCAAGCTGGTAAAAGAGCTCCGCGAAAAATCCGGCGCGCCCATGGGCGACTGCCTCAAGGCGCTCCAGGAGACCAAGGGAAACATCGAGGAAGCATTCGTCGTGCTACGCAAGCGCGGCATGGCCTCGGCGCAGAAGAAGGCCGCCCGAACCACCAACGAGGGCGCCGTCGGCACCTACATTCACGCCGGTGGCAAGATCGGCGTCCTGCTCGAACTGAACTGCGAGAGCGACTTCGTGGCCCGCACCGATGACTTTCAGGCGCTGCTCAAGGACATCGCGATGCACATCGCCGCTTCCGATCCGCGCTATGTCAGACCCGAAGACGTAACCCCGGCCGATATGGAGCGCGAGAAGGAGATCTATCGCGCCCAAGCCGCCGCCACCGGCAAACCTGCTCCGGTGATCGAAAAGATCGTCGAGGGCAAAATGGCTAAGTTTTATGAGGAAGTTTGCTTGCTTGAGCAGCCCTTCATCAAGGACCAGACCGTCAGCATCAAGGAACTGATTGCGCAGAAGGTGGGCAAGCTCGGCGAGAACATGACCGTGCGCCGCTTTGCGCGTTTCAAGGTCGGCGCCCCCGACTGGACCGTAGCTCAGACCAAGGCCGTCGAAGCCGCCGCCGAGTAACTCCACATCAATCCGTGAACGACTAAGGCCCAGGATGAAAGCCCTGGGCCTTGGTGCGTATAGCGTCCTCTTATCATCAAAAAACAAAGGGCGGATACAGAGTCTATCTGTATCCGCCCTTCCGATCCTTAGATCTCTGATCGCGCACAGACTATTACTGAACGCGCCACAAAGGGTCGTTACATTTCCGGCGGTTGAGGCATGGTGTCTCTCATCGGATTCGACTCCTTCACACTACTCTCAACTCCACTCTATCCCCATCACCGCGAAATGTCAAGCCTCCGGAGGCCTGTCCCGGCCTACAAGTTCAATGAAATCATCATCTTCTCTGAGTAGTATCAGATCTTCATCGCCCTTCGCGTTTTGCCGGAGCCCCGGATTGAGGCGGAAGGCGATCCTGAGGTTTTCGAGAACATCGCCTTTCAGCGCCATCGGGTCTAGCAGCGCCTCATAACAGGCCTTGTTGTAGAAAGGCTCGCCCTTCTCCGGCAGCAGGGCGATAGCCTGGTCGATAAAGAGAAGCGCTTGTTTCAACAGATTGTCCTTGTCCGGCTGCCCCGGCTGAAGGGCCAGCCGCTTGAGAATCCGGGCTTTGGTCATCACAAATAATGCGTTTTGGGGGTCGTTCCTAAGAGCCTCGTCGATGGATGCCATCGCCTTGTCGAACTGTTTATCGCTGATGAGAGTTTCAACCCATTGGAGCCTGCTCGCAATCCGCCTCTGCAGGTGCTCCTCTTTCTTCTGCCGCTGCTCTTCTTCCTTTTGTCGCCGTTCTTCCTCTTTCTGCCGCCGCTCTTCTTCCTTTTCTCGCTCCGCCTTTTTGAGCTTCCGCTCCAGATCGCCTTGGAAATAGATCATTGTCCATACGTATCCGCGCAAGAACCCCAATGTGGAATAGAAGATCAGGATCGCCAGGCCCGCTGCCTGACCGCTGATAAGAGATTCCGCGCAGGAGGCGCCTCCCGTGCATGAAGCGGGCAGCAGCCCTGAAGCAAGATAATACGACCACTCGCCCAGCTTGCCTGGAATGGAGTGCAATTCGACCAGACCCACGCCCACGATGATCTTGGTCAGCCAATCGGAGATCTCGACCAGGTTGCCGTTGTGCAGCACAGAACCAGGCTGCGCGCCGGGATCCGCGTCATGGGCGTCTTCCTCCTGGGTAGTTGAAGCTTTTTTGCGCTTGGCTCCCACGCGCGGAATGGCGAAGATAAAGCCCAGCAGGAACCCGCTTAATAGAGCCGCTCCAGCCACCAGCATTCCCACGCCAAAGATGCGGAAAAACTGGCCGGACTCCCAGAAACGTGCCGAATAAAGAAGAATCCCCGCGCAGCCGATAACCGACAGGATCGTCATCTGACCGAGAAAATTGCGGCTTTCGTCTTCTTCCCTGAGATCCGACGGCATGACTGATCCCTCCTGGCCGCTTTCACGAAGTACTATAGCATTCCGCGCGATGCGATCCCCAAACGATTTTGCTTCGCGCGGGATTGTGGAGCGCGAGCGATATTGCGCGCCGCGGAACCGTGTCCTGTGCCCGCCCAGGCCGTTTGCCGTGCTCGCGACCCTTTCAATGAGCGAGACCGACGCCAGCCTCCTGTATGCGATACTCAAAAAAGCATGTATAAAAGGATCATTCTCAAGTTATCGGGTGAAGTGCTGGCCGGCGCGCGCGGTTTCGGCCTGGATGCGGCCAAGGTCGCCGAGATTACCGGCGAAATCGTCGATGTCCACGCGTTGGGCGTTGAGATCGGCGTAGTCGTCGGCGGAGGCAACTTCTTCCGCGGCGTTGCCGAGCAGGCCAAGGAGATGGACCGCGTCAGCGCCGACAACATGGGCATGCTTTCCACGGTCATCAATGCCATCGCCATGCAGGATGCCCTGGAGCAGCGCGGCGTTCCTTGCCGCGTCATGAGCGCCGTCTTTATGAATCAAGTCGCCGAGCCTTACATTCGCCGCCGCGCAGTGCGCCACCTCGAAAAGGGCCGCGTGGTCATCTTCGCAGCGGGCATCGGCAATCCCTTCTTTTCCACCGATACTGCCGCCAGTCTGCGTGCGATGGAGATCAAGGCCGACGTGCTGCTCAAGGCCACGAAGGTCGAAGGCGTTTACAGTGCCGACCCGGTGGTGGTGAAGGATGCGATTAAATACGACGAGATTACCTACATGGAGATTCTGCGCCAGGGACTGAAGGTCATGGATCTGACCGCAGTGAGCCTCTGCAAAGACAACAATCTGCCCATGGTCATCTTCAGCATGAACCAGCCGGGAAATATCCGGCGGGTGGTGCTCGGCGAAAAGGTTGGATCGCTGGTTACAGCGTAAACGCAGCTGTTAGCTATTGGCCTTTAGCTGATACCGGTTCGCACTTCCGGTGCGATACATCCTCGTAATCTTTCCCAGGGAAAACCAGTCTAGAAGCTAAAGGCTAGAGGCTAACGGCTACCAGTGGAAACCCGCAAACAGGCAAAATTAAATGCACTGACGGGTTTGCGCTGCTTCGCGGCGATCAATATCGTCCTCTTCCACTTCTCCAATCCCCAGTGGTTCGGCTGGCTGGCGCCGGTCGTCAACGCCGGCTACGTTTCGGTGAGCTACTTCATCCTGCTCTCGGGATTTGTGCTCGGTTATAACTACAACGCGCGCGCGCGAGCGGGAGAACTGGACAAGAAGCGCTTTTGGGAGGCGCGCTTCACGCGCATCTACCCCATCTATCTGCTCAGCCTTCTGTTGAGCCTCGGCACTCTGGCTACAGAGTATGGCAGCCATACGCACGCCATGTTCTGGACAGGCGTCGTGCTCACTCCGCTGCTGATTCAAGGGTGGATTCCGGCCATTGCAACATTCCTGAACACGCCGGCCTGGACCATGTCGGCCGAGGCCTTCTATTACGCGATCTTTCCCTGGCTCGCTCGAATGAAGCGCCCAGAGCGTGTCGGCCCCCATTTGTGGAGGATGGCCGGCATCTGGGTGCTCGGCATGGTCCCTGGCGCTCTCTACATGGTCTTCAACCCTGATGGCATTCCCCATCCCGACCGCTGGAGCTACGGCCATTGGCTCTGGGCCCTCAAGTACACGCCCTACGCCCATGTGGCCAGCTTTATCTTTGGTGTCATGCTGGCTGGGCTGGACGAGATCATGCCCCGCCAGGGCCGTTTGCGCCTCTACCTGGGAATTGGCGGCTTCGCCGGCATCTATGGCCTGCTGACGCTGGGGCCCGTGGTGCCTTACGCCATCGAGCACGACGGCTTGCTGATGCCGTTCTTCGCCTGTATCATTCTCGGGCTAGCCGGTCAGAACGGACTTTCGCGCGCTCTGGGCGTGCGCCCGCTGGTCTTTGTCGGCGAGGCCAGCTACTGCCTCTACCTCCTGCACTTCAACCTCTGGACGCTCCTGCACAAATCGCGCATCCTCGACCTCTTTCGCCTCGGCGGCTACGACCCCTGGATCAGCTACGTCCTGCTCATCGCGCTGGCCCTCGTGGCGCTGCACTTCATTGAGAAGCCGGCCCAGCGCAAGCTCCGCGATTGGCTGCATGTTTGGAGATGAGCAGATTAAATCTCTGCCACAGCCGGTGGGTTTGCAAAATCGCAAAGAGAGAGGAAGCGCAGGTTCGGTAAGTTTGAAGTGCGTGGCTTCCCCCCATTCGCACCCGGCGGCTGAGCTACGTCGCCGGGTGCTCGACTTGACTGAAACTCCGCTCGTAGCTTCTCCGCTTTAACTCCTCGACAAGTGCCGCAAAGCCACCGCGAGACGCCTCAGGCTTCAATTGGTTCGGATTGCGCGGGCCCAGGCCTTTTGAGATAGCTTTCCGCCATAACTCTGCGTCCCAGAACAACAAGCCCAGCCGAAGGGCTGGGCTTGTGCCGCATGAATGATGATGCCTCTCTATGGGGTGATCACCTCTGTCGCATGGTTTCCATGTGGGACACAGATCAGCGCGACGGGGTTTTCGCCCGTTGGGTACGGAGTGGCTTGGGTGGGCTTCAATGTGCCGGCGGTTGGATCGAGGCGGAAGCCCGACACCGAGCTGCCAAGCTTATTGGCTGTGTAGACAAACCTTCCCAGTGCAGGATCGACGGCAATAGCCACCGGTTGTGTGTCGGTGGAGTTTGTTGGGCTGCCGACAACGTTCACCGCGCCCGTCGGATTGCCGGTGGCCTGAACGATCGTGTACGCGGAGACAGAGGAATCCAGGGCGTTGCTGACATAGATGAAATTGCCGCGCGGATCGACAACAATAGAGGAGGGTTGGTTTCCGGTCTTGAAGGGACCGGTGGGCATGAATTGCAGAGTGCTGCCATCGAAAATCGTATAACCTATCAACTCGTTTGAGGCGAAGTCGGTGACATAGACAAAGCGGTCGGTGGGATCGGATGTGATGCTGGAGGGCTTGACGCCGGCCTGGTAGGGACTGTTTGCTGACGCGGTCAACGCGCCCCCCGATCCGATTGTGAAGCCGAAGACCCAGCCGGGATTGGCGGTGCTGGTCGTGACTCCGCCGACATTGTAAGCGGATTGATCGTAGGCCGCGACGTAAACGGCATTGCCCGTGATATTGCTGCCGTTGTTGACCAGAACGGTGATGCCTGCGGGGACCAGGATGTCCTTTGCGTACGCGCTCGAAACACTGGAGAGGCTAAGGGCGCTTTGCGAAGCTGCGGAGCCGATCACGCCCGAGGAGAGTGCATATTCGGTCAGCTTCGCCGTGCTCGAGCAAAGCAGAGCCGGAGAGGTGGCGGACGCCGCGCAAGAGGCGACATACAGATAGGTTCCGGCCGTGTTCACTGCCAGAGAGACGGCATTGTCGCTGAGAGTCAGGGTATCCTTGGCCGTCAATACGCCGTCCAGTCCGATGGCATAGTGGACCACCGAGCCGCCCGAGGAACCGGTGCCCTCATTGGCGACATATAAATTTGCATAATCCGAGGTGACGGCCACGGCTACCGGTGTACTGACGCCGGTGGTGATAACGGGCGCGCCGGTGCGCAGCGCGCCAGACTGCGAGTCCACCGCGTAAGTGTAAATGCCGCTTGAGGTTGCCACGAAAACATAATCGATGGTGGTGATCGAGCAGGCAGTCAGTAGCGTGGCCACGAGCAGGCCGATGGAAGAGACCGGAATGAGCTGCCTCAGTTTGCTGAACTTCATGCGCTTCCTTCGTTGCGGGCTGATCGGATGCAAGCCCAAGAAAACCGGTTAAGTTGCCCTGTATGGATTGTAAGAGCCCAATACGGGGTGTTGCCAGAGTGAATGGCAACGGCCTGTGCTACTGCGTAGTCTTGTGTGGAACGGCGGCCACCGCAGTCGGCAGCGCGGCGGTCGTATAAGGAGATCGCTGCGCATTGACCAGCGCGCCGGCGGTCGGGTCGATCTCAAAGTCGGAGATGGTGCCCGAGGCGCCGTTGGCAAGAAAGTTAACGGTGAAGAGGAAGTGATCGGTCGAGGGATCGATGCCAATGGCCACCGGCTGAATGCCCGTCGGATAGGTGCCGAAGCTGGACAGAACACCGCTGCTGCCGATCGAATACCCGCTCACCGTCCCATCCAGCGCGTTGGTGACGTAAAGATAGGGATATTTGGAATCGGCGACGATAGCGGAGGGTTGATTGCCGGTCGCGATCGGGCTGCCGGCCAATTGGCTCAGACTTCCATCGGACTTGACGGCATAAGAAAAGAGCTTGTTGACCGTCGAATCTGTCACGTAGACGTAGCCACTCGATGAGTCGCTGGTGATCGCCGAGGGATGTGTGATGGCAGCCAGAGGCGCGCCGGCCTTCAAAGGAGTCAGCGCGCCAGACGCGACCGAGAAGCCGAAGACGTATCCGGTGCTCGACGTCGAGTCATAAGCGCTAACGTAAGCAAGCGCTCCCGACTCCACAACATCGATCCCTGTCGGCACGATCACGTCGTTGGGGCTGCCGGGCAGGCTCAATGGCCAATAATTCGCGCCTGTGGCGGGATTGGTGACTGGGTCACCCAATCCGCCGCCGGGCGTCGCGTTGGAGCCGGTGCCGGAAGCGGCAAGGATGGGAAAGACACCCACCGCACCCGAGCACGGCTCCGCATTGGAGCAGTTGGCCAGCGGTTGGTAGGTGTCCAGCACAAACAGATTCGAGCCGTTCACCGCAACGGCCATCGGGAAGATCCCCGGCGTATTCACGGTGTACTGCGCATAAAGCTTGCCGTCTGGGCCAATACTGAATTGAACGATCGTGTTGTCGTCGTGGTTGACTACATAAAGATTGTTGTAATCGGTTGAGACGGCCTCTGCGACCGGGTTGCGTCCGCCCGAGGGAAAGGGTGAAGTGGGAATCTGACGCATGAAGCCCGAGACCGCGTTGATCTCGAAGACGTCGATCTCTCCGTAGTTGTTGGTGCCTGCGGCCTTGGCGCTGGTCACGTAAACGAAATCCGTTGTCAGTGTTCCGCAAGCGGAAACCAATCCGGCCCCCAAGAGGCTGACAGCGGAGACCAGCAGCAGCTGGCTCGATTTGTTGAGCTTCATGCGCATCTTTCATCGGCGGGCCAGAGTCTCCGGCCCGCAATCAACCAAGTTTGGAATCGAACTCCCCAGGCACATATTCCATCGTCCCCAGGGCATTCGGCTACGTTCTCTTAGAAGACAGCAAACTGCTGCCGTTCCGCTCAACTCAGGAGCGAAGGCTTAGCTGGTGCGTCCATCCACAAGGCACCAGGTGGCCGGGCCGGTTAATTTGTAGCTGTTCGGTGCCTTTGTCTTGTCTGAAAGGAGATTCAATTCTCCGGAACGATCATCGAGCCACAGGCCAGTAACAGTCGAATCAATAAAGTTGGCTGCATAAAAATACTGATTCGTCGGATCCTCGACCAGACACTGCGGCCCGGATCCGGTACCAAACGGTGAGCCGTTGATGAACGTCGGCGGACTTGGATAGTTGAGAGTGTAGCCCGCAATTCCACTCTGGGGTTGGTTCTGTCCCCCGTTTCCATAGTTGAGCGTATAAAGCCATTTGCCGCCGGCTGATCCTGCCCCAACAGCCACCCAGACGGGATTGGAGAGCGTGGGATCATCGGCAATCGCCCCGCTGGGGGCTGCGACCATTGCCCCGCTCACCGCGCTGAAGGGAAGAAGCTGGCTCGCTGCCCCACTGGGGTTGGGATTCGGCGCTTCGTTGTCAAGCACGTACACGTAACTCGGGGTATTCACAATTGCCGTAGCCTGGTGCACGTCCCCGATGCTATCGGGATTATTCAAGATCACCGTCAGTTGTCCGCCCACTTGGTTGTACTGATACGGAAAAACTGTGTCGCCGGTTGCAGGGGTGCCGTTTAACGTCAACAGCGTCGTGCCGCTGAATGTAAAATCGATGGGATTGGCGGGGACCGGGAAATAGGGCAGCTGGGATCCGGTGGCCGAAGTTGCTTGGGTGTTTACGACCAGCTGGAGGCGCCCGGTGGTCGTGTTCACCTGGAATGCGGTGATGTCGCCGCAGGTGGTAAGCCCCAGTGTCGCGCACCCTGCGTTCGACGGCGCACTCTGTTCAAGCACATAAATATAGGTGCCGCCGGCGTCGGCGATCATCCGGAACGGGTTGATTCCCTGGGTGTAAAAAACCTGCTGTGCCGTGAGAATGCCGTTGGCGCCGACCTCAAACTGAGTGATGTTGGCCCCGCTGCAAGGATACTGAATCGTGCAGATCGAAGAGCCCGCGGGATTGGTGCTGACTCCCTGGTTCAGTACATACAGAAAGCGGCTGGCGTCAATCAGCACGGCGCGAACCGGGTTGGCTCCTCCTGAGGAGACTGGCAGGCCGTTGACGGGCCTAAGCTGGCCGGTATTGTGGTCGATCTTGAAGCCGGTGATTATGCCGTTGCCGTTGGATTGGGAGGTGACTGTTCCCGTTACATACAAATAGCCGACCGTATAACTTTGAACGCAAGACGTAACACCGAGGATAACGCCAGCTGAGAGGGCGCTGATCAGAAGGGCCTTGCCGAATTTCATGAACTTCATGCGATTCCTTCACCCTGGTCGGGCATGCGCCGCCAAGTTTGCTAGTTCCACAGCAGAGCTGGGTTGGGACGGGTCCCTGTTGCATTGTAAAAGCCGAGGGTAGGTTGTGCCTAGTTTTAGCCGGAGAGAGTTGAAATCAGCGCATTTTTCCTGCCGCTCCCTCCTCATGCGAAGCGGAACTCCGCCTTCCGGCAAAACGATCACTCTCATGAAAGGCTGATACTTTGACCCCCGGATCACATAAATGTCATCGCGCCGAATGCCAAAAGACGCCGTCGACCCCCATCGGCCGACGGCGTCTCTGGAGTAACGCTACCTCAACCTACCAGACCCTGCAGGACTTCGCCGGGTACATGGGTTGGCCCTTGGCGCAGCCAAAGGCCTTGCCGAATTGGTCGAAGTTTTCCACCGTGCCGTTCACGCGCCAGCGGCCCGGTGAGTGTGGGTCGACCAGCGCCGCCTGTCTTGCTGCCTGCTCGGTCTGGTTTTGGCACCAGACCTGTGCGAAGCCCAGAAAGTAGCGCTGCGCCTCGGTGTAACCGTCAATCTTTTCGTCGATGCTCTTGCCCTGGGCCGCCAGCGTATCAAGCAGGGCCATGTAAGCGATTCGCAGGCCGCCATTATCTGCAGTGTTTTCGCCCAGCGTAAGCTTGCCGTTCAGCTTCTGCACAGCCACATCGTCGTGCGCCGGGGCAGCCTCAAAGCCGCTGTACTCGTCAGCCACGCAATCGGTCCGCTCGGTGAAAGCCTTGCGGTCTGCTGCGGTCTGCCACTCGCGCAGGTTGCCCTTCCCGTCGTACTTCGATCCTTCATCGTCGAAGCCGTGGGTCATCTCGTGACCAATCACGACGCCGATGCCGCCAAAGTTCACTGCCGGGTCCGACGTGAAGTCGAAGAACGGCGGCTGCAGGATTCCCGCCGGGAAGTTGATGTCGTTCATCGATGGGTCATAATAGGCGTTGACCGTGGGCGGCGTCATCTCCCACTCTTTTTCGTCCACCGGCTTGCCCAGATGATCGAGATTCCAGTCGAGCTGGAAGACCGCGTTGCGTTCGATATTGCCAATCAGATCGTTGCGATCAATCTTCAGTGCCGTGTAATCGCGCCATTTCTCCGGATAGCCGATCTTGTTGCGGATCATCGCCAGCTTCTCATCTGCTGCCTTCTTGGTCGCGTCGGTCATCCAGGGCAGGGTCTTGATATCGTCGCCCAAGCTCTTCTCCAAAGCAGCCACCAGCCGGTCCATGCTCTCCTTGGCGGCCGGCGGAAAGTTCTGCTTCACCCAGTCCTGGCCCACCGCCTCGCCCAGCGCGCGGTCGGTCATGCTGGTGCACTGCTTCCAGCGCGGTGTCGGCTCCTTTTGTCCTGCCAGTGTCTTGCCAAAGAACGCAAAATTCTCATCGAAAAAGGCCTTCGGCAAGTTGATCGCCAGCCCGTGCAGCGCGTGCCACCGGAAGTACGACTTCCATGCGTCGATCGGCTCACTCGCGATCAAATCGTTCAGTGCCTTGAAGAAATCCGGCGTCGCTACGTTCAACGTGTCGAAGTGCCGAACCTTCACATCTTTGAAATAGACCGAATAGTCGAACTCCGGCGTCAATTTCTGAAAGTCAGAGACGGTATAGATGTGGTAGGTCTTCTCCGGGTCGCGCAGGTCGGTGCGGCTTGTCGAGGCTTTGGCCAGCGCGGTCTCGATCTCCATCACCGCCGCACCCTCCTTGGCCGCACGCTCCGGCGTATCGCCGGCCAGCGTGAACATCTTCGTCACGTGCTCGATGTACTGCCCGCGGATTTGCTGGAAGCGCTTGTTGTCCACAATGTAATAATCGCGGTCGGGCAGCGAGATGCCGCCTTGAAAGACTCCGGCGATCTGCTTTGAAGAGTCCTTGTCGTCCTGCCTGACGCCGAAGTTGAAAAGCGGAGCAGGGCTGCCCTCCGCCTCGAGATCGCCCATCAGCGTGCCCAGCTCGTGCGTGCTCTTCAGCCCATCAATCTGCTTGAATACCGCCTCCAAAGGCTTCAGCCCCTTCTCCTCAACCAGCCCGGTATTCATGCACGCGGCAAAGAAGTCGCCATATTGCTTCTCGAGCGGCGTCTTGGGATCGGTCGCGGCAGCATCCAGCTCCTTCCACAGCAGGTAGCGGTTGCGCTCGCTCAGCACCGAGAAGGAGCGTGCCCAGCGCACCTGGTCGCTCGGGATCGGATTGTTCTTCACCCAGTTGCCGCAGGAGTATTGGTAGAAATCCACGCACGGGTCGACACTCTTGTCGATCGCCGCCGCATCGAAGCTCTTGCTGGCGGTAACAGCCGAGGGCTTCGAGGCGTCAGCGTTATCGGGCCCCTGGGCCACGGCGGAGACAACCGTCATCATCAGAATGGGTGCAAATCGGAGATAGTTCATACGAGTTCCTTTCGGTGACAGGGTCAGCCGGCCCGCTCACCCGGGCAGCGCATGCGTTTGAGTGAGGCCAGGACCGAGTTCAGAATTGAACCTTCAGCAGCCGAATCCTCGCGAGGCCACGTTGCTTAGCAGCCTA
>JBEKKL010000040.1:0-70952 GCA_050010735.1 Occallatibacter sp. | reverse complement strand
CCTCCTTCGATCTGGTGATGAACGCGCAGACGGCCACCAACTATTCGATGGATACGGCGATTCAACGAGCCCACCCCGATTCGATTGAAATCGAAGGTTACACCTATTCGTACGTGAACAGTTTTGCCAACGACACGGCTCTCTGGCAGCCGGCCATGGTCGAGCCTTACGAGCGGATGACCAATCCTTCAGATATTTATAACTTCTATCAGTCTGTCCATGACTATCAGTCGCAAAAGAGCTGCGGTGCCTCGGGCACGGCAACCTGCAATGTGAACATCTACGAATGGGGCCAAGGCACGATCTCCGGAAGCATCGATCAGACGCACATGGACTACATCAACGCCGGAGCCGGAGAGGGCGTGGTGATGGCCTTGCAGCCTCTGCTCACTCTTCAGTACTACGGCATCGGCGCTCAATCGTTCTTCTCGCTGACCGAGTTCAGAAACGGCGCCGCCAACGGCCTGGTCAACAAGCTGTGGGGCAATGTGATCGACATGGGCGGCGCGACGAATAACGTTCGCCCGGAGTTCCTCGGCGTGCAACTGGTGAATCAGTCGATCATCGGCTCGATGTACTCCTGCCCAATCGCCAATAACCTGACATTCAATTTCGCCGGTTCGCCGAACGGCATCACCGCGATGCCCGCGCTGAACAACGTTCCCTATCTTTATGCCTTCTGCTTCGAGAACGGAACGAAGCGCTCTCTGGTGCTGATCAATACCGACCTCTCCGCCAGCCATACGATCGGCTTCTCCGGAACCAATCCTCCGCAGGGAACGGTGACGCAACGGCAATATGCTCCAGCGGCGCTCGATGACATGAACGAGGCGCATTCGGGAAGCGTTACCAACCTGGCGCCTGCTACAGTTGCAATTGAAACCTCCACTCTCTCCAGTCCGGGCTCGATTACGCTACCGCCTTATTCAGCCACTGCGCTGGACTACACGACAACGGGTCAGGCAACGGCGGCAACTCCAACCTTCACGCCCGCGGCCGGAAGTTACACCTCGACGCAGACTGTCACCATTAGCGATGCCACCAGCGGCACAACGATCTACTACACGACGAACGGCGCCACGCCGACCACATCGTCCAGCGTCTACAGTGGACCGATCACGGTGAGCGCAACAGAAACGATTGAAGCGATCGCAGTCGCGACGGGCTATGTCAACAGCGCGGTGGCGACGGCAACATACACCATCAACACTGCCACGGTACTGCCTGCACCTACCTTCTCACCCGTAGCAGGCACTTACTCGACATCGCAGACGGTAACCATTAGCGACGCCACCAGCGGCACAACGATCTACTACACGACGAATGGCACCACGCCCACCACTTCGTCCAGCGTCTACAGTGGACCCATCACTGTGAGTGCAACAGAAACGATTGAAGCGATCGCAGTCGAAACAGGCTACACCAACAGCGGAGTCGCAACGGCAGCATATACCATCAACACTGCCACGGTACTGCCTGTACCTACCTTCTCACCCGCAGCAGGCACTTACTCGACATCGCAGACGGTAACCATTAGCGACGCCACCAGCGGCGCGACGATCTATTACACAACCAACGGCACCACGCCGACAACCTCGTCCAGCGTCTACACCGGCCCGATCACGGTCAGCGTAACCGAAACCCTGGAAACTATCGCCGTCGAGACAGGCTACACCAACAGCGCTGTGGCGACAGCCGCATACACGATCAACACTGCCACGGTACTGCCAGCACCTACGTTCTCACCCGTAGCAGGCACTTACTCGACATCGCAGACGGTAACCATTAGCGACGCCACCAACGGCACGACGATCTACTACACAACCAACGGCACCGCGCCAACTACATCGTCAACCAAGTACACCGGCCCGATCACGGTCAGCGTCACCGAGACCCTGGAAGCCATTGCCGTCGAGACGGGCTACACCAACAGTCCAGCCGCTACGGCTGCTTACACCATCGATCCGGTTCTTCCCGCGCCTACCTTCTCGCCTGCGCCCGGTACCTACATATCGACGCAGACAGTGACAATCGGCGACGCGACCAATGGCACAACGATCTATTACACAACCAACGGCACCACGCCCACGACCTCGTCCAGCGTCTATAGCGGGCCGATCACGGTGAGCGCTACCGAGACCCTGGAAGCCATTGCCGTCGAGACAGGCTACGCCAACAGCGCTGTGGCGACAGCCGCATACACCATCAACACTGCCACGGCGGTTGCTGCACCGGTCTTCTCACCCACACCCGGCACCTATACTTCGCCGCAATCGGTGACCATCAGCGACGCGACAAACGGCGCAGCGATCTATTACACCATCGACGGCAGCACACCCAGCGCATCGTCCACCCGCTACATGGGCGCGATCTGGCAGACCGCGACGCAGACGTTGAAGGCCATCGCTGTCGAGACGGGCTATTCCAACAGCCCGGTAACCACGGCGGCTTACACCATTGCTCCCGTGCTTCCGGCACCCACCTTCAGCCCGCAAGGCGGCGGAGCCTCCTGGGCTCTGTTTACCGCGCCGCCTCAGGTGACGCTGAGCGACACGCAAGCAGGTGTCACCTTCTACTACACCACCAACGGCGCCACGCCAACGACCTCATCGACTCTGTATACCGGCCCGATCACGGTGAATGTGACCGAGACCATCGAAGCCATCGCGGTCGAATCCGGCTATACCAACAGCCCGATGAGTTCGATGTTGTACACCATCGCTCCGGTTCTTCCCGCGCCGGCATTCTCGCTCGCCGCCGGCACCTACTCGACATCGCAGACGGTGACCATCAGCGACGCAACGGCTGGCACAACCATCTACTACACCACCAACGGAACCACGCCCACCACATCGTCAACCAAGTACACTGGCACGATCACGGTCGGTGCAACCGAGACGCTGGAGGCCATCGCTGTCGAGTCAGGCTACTGCAACAGCCCCGCGGCCTCAGCTGCCTACACCATCAACAACGGCTCGCTCACCGGGCAGGTTGTCGACTTCAGCATTCGCTCGTCGACCCCTTCGGCAACCGCGGCGCCGGACGGCTCGGCAGCCTTTGTCTTCACGGTAACTCCGCTGTCCCAGACCACGATCTTCCCGAGCGCGGTCAGCCTGTCGGCCAGCGGGTTACCCGCGAACGCGACCTACAGCTTTTCGCCAGCCACTATACCGGAGGGCGCGGGCACAACCGCGCTCACCTTGACAGTACGTGTGCCGCAAACTGTGGCGAAGCAGGAACCTCTTGGCAGGATCGGCGGAGTGCTTGCTTCCCACATGGCTCCGACCGCGCTTGGCCTCCTGCTCTTACCCTTTGCAGGAAGGCTGCGCAAAACAGGTAGGCGTCTGAAACGCTCGGTTTTTCCGCTGTTACTGCTCGTTGCGGCTATGTCCGTCGTGACTGGACTCGCCGGCTGCACATCCGGCAACAGCATTCTGCAGCCAGCTCAGCAAGCGCACACTTACACCGTCACCGTGGTCGGAACCACGGGCACGCTCTCCGAATCAGCCACAGTCACGCTGACGGTCGACTAGTGAATTTGTTCAATAGGGATCGGGCGGGCGGACTTGAGACAGGCGTCTGGCTCCCATCGAATCATGATTCCCGAGGATCATGTCGATGGACTTGTAGTCTATAATTCACCGAATTGACAAGCTTTACAAAAGGTTCCCGGTATTCTAAGTGAACGCACAGAACTTGAAGAGAAATCGCAGAGCCATTTCGGCGCGGCGCATTGGCTACTTTTCAGTCGGCGTGCCTCTGCTTGTACTCGATCAGCTTTCGTGCTCGCTTCCGCCTCTTGCTCAACTCATATTGCAGCTGTCCAACAAAGATCGGAATCTGTTGCAAATGAGAGTGAAGACCATAGAGCAGCAGGACTCCTGGCGTGGCGTGCTTCCAGCGCGCCTTCCATGCCGATCTTACCGATAACAGAAGCAACATAGCAAGCCAGAGCACAATAGGGAGATCCCCAAAAATCATGCTGGAAGCGATAGCCGCGGCCAGCGTGGCGATCCACCAACTACCACGTACTATATTCCGTCTGCGGTCATCGCTCCAGAACGGATCCACGCTGTTCCGAAAGCGCTCGGAAACTTCGGCATAAGCATGACCGGCTCGTGTGGCGCGTCTCCAGTATTGGCTCCAGCGCTTGATTTGCAGATTGTGTTCTGTCATAGGGCTATCGATGTGAAGAATCACGTAACCCCGCGCCCTGATCCGCCGGCAAAGCTCGGGTTCTTCTCCGGCGATCAACCTTTCGTCGAAGCCTCCCGTCTCGACGAGAACTTCGCGGCGCATCATCACATCGCCGCCGCAGAACTCTGCAACTCCTGGCGGATAGATCCAGTCGAGATCGAGTATGCGGTTATAAACCGATGCCTCGGGATGGCTCTCTCGACGATGGCCCCAGACGGCCGCAATCGAAGGGTCCTGCGCCAGCGCAGCACATGCCGCCGAGGCAAAGTCCGGATGCAGCACCGTATCTCCATCGAGAAAGAGAATCAGATCGGAGGTTGCGCGCCGCCATCCTGCGTTGCGCCCGAGCGCCGCAGTCGGCCGCTCCGGGTGAACTACGATCACAGTTGCCCCATGCTCGCACGCCAGCTCCGGACTGCCATCCGTGGATGCGGAATCGACATAAATCACCTCATGAGCGGCAACGCCTCGCATCTTCTGAATGGACTCGAGGCACATGTCCAGTCGCTGCCCCTCATTTCGTCCGATGACGACAATTGAGAGAGCTAGCGGTGCACTAGCCGCGCCACCTCTGGAATTGCTTTCAGGCTTTCCCCGCATGCACTCTCCGCTCTTCTGCCGATTCGTCATTCACAGATTCGTCGGCCAGCGCCGTGGCGGCTTTTCGCGGAAGCACTCGCGCCGGCACCCCGACAGCAATGCAATTGGAAGGCACATCCGTGAGCACAACCGCGTTGGCTCCGATCAACACATCGTCTCCAATGCGAATTGGTCCCAGCACCTTGGCTCCGGCGCCAATGTCTACACGGTTACCCAGAACGGGCGCTCCGCGATGGCCGGTGTGTTTCAGTCCAACCGTGACTCCGTTTCGAATCACGCAGTCTTCACCGAATACAGCGTCGCCGCTAATGACAATGCCTCCGAAATGGTCGATTCGAAATCGCCGGCCCAGCGTTGTCTCGCACGGAAGCTCAATTCCCGTGATTACCTCTGAGATCGGCTTCAGCACCTTGTAGACAAATGAGAAGGGAATCCGTAGCCATCGCCAGCGAATGCTGTAGCGCCAACGCCCGAAGCGATACACGGCCATTGCCCACAAACCCTGACGGGAGAGTTGGCAGTCGTAAGTGCGCCAGTCCTCACGAATATTGTCAAACAATCGAACCCTCCAGAGGCTCTGACAACGTGAATAGGCAACGGCCTGGATCTTCAGGCGCGAATCCTCTTGATCGTGCTCGCGACAATCGGCGGTGTGATCGCATGAAAGACCTTGCTGATCATGTTAGGATCGCGCCGTTCCGCTCCCGGACGATGCTGAAAAAGCGTGGAGTGAGAATCGGCGGTTTCCTCCTCGGGGCGTCCATTGGAATAATAATAGGTTGCGATAGACTTGCGCGTCTTTCCAGCAGGGCAGGCAAGCGGAGTTGGGTGCCCGTGATAGGAGTAACTGGTCGTGCTGAAGATCGCGCATCGATTGAACAGAGGTAGAATCTTTTGCTCGGCGCGCGTCATATCGCGATTCCAAAGCTCAAAATGCCCTCCATACTCTTCCTTCCATTCCTTGTTCAGATAAACCAGCACATTGATGCGTCGGTCGAGCTTGAGCTTCTCGTGATAGTTGAAGTCCGCATGAACCTCAAGGTTGCCGCCCGGCTTGATCTGGTGCAGTCCCCCGCCTACATAATACGGATCGGGAATCACACCCTGAATGCCCGTGAGGTCCTCGAGAAACTTCAGCATCGGTCGGCTATTCAGAAAGTAGAGAACATCGCGCGCTGAAGCGGGAAGCCTCTCAACAACATCGAACGCCAGCTTTCGCTCCGTTGGTGAATTGAATTCGCTCCACGCCAACTGCTTGGGTTCGGGAAAATCTCTCAATGCTGCTTCTGCTGCCGCTTCGGGTAAGAAATTATCAAAGTAAATGTGCGGAAAGGGTTGATTGTTCTTGTATTCCTCGGCCTTATCTTTTCCGAGAACTTCGAGCTTCTGGATATTCTCGCTACTGAGTAATTCCTTCATTGAGGTCTCCTTTCAATTAAGGATTTCTGCCAGTGGGATGCTGGCGTGGCCCATTGGAATGCCCTATCTTCTCGGGTCGGCAATGCACGGCAAACCGGCTGACTCCCGGGAACGCCGCCTCCAGATTTGAAAATAGCTCGCGGATTGCGTCAGACAGAGCGAATGGAGATGCTTTTGAATTTCAGCGTCCATGTCCACCAGGTCTGTCGGGCTCGTCAGATCCAGCACCACAACGTCTGAATGATCGAGCTGTTCGATCACACGCGCCTTGTCGGCGGGAAGAAGCAATCCTTCCCGCAGCATCCATGCATTCGGCGAATGAATGGTCGGAAAATAGTGATGGGCTCCGGTGCTGTATGAAAAAAGCAGCACATCACGGCGGGTTGATAGATCCAGAACTTTCTTCCATTCCTCTACCCAGCCCGCGTCGGCATACAGATTAACGGTCGCGGTGGGAGACTTGATCTCCTTCCAGCTCTCCCAGGCCGCGTGTGCCAGCGTTGCCTGGCCTGCAATTCCGAGTCCGATAAACACTGTCACGAGTATTCTGCGTACGATTCCTTTCGACAAAACCGGCAACCCCAGCAGCACTCCCACCACCAGGATCGGATCGAACAGATAGTGCTGATGCGGCGCGCCGTAAGCGATGCACACAAACACCGTCTGAATCAATGCACAGAGAACGATTGCCATGTCTCTGGGGTCCAACCTTCGCGAAATTGCCATTCTTCGTGCCGCGAGTATCGCAAAGACAACGAGAACCAGCGTGCTCACAACCCACCATCCAGCCGGATTGAATAGGACGTAAGAAAGGTATCGGAAAGAGCTGTAACCCCAGGGATGCAGAAACTCCATCAACGCCGCGCCAGATCCGTAGTGGACTTGCTTATAGAAGCTCATTCCCGCTAGAGGCGTCGCCGTTGCCAAAACAGACGCCCATCCAAACTGCCATGCGAGCAAAAACGCGAGTGCGCAGTATGTCAGCGCTCCGGGCGCAAAAGAACGGACGAGACTCAAAACGGAACGATGAGGCTTGATCAACCAATCGATAAACAGAAATGCTGCCAACGCGGCGGTCATCACCAGCGGCAGCGACGGTACGCTCCAGCAGCCGATGGCAGCGATGGCGAGGCTGATCTCCAGCCGTTGCATCAGTACAAACAGCAGCGCAAACAGAAGAGATAACTCAACGAGAGAATAGGGAAGGTTTGGATTGACGGGGTTCAGTATCCGGCTCAGAGCCAGGATAGCCACGAGCCAAATCGCCGCCTTGGGAAGAGAGCGCAAGAGCAGCGCGCAGAACAGCGCGACAAGAATCATGGTCGCGATTGCGCATCCGAGCAGCGGCCAATAGCCTCTGCCAAACAGAACGAAGAGCCAGTGTTGGATCGCAACTGGAAGCAGGCCATAAGAATAGAACGTGTCGACGCCCAGCCGAAGGTGCTGCTCCAAAAGATAATCCAGGTTCAGAAAGCTGCCGCGGTCCTTCAGTATCCAAAGATCCAGTGAGAAAACGACCGGCCACGAAAGGAGATAGATTGCCGTGAATACTCCAAGGATCAAGGCAAAATGCACCGTCGTCCCAAGCCGCGTCTTCTGCGGAACTACGATCGGTTCGGATAGCAGTCCAATTCCGCCTTGTCGGTCGCTCATGAGTCGATCCTTAGCCACAGTTCAAGTCAACGCACTTGGCTGGCGCCAACTTCTCGCGCGGGCACACCCACGACCGTTGCTCCCGCCGGTACATCGCGGGTGACTACGGCATTGGCCCCCACTGTCGCCCCGTCCCCAATGGTCACACCAGCTAGCACGGTCACGCCGCGACCGATCCACACCTCGCTGCCGATTACGATCGGGCGCGCAATGTGGCCGGATTCGCGAATCGCCAAACCGGGCAGGCGCGCATGATTAGCGTCGCGAATGCTCGTGTATTCACCGATCATTGTGCCGTCGCCGATCGTGACCCACTCTCGCGAGACGATGTGAACTCCCCGCGAAATCACGACTCCGTCGCCGATCTCGATCGAACCGCCGTCTTCCGTTTCCAGATACAGTGCAGGGTAAAGCAGCACATCCTGCCCGAAATGAATCATGCCCGTGCCATGCACCTCAGGCGTGCCCAGCACCACGACCGAAGCATCGAGCGGCGCGACCAGCGAGGACGAAAGCAGCGCATGGTTCCGGATTCGTTCCAGATTGCTCCGCAGCCCTGCGGTCGCTCTGTAGAACGACGATAAGAGTGAAGTCAGCGACGACTTCACTTTGCGGCGTAGTGTGGCAGAGGACATTTCGATGTTCGTCATCCCTGTGCGTGCGTCCTACCATGGCTGCGCGGGAGAGAAGCGCCCGCCCATGGTATCGCGCCACGCCTGGCTCAAGATCGATATCAGGTGCAAGTCAGCGCGCGCGCCGTCGCGCCGATTGGGATCCATGCTCCACCGCCTGCGTAGCGACCGAAGCCAATACCAGACAGTCTCGACTGCCATCGCCAGCCAGGCTGATAATCCATGATGCTTCCGGTAGTAGAGCAACATGCTTCTCATCCGCCACAACGTGAGCTGCGCGCCGGTGCGCGAGAGTTGCAGCGATCGCACCTGACGCGAAGACTCGCCACCGATATGAATCACGGCGATATCCGGCCAATACCAGATCGAGTAGCCGGCATCCTTGATTCGTTTGCACAGATCGACTTCCTCGTAGTAAAGAAAGAACCGCGGGTCGAAAAGACCGATGGACCTCAATATCTCAGTGCGCACAATCGCGTAGGCGCCGGGAATCCAATCCACCTCTGCGGGCTCCATGGGACTTGCCCAGGTGCGGTCGGCTCGCCCGAAAAAGCGCGAACGCGGAAAGCGTGCAGCGAGTCCGGAGAGAACAAGCAAGTCGCTGAAGACTGTGGGAAACATTCGTGCCGAAGGTTGCCACGAGCCGTCGCGCCCCGTCAGGCGCCCGCCGCCGAGTCCAGCACCGGGATTCGCGTCCATGTGGGCTGTAGATCGTTTCAGTGATCCTTCAGTCAAAAATGCATCGGAGTTGAGGAGCACAAGATATCGCCCACTTGCCGAACTGAAGCCTAGATTGTTTGCTGGGCCAAAGCCGAGATTCACCTCGCTCCTGATCAGCAGCACATCCGGAAACTCCACCTCGATCATGGCCTGAGAGCCGTCCGTCGATGCATTATCGACTACAATCACCTGAACGCGCAGCGACGTCGCTTCGCGAAAGACCGACTGCAGGCATTCCCGAAGAACATCGCGCGTGTTAAAGGATACTATCACGACGCTGACGTCGAAATTGAACGAAGAAGAAGACAGAATATGAAGGTCCTTTCATCTGTTGGATGCGTTTTCGAGGAACACGGATGCGAGCAGTCTTGCGTTTTCCGGCAGGTTGAAGAGATCGTTGACACGCTTGCGGCCTGCAAGCCCAAGGCTTTGCCGCAACTGTGCGTCCACAGCCAGACGTTCGAGCGCGGCAGCTAGTTGCTCGGCTGAGGATGCGGGAACAAGCAGTCCGTCGAGCCCATTTCTAATCAACTCCGGGATCCCGGCAATGGTGGTGCTAACGCACGGCACCTCCATCGCCATTGCCTCCATCAACGCGACCGGCACGCCTTCGGCAAAGCTTGCCAAAGCAAAGATCTCTGCTTGCCCGAGCAACTGCCGCGTCTCGTCGTGACTCTTTGCTCCTTCAAAGATGACTGGAAGGTTCTCTCGCTGTGCAAACTGCTCCAATTGTCCGCGATCCGGCCCATCGCCGACGAGGCGCACTCTGATCGGGCAACCCTTGGCGCGCAAAATGGCGTACGCGCGCAACAGGATCAACTGCCCCTTCGAAGGGACCAGCCGGCCTACGCAAAGAACCTCAACCAAGTGATCCGGCCGCGGCAGCGCACGCACTGGGAAGAATACATTCAGATCCACACCCAAACGCACGACGTGCATCTTTTCCCAGTGTTCAGGAGCAACAGTGCGCATGAGTTGGCTGCGGCAAAAGTCGCTGATGCAGACAATGAACTTCGCGCCCTCGACCTTTTGCCTAAGATAGAACTTTTCGACATCATAAAACTCATCCGGGCCGTGCACGGTCAAGGAATAAGAAAATCCCCACGCCACCGCTGCAATCATGCCAACAGTCGCTACCGGCCCGCAGAAGTGTATGTGCAGGTGCCGATGACCGCGTGCGCGCATCCAATCGCCCAGGATCATCGCCTCAGCAAAATAGAAGAGTGCATAAACAGTTGCGCTCGGATTCCATCCGCCCAGTCGGAACGAGACTGCCAGGCCGCGCAAGAATACTGCCGGTCTGAAGAGAAGCGTCTTGGCTGCAATTGCCGCTGCTCTCAGGGCTCCGGCGGACTTGATGTAAAACGTCTTCTCCGCTTCCTCGACTTCGATCGCGGGCATCGCCGAACGTAGCCGATCGGGATCGTTGATAGACGCGGTCTCGACAGTGAACCCGCGCTCTCTCAGGTTTCGAATCTCATTGAGAAAAAATGTGTGTGAGACGGCTGGATAGCGGCTCAACAGATAGAGAAGCCTCGGGGGCCTCGCATTCTGCGCCCTATCGGACACAGCCTGTGGAGCAACTGCAAAGTCTATTGTGGATTCTACATTTGGCATGATTCGACTCCCGCGTTGCTCTTGCAGTCCTTTAGCTTTGGATACGATTGGAGATGCCTTAGTTTGTCTTGGAAGCGGCAGCAGGAGCGGCCTCGGTTGTTTGCGGTTCTTGAAAGACCTCGGAGCTCCCCGCAACCGAACGATAGATGCCGATCAACGTGTCGACCTTGTTCTGCCAGTCGAACGAGCGAAGCGCTCTTTCGCGTCCCGCGGCTCCCATCGACGCGGCGAGACCGGGTGAGTCGATCATCCTGCGCATCGCTTCGGAAAACCCGGCGACCAATTTCGCATAGCTTTCCGGCTCCACGAGCACCCCGCATGAAACATCCAGATAATCCGTGGGACCACCCCAGCGAGTGGCAATCACTGGCTTGCCCATGGCCATGGCCTCGAGAACCACTGCGCCGCCGCATTCGTACAGGCTGGGCAGAACTAGCGCAACGGAACTCATCAGCCGATTCGCGCATTCGCTCTGTGTCAGCCAACCGCTAAAGTGCACACGATCCCCTACTCCCAGATCCAACGCCAGACCTCGCCAGTTTTCGAGCATTGGGCCGTCGCCAATAACTTCGAACTCGGCAGATGGAACGTCTATGAGTGCCCGGATCGCAATATCCACCGCTTTCCAATCCACGAGGCGCCCAACGAAGATAAAACGCGGAATCGTGCTCGTTGCGGGAGCCGGTGCGCCCTGCCAGATGCCGATGTCGACGCCATTCTCCGGTAACTCGATCACTCTGCCGCGAATCCCAGACGGTAGCGCGCGGCGCGTTCGTTCATTGGCCACCAAGACCACACTTGCATGCTTCTTGCCCGGCAGCAAGGTGTTGCCGGCATTCGCAAACAGGCGGGCGAAGGCGACCCCTGTCCGGCTCATCCACGACTCCGAACGCCGAAAGAACGCGGGATATTCCATCCCGCCATTCAAGGGTCCAACCACCACTGGGACGCCCAGACCGAACATTGCAGAAGGAAAGCGCGGTGCTACAGGAATCGGCTGGTGTATGACGCCGACATGCTGGTCGCGGATCAGACCGCGAACAATCGATCGCTGACACAATTGCGTCATGATCTGGTTGACAAGCCCAAGGGTGGCTTCAGACAACCGCCGTGGAAGAAAACGGCTCAGATGGAAGAGTAGCTTTTGAACGAACAGATCGGGAACAAAGAAGATGCGATCAATCTCGTTTGAAAACAACTCCGTCGCCTCGCTCGCGGTACGCGAGTGCACAACCAGCCAGCACTCGATGCCGCGCGATCGCAGCAAGCGAAAGTAGTGGACGGGTAAGATGGCCTCGCCGCCGAAGCGTGTCGAGGCGTTTTCGGCAACAATGCATACTCGCATAGACTCTCACGCGGCTTTGAAGATCTGGTAGTATCCCATTGCTTGCAGCATTCGCTTGAACGCCTGTTCTCGCGCGTACTTGTTCGGCGTCAATTCTTCGAATGGAATCACCCGGCCTGGCTGACGCAGAACGGCGCCTCCATCAAGCAAGCCGGATTCGCGAGCCTTGTGCAGCCACCACTTTGCCTCCCCGCCGGCGTGAAAGCACTTCAACCCGCCCCATGCTTCCGATTTCAGAATGCGCTGGCCGCTTACGCCAAGCTTGGTCATCACTCGCTTTGCCGGCGAACGCCGCCAGCACTTCCAATACTCAGGGTCTAGATGTCCGCCGCCCACGCGCATGGCCAGCGCTGCCCATACGATCGCTTCGACATGCATGATGCGCGGAAGCGTAGTCCCTCCCAGTCTGGCCACCAGCCAATCCAGCCAGTCCAGATCTGCCGACGCACGCCAATGCGCAACACCGATGTCGACGTGATGCGCAAGCCTGATGTCATGGCCGATCGCAGTCTTTACCACATCTGGCGGAAACAAGCAGTTCGGTTGTTGCCACATTAACAGCAGGCCATTCTCAGGTGTTGGCTCGAACTGAAAACGATTGGGAAAGTAAAGGTCTGGATCGAGCAGAACCAATTCCTCTCCGGAATCGCTCACCAGCAGCGGATCTGTAATTTTGCGCCAGCATGGATGACCGCGGCGGAATGCGCGCAGATGATCGTGCCTGGCGAAGAGCGCCTCTTCGCGTTCAGCCAGATCTTGCTCCGAGTACACAGTCCATCGATGTGTCTTTGCCTTGATCGCCTCCATCGCCTCGGTTAACTCTTCCTTGTCCCGCCCGGAATCGGTGATTAGGCGCAGATGAACACTCTCGGCGGAATTGCCGAACAAGCTCTCCAGCGCATCCTTGGCGTAGCTCAGAGAGCGCGGTGAAAGCACCATATACAGTTGGCGAAATATCATCGAACGGTATCCTCGGTCGCTGGGGTTATCGTTAGTCCGCGTAGGCTGCCGGTTCGCTGACACGAACCTCCGCGGTATCGGAGTGTTCCAGGCGAGCCCGAAGTTGCGCTGCCAAAACCTGGATGTTTGGTTCTCGAAATACCAGGTCGTGATCGCCGGGCAGCTCGACCACTTCGAGACCGCCCTGTGCAATCGGCGCCCATCCCAGATCCATCGGCAGCCGGAGATCCGGCTGTACTGCGGCCCGGAAGAGTGTGGTCGTTCCTGACCAGGGCCGTGGTTCGTAGTTCATCGCCGCAACCCATGTAATATCGTCGGTGCTCTTCATAAACGAAGGCACCCTGCGATACCCGAGTGCGACCGCAAGCGAGTAGATCCGGCGCAAGGCTCGCGTAAACAGCTTCTTTCGCAGATAGCCCATCTTCTCTCCCAGCGAAAGATCCGAAAGATTGCCCAGAAATCTCGCCATCCGGCGATCGACCCGCACGCGCACGGAGTCGTTCTGTTGTGCAACACCAATGCAATCGCGCGTGCGGCTGTCGAGCATTCCAAGCAGTTCTACCCGCTCTCCCATGGCATGCAGTTGATGCGCGATTTCAAGCGCGATCGTACCTCCATACGAGTAACCCAGAAAGTAGTACGGTCCCTTCGGTTGAATTTGCCGTATCTCGGCCAGATAAAATGCGGCCTGATCTTCGAGACGAAGCAGCGCCGGCTGATCGGCTAACAGCGACTGGGCCTGTATGCCGTAAATCGGGTGATCCGTCCCGACCAGCATCGCAAGTTGGTAGAAACGGATCACGTTTCCTCCCGCGCCATGAATGATGAAGAGAGGACTCGCGTTTCCTTCCGGCTGCATAGGCACGATCGAGGAACTGCCGTTGGCAGAAAGCCGCTGAGTCACCAACTCTGCCATCCGCTCGACAGTGTGCCCGGTGAAGAGGGAAGCAAGACCGAAACTGAGTGAATAGGTCTTGTTGATCCGGGAGATGATTTGCATTGCTGCAAGCGATCGGCCGCCCAGGTCGAAGAAGCTGCTTCGAATACCTAAATTCGTGACCCCGATTGCCCTCTCCCAAATCTTGGCGATCTGCGCCTCGAGTGCATCGCGGGGCGCCACATAATCTTCCTTCGGTTGGTTGCTGGCAGCCGTCAACTTGCCGTTGTCGGCCTTCAGACGTCCATTCCCGTTGATCGGTTTTTCGATAGTTCCGCCTTCTTCCTTCGCGACTTCCCCAGCCGGACTCTCCGCCTTCGATAGCATGGCTTCAAGTACCCGCACATAAAGCTTGAGGATCCGCTGAATCGTCGAAATGCGGAAGAGGCCCGGGTTGTACTCCAACTGAAGTCGAGGGCCTTCGGTGCGTTCCACAATGCTCAGCAGCAGATCGAACATCGTTCCGGGGCTGACGGAGCGCAGCGGGACAATCTCCAGCGACGGCGTTTTCTGCGCCTGCATGAAGGCCTTCTGATAAATGAAATACACCTGCAGAGAAATCTGATTGTCATCTCTGCAGAAGAATTCGTCGCTGTTCAAATCCTCGAAGGGCAGATCCTGATGAGCTAGCGCTCCCAATGTCCAGTTGCGAACGCTTTCCACGATCGAGCCTAGAGTGTCGTCTTTCCCGATTCTCACCCGAATCACTTGCGGATTCGAGAAGGGGCCGACCAGGTTTTCTGCCTCAGGACGCCGATTTGCGCAAGGCGTGCCGATCAGCATGTCTCCCTGCCCGGTCAGCCGATGCAGTGTCGCGGCGTAGGCCGATAGCAGCAGCATGTAAAGCGTAACTCCGTGCTGAACACAAAAATCCTTTGCCCGCCTCACCAGATCTGGAGCGAGCAGCAGAGTCTCGATATCGCCATGCTCCTCGGCTCCACCGTCAGGAAAGTCGCGACGGATTCGGAGCGGAGCGAAGTTCCCGCCCAGCGTCTGGCGCCAGTACTCGATAGACTCCTTCGGCTCCTTTCCCTGTCTCCACTGGTCCAGCCAGACTGCGAAATCGCCAAACTGAATGGGCAGCTCCGGCAGTTCGGCTGGAAGATTGCGCGTCAGTCCATCGTAAATTGCAGCAAAGTCCCGAAGCACCACCCCGTTCGACCATCCGTCGCAGACGCCGTGATGAATCGTGACCAGGAGTATGTTTTCGTTGGCTCCCATCCGGATCGCCCGCGTAAAAAGCAGCGGACCCTTCTCCATATCCATCCCAATGCGCGCTTGCTGTTGAATAATCGAGTTGGCTTTCCGCTGGCGTACATCTTCCGGCAGGTCACTCAAATCCTCCACCGGCAGGGGTACTTCCATCGGCGCATGAATCACCTGGGCCAGTTGCCCATCGATCATCTCAAAGGTCGTTCGCAGGGACTCGTGCCGGCGCACCAGTTCTGCGAATGCCGCTGCCGCCACTTCCGGAGCAAAGTCTCCCCGGCACGTCCATGCGATGGGCATGTTCAGAGCGTGATTGCCAGGATACATCTGGTGCAGCAACCAGAAGCGTATCTGGCTTGGCGTCGCCGGCATCACGAAGACGTCCGTCTCCGCCCCAGCCGCCGATCGCTCACTCTCTCGGGTCGATGTAGTCTTCTCCGTCGAACCTTTCATCAAGCCTTCGTTCTCCGAAACTTCTCTCTTGGAACCGCGGCAATTGCAGGATGAGCGGGACTCTTATCTGGGCTCTGGATCGTGCCCTCTCCAAGCGCGCTCGAAAGGTTGGCAATCGTACGATGTTGGAAGATTTGCGCGGGGCGGATCGGCAGGCCCTCCTGCCCGGCGCGCGCTGAGATTCTGAAGATCAGCAGCGAATCGGCTCCCAACTCGAAGATGCTGTCAGTGATGCTGACTCGATCGAGCTTGAGAATATCGGCCCAGATTGCCGCCAGTTTTTCTTGCTCTGGCGTTGTCGCGGGAATGAACTCCCGCTCGTTCGTCCGCCCGCCAAAGGCCGGCTGCGGCAGAGACTTTCTGTCAATCTTGCCGTTAGCCGTCCGGGGCAGCGCGGGCAGCACGGTAATAACCGCTGGGTGCATATATTCCGGCAGCTTCGCGGTCAGCAGCGCGCGCAGTTGCGCATCCAGGTCTGCCGGTACCTCGGCCGATGCCGAGTCGACCCACGCCGCCAGCCGTCTTTCCCCAGGCGACACTTCGACTGCCGTTGCTACCGCATCTCTCACTGCGGGATGGCTGGCAAGGACTGCTTCGATCTCTCCCAGCTCAATCCTGAAGCCTCGCACCTTAACCTGGAAATCCGTCCGGCCCAAGATTTCGATGTGACCGTCTCGTAGCCAGCGCGCCTGATCGCCTGTTCGGTAGATTCGACCGCCGCCAAATGGATTGGGCAGAAACTTCTCGGCAGTCAGTTCGGGCCTCTTCCAATAACCGCGCGCCAATCCAGCGCCTCCGATATACAACTCGCCTGTGACACCGACTGGTACCGGTTTCAAGCGCTCGTCGAGCACATAGAACTGCGTATTGGCAATGGGCGGACCAATCGGCACCGGGCCTGTGCGCTTTTCGAGCTGCGTTGCCGAGGACCAGATCGTGGTCTCCGTGGGCCCGTAAACATTCCACACGTCCTTGCTGCGATCCATCAGCGAATCGGCCAGATCGCGGGCGAGCGCTTCGCCGCCGCACAGCACCTTCAGTTGCGGCCAGCCCTTCCACCCCGCCTCAAGCAGAATTCGCCAGCCCGAAGGCGTCGCCTGCATCACTGTGGCCTTGGACTTCTCCAGGAGTTCCAGCAAGCGGAAGCCATCGACAACCTGCTCTTTGCTGGCAATCACCAGCCTCGCTCCAGTCATCAGAGGCAGGAAGAGTTCGAGTGCGGCGATGTCAAATGAAAGAGTCGTGACCGAGACCAGCGTGTCTGTGGCGCTGAGGCCCGGTTCACGCTCCATGCTGCGCAACAGGTTGGTGAGTGCTCCGTGCTCAATGGCCACTCCCTTGGGCCGTCCCGTGGAACCGGAGGTGTAGATCACATATGCCAGCGAATCCGCTGCCGGCCTTGTATCCAGATCCGCAACGCTCTCTCTTGCCCAGCGTGTCTTCTCGCTATCCACGCAAACCACCCGAGCGCTGGTATGCAACTGCGAAGCCAAGTGCTCTTGGGTCAGCAGCAATGATGGTTGCGCATCAGACAGCACGAGTTCCAGGCGGCTTGCTGGATGGCTTGGGTCCAGTGGCAGGTACGCCGCGCCCGCCTTGAGCACCGCCAGCACTGCGCCAATCATCGCAATGGACCGCTCCACGCACACGCCCACCAGAGACCCCTCTTGAATCCCCTGACGGCGCAGGTGGCGCGCTAACTGATTGCTGTACTCATTCAGTTGGCGATAGCTCCACTCCACTCCGTCAAAGATCACCGCAACGCGATTCGGTGTCTGAGCGGATTGTCTCTCAATGAGTCGATTGACTGCTTCGAATGGACCGAAGTCGACCGTCGTGCGATTCCACTCCTCCAGGATTAGCTTTCGCTCGTCTTCCTTCAGAATATCGAGTTCGTCGACCTCCTGGCTTGCATCCGTGACCATCCCGCGCAGGATCGTCGCATACGAGGCCAGCCAGCGCTCCAGCGTGCTGTGGTCGATCAGGTCCGTGTTGTAGTCGCAATTGAGCAGAAGATCGTCGGCGGTCTCGACGATGTTCAGGAATAGGTCGGTGTTCACAAAGTGTTTCGGGTTTGCGCTAACTTCGCTCCGCAGTCCCTCAAAGCGCAGATTCGTCCCCAGCTTCTCCACGTTGAACTGAACTTCAATCAGCGGCAAACGGCTTGGATCGCGCTGAATCGTGAGTTTGCGAAGCAACGTTCCATAGGTGAACTCCTGATGGTCGTAAGCGTCGAGCAGTTGACCGCGCGTGGCTGCCAGATGATCCCCGACTGTGCCCGACTTCGGCAGCAAACTCAGCATCGGCAAAAAGTGCACGCAATGCCCAACGAGGCTCGCGCCATCGAAGAGAGCCTGTCCCGCGGACGAGATACCGACCACGACTTCGGATTGCCGCGTTAGCCGATGCATCAGAATCTGAAACGCCGAGAGAAGCGAGACATAGAGCGTGCAGCCTAACCGGGAACTGGCCCTCTTCAACTCCGCGGTCTGCTCCGCGCCGAGAGATATTCGCAGCGTGTCGCCCTTATAGGACTTCATCGCCGGCCGCGGCCGATCTGTCGGCAGATCCAGCACCGGTGTGTGCCCCGTGAAGACCTCGACCCAGTAGCGCTCGTTCTCTGAATAGGCGCCCGCCTTCGTTTCGTCGTGCTCTTTGAGCGCATAGCTGCTGAAAGGCATCAGAGGAGCCAAAGCCGGCTGGGACTTCGTTCTTGTCGCGTTGTAGATCTTGCTCATGTCTTCCAGCAGTTGATTCGAAGACCATCCGTCCAGCACGATATGATGTCCCGTTGCCAGCAGCACAAGTTCGCCGGGCGATGTCCGTAAGAGCGTGGCGCGGAACAGCGGCCCACGTTCCAGGTCGAAAGGCGTGCAACCTTCTTCAGCAATCCTCGCATCGACGAATGCCTCGCGCTCCTCGGCGGAGATCGCGCTAAGATCCACGAATGGAATCTGGCCAGTGAAAGCAGGCGCGATTCTCATGCACTCCTCGTTCGCATCGACCGTCGACCGGAGTGCATCGTGGCGCGCAATCGCTGCTTCGAGCGCGTGCAGCACCTCGCCCTCATCGGCTCTTCCCAGCAGGCGAAGCGTCAGCGACTCATTGAAAGCGCAGTTGGCGTCATTGCCGCGCGCGGCGGCCAGCCAGACCTCCCGTTGCGATTCCGTGAGCGGCGTCTTCTCTGGAGCCTCGTAGATCGGTGCCTTGCCCAGAGCGGCCGGATGCAGCTCCGACGACGCGGCCGGGTCTGCTGCGGAAATCTCTTCTGCTGCCGGTACCGTCAGCATACCTCCACGTCGCAAATCCTCGATCGATTCGCGGAAGCCATCGACCACGCGCGCAAAATCCTCGTCCGAATGAGCGGTGGTAAAGAAGCACGGATAGCTCTCAAGGACATGAATACCCTTCTCGCGCATCAGATAGTAGAGGAGACTGCCGAAGCGCTCCTCCGCAGGCAGGCTCAGGTAGAACCACGCGCCACACGGATGTACGCCAACATCGAGTCCGGCATCGAGGAAGCTCTTCTCTACGGCCTTTGCCGCGGCAGCCACCTTCCGGCTCAGGGCATCCTGCAGCTTCGGTCCTGTCTCCTTTAAATGATGCAAGACTGCTTTGGCTGCGGCCAGGGCCAACGGGTGACGCACAAACGTTCCCGCAAAGAACGTCATCCCGACTTCCGGCGCGGAATCGTCGCCGTATTGCCACGCGCCGCCATCGAGCGTGTCGAGGTACTCCGCTTTTCCTGCCACCACTCCGATCGGATAGCCGCCGCCGATCACCTTTCCATACGTGGCCAGATCGGCGCGAATCCCGTAGTATTCCTGCGCCCCGCCCAGAGCCACGCGGAAACCTGTCACCACTTCATCGAAGATCAATGCTGTTCCCGACTGCGTTGTGATCCTGCGCAACTCGTGCAAAAACTCGCGCGGCTGTATCTCCGGATGACGGCTCTGAATGGGTTCGACCAGAACCGCAGCAATTTCATTACCATGGGTTCGAATGAACTCCAGCGATGATTCCGCGCCGTATTCCAGCACCACCGTGTTCTTCCCGTCACCCGCCATGATGCCGGGTGCGATCGGCGCGGCTCCGTGCGGGGTGGCGCGCAGCAGGACCTCGTCGAAGGTTCCATGGTAGTCGCCGGTGAAGTAGACGATCGTGTCGCGCGCGGTCACCGTGCGGGCCACGCGCAGCGCCGCCATCACCGCTTCCGAACCGGTGTTGCAAAACGCCGCGCGCTCCATGCCCGTCAATTCGCAGATCAGTGCGGCGACCTCTCCGGCCAGCGAACTCTGTGGGCCAATCTCAACTCCCAAATCGATCTGCTTGTGTATGACCTCGGTCACGAACTCCGGTCCGTGTCCAAACATGATCGCGCCAAATCCGTTGACGATGTCGATGTACTCGTTGCCATCGAGATCCCAGATACGTGAACCCTTGGAGCGATTGCTCACCACTGGGTAAACCATCTCCTTCCACAGCGACCGGAAGCCCGCAACGGCGCGAGGATCGGTGAGATGCGCCCTGTGTGTCTGTGTGTACTCCTTCGACTTTCCAGTGCGCTTCGTGTATCGAGCGATCAATGACTGAATGTACTCGCGCTGCCGCTCGGTCAGGCCGTCCTTGCTGCCAGCCTGCACCGGCTTGAATGGCCCATGCGCTTTGATTCCGCCGGCGGGTGCAGCTGGCGCGCTCTCGCTCACAACACTTTGTTTCGCTGCCACTTGAATCGTCGATTGCGCGGGGACTTGCTGCGCCTCTGCTGCAGGCGTCGTTCCGCGCACCGCTGCAAGTTGCTGTTCAAAGAGGCGCGACATCGCCTGCATCTGTGCGCGAATGAGTTCTTCAAGCGCAGAGCCTGATGCAGCGGAAGGCAGCGCGATGGCAGCCGCTGAAGCCGCGACCGGGAAAGCCGCGACAGGCTTCGCCTGCTCCGCGGGAAAGGCCTCCACCGGGAGAATCGCGTCCAGGCGATCGGCAAGCATGCGAATGCTCGAATACTGTTCGACGATCTGGCGGAAGGTCACCTTTACGCCAAAGCGCCGCTGCACGGCCTGCGTTGCCTGAGTCAGGAACAGAGAATCTAATCCTAGCTCCATAAACGAGGTCTCGAAGGCCTCCGGTCGAGTCGCAACTCCGCTCAGTTCCTCAAAGAGGCTTGCCACAACAGGCTGAAGCCTGAGCCGGCGTTCAGGCGCGTTCCCAATCGTCCCCACGTTCATCTTGGCCTCTCCCTCAATTTGCAATTCACTCTCTAGTGGCGCAGTCTTGGTTGGATGAGAAGCATTGGCCGCCGCCGTTTGAGCCGGCGGTTCGATCCAATGCTTCTTGCGCTCGAATGGATAGGTAGGAAGCGAGACGCGCTGCCTGCGCTCTTGGCTCCAGATGCGCTTCCAATCCGGCTCAACCCCCGCCGCCCACAGCCGGCCCAGGGCATCCAGCATCGTTCCTGCATCGCCTGCGTCAGCGGTGCGATCGGGCATCGACGCGACGATCGGCACAGTGCGAGTGCCACGCTGCTGGCGCGCAAGAATGGTGAGCGACTGTCCGGGACCCACCTCCAGCAATACCGCCTCAGGCAAATCGAGCAGCACCTTCGCGGCATCGGCAAATCGCACCGCATTGCGGCAGTGATCCCGCCAATAACCAGTCGTGATCACCTCTTCTGGTTTGATCCATGTGCCCGTTACTCCCGAGACATAGGGAATCGAAGGAGCATGGAGCGCGACCCGGCTGACCTCCTTCTCGAAGGCCTCCAGCATCGGGTCCATCATCCCCGAGTGGAAAGCATGAGAGGTTCGCAGACGCTTGCATTCGACCGGCTCCCGCTCAAGCTGCTTCTCCAACTCCTCGATCGCATCGATTGGCCCCGAGACCACGCTCAGAGATGGGCTGTTGAGAGCCGCGATCGAAAGCCGCTCATCGAGCAGCTCCTTGATCCGTCCCTCGCCGAGACGCACCGAGAGCATCGCCCCGCGATCCATCTGCTGCATGAATCGTCCGCGCGCCGCGACCACTCTGAGCGCCTCTTCGCGGCTCATCACCTCGGCCACAACTGCGGCCACGAATTCGCCGACGCTGTGCCCAGTCATGGCCTTCGGCTCGATGCCCCACGCCATCCACTGCCTTGCCATCGCCAGTTCTGTGATGAAGAGTGCCGGTTGCGCTAATCGCGTTTCAGTCAAAGCCTCTGCGCAGTTCTTTGACCCTGCATCTTTTGGAAAGAGAACCTCGCGCAGGTCGAGGTCCAGCAGTGGCCGCAAGATCTCCGCGCACTCATCGATCTGTTCGCGATAAACGGCCTCAGCCTGATACAGTGCGCGCCCCATTCCAGGGAACTGCGCCCCCTGCCCTGTGAAGAGAAATACCGGCTGAGGCTTGGATAGAATGCTGGCCGATCTCTGAATCCGCCGATTCGTAGGCTCTCCGAGGATCGATGCCGCCTCCCCCACGCTGGAGCACGCGACCGAAGCGCGGTGATCGAATCCGTGTCTTCCAGTCTGAAGCGTAAAAGAAACGTCCGCCAAACTAAACTCGGGATGCTGCTGCAGATTACGTCCAAGGTTGCTCAATGTCGCATCGAGCGCGGCCTCAGAACGCGCGGAAACACACAGCAGCTGAGTCGAGCGCGCGGAGCTTTCCGGTGAGACGCGAGGTCCCTCTTCAAGCACCACATGTGCATTTACGCCGCCCACGCCAAATGCGCTCACGCCAGCCATCCGAGAGCCCTCGGGCTGCCATGGTGCGGCTTCCTCACTCACATAGAAAGGCGTGCTCGCAAAATCGATATTCGGATTCGGCTTGCGGAAATTGGCAACCGGCGGAATGATTCCATGTCGCATCGCAAGCACGGTTTTGATCAGACCGCTGACGCCTGCGGCTGCGTCCAGATGCCCGATGTTCGCTTTGGTGCTGCCCAGCGCGCAGAAGCCACTTTTCTCCGTCGTCTGGCGGAAGGCGCGAGTCAGTGCGGCAACCTCCACAGGATCGCCAAGCGGAGTCGCAGTGCCGTGCGCTTCCACATAGCTGATCGCATCCGCGCTGATTCCCGCCATTGCCTGCGCCCCCGCGATCGCCGCGGTTTGGCCATCCACGCCCGGAGCCATGTAGCTGACCTTCGCGGCGCCGTCATTGCTCACCGCAAAGCCGCGAATCACAGCATCGATCCGGTCGCCGTCGGCAAGCGCGTCTTCCAGCCGCTTCAACAGCACTACTCCCACGCCGTGTCCAAACACTGTACCTGTCGCGTCAGCATCGAATGGGCGGCAATGACCATCGCGCGACCCAATGCTGCCCTCCTGAAAGACGTGACCGCGATGTTGCGGAAAAGTCACCGAAACACCGCCTGCCAGCGCCATGTCGCACTGATAGGTCAGCAGGCTCTGACTCGCCTGGCAGATCGCAACCAGCGAGGTCGCGCATGCCCCTTGCACGGTCACGCTCGGGCCGCGCAGGTTCAACTTATAAGCAACCCGCGAACAGAGGAAGTCCTTGTCGTTACCCAGCGTCGCCAGCAACTCGCCGACCTGGTAGTTACCCGTCAGTTCGTCGATGAACTCGCGGTTTGCGCTCAGGTTCGCCAGCAGATACGTGTTCAGGCTGCATCCGCCAAAGACGCCGATCTGTCCGGCATATTGGGATGCATCATATCCGCCATCTTCAAGAGCGTTCCAGCATGCCTCCAGAAACAGCCGGTGCTGCGGATCGAGAATGTCGGCCTCGCGCGGTGGAATTCCAAAGAATCCGGCATCGAACATCTCCGCGCCATCGAGAATGCCATGGGCTGCCACGTAGTCGGGGCCGTATTCCAGCGATGCGCGGTTCTTCGCTTCCAACTCCGCGCGAGAGAATCTGGTGATGGTGTCCTTGCCCGCGGCGACATTGGCCCAGAACGTCTCCAGATTCGGCGCGCCGGGAAACTTGCCCGCCATGCCGATGATGGCAACGCCTTCCAACCGGTTCTCATTTTCTGGATTGCTCATAACGTCGCCTTTCTTGCCGCGCGCGCACGCTCAAACGCCGCTCGCTGTTTCTGAGCCTGACTCTGTCTCTGATCTTGTGTCGCATGCCCTGACCCGAAATCCGGTTTTACGCCCCCCAGCCTCTCCGATAGCGTACGGACTGTCGTATATGCAAAGAGTTCTGCAACCGGTATCTGTTTGTTGAAGATCGTTTGAAGCTTTGCGTGAACCGAGACCAGTAGCAGCGAGTTTCCGCCGATGTCGAAGAAGTTATTGTCCAGGCCCACGTGATCCGCGTTCAGCACGCTCCGCCATACGCCCGCCACCTTCTCTTCGACATCTGTGCCCGTCGAGGCGCTTTCATTGCGGGTCGATCCCGCCACGGGCGCCGGCAGCTTGGCATAATCCACCTTGCCGTGCGTCGTCAGCGGAAATGCAACGATGGGCACATACATTGAGGGCATCATCCACGGTGGAAGCTTTGCGCTCAAATACTCGCTCAGCTCCCGAGTGGAAACCGTTGCATCCTCGTTCGCCACATAGTAGGTTGCCAGCCGCTTCGTTCCTGCTTCATCCGTGTGCGCCACTACTCGCGCCTCGCGTATCCTCTCGTGCGCTGCGAGGGCGGCTTCGATCTCGCCCAGTTCGATGCGGAAGCCTTGAATCTTTACCTGGGCGTCGCCGCGGCCGAGATACTCAACTTCGCCATCCGGCAGCAGCCGTGCGAGGTCGCCCGATTTGTACATCCGCGCGCCAGCAGTAGCGGAAAAATGGTCAGGCACAAAACGCTCCGAATTAAGCTCGGGACGATTCAAGTATCCGCGTGCCACGCCTGCCCCTCCGACACAGATCTCGCCCACTTCTCCAGCCGGCACAGCCTTCCCGTCGTTGCCGAGCAAGTAGAGTTGCATATCTGGAATCGGGACTCCAATAAGGCTGCGCGCGCCATCGGCGGCTTCGGCTGCGGTGACCTCTCGATACGTCACATGCACGGTCGTCTCTGTGATTCCGTACATGTTGATCAATAGTGGCCGCCGGTCGCCATGCGTTTCAAACCATGGCCGCAACGTCTTGAAGTTCAATGCTTCGCCGCCAAAGATCACCACCCGAAGTGCCAGTTCTGGAGAATGCCGCGCCTCGTCGACCTTCATCAGTTGATAGAAAGCCGACGGCGTCTGGTTCAACACCGTAACCTGCTCTCTTGCGAGCAACTCATGGAAATCTTCAGGCGAGCGCGAGACGGGGAAGGGAACAATGACCAGTCTTCCGCCGTGCAGCAGGCAACCCCACACCTCCCATACCGAGAAGTCGAAGGCCAGAGAATGGAAGAGCGTCCAAACATCCTCTTCGTTGAAGTGAAACCAATCCGCCGTTGAGCTCAACAAGCGCGCGACATTGCCGTGGGTTACCATCACGCCCTTGGGTTTTCCTGTCGACCCTGAAGTGTAGATGACATACGCCAGGTTGTCCTGGTTGGCGCACGGCTCAAATGCGGCGCGCTCGGTGGAGGAATCCTCCGCCGTCTCGCGATCGAGGCAAATCGCATGCGCTCCATGCGGCGGCAGCCGGTCGAGAAGATGCTCCTCCGTCAGCAATACCGTTGGCTGCGCATCGTCGAGAATTGTGGCGACGCGCTCGCCCGGATACGCTGGATCGAGCGGCAAATAGGCTCCGCCTGCTTTCACGACCGCCAGCAGCGCCACGATCGCTTGAGCTGAGCGCTCCATAAACACGCCCACCAGTGCATCCGGGCCTATGCCCAGGTTGCGCAAGCGCCCTGCCAGCAAGCTGGCCTGCGCACCGAGCTCGCGATAGGTGAGCTGCTGCCCGCCAAATGTCACCGCCGTCCGGTCCGCGTGGCGCGCAGCGACTTCGTCGAAGAGTTGCCAGAGAGGTTTGCGCCCTGGAAACTTTTCGCGCTCCGCTGGCCGTCTCGTTGCTTCAGGAACACTCCCCAATTTATCCCGTGTCGTTTCGGTCGTAGTAATCATAGTCAGGCAACTCACTCAAAAGTGGTTCAGATGCGATCAAGTTTAATGTTGTTGAAACACGCTGGCGGATGGAAACGCTTCACTCAAAGATGCTAGCCGAGGATGATTCTGCGAAGAACGAGACCTAGCCCGAGAAGAGTTATGAAAACCCCCGTCGCCTTCAGATCCTGTCGCCACGTCGAGACTCCCTCGTGGCTCGCAGCGGCAACCAGCACGAGATAAAAAGGCAGATCGCCTGCGGCCACGGCAATAACGGCGCCAAACATTCCGTAAAAATGAAATGCCAAAGGTATGGCGGTTACTACCGCAACGCAATAGACCGCGTTGCCGATCGCCTGGTACTGCGACTTACCGAGTGTGAGAAGCGCCGGCATGGTCGTCGCATATAGCATCGTGTGCCACAAGCCAAGCGCTAAAACAGGCACCATCCAAGAGGCCTCGTGATACCGGCGATCGTACATCGTCGTGACCAGCAAGCCGCCCAAGTGAACCATCAGGCACAGCATAGCCGCGCCGAATAGTAGAGTGC
Source organism: Occallatibacter sp. (assembly GCA_050010735.1). Lineage (GTDB taxonomy): Bacteria > Acidobacteriota > Terriglobia > Terriglobales > Acidobacteriaceae > Telmatobacter. The sequence continues at coordinate 44,726 of JBEKKL010000040.1, read as the reverse complement.
GCAGACGGTATTGCAAAAAAACCTTCCTGAATTCAGCAATCGGCAAATGCGACATCTTGGCAATGAAGGGAAAACCGACGCGATTGGAAAACGCGTAGATAACTGCTCGCGGAATATCCGAGACTGAGTATGCGATTCCATACACGCCCAACAGGCTAAAGCTGATCAGCTTTCCAAGAATGAGCCGGTCTGCCTGCGATGCAAAGAAAAAGAACGCTGTTGACATCAAGATCCATTTGCCAAAGTGAACCAGGCCATGCAGGCTCTCGCGATCCCAGGCGAACGTGTTGCGGATTCCGGGGATCAGCTTGCGGTAAAAGCTGAAGATGAGCCGGAAGATCGAGCTTAGGATTGCTCCGATCACAAGCGCCCACACCGACTTCATCGCCAATGCGCAGCCGGCCGTCACCAGCAGGGTGAAGATCTGTGTGGTGATGTCAAGCACAAACACTCTGCGCACACCCATGTGCCGCGACATCGAGAGCAGATTGGTGCTGTTGAACGAACTGATAAGAACATTCAATCCAAGTGCAGGTATAAGTGCGAATAGCCGCGGCTCATGATAGATAAGCACCATCGGCCAGGCCAGTATCAGCGAGACAACAAAGATGCCCAGCCCGCGAAGGACTTGTAATGTCCAAACTGTATTCAGCAGCGCGGGCTCGTCCCCGCGGGAGTTTTGAATCACGCTTGGCCCGAGGCCGAGATCCGAGATCAGGCTGATTCCGACCACCAGCGTCGTCACCAGCGTCATCAATCCGAATGACTCCGGGATAAGCAGGCGAGTCAGAACCAGGCTGTTCAGGACGCGCAGCGCCATCGAACATCCGTAGTCGATCACGGTCCAGAATGTGGCCCGAATCGCCGTCGACTCCAGGTTCTTGTGGACCCGCACTTCCGCGCTCGCGCGCTCCTCCGCCTCTAACTCGTCTTCGGAAAGAGTCAGGGTCGAGGATGTTGAGTCGTATGTCAATATCGGTCTCTCTCTCTTTGTGTCTAGTAGTAGTGTGGTTTGAGTTGGGACGACTGGTTTGCATACGTCACTTCGATAACCTTTGGGTCACTCTGCGCTTTGGGAAACTACCTCGACCGGTAACTCTTGTCCCGTAGGTCTGCCCGCTGAAGTCTTCCGTCTCGTTTCTGACGGGTTTCGCGCCGCTCCCCACGTGGAATCCAATCCCCTGGCTACTTTGCCAGTAAAAGTTCTCAATTGCTTCAGCACAGATTCGTGCGCCAGGAAGTGTCGTTCAACAAGAAACCAGGAGAGGGCGCCAACTCCGATTGATGCCGGAGCAGCCAGCAAAAAGAGCTTCAATGGCTCCATCGTCCCCCCATGGTATTTCACAATCAGCTGTTGAATCGGATAGGCGTAGAGATAAGTGCCATACGAGAAATCGCCAAATCGTGCCAGGTTCAGCGGGCGCAGCCAAGGCAGATACGCCAGGCCCAGCAGAAGGTATGCGCCGCAAATTGGAAGTGTGACGAGTAGCCCGTTTGGAATGAAATTCGATGCAACCAAAAGCGCAAAAGCTGCAACCATCATTGGCGTTCGAAACAATGCCTTTCCGCCAAACAGATGAAAAAGCGTCCCAGCTAGGAAAAATGGCAGAACAATCGCCCAGAATAGCGGAAAGCCCAGGATAACTCCCAGTATCTTGCCGCCTGGGATCCATCCGGTGATGGATAAATAGAGATGCCATGCAATCACCGCTGCAAAGATCGCCACCACCGGCCACCGCCGGCGGAGTATCCCCGTCACTCCCAGCAGCAGGATTCCGATATAGCACCAGAACTCAAACGGCACCGACCACAGTGAACCGTTCAGTGCATTGGAATGAGCGTTATGGACAAAAACGGGCGAAACATTGAAGACCTGCAACCTCAGAGTTTGCAGCAGGAAATCCCCGATCGCGATCGGCTGCCGGGCTACAGGATCAGCCGCAAATGGAACGACGACGAATGCCGTGAGCAGTGCTGCAACTATGAATCCGGGGTAGATGCGCGAAACGCGCCGCTTGAGAAACTTCAGAGGTTTCGGCGACCGCGTCCAGCTTTGTGCGATGAGGAACCCGCTGATAACAAAGAAGGACCACACACTCACATTTCCAAATGTAATTTGACCGTGAGTCAGCTCAAACAGAGGCTCAGTGTCGTTCGAGCCGCGGCCCAGTGCATAACTGTGCGAGAAGATCACCAGCACTGCAAAAAACAGGCGCAGCGTGTCGAAGCTGTTGTCGGCGTGGCTGCTTTCGTTGTTTGTAGTTGGCATCTCGTTACCTCATGACTCAATAGAGCGCCCCTAGACTCCGAGACGCGTTCGCAGTGCGGTTCGCGCCGAGTGAGCACCTTCGTACAACTTGCCGAAAGTTAGACTCTTCAACCGGTCCAGTGTTGGTCTTTTCCCAGGCGCGGTAGGATGCAAGCCGATCTTTCGCGCATAATAGTTCGCGCGGTATGCGCCAATTTCGTCGTTTCTGACTCGCTTGAAATTGATACTCACGGACACTGAAACATTGTTGTTGTTCTTGACCCAGTGGGGGAAGGTGGCAGGATTGAAAACGCCAAGCCCCGGAGATATCTCATAATGCCACTGTCCCGTCGATAAGCCGTCGTGCCATCTGGGCGCCAGCAGGTGACCGGTCCAGTACCGCTCCTTCTCCTCCAGTGTCAGAATGTGCGGATCCTGTGCATTGTAGAGAAACACAGATTTGCTCCCTTGCACCTGCGCCAGAAAATTGGCCTCGCCGTCCAGATGATAGGGCGTAATGCGGTTGGGCGAGGTGATGAAGACGGTCAGGATCGGATCGCGATACTTGCGGCGTAGATCGATGCCCGTAACCTCCGACAGCTCCGATATGAATGACTCGAGAGCAGCGCGATACTCTGGTTCTTCGTGAATACGCTTCAGAATGATCCAGTTCTTGCCCTCACCGATTCGCTCAAGAGCCTCTACCAATGTCATATTCGCAGGCTTGTTGCCGAAGTAGCCATTGACGACAGGCTCGCCTGTTTCGTAGTGGCTCTTGAACTGCCGTTTGCGCATGCAGCGTTCGGCAAGGCTCAGCAGCGCCGGCATCTGAAAGATCTCCATCGCATGCAGAGCATGGCGAAACTGAAACGGGCGCTGGTCGAAATTGGTGGCAAATAGGTTGCAGGTCTCGGCATCGCGAGGGAAGATGGCCGTCTCCGCGAGCGGATAGCTTGTAGTAACCATAAGGTCGTCCTCCGTCCTTACTCCTATGCGCCCTGCGCAGCCGCTGCAGCAACTCTTAAGGCGTCATTCAGGTTCGAAATCTATCTTGAAGGGCGGTTATTACGTTGGCTCTCGCTGTCTTGCGGGTAGTGGCTGTGCCTAATCGGGCTTCGCCCGTGTCGCTCACGTTAGCGAGTGCCGTTGAAATTTACCTTTGCATTTTAGATTCGGCTAGCTTGTGACCGATGCAAGAAATTGACACGTTCACCCTTCTCTCGACTTCTTCTCGTCGCGTGCCGGTAAGCACGCAATTCGTTACCTCATCCTTTTGGTTGTGACCTTCCGGCGTTGTTCAATGGCAACCTTGGCCGATGGAACCTCAGAGAATTGCGCTAGGATCCGGTGCCAGCAATCACCACGCCAATAGTGCGCAGGATGATCTTGAGATCGAGCCACACACTCCAGTTCTCGATGTAGGTCACGTCCAATGAAACATAGCTGTCAAACGACGGGTCCTGGCGCGACTGCACCTGCCACAGTCCGGTGATGCCCGGAGTTACGTCGAGACGGCGCAGATGGCTGAGCTTGTACTCCTTCACCTCGCTGGCCAGCGGTGGACGCGGACCTACAATGCTCATGTCGCCAAGGAGAACATTGAAGAACTGAGGCAGTTCATCGAGTGAGTACTTGCGCAGGAAGCGACCCAGTTTTGTGATACGCGGGTCGTTGGTGATCTTGAAGAACACGCCGTCGCGCTCATTCATGTGCATAAGTTCGGCGCGGCGCTTCTCCGCATCGCTCACCATGGTGCGGAACTTGATACACCCGAAGACGCGGCCCTTCTTTCCCAGGCGCTCCGAACGATAGAAGATCGAGCCCGGCGAGTCCAGCTTGATGGCGACGGCAATGACCACCAGAAGCGGTGAAATCGCGATCAGGACCATGCTTGACAGTACGATATCGACCATTCGCTTCAGCAGCAGGGCTATTTCCGGCACGCTGCCATGTTGCAGCGGAATGGTGGGGAACTGGCCGATGTATTCGATCGGGCTCTCCCACACCAGGCCGTCGTACATATCCGGAACCACGCGCATATCCACGCCGTGGGCGCGGGCCTGCTCCAGCGTGTCCTTGACCACGCCGCGCTGCTCGCAGGGCGCTGTGAAGAACACTTCATCCACAAAATGTTTACGGGTGTGCTGGAAGAGCGTTTCGAGCGTGCCCACCACGTCGCTCGATTCGTCGTCACAGTTTGAGCAGTTGCTCGGAAATGCGATATAGCCTTTGAAGTTGTAGCCAAGATGCCGGATCCGATCGAGATGATTGCGTAACGCATGCGCTTCGGGCCCGGTTCCGACGATGAACACGTTGCGGCTCACTACGATGCGGCGAGGAATCACTTCAGCATGAACCAGGAAGAGCGTGCCAGTAAGCAACAGCCCCGATATGAAGCATGCCTGCACACTCAGGTTCTGTTCATGCAGAAAGCCGCCCAGGCGCTTGGGCGTATACAAATGCATCCGTCGACTGGTGATCATCAGAGACGCGGCAAACCCGCACAGGGTCGCCAACTGAATTCCTAGCGACCGGTCTTGAATAAGGATGCGCTGCCACAGGCTGACCGCGCCGGCAACAGGCCCCGCGTGCCACTCATAGACAGTAACGATTAATGCGGAAAACAGGATAGTAATCCCGTCCAGAACCATCCACAGCGCGACCATTCCTCGTGAGCTGGGCGAGGAACCCGCGGCCGGCCTTACGTCCCATAGCTGCGTGGAAGGTACGCTTGCACCGATTCTTTGCCAAAATCCCGATGTCGCCATATTTGTTCTGCTGACCTCGCTCTTTCAAAGATTCAGGGGAAAATGTGTACACGGAATTCGAGAAAAAGCTCTCTGAGGGGAACTGTTGGAGCTTCTTCCAATAGGGCTTCGGAGCTTCGTATCGTTTCACATTGTCGCTTCGGCCGTAAATGGTCGTGCGTGCGTCAGGTAAAATCGAAACCGGGGGACCTCCGGCTTGAATCGAACTACACCCTGGCTTCAAATCAAGCCAGTGGCGGGCAATCTGCGTATGCGCCTCTTCTGTCTTCCTCATGCGGGCGGCGGCGCTACGGCCTATCGTTCCTGGACCGCCGGGCTGCCGGAGTTTGTGCAGATATGCCCGGTCCAGCTTCCCGGACGAGAAACCCGGCTCTCCGAGCCTCTCTGCACCCGGTTCGATCTGCTGGTAGACAGCATCGATCGCGAACTGCGTTCCTGGGTCGATCTTCCCTTTGCAATCTTCGGACACAGCATGGGTGCGCTCCTCGCATTTGAGTGGGTGCACAGGCTGCGGCGGGCAGGCGCTCCGATGCCCGTTTGGCTTTTTCTCTCTGGTCGTCGTGCACCCGATGCGCAAGGCGACGACGCCGGCCTGCTGCACTCCCTTTCCGACCGCGAATTCGTGAAAGAACTCACTCGTCTCTACGATGGAATCCCGCAGGAGTTTCACGAGAATGAGAGTCTCAAAGAGGTCTTCCTCCCGATTTTGCGCGCCGACATCGCTGTGGTCGAGAGCTATCGTTTCCAGCAGGATGAGCCGCTCGACTGCCCGATCACCGTCTTCGCTGGAATCAACGATGCAAGCGTGAGTTGGGATGAATTGATGGCCTGGAAGCATCACACGCGCCGCCGATTCGCGATGCAGGTTCTTCCCGGCGGCCACTTTTATCCCCACGGCCCCCTGCTGCAGACAATCTCCGCGACTCTCACTGACGAGTGGTCTCAGCATAGTTGATCTCCAGTATCGTGTTTGTTCATTTGCGTCTCGTGGGACAGGTTGAATGGGATTGCCCCAGGGAAACCTTATTCCGGCTCCAGCAGGAAGCTCGATTCCTGGGGGTTTCCAACGATCCCGACGATCTCACCCCGGTCGTTCACACCCAAGGCAACCGCGTTCACTGCATTTGGATTCAAGGCAGACAGCAGTGTAATGCCTCCACGATCGAGAATGAACCCCGTTCCACCGATCTCTCCCCGATTGGTGATTGCGTACGCCAATCCCTGATTGTTTGGGAAGGGAAGATCGATGGTGCGAAACTCACCGTTCTCTTGCACAAAGGCGTGAATGAATCCGTCGCCTCCGCCATAAGAACCAACGATCTCGCCACGGTCGTTGATTCCGGAAGCAATCGTGCAGCAGGCGCCCGCAAACGGAACATCGACCGCGGTGAATACCCCGAGGTTGAAAAGGAACCCATGGGATCCTGCATCGTCAATGTAGGTGCCCACGATCCGCCCCTGACCGTCGATTCCTCTCGCCTGCGTCTGCGTCACTCCCGGCGCAGGGAAATCACGAGTGGTGAAAACTCCATCCTTGAAAAGAAATCCGTGACCAACTCCACCCGCGGTGTAACTGCCGACGATCTCGCGGCGGTTGTTGATGCCAAAAGCAACTGTGTTCTGCGCGCCTGGCAGGGGAAAATCAATTGGGGTGTAGATGCCGCGCTCCAGAACGAACCCGTGATCGCCTACAGCGTCGTTGTAGCTGCCAACTACCATGCCGAGATCGTTGATTCCATAGCCCAGGGTTTGAGTGACTCCCACGAACGGCGCATTAAGTAGCGCAAATTTATATCGATGGGGATCGTGTGAAGCATCCTGCGCGCCCGTCAGAGAGGACGCGGCGCTAGTTGCGATCGCTGCCGTCAAGATGAACGCCGTGGGGATGCGAGATTTCATTCGTGACCCGGCGGACACGGATTTGTTCGAGAGTTCAAGCATGAGAAGTTTTCTCCTCTGGGTATCTGACCGTTTGTTGTTGTACCAATGTGGGTGCCCGATCCTTGCGGCGTATTTGTTTCTGTCGCAAGGGTGAAGAGCACGAAACCATGCGGCCAGGGACTTGGTAATGTTCGGCAGTTAGCTCATCCCCGCCAGCTGTGCGATCCTTCTGTTTTGCTCGCGCGCCTCTGCAGGAATGTGCGGTCGCCCCTTTACCGTATGCTTCGCTCTTTGCAATACGGTGAAGGCCGCGCTCTTGATGCGGTCACTTATTGGATGCACGCCGGGTGGATGGGGTGTTATGCCGGCCCTGCGAAGGTAGTAATTCGCGCGATATAGGTTTGCCCAGTGCCGGTCGTAAAACTGGAAATTAACATTCAGTGTTACAGAGATGTTATTTTTGTTGCGCAGCCAGTGCGGACTGTTGATTGGGATATGCACGCCGGTCCCCGGACGCATCTGATAAACCATTGCCCTCGGTTCATATTCCGTCTTGTAGCGTGCTGCCCGATTGTCGGCGGTCCAGTAGACTTCAAGCTCCTGATCGGGGACGACGTCTTTGTCGGCCCGGTCGAATACGTGAATCTCCTTGTCGCCCTGTAGTTGAAATATCCACGAAACCTCGCGATCCAGGTGGTACTCCGTTACGCGATTCGGCGAGGTGATGAAGAGAATCGCCTCGAACCATTTGATCTTGCGCAGCAACTCCGCTCCAGAGAGTTGAAGAATGTCGCGTATGCAGCCTTCCAGCACCTCGCGATACCCCGGCTCGCGCTCCACATGCTTGAGAATGATCCAGGCCTGCGCACTTTCGATCTTGCGAATGAAATCGGCCGCAGCCGTTCGCGGCAACTCTGGACGTACGGGCTTCTCGCCTGGCTCAATCAGTCCATCGTTGAAGTACACGTCCCCTCCGGGCAGGTGGGGAGCGGCGCGTGTTGCAACCTTCTCGGCCAGATCCACGAGCCTCGAAAGCTCGAAGAGCGGGTTCCCGGCCAGAGTGTGAGCAAAATCGTACGGCAGTCGATTCAGATTCTCGGTGAAGACGTCGGGCTCGCATTGGAGGATGCGATCGGAAACTGCTGTGGGCATAGAGTCCCCTTACTATGCGGGTTTGCACAATCGGTTGGGAGTCGGAATGCGATGCGGCTGATGTTTGATCGTCAGAATCGAGTGGATGCCATGGCCCTTTCGTTGTTTGCCGGCCAGGTTTCCACCGAAGTCTCCGCAAAGGGACTCGTGGGAGCATCGAGCACTCCGCCTTTTTCACCTCGAAGTGTCTTGCCAAAGAAAGCAACCACGTAGCTCCGTACAATTGCCTCAATTCGGTCTGCGGAAACCGCCCCGCGATGGGAGATGGCGCGCAGCGGGGAAATCCGAGGCTGGTCGGTGAAGTCATCGTGCTCGGTCCCCTTAACGGTGACCAGATATCCGCCAAACCTGCGTAGCGACGCCTCTGTATCGGCTGAGTCTGTGGCGTCAAGAACCTCTTCGACCGTCGCATTTGGACCCGTTGTTACGCTTTCTTGGTTGGTTGCGGCGTCGATCACCAGCAACTGCTGATTCTCGGCTCGCTTGTGTATCGCATCGAAGAACCACCCATCCATATTGACCGCTGCATGCACTCTCGGATCTTCGGCACACAGCGCTGTGGCCGCTGCTCCACCAAACGAGTGCCCAATGGCGCCTGACGTCTTGGTATCAAGGCGACCTGTCCACGGTGAGACACTCGCACGGTTCATTGCCTCCAGTCGATCGAGTACAAAGCGCTGGTCTGCGACCCACTTTGTGAGCTCTTTGTTCCAGATTGCTTTGACACGCTCTGCGGTGCTGCTATCCGGATCGTTGATTTCGTTGGCTCCAGTGCCATGCACGATCCGCCCGTCAGGCATCTCGACGAGTCGTGCGTTGTACGTGTGATCGATACTGGCGACAACATAACCATGACTGGCCAGCTCCTCGGTCAAAAAGGTGTCGTTGGTTCGTCTGCCTCCCCATCCATGGTTGAAAAGGACCACTGGAAACGGCGCTCCCGCGAGAGCCACTGGGGCATCGAACCGCGAATGCGTGAGTATCGCGCTTTGGTAGGAGCTCAGCGCTTCCGTCTCTCGCGGTTCACGGTAACGGGCCAGACGATTGTGCGATGGCTGAGCTGGATACCAAAGCTGAACCATCAGTTCCCGCGCCGAGCCTCCCGACGGTGAGGCATCTTCGATGCGGGACGAGTCCTTCAAGTAGAGGATCGACGTGCCAACCGGATAAGGCCCCGTCGGTGCAGGCAGCCTGAACATCGGTAACACAAGCGAGAACAACACGCTTGCAGCCGCGAGCAGCAGTGCAGGCCACGGCGTCATTCTTTTGAATCGACCCTGGCCTTCGTCCTTTTTCCAAGCGGTCACGAAGAGAACTCCGTAGGCAGCATATGCGGGAATCATCTGCCAATGCGCGCCTTCGAAAACGACGTGAGCAATCAGCACCAACAGAGAAGATGCCATCAACAGGACGCCGGTGAGCGGCCGGCGTTGCCTCAGCCGGCAAAACGCAGCGGCGGCGATCAGAAGGATAAGAGAGATCTCAAGTGGGCGCATAGTGTCTTTGGCCGTGCGCTCATGGCCGTGGAATCGCTCTCCTTCCGAGATAAGTTGTCGTCGATCTCGCCGGGCTGTTGCTTCTTAGGCGGTACTCCGTTCCCGCCGAACCGGATCCTTCACTGATGCTGAGCGGCGCCGTCTGAACGACTGTTCGTATCCGCGGAGTTCCTTCTTCAATGCGCGATCCGCGCGCTCCAAACCAATCTTGTTCAGAACCACCGCCACGCCCGCGACATCCAGGCGTTCCAGCAGTCGCGCGGCGCGATCCAGTTCCTGCTTGGTCGTCGTGCTCGACTTCACTACCAGCACAGTCACGTCGGAAACTCTCGTCAGGTACTCGGTATGCGCGGAAATCGGCAGAGGGCTTGCGTCGATCAGAATCACGTCGTGTTGATCGCTTCCATGATGCAAACCTTGAAACACTGAGTTCAGCATCGGCGTATCTTGCCCGGTATCGTGTTCTGTCCGGCCGTAGGATGCTGAAATTGGCGTGAGGGCCGTGAGCCGGCTCTCGTCGGCCTTGCTCTGCTTCTGCAGAAGCAGTTGAGGCCGCCATGGAACGTTCGTGCCGGTAAACTCCAGTCCTTCGGGCGCCGATGCGACGATGGTTTGTGTCCTCAAGTCGAGAGTTCGCAGTTTTTCGCTCAGCTCTCTCACAACGGTGCTGGTTCCGCTGCTATGCGACGGGGAGGTAAACAGAAACACCCGCGCGCCCGAACTCCTCACAGCGTGATCGATGCCTGCGGCCAGGCGCAGATAGTATTCGCCCGCAATCTCGCGACGGAACTCGCAGCTGTCCAGCAGCACGCCGAGCGGGTGAAAGCCCACGACCTGTTCGACATCGCGAGCCGTGAAGATTCTGTTGTCCAGCAGGTCCATTGCGACCGGAGCGGCTATGGCGCACACAAAACTGAACAGACCCAAGGCCAGCAGATATAGCTTAAGTTTGCTCGCTTCCGGATTGAGCGGAGTGAGCGCCGTTGAAGATACGTGGATCGAACCCGGAGAACTGCTTTCAAGCTCCAGATCCCGGATGCGGTCATCGACAGCACTATATGCTTTTTGCAGGCTGTCGATCTCTGGGCCAAGCGCCGCGGCTCTTTGGAATTTCGGAGCTGCCGAGGTTGCCGAATGTGTTCTTTGCGCCAGCTCCTGGCCCAACTGCAGTTCAATCATCCTCGTGCGCGCCACTTCTTGACGCAGCCTGTCCTGCAAGTGTTCGCCAGCCTGCTTTCGCAGGTTGTTCATCATCACGTCGATTGAGTCCAGTTCTTCCTTGTCCTTCTGATAGATCGGATGATCCGGCCGCAGGCCGTTCATCTCTTCGATTAGCGCGGCTCGCCTGTTGTTCAGCGAGGTTCGCACTCCAGATAGACCTGGGTCCGTTGCGATCGCCTGGTCCTCGTCGGCTTCCATCACCGCCGATCCGCCCGGACCGCTGCTGCCCTTCACAACCGCTGCTAACTGCGCCTCCGCTGCCTGGCTTTGCATGTGAGCGGTAACCTGCTCGTCGCTCAGTTTCTGCAGAGTCGTATCGTAGATGTCTGTCCCGCCAGATTTGCTCCCAAGTGTCGCCACGCCAAGTTGCTGCATCAGCTGCGCCTGCTCGCCCATCTGGTCGTCCATATCCTTCTGCAGACGTGTCTTCTCCAGCCGGAGAGTATTCAGGCGATCATTCAGCCCATAGAACTCCTCGTTCTTCATTCGGTCCATATAGGTGTTGGTCACCGTGTTTACAATCTCGGCAAGGTCCGTCGGCGAGGCTCCTTGCAGCCCGATCGACATCTCATAGGTCGATCCCAGTCTCTTGACCTCAAGCTCGCTTTGCAGCAGCTCAATCTCATAGGGTAGCGCCGGACCCTGGTACGACGGCGTTAATCCTCGCCGGTACCGCACCGCATAAGGAAGTTTCGAGATCGAGTCCGCGACGATATCGCGCCGCGTCACAGTTTGGATCTGATCCTGAACGTACGAGTCGTAAGGAAGCTCGACCTCCGTGTCGCCCACCAGCATCTTCGGAAACTTGGGCGACAGATAGACCACACTGTGTGACTCGTAAACCGGCTTGCCTTTCTTCCAAAGGATGAATCCGCCGGCGGCCGCAAGAACAACAAGCACGATCGCCGAGACATACCAGTGGCGGCGAAGGCTGCCAACCACATCGATAACCGGGCGCGTCCCTTCGGAAGAACTCGCGACCTTGCGCAGCGGCGAGGCTGGCAGGGTCTTGGCTGCTCCTTGTAACGAACTCTCGGGTGTTGAATGAATCATGGCCAGCCTTTCCACCTCAATGAGCGGCCAGTGCCGCAAAGCTTGCCATCGTCACGAATGGCGCCAATTGCTGCATGACGAAACCCATCTTCGCCATGCCACTTTTCGGGACATAAACCACGTCGCCGGGATAGAGCGAGACTTCCATCCCGCCATTCGGCTTCAGCAGATCGCGGAAGCGCACATACTGAGTTTTGTCTCCCTTGGAGCGGTGGACGATTTGAATCTCCGGATTCCCACCGGCTCCATCGCTCACTCCGCCTGCCTCGCCCAAAACAGAGGACAAAGTCGAGTCATGCTTCAGCGCGATTGGCCCGGGATGCTGAACCTGCCCCATGACCGTCACCGTTCTCGTTGACAACGCCGGCACAAACACCACGTCGTTGCGGCGCAATCGAAGATCCGCCAGCGGGCTGCCCGTCGTCAGCAGATGCTGCAATTCAACCCAGTACACCTGATCCCCGCGGTAGATCACGCATTGCTCTGGCACACTGCCGTCAGGCCGGGCTTCAATGCCGCCCCTCGAAAGCACCTCGAGCAATGTTGGCGTCTGTTCAAACGTCACCATGCCGGGACTCTTCACGTCCCCCAGCAGCGTGACATGATTCGAGCCATACTTGTCCACCTGAACAGTTGCTGCTAGCTGCGTATAGTAGGGTGACATCGCCTCGACGATCTTCTTTCCCGCTGCCTCGCGCGTCAAATCGGCGAGCTTGATCGGCCCAGCCAGCGGAAGCGTGATGCGCCCATCGGGACCGATGACATCCTTGCTCGCCAAATCGGGCCGGCCAGGATATTGGATAGATATCTCATCCCCCGCGCCCAGTGTGTACTCTTCATCCGCCGCTGGCTCAAACTTGCGCAGCGCCTCAATGGGGCTCAGTTTCAGCTTCGGATCGGCCTGAGTCTCCTGGTCGGGATCGGCGGTCGCTTGAACACCATGCTGCGTGTCCTTGTCCGACGGCTGATCGTCTGCTTGCGCGGCTCCTGCCGATTGCGCATTGAACGCACCGAGCGCAAGCAACGCGCAGCAGCACAACACGAGCGCAGGACGTTGAATCGGCAATCTCATCGACAACTCCTTCAATAGCTTCGCTGTCATTGGCCATCTCCCGGCGTATCGCGAGCGGTGCGCACCCATGCTGAATCCGCGCGTGAAGCGCGCATCACCTCTGGGAGCATGAGCAGCTTCCACAAGACGTAGCCCGGAGCCGTTGCCAGGACTCTCAACGTCCCGCGCAATCCGGAACCGCTGCAGCCAGCAGCCACAACATGCATCGCGAGCACCAAAATTCCTGTCAGCGCATACAGCCTGAGCCACGCAACAGGCAGGCAGAGTGCAATCAGCAGCAGGCATGCCTCTGTCGCAATTGGCGCGGCCAGCAGATCGAGCAACGGCTCGAGAATCCGTACTCGCCCGCGCATCACCTCCGAGATCAGCTTCGGAGCCCACTCTCTCGTGACCCGCTTCCGGCCACCCTCCCATCGAGCGCGCTGCGTGCGCGCTCCCTCGTCCGAGCGCGGCATCTCACCGCTCACCACTTCCGTGTCGACAAACTCCACGCGAATGCCGGCTCGAACCAGGGAAAGATGATATTCCAGGTCCTCGACGACGGAATAAGCTTCGTATGGAATCCGCGTCAGCACCTCGCGGTGCAGAGCGAAGCCATTGCCCAGGATTCCCGCGGAGAGGCCCAGACGCTCGCGGCCGCGCGGACGAATCACATTGAATCCTTGAAAGGCAAGCGCCATCAGCCTGGTGCGGCTGCTCCCCTCTGAGTTGTAGACCTCATAACGGCATTGCACAGCACGCGCGCCGCTCAGAAAACGCTGTCGCACCGCTGCGATGAGGCCTCTGCTGATGATCGAGTCCGCATCGACAACCATCACTGCCTGAGAGGGCCCTGCGAGAGCTTCGGCAAAACCGAGGCTCAACGCAAAACCCTTGCCCTTCTGATCGGGATCGTTCAGTCTCAGAACCCTTGCTCCGGCAGCCGCGGCCTCTTCCGCCGTCCGGTCCGTGCAGTTATGAGCGATCACCACCAGGTCTATGCCGGGGCCGGCCGAGGATACGAGGCTCTCAACGCATCGTCCGATAAGTGCCTCCTCGTTGTGCGCTGGAACCACCACCGTAAGTGGAAACTCCTCCGCTCGGTCGTTCTGCTCTCTGGTTCGCTTTACGGGCAGCAGGGAAGCGCTGGTCAGCACTGCCAGCTCCACAAGCAGCGGCAGCGAAGCCAGCACCAGTGCAATCCCAACAACGTCGAGCGCTTGCGATATGAACATGCGATTGATCTCCAGTTGATCCGGCTGGTGTCGATTTACGCGGCATCCGCGGGCGCCAACTCCCGCATCAAGCCATCTATTTCACGGCCGCTCTGCGAGACGCCTGCCACCGGCTCAACCGCAAGACTCCGGTTGAGCAATTGCTGCACCTGACGGTAGACAGCGGGAATTTCCTGGGCATGAATGGGAATCAACTGGCCGCCTATGCGGCAGTACGCCCATCCCTCCCCATATTGCGAAACAGGTACCGTCTCTGGTTGGATGCGCCGTAAGGCCTCCGCGACCTTTGGTGCCATGCGAAAAAACAGCCGCAACCGCGACGCGCCCACAACCTGAGCCAAAAGCCGGTCCAGGCCGGCCAGCCAGAGTTCGCGTTTCCAGCAGCGGGCTATGTTCATCACGTGGATCAGCGAGGCAAGCGCGTCCGCTCCGATGTATGCCGTGTTGCTCATGTCGAGCACAACGTGTGAGCCCGCTTGAACAGCATCCCGAACGTCGGATTCAAATTGTGGCAATAGCGCGCCGGTGAAATCCCCGTCGATCCGCAGCACCAGGGCCGGCCCGGCCATCTCGTGCGAGATGCGCGTCTGTCTGCACCGTCTGCCTTGCATCGCCATCGCCGCCAGTTGCATAGGAAGATAGCGCAGCAGCCCCGCGGCATTGCTGATGTAGCGCTTTGCCAGTCGCGTTGGCTCCTGCATCGTGCGATACAGCCACTCCATTCCGCCGCGCTGCATCCACAACGGCGCGCGTGATACTCTCCCGCTCAAGAAGTCCAGCGATCCGCCGACTCCGATGCAGACCGGAACCTCCAACTGGTGCCGATGCATCGCCAGCCATTTTTCCTGCTTGGGATTGCCAAAGGCCACCAAGAGTATGTCCGGCCGCACGGCATTGATCTGCGACAGGATCTCCTCGTGGTCCATCTCTTCCAACGGCTGATGCTTCGGACTGTAGCGTCCCGCGATGCAGACGCCTGGATAGTTCTCTTCCATCCATCTAGCTGCGCCTTCTGAACTCCTCTCCTCTGCGCCCAGCAGGAAAAGTCGATAGCCGCGTTGGGCCGACAACTCCGCCAGACGCGGTACAAGATCTGCTCCCGCAACCCGCTCTTTGAGCCCCGTTCCCAACAGTCGCGATGCCCAAACGAGCGGTGCGCCGTCGGCAAGGACGAGATCGCAGCTGGCGAGCGTCTCGTAAAGTTCCTCGTCGTGAATCGATTTCATGAGGAAATCTACGTTTGCGGTTGCAATTTGATGAAATCCTCCTTCGGCAATATTGGCCTCTATGACATCCAAAACTTCATCCATTGTCAGGTTGTCGATCGCCACACCGAGTATGGCAACGCGGGGATCCTTGGGTTTCGCCATGTTCATCGCTCCTCCATGCTTCGTTCGGTCACGCACCGGCTCGGCTCGATGGCCTGAGCGCACCGGTGCCCGGCAGTCGAAAACCGAGGTTACCGGCACTCTCGTCACCGGGGGGGATGGTGGAAGTCTTTGAGCGGCGCTCTTCGGGAAAAAGCCCTTATCGAACCGGCTCCGTCCAGCGGAAAGAGTAAGAAGTTGCGATTTGCAACAGCAGAAGATTATGAAAGCTTTGAGATGAGACGGACTGACATCTCCCGACTGCGCGCCCTACTTGCACCGAGCTCTATCGTTCGGATCTCGGTATTGCTTGTTGAGATGCAGAGTCAATGATTCCGGTCTGTTCAATTTGATCTGGATCGGTCGTGGACTGCTTCCACGTCGCTCAAGTTCAGCTCGGCCGAAATGGCTTGGGAGAATACTGAAATGGTAACTATCAGACGAAGATTGTTCTTGATCCGCGCCAGGCGTCCTTGCACGCCTGCCAGGGGACCCCGCGTAACTTGCACATGCGTACCAGGCGTCAGCGCGTCGCAGCGATCGCAGGGCACGCTGCTGCCGAGTGTTCGATGAACTGCTTCGATTTCGAAATCTGAAATCGGGCTTGGTGTGTGGTTTCCGCCCAGCAAGCGAACAATGCCGTTCGTCTCCAGCACCCTGACCCGGTTGCGCAAACTCGGTTCATAGTGAAGGAAGAGGTATCCGCTGAATGCCGGCACCTCCACCACCCTCTTGCGGTCCTTCCATTGGTGCACCTCCCGAAGCAATGGAAGATAGGTCCTGAATCCCTTTGCGCTCAGCCCTGATGCCACGCGCTGCTCGCAACGATAACCGGTCTGTACCGCGTACCACCCTCGATTGGGATTCTCCGCGTGAGGCTGCTCCCACAAGTTGATTTCAGTGCTTAAGCAGGCTTCGCCCATGTCACTCCAGTCCGGGGTGCAAAAGTGGTTTGGTTTGTCCAAAATTAATGGGAAGAGATGCGCTGGAGCACAGTGCCCCCGGCACCAAAGCAGCTTCAAACAAGTGTTGCAATCCTTCACTTACTGGTGGAGAAGACTTCCGCCGACCCCCATGTTCACTTCTATAGTGCCGGAATCCTTCTCAACCGTTTCAAAGAGCCAATTCGCATCGCACCCCAACACCTTTGCGATCTCCTGTCGCATTCGCTGCCGAGGTACACGGAGCCCGTTGATGATG
Source organism: Occallatibacter sp. (assembly GCA_050010735.1). Lineage (GTDB taxonomy): Bacteria > Acidobacteriota > Terriglobia > Terriglobales > Acidobacteriaceae > Telmatobacter. Next base: position 28,054 of record JBEKKL010000040.1, on the reverse strand, counting down.
CGGCTCAGGTAAGCCTCATCGATGCCTACCAGCTTCGCCAGCCGATTCTGGCGCATGCCGGTTGTGTACATTCGCAGCTTGAGATTGGGATAAATGTTTTGCTCCTTTTCCGTTGTGTGGCGATCAACGATTCGCTTGATGAACGCTTTTTTAACAGTTGTGCCGCCCATCACATCGAATATTGCTCGTCGGCCATATACTTTCAGTAAGGAAAACGTATCAGAAAAGCCAAGATTTTGCCAGATCGGCTTTGCCCAATTTCAAATGAACTGTTCGTGTCTCACGCCAAATCCGCGGCGTCAATGACGCGCAATTGAAAGAAACAAAAAAACTTACGAGCTTCTCTGTCTATCAGAGAAATTCCTGTAAATATTCTTCTCACACCCCAAGGGGGCCTCTTCGGCCCAGGCGTCCCGTTCCTCTCCTGAGTTAATCATCAAGAATTGACCTGGCCCAAAGTCACTTCACGACGAGTCGCGAAGCCCCGAGTGCCTCTCGAAAGCTGACAGAAGACTGCTCGATCGACCAGTCTCCCGCCGGCGCAGACACAGCACCTGCAAAACCGTCCGCCAATCGCAGATCCTCTATTCTCCAGGCGAAATCGGCGCTCGCGTCCGTCGCACACCGTACCCGATCCAGAGGCCCATGCGAGACGTCAACACCTTCTAACCCGCCCAGCAATCCACTCCCGGCCGCCTTCAAGATCGCCTCTTTCCGTGTCCAGAGCCGCAGGAAGATACGCGCCTGTTCTTGCGCCGTCTCTGCGGCCGCCACCATCGCTGCCTCGCGCTTGGTGAAATTTGCCGTGGCGATCTCCAGAGCCTCAATGTCGCGATCGGTAGCCTCCACGTCGATACCAACCTCTCCCGCATTCGAAAAGGCAATCGCTCCCAATCCGCCGGAATGAGATACATTGAAATGCAGAGCGGGGCATTCCGCGATATACGGCTTGCCATGGCGATTTGTCGCAAAAGCAATTTTTCCCGGAGTTGTCTCCAGGTACCGCGCCAATCCAAGCCGCAACATCGTCCGGCAGACCCTGAACCGGGAAGCGTCTCTCGCAGAATGAAAGCGCCCCGCACGCCCCCTTTCGTCGGCTGACAGGATGTCGTCGAGATTTGTTCTTTGATTCAGCGGCTCGTCCAGATCGATCGTCCAGACCTCGATGGTCGCGGGCGTCGGCAATTTACGCGGTGAAACTCTCTCGGTCATGGGTTACTTACCTTGCATCAAGATCCCGTAAGCGGCAGCAGACAAGCAATTCCACACAGATTTCAAAATGTAAGAGCTATTCCGAATCCGCCGTCAGGAGGCACTCCGGGAACGCAATGCACATTCCTCCCCTTGTCATCCTTCTCGGTTTCATCCCCGCCGGCGCTTATCTCTTCCGCCGCTTTCCCGTGCGCATAGCAATTCTAGCGAACTTTCTCGGCGGTTGGGCGATTCTTCCTGGCGCGAACTACCGCGTCACGACCGACCCATTTCCCTACTGGATTCTCGGAGTCTGTCTTCCCGGGGGCTACTTTCTTACTAAGGCCACCGCCACCGGGCTTGCGGCTCTGTCAGGAGTCATCCTCTTTCATTTCGCCGACCTGAAGAACTTCAGGCCTGACATCTGCGATCTTCCCATGGCCGTATGGTGTTGCGTGCCTCTCTTGTCGGCGGCCACGCATTGGAACACGCATCGTGAGGCTCTGTTGGGTGCAGCCTACCAGGCGATCTCCTGGGGAGTGCCCTGGATGCTTGGCCGCATCTACTTTTCAGATAACCGGTCGCTGCTCCTCGCCGCCAAGGCGTGCGTAATCGCCGGTATCTGTTACGTGCCCGTCTGTCTCTTCGAGATCTTCGCCGGACCTCAACTCTACGCGTTCTTTTATGGCTACCAGCCTTACCGCTGGGTCGGCGCCACGCGTTACATTGGCTTTCGTCCCATCGGTTTTTTAGAGGACGGAAATCAACTGGGCACTTGGATGGCTGCGGCCGCTCTGCTTGCTTGTTTCCTCGCGCTGCATCGGTTGGCAGATCGGATTCTAGGTCTGCCCATGGAATGGGTCGCAGCAGGGTTGGCTCTGGTCACGCTCCTCTGCCAGTCCGCGGGCAGCATCCTCTTGCTTCTCTTCCTCGCGCCTTTGGCGATGTTGCGGCAGCGCTCCTTCCGGCGTGCCTTTGTTGCTCTCCTGGTTGCGAGCATTCTCTCGTTCACACTCTTTCGGATGTCCAACCTCGTCTCACTGCGCACTGTGGCCCAAAGCAACGAAATGGCCCGCTCAATCTCAACAGCTCTCACAGGCATCGGTCGCCACTCCCTCGCCTGGCGTTTGGCCCGCGATGAGAGCCAAATTACGGTTGCTCTCGAGAAGCCTCTCCTCGGCTACGGTCAATGGAACTGGTGGCAGAACGGCGATCTCCGTCCGTGGAACTTGTGGCTGCTTGTCTTTGGCTTCTACGGATTGGTTGGCCTGATTGCCTTTGGGACCATACTCTTCCTGCCGGTCATTCGCGCAGTCTGGGCGCCAACCGGAGACGACGCTCTCGCCGAGCCAAACCCTCGCTTGGCCATGGCCGCGCTCATCCTGATGGTGGCCATCGACAACCTCCTCAATGGATCGATGATTCTCCCCTACCTTCTGATCATGGGTGGCCTTGTTGTTCTTCGAACTCCAGATGCCCTTGATAATCCATGCTGAGTGAGGCAATCTTGGCGCTATGCGAGAGAAGCGGGTTGATCATCGGTACCCAATGAAAGAGGCCGCCATGACGAAGATACTCTCAGCTCTGTTCCTCTTGCCGGCCGTGCCACTGATTTGCCAAGCTAATCAAGGTGAGCTGCGCCTTAAAGTCGTCGATCCCTCCGGCCTGGGTGTGAAAACTCTTGTGCAGATCGTCTGCCGGGCCAATCAGTATCGAAGTGCTCTCATGACAAACGACCAGGGGGATCTGGAAGTGCAGCATCTCCCATTCGGCGTCTATCGACTCGATATTGCGCAGCCCGGCTTCGCGCCAGACTCCGAACCTCTCCGGATTCGCTCATCCTTGCCCACGAGCTTGAAGATCGCGCTGCGGTTGTCCCCGGTCAACGAATCCATAAATGTGACTGCGGCCGAGACTCTCATAGATCCCGAACAGGCGGGCTCCGTCTCTCAGATTGGCTCCGACTTCATCCAAAGCCGGCTTGGCTCCATTCCGGGTCGCGACTTGCAGGACCTCGTCAACTCCCAGCCCGGCTGGCTCTATGAGGGCAACGCCGTCCTCCATCCCCGTGGCTCCGAGTACCAAACGCAGTTCGTCATCGATGGAGTTCCCCTGACCGACAACCGTTCGCCGGGCTTCGGGCCTGAGATCGAAGCCGACGATGTGCAGTCGATGAGCATTTACACTGCTGGTATTTCCGCTGAATATGGGCGCAAGATGGGCGGCGTCATCGAGATCAACACCCAACAGGACGCCGAATCTGGCCTTCATGGCCAGCTCTCTCTCTTCGGTGGAAGTTTTGACTCTGCCGGAGCATTCGCAAGGGCTCAGTACCAACGAGGCAGGAACGCCCTGGGAGCCAGCGGCAGCGGCAGCCGAACCGGCCACTATCTCAACCCTGTTGTCCCACAAAACTACTCCAACACCGGTACGGTAGGCGACTTTTCAATCGACTTTCGGCACGAGTTCACGGCTAACGACAGGTTCGGCATCAGCCTGCGCCATGAGATTGCCCGTTACGATATTCCTAACGAACTGGTTCAGCAGGCTGCGGGCCAGCGCCAGAATGCCGACAACATGGAAACGATGGGCGCCGTGTCCTATCGGCACACTTTCTCCGGACGCGCCACCGGCGATCTTCACGGCATGGTGCGCGACAACTCCAATGACTTTTACTCCAACTCCGAGTCAGCTCCCATTGCTGTCTTCCAGCATAATTCCTTCCGAGATGGCTACCTCAAAGTCGGCTTCGTCTTCAACCGGGGATCGCAGGAGTGGAAGGCTGGCATCGAGAGCGACAACGCCTTCTTGCATGAAGACACAAGCTACAACGTCACAGACTCTGCCAATAGCGTTCTCTCGCCAACCTTCTCCTTCCAGGACCAGCACCCCGATCTAGAGCAGGCCATCTTCGTGCAGGACCTGGTCCGTCTGAAGAACTGGACCATCTCCGCCGGCTTGCGCTGGGATCACTACCAGCTGATACTCAATGAGCAGGCCCTCCAGCCCCGCTTCTCCATCGCACGATATTTCCCGTCCGCCAACGCAGTCGCGCATTTCTCCTATGACCGTGTTTTTCAGACGCCGTCCTTTGAGAACATCCTGCTATCCAGCTCAACCAAGGTCGAGTCCATCGATCCCGCCAATTTCCTCCGTCTGCCCGTTAAACCGTCGCGAGGCGACTACTATGAAGCCGGATTGACCACCGTCCTCGCTCATCATTTCAAGCTCGACGCCAACTACTTCCGCCGTTTCGTCAATGACTACGCCGACGACGATCAGATCGATAACACCACCATCAGTTTTCCCATCTCCTTCCGCAAGGCGATAATCTACGGAGCCGAAGCCAAGCTCGATCTCCCCGATTGGCGCCGCTTCTCAGGCTTCCTCAGCTACTCTTACGAACTCGGCAATGTGTGGAATCCCGTCACTGGCGGACTTTTTCTCGGCAACGATGCGACTGCGGCAGCGGCAGATCTCACCGGCCATTTTCCCGGCTCTCAAGATCAGCGCCACACCATTCGCGGACGCGCGCGCTATCGGATCGCACCGCGTCTCTGGGTTGCCGCGGGTCTTCAATACGACACCGGGCTTCCCTTCCAATTCGCAGGCGATCGAAGCGAAGCCCTCGCACAATATGGACCGCAAATCATCGACCGCATCGACTTCGATCGCGGCCGTATCCTGCCATCATTCCAGGTCAACGCTTCAACGAGCGCCGATCTCTATCACACAGACCGTATCAAGATACGAATTCAAGCCGACGGGCAAAACCTGACGGATGTGCTTGACGTCATCGACTTTGGCGGTCTGTTTTCCGGCAATGCGATTGGGCCGTCTAGAAGCTTTGCTCTGCGTCTCGCAAACATCTTCTAAACGGGCGTCACTTCCAAGGGGCGCATCATCTCGTTTTCCTCATGTTCCCGTTTTTTCACGCTCCAGCAGACAGCGCTGGGCTTTAGAGCAGCCTGTTATTGACAAGTCGTTCCGTTGACCGCGAACGAAATAGGCACAGCATTGGTTGTACCGTTCCAGGTCCCGTTGAATCCCATGCCGGTATATGTCGCTCCGGCGGCAATCGTACCGTTGTAGGGCTCGTTCTTTACCGTCACGTTAGCTCCACTCTGGCTTTCAATTCCGTTCCAGAGTGAGGCGACCGTCAGCCCATTGGCAAAAGTCCACGTTAGTGTCCAGCTGGTCAGTGCGGCGCTTCCCGTGTTTTGGATCGACACAGTTGCGCCGATGCCGGCGCCCTGGCTCAGAAGCGACTTGACTGTATCGGCTTCGCCCGCCGCTGCCGCGACGATGAGCCGGGTCAGCCCGTGTGTGTCGCGTGCGTTCAAGCTGATGGACGGCGAGCTTCCTTGTGCCCATGCACCGGGCACAAAAAGAGCCAATGATAGAACCATGATCGTGAATCCGGCATATGGCAGGCGGCGGCATGCGCTCACCGGCCGAATCGATGAACTCAGAGTACACATCTTTTCTCCTCCCTTGCATACAGATTTGGCTTTGTCCAAACAACTTTGAAATGTGGGTTGCACGTAGATTTGCAAAAGAAGAGGAAAAGACCAGTCAGGCCCTGCATCAGACCAGAAGATACAGTCCTTGCTGAGCAAAAATCGCATTCTCACGTGCAACGCGATCTCACCACGCAGAATGCTTGCAGATAAGGAATCTACGGAAATAATCGAACCGGCAAACCACCGGCCACGCGGCATACTCAGCTTCGAGCCCATTCTCGCTAGAGTTGCGTCTCCTCAAACTGCCGACTGTAGCTAAAACGTTTAAGTGATTAAAAGTCAAGTTATCTAGGGGTGCACTAAGGTAATATATGTGCCATTGCGCTGACGATCACACAGCTGTCAACAAGCTGTAACTAGATGGGTCCCCGGACAGTTTTCTCACTCGGTTGAGGGAAGAATCTGCTCGTTGCTGCCAGAGGCAGATCCTCCCTCTCCGATGTTGCGTCGAGCCTCTACAAAATCCGTCTAGAAGTTGCTTGAGACCGCATCATCGGCCGCGATGCTGGTACCAGAGCTGACATACGCGTAGTCGTGCCAACCGGTGGTGTTGGGATTGGCGCCCGTTGCCGAGATCTCCATGCGTAGCGCATCGTACTCGACGCCCTGCACATTTCCACTCACCGTTAGCACCAGGCTGTCTTTGCTGCCCGCCGCCACCAGATCCGAGGTTGGCCACTCGAAGACCACCCACTGATAGGTTCCCGAAAATCCGCTCCGCACCGAGCAATCGCTGTTTTTTGTGGCATTCCAGGTCAGCGCATGGCCGTTCAGCGAAGCCGTCAGGTTTGCCTCCACGCAAGCCAGTCCGATCGAGACATCGACGAAGCTGCCCTGCGCCGTCTGCGCTGAAGTCGTCGTGAAGTTGACAGTCCATGGCGGCACCCTCGTCGTAACGCCATTGGTTCCGCTTGCGCCTGCTAGACCCTTCACGTAGGTGGGAATCGTGTTGATGTAGTTGTCGGTCGTGTCATTCGATGCGTCAAAGAGACCCGGATCGAACTCCTCCCACTGCGTGTAGTTCCAATCGTTGAGATTGTTCGTGGCCGGCGTTGAGCCTACGGCCGTCGCGTAGTAGATCACCGCTCCCTGATTCGCTGCAAAATCCGCCCAGTAATTCCATGCGCCAAAGTATTCGCGATCGTCGCATCCTGAGCAGGAACCGGCATTCCCCGAGGTGTTCTTACCGTGCAAAAACTCATGCGAAGAGCGGTCGGGAGTGCCGATCGTCCAGATTGCCGCATCGCCGCTGGGACTGAAGTTCTCGGGCTTGAAGATGAGGTTCTCGCTGGCGGTCGTTCCTGCTGTGACCGTGATGCCGTCTTCGCGCAACTGACCCCACTCGCCTAGAACGTAGGCGCTCAGCCGGTAACTGCCGGGGATGACGTTCTCGATGGTTCCACTGCCGGACGAATTGAGGGCCGTCCAATATTGATATCCATTGGCCGAGTACTGCATGTCCACATTCTGGTCGCCCAACACCGCCCAGGCCGTGTTGGCAGAGCTGGAGCCGCCGCCACTGATGGCGACTGAAACCGTGCCGCGCTTCGAGCCCGTTGGAACATAGCCGGCGCCCGTCAGAATGCTGTCGCCATTGAGGTTGCTCAACGCAGCGGGAATCGAATTCACAGCATTCGTGTACATCGTCGAGGCAGACTCGCCCTCCGCGAACTGGAAGCCGACCGGGCCCCAGATGCGCGTCGATGCCCCCGTCGTCACATAACCCGGTGTGTTGTTGTTCAGGTGGTTCGAGTTCAACTCACCCATCACAATGTTTCCGGTGAAAGCCAGATCCTGCTTGGTCGGGCCGCCCTCTCCGGTTTCCATGCTCGGAAAGATCGAGCACGCGCCAAACTGGCTGCCGTAAACGCATTGCGCCTGGTGCAGGTACTCATAGGTTGAGAAATCGTACTTGGTGTCGAACTCGCGGCCCCACGCGGCAGGAAGCGAGATGCCATGCAGATCCAGCACCGCGTTCTGCACGGCCCGGCCCGGGTCGTTGTTTTCAGCGGTCGTGGTAATCGGCAGCGTCAGCGGCCAGCCGCCAAGATTATTCAGCCCTGAATTGAACGAATACGTGTTGGTAAACTCTGTCTGGCTGACCCGAAACAGATACTGAAGCTGGCCAAAGGTGCCCTCCGCAGCTCCCGCGGCGTGGTTGGCTACATAATAGGTCCACACCGTCGGATCGTTCGGGAAGACAACGTAGTGCAAGGTCAGCGTCATCGTACAGCTGGAGCCGGTCGGCCAGCTGATCCACCAGTCAAGATAGTGACCGCTATTCAGGTGAAAGTTCGCGGCCGGTGTCGAGGAGCTGCCGATTCCCTGCGATTGGCACGTGCCGTCGTTATCCATGTACAGTCCCTTCGGATGGCCGTCGCCGCCGGTCTGCGTCAGATCGACCAGATTGTCGCTGGGAAAGGTGTTCAGGAACATACTCCAGATCTCGCCGCCGGCGGGATTGAAGTCCATCGTGAGGGCGCCGTTGGTAATCTTCCAGTCGCTGGCGCTGACTTCAGTTAATGTGAGTTGCGCGTGACAGAGTTGCAGCGCGCTGCCGAACAGCATGGCAACGAGGAGGGAGAGGAGACTTCTGATTCGCATTGGTGCTCCTTGGGGTCAGGACGCAGAACGTGAGGGGGAGCTTTTTAGCTCTGGCTTTCTTTGAACTGGACTCCGGTGATCGCCGCAGGCAGATTCAGTGCTGCCGGCACGGCCAGTAAATTATATCTATATTGAAACCACCTGAGCCATTTATAACTGGCTGTCGATAACCTTCACCCTCTTCTTTTCGCCCCATTAAAAACGGCTCTCCGATTGCCGTACCCCGAAACCATCGCCCTCAACTACCTTGAGTGGGGCCAATCAGGGTACATCAATCGGAGAACCGCTCTGGAAGCTCCGGTCAGAATGCGAGCAGGCGATCGAAAAGTGCGCAATACCGTTGGATCGCCCGCCGAAGCTCTTCGGTATCGACGTCATTGCCGCGGCTCCATTGCTTTTCCAGCTCTTCGCGCTCAGCGCTGAACTGACCGGATATGCGCTCGACAACGTTGGCAACCAGGCTGTCGGCCTCTTTCACCGACTCGCGAGGTTCATCGACGAAGGAGGTTCGCACCTGATCCCAACGCGAGCGAAATCTCTGCAATTCGTCCGGGGAAACAGCGGGTTGGGCTGCGTAGTCAGTCGAATGGCGACCGGCTTGTCCGAATCTACGCTGCGATCCGGGCTAACATCCGGGCCGTTCTCCGCAGGAAGCAACCTGGCCCCTTCGGAGAGCCCCCTTCGGTCGCACGGGCTGGGAGACGCGAAGGAGTGATAACGTCGCCTCCCGCGAACCTTTCGTCGTCAAGAAGCTCTCTCATAAAGGACTCCTGTCTTGGCGGTGCCGAAGGTAGATGCGCCTAACAGCTCATCTAAGAGGGAACGATAATGCACCATCGCCTGGCGTAGCTCTTCCGTTCGGCCTTCGCTGCGGCCATACCGCTGCAGGTTGATCCGAGCTGCGCGATAATTCTGCACGATGGCGGGATATGCCACGGAAACATCGGCCGCGCGCTGCTCGAAGTCGGCGGCCGGATAACCGCGGGCGGCCATGACGCGGATCACCAGCGAGTCGGCTTCGTTGACGGCGATGGCTGGCTCGTCGACAAAACGGCTCTGAATCAGCGCCCAGTCCTCCGCAAATCGATCGCGTGCAGTGGGGCTGAGCGTTTTGATCGTGAAGCTGGGTGTGCGCTTCTCGCGATTGATGAGTGCCGTCTCGGCCTTGCCGCGATCGCCACGATCGAGAACTGCAAGATCGTACTCTCGGCCGAAGTGCTGTCTTAGGCGCAGGCTTCTGCCTCTGCGATGGATGGCGATGATGGCAGCGATGAGCGCTGCAATTGCAACAACTGCCACGATAGAGATCTGAATCCTTTGGTCCACAGTCGCGCCCTCCTTTCACCATTTGTGATGCGCTGCGGGAGACTGGAGTTGTCGACGGAAAATGAGGACATTTGTGCGCGCAAAGACGGGCAACCTGTCTGTACGGCATGTACATTCATCGAAATACAAAATCGGAGACTCCGCCCATTTCCGAAAGAATACATGGATACAGGCCCAAAGGTGCTAAGCTGGGTTGCGGAATGCAGCTGCGAGACTTGGAACCGGTCGCATAAACCCCATCGAGGAGTCAGAGCGATATCCTTCAGGGGCTAGAGCCCGCAATTCTATTGCTTCCTTCGCGGCGCGGCTGAAGCCGTGCCCTTTCAAAAACCGATCGATGCAAACAGCTCTAGACACTTGAGGCTGTCCGATATTCCCGCCTGGCCAAGGCCTAAGCTCTTGAAAATGACCTCTCGTCCGTTCAATACCGGCGATTCTGGGTGCCCATTCTTGCGGTGGATGCTTGGGGTTCGCGCATTCCAGAGAGGGCGCAATACGCTGATCCTCGCCTTCTGCATGATTGCCGCACTCGCTTTCGCTCAGAGCCGGATGTCTGAATACGATGTGAAAGCTGCGTACCTCTTCAATTTTGGTAAATTCATTCGGTTCACATCCTCGGATGCGGTAAGCAATCGCCAGAGTTTCGATATCTGCATCGTGGGCGAGGACCCACTTGGGCATACCCTGGATGACCTCACTGCGAATGAACGGCTCGATGGTAAGCCCGTTCGCGTCGAGCGATTGAAGTCCGCTCCGGAGGCACGCGGGTGCGCCATTGCTTACATCAGCTCTTTCGAAGGCGCCCGAATCGGAGCCGATCTGGATGCGCTGCGCCGTGAGCCGGTCTTGACAGTTAGCGATTCTGCCAACTTTCTGCAGCAAGGCGGGATCATTCAGTTCGTTACCGTCGGCAACCATGTTCGATTCAATGTGAACCTGGATGCCGCACGAAATGCCCAGCTAAGTTTGAGTTCCGAGCTTCTTAAAGTGGCATTATCGGTCAACGCGCAGACTCCGTCGGGGGTGCGTCCATGAAGCTCTGGTCTGCACACTCAATCTCCGGAAGGCTGACGGCGCTCGTTCTCTTCGTCAGCGGAACCGCCCTGCTGCTCGCCTACGTGTCATTCCTTGGTTACGATTTTTACAGACTTCGTCGCAGCATGATCGATTCACTTGAGACACAGGCCACGATTATTGGCGCGAATAGCGAGAGCGCTCTTCTATTTGATGACCAGCAGGCTGCAGAGACCACACTCTCGGCCCTCCGTGGCGCTCCATCTGTCCTGACCGCGGAGATTTTCAGGGCCGATGGGCGCGCGTTTGCCCTTTACACCCGTCCGGGATCGGCGAACCGTTCCATTGTTCCAACGCTGCAACCTGGCCAAGAGACCGCTTTCTGGATTCAGAACGGATCAATCCTTCTTGGTCGTGCAATCACCTCCGACGGCAAACTCATTGGATCTGTGTACATCCTCTCGGAAACTCGGCTCGTGATCCGCAGGGCAAAGCGGTTCGGACTATTTTCGGCAGGCATCCTGCTCGTATGCTTCGGGATCGCACTCGTCGCGACCTCCGCGATGCGGGGATTGATTGTCCGCCCCTTGGAAGAACTGGCCGATATCGCGCATATTGTATCGCGACAAAAAGACTATTCCGTCCGCGCCGAAGTCCCTCGACGCAGGGACGAGCTGGCATTTCTGGTCCAGTCCTTCAACGAAATGCTGGATGAAATCGAGAGAAGCAGAGCGGTTCTTGAGCAAAAAGTTGCGGAACGTACCGCGGAACTCTCCGCGGCAAATCAGGAGCTCGAGGCTTTCTCTTACACCGTGGCGCATGACCTGCGTGGACCATTGCAGCAGGTTGCGAATATCGGATTTCTGTTGCAATCGCGTTCGGCTGAAGGCGAGGGACCCGAGCAGAGAGCGTTGCCTGACAAGCTCGTCTCTGCGACGGACCGAATGGCTTCCCTGATCGATAATCTGTTAAAACTCTCCCGGGCCGGCACGACACCGCTCCAACATGCCCCGGTCGACATGAGCGCTTTGGCAAGAACCATTCTTGAGAACTTGGTGCACGGGGATCAACGGCACATTGAAACGGTCATTGCGGACGATTGCACCGCATTCGCCGATGAAGGTTTGATCACCGTAGTCTTGGAGAACCTGCTCCGCAATGCATGGAAATACACCTCGCGAAAGGATCCCGCGCACATCGAATTCGGCTGCAGGCACGAGGGCGAAGAAACAATCTTTTTCGTCAGGGACAACGGCGCCGGCTTTGATAGCAAGTATGCGAACCGGCTGTTCCGGCCTTTCCAACGCCTTCATTCGCAGGCGGAATTTCCCGGGACCGGAGTCGGACTTGCAACCGTGCAAAGAATCGTTGTCCGGCACGGGGGGCGAGTCTGGGCGACCGGGTCAGTAGATCAAGGCGCGGAATTCTGTTTCACACTGCCTCAGACCAAGGCCGCAGGCAACACTCGGCTGGCGTAGCCGGATGGTATTCCTATTGCAAAGGCAACCCCCGCCCGGGAGAACGCATCTAGCGCACTAGCCCTGCAGACCGGGCCCATCCCCTTCCCGGCGCGGAAACTATTTGAGGATAGAAGATCGATGTTGTCGTCGCTCGCTCAAGGAAGTCGACCGGCAGCGCGGTCCTGCCTATCGCTGTCTGCCTTCCCAGTGCTTCCCATTGCTCATGCAAAATCCCCTCTCGCGGCGGTCAAACCCCACCGGCGTCCGCGCCGTCACCATCGCGTCGGAGCGTTGCGGTCCCTCGCTCTTGCTGCCCGCATGGCGCTGATCGGTTCAGCTTGCTATGCGCAAACAACTCAGGCTGGCAACCACCAGAATTCCTTGAAGGCTCTGACCCTTGAGCAGCTAGGAAATATCGAGGTCACTACTGTCTCCAGAGAACCGGCAGCAGTCTGGAAGACGCCCGCGTCAATTTACGTGATCACCCAGGAGGACATCCAACGTTCCGGAGCCAACAACATCCCTGAGGCTTTGCGGTTGGTGCCGGGCGTTGAGGTGGCGCGCATCTCCAGCGGCGAGTATGCCATCGGAATCCGCGGGTTCAACAGCCGCCTTTCGCGGTCCGTCCTCGTGCTGATTGATGGCCGCACGGTGTACTCCACGTTTACCGCGGGCACGTACTGGGAAACGCAGGACACACTCATTCAAGACATCGATCGCATAGAGATCATCCGCGGTCCAGGCGGTACGATCTGGGGACCCAACGCGGTCAACGGCGTCATCAACATCATCACCAAGAACACAAACGACACTCAGGGCATGCTGGGGGCGGCCGGCGGGGGGGATGTTGAGCAGGTCCTCGGAGACGCTCGCTACGGCTCCGGTAACGGCAGGGGATTCACGTACCGAGTCTATGTGAAAGGATTCGGATGGGCTCCGCAATATCATCCCGATGGCGACAACTACGACGACTGGCATAGTGGCCAGGGTGGTTTCCGTTTGGATTGGAATGCGAGAAATCGCGACACCTACCGGCTGCAAGGCGATGTGTACGGCCAGGATCTTGGCGAGAGAGTGCCGGTCACAACCTACAATCCACCTGCCAGCACCATCATCCAAGGCGACGCTTCTCTTTACGGAGGAAATATTCTCTGGAGCTGGAAAAGAGTGCTGGGAGAGGACAGGGACATTCAGCTTAGTGCCTACTATGACCACACAACACGGAACGAGCTGAACTTCGGAGATCTTCGCAACACAGTCAACGTTGATTTTCTCGAGCGCTGTCCGTTGCATGGCCAGAAGCTGTCGTGGGGTTTCACCCTGCGATTCAGCCATGGAAACGAAGTCGAAGTCGTTTCGGGACTTACCTTTGTGCCGCCGCAAAGAACGGACCAGCTCTACCAGGGATTTGTTCAGGACGAAATCCCGCTCATCAAAGATCGGTTATCGGCCATGGTTGGGACCAAGGTCCTGAAAACGAACTACACCGGGGTCCTTGCAGAACCAAGCGCTCGGCTCATGTACACGCCGACTGCTACAAAAACGCTCTGGGCTGCATACACGCATGCATTGCGCACCCCTGCCGATGTGGAGCGCGATTTCAATCTTTCAAGCTTCCTGGGCAGCGCGGCAAATGGTCTGCCGTTTTTCGCACGCTTCAGCGCAAATCCTTCGTTCAGGTCGGAGCAGTTGAACGGTTATGAACTCGGCTATCGCAGTCTTGCTGGTCAGAAGTTCTACGTCGACATCAGCGGCTTTTATAACCACTACGGCGACCTCTTCAGCGAAGACGTGCTCGGAGCCCCGTTTGTCGAAACGAACCCTCCTCTCACTCACCTTCTTTTGCCTGCGCAGTTCGGCAATGGGCTGATGGCAAGCACGACCGGGGTAGAACTCGCGCCTGAGTGGCGTCCAAAGCCCTGGTGGCGTCTGCGCGGCTCGTACTCCTTCCTCGATATGCACGTGAAAAAAGCTACTAACTCAAAGGACATCGGCAGCGCGCTGACTGTGCAAGGATCGAGTCCCGTGAACCAGGTGCTCATCCAGAACGGCTTCGATTTGCCAAAGTCGGTGAGCGCGGACATGGAGGTGCGATACGTCAGCGCACTGCCCGGCATCAAAGTGTCCTCGTATTGGACGGGGGATGCGACATTACAGTGGGCTGTGAGCCGTCACATTCAGTTGAGGGCCGTGGGTCAGAATCTTTTTCAACCTCATCATGTTGAGTTCGCCTACGATCCGGGATCTCCTGTAGGAATCCGGCGCGGCTTCTATGGCCAGATAACGTTCCATAAGTGACCTCTGATCACGAAAACCGTCAACCCGCATGAGATCTGCTCCCTCAAGCGGGGACTTTTATGCGGAGATGATGCCCCGAGCCGGGATTGTCTCCGCATTGGCGATCTTCCCCGAACAGCTCCAACACCATTGTAGGAAGGGCCAACAGCCCATCGGCAATTCGGACGGCTCCAGTTGTGCGGGCGAAATGGAAACGCGATATTTTTTGCGATACGCTGGATCTCGGGGATGTATGTGCTTACAAGGAAGTAGGTTGCCACCGGGGTCTGGATTGCCCGCCGCCGCCGAGCGCTTTGATTTTTTTGTGCCGATCAGCTCTTCGCGGCCGTCAGTTAACCGTACGATCAAATAGAGGACAGCGTTAATGCCTGAATCGCCGATCGTACCGAATTCCAAAGAGAACCCTGCCTCACGGACGGCGAGTCTTATCAACGGCAGCGGCGAGATGGCTTGTCTAATCAGGGACCATAATTGGGCTGGAACGCTCCTCGGGCCGATCTCGGCCTGGTCTGAGACTCTGGTCGCCACGGTTAACTTGATGTTGCATTCGCCGTTTCCAACCATCCTCTCGTGGGGACCGGAGATGGTTTTCCTGTATAACGATCAGGCAATCCCCACATTGGCGGGAAAACACCCGCATGCACTCGGCGGTCTTTACAAAAGCGTCTTCCATGAAGCTTGGGACTTGGTCAGGGATGATCTTGAAGCCTGCTATCTAAGAGGCGAGACGCCTGTGCGTGACAACATGTTCATTCCCATTCTCCTCGATGGCGTTTTGGAGGATCACTATTGGAGTTACTCGCTCATCCCTGTCTACGAGAAGGGAAGGATAGCAGGCGTTTACGACGCCTATCGCAACATGACTGAAATCGTTGTGGGCGCTCGCAGGCTTCGCGAAAGCGAGGCGAGGTTGAAGCTGGCGACAGAGGTCGCGCAACTGGGAGTTTTTGTCTGGCATACGGCCGAGGACCGCGCAAGCTGGGAGAACGACCGAATGTACGAGATTTTCGGAAGGAGACCCGAAGATGGTCCTGTGAACGGGGCCGCATTCATCAACGAAGTTGTGCTTCCCGATTATCGTGTGGCATTTCAACAGGCCGTGGAAGCAACTTTGCAAAAGGGAGAACCTTTGCACTTCCAAGGTAGGATTTGCCTCCCGGACCGGACGCTACGCTGGATTGCGGTCAACGGGCAGCTTCAATCGCAATCGGGCGGATCGCCGGGAGAGATACTTGGCACCATCCGCGATATCACGAAATTCAGGGAGAGCGAAGAGGCAATCCAGGTTGCTACCAAGCGCCTTGGTGAACTTGCCGCAATCGTCGAGTCATCTGACGATGTCATCTTGAGCAAAGACCTGAATGGGATTATTACCAGCTGGAATGCTGCTGCCACGCGCGTCTTCGGATATTCGGCGGAGGAAATGATAGGGGCATCGATCCTCAAGCTGATCCCGGATGATCTCCGGTCCGACGAGAAGACCATCATTGAGAGTATTCGCGCCGGTCGAGGGTTAGAGCATTTCGAAACCGTACGTGTCACCAAGAGCGGCCAACGGCTCGACGTTTCTCTAACCGTATCTCCTGTCAGAGACGCATCGGGAGTTATTGTTGGGGCATCGAAGATTCTTCGCGATATTTCGAAACGCAAGAAGATCGAACAAGCCCTGTTGCAGGCCGAAAAGATTGCGGCTACCGGTCGCATGGCAGCGGCGATCGCACATGAAATCAACAATCCCCTCCAGGCAGTGGTGAACCTGCTTTACGTGCTTCGTTCCAAAATCAACGATGCGGAATGTGACGATCTGCTCGGTTCCATCGAAAGTGAAATCGGCCGCGTTTCGCATATCGCCAAGCAAACGCTTGGCCTTTACCGCGGAAGTACGTCGGCAGGAAGTACATCGCTCGCAGAGCTCGCTCAGGAGGCGATCGCGATCTACGAGCCGCGTTGCAGGGCCGCCAGGATCGAGATCCAGAGTTCGCTGGATTCTGAGAGAAGGGTTGCGCCCTGTCGCGGAGAGATGATGCAAGTGATCTCTAATTTGATTTCCAACTCTATTTACGCCATGCCGGGAGGAGGCATTCTATCGATATCCGTGAACGATACGGCCGGACCCCCTGAGGGAATTGTTCTAACGATCCGCGACAATGGCAGCGGCATTGCCGCCGATGATCTGCCGAGAGTCTTCGACGCGTTCTTCACAACTCGCGGCGCTGTAGGTACAGGTATTGGCTTGTTCGTGGCGAAGCAGCTTATCGAAGGAATGGGCGGTCGAATTGAGATTGACAGCTGCAATGGGGCCGAGAATCACGGCACAATCGTCCGCGTCCTCTTGCCCATGTTGCCGACGCGGCAAAGCTAGTTTTAACGGAAAGCCGGGACATAGTTTAGCTCGCGAGAGAGTCCAAATGCCGAGCATTCCCAGTCGCCTCCGCAATCTTCCTCAAAAGGTCGGTTGGATGCACAGGCTTCATTAAGATTTCGAAATTATGCCCGCTGGCGCGCGCGTCCTCAAGCATGCCAGCAGTGGCGGCTTGTCCAGAGAACAACAGTACCCTGCAGTTTGGGCATTGCTTTTGCAACTGAATCGCCAATTCGATGCCTGAGAACTGTGGCATGACCACGTCGGAAATCAGAAGGTCAGGAGCTCGGGATCGAGCGGCTTCGAGAGCCTCGAGAGGTGCTTGGAACGATATGGCGTCAAAGCCCTTGTGGCGCAATATGAGTCCAAGGGTAGACGCGATGATGAATTCGTCGTCAACGACAAAAACGCGAAGATGCTTGCTCGCCTGGGGCATGGATGGACTCCTTCAAGAACGTCGCCGGCGAGCCGCCTGACAGGCCGCCGGAAAGGTTTCTGTCCTCTGTCGGACGTATGATTTGCAATGCGTCAGAGGCTTGGAACAGTCTGTCAGGTGCCTTGCGTCGCCTGTCCTTTCGGACTGACGCCGTCAAATGGGAAGAACAACGAAAAAGTCGCGCCGTGTTTGGCCTTGTGCGGAAATGCCGCGAAATGCGATCCGGCAACGAAGTTAGAAACGACTCATTTCTCAACCCACAGATCAAGCAATGTTCCGGAGCGGAAGATTTCTGAGTCAGAACGGCGCCCAGCCTCCAGTCCAACGGGAGCCGCCCGGCTTTGTGCCGGAACTCGACCTCAAATACGTTCGTAGACTCAATCTCGCATGAGTAAGGAAGGGAAACTGAGAGACTGACCTGAAGACATAGTACGCTTCGGTTGCCTGGGGCTACGTCCTAAAGCGGACACAACCCGCGATTTGGTGTGGGCATCGACCGCTCGGAGACGTATGTTTCACCAAATGAGTGAAGGAGGGTTTCTTGAACGGAGGCAAATTCAAGAACAGTATTCTAAAGGCCTTAGACGCTGATATCATTCGGTCGTCCCACGGTTACGACTACGGCGGGCATGCGAAAGGAAAAGGGGCTGATCGAATACTCCCGCGGGCAAATCAAAGTTCTCGATGTTTCAGGGCTCACAAGGACCGCCTGCGAATGTTACACCGTTATTAAACATCACCTCGACAACTACACAGAGCTTGACACTGGAATCATTGCTTAGCGCCTATCCTTCCAGGTAGATCGGCACAACAAGCTCGGGGGAAAGAGGCAGTTCACGTGAAACATTCCCGAAGAACGCGCAGAGAACTCTGGAGTCTTACTTATTCAACTGTTCAACTTCGAGCGCGGCTCTGTCCCAGTGAGCGCAAGTGGCAGCAGCTTCGTAAGTGCTTTGCAGAAAATCGAGCAGGGCAGTGTCGGGGGCCGGCGACTGGCGCATGGATTCGTACGGAAGGATGAATTCGCCGAAGTTCTTGTCGTAGCCGCCTGATGCTGGCGCGATGGGATAGTTCGCGTAGCCATGCGGTTCAGGGTAGGCGTAGCTATAGAAGAACGGCTCGACGCCGGGCGCGCCAGGCCAGAAGCCGCAGCTACTGACCTCATGTGAGTAGGCATCGCGCGTGACGCGGTCCGGCAGGTTGGCCATGCTGGGATGTTCAGGCGCCGTGCGGCCAGAGAAGCGCGTGCAAGCCAGATCGAGCGCTCCCCAAAATAGATGGATGGGGCTGACTTTGCCGCGGAAGCGGGCGCGGAACTGTGTGAAGACGCGCGTAGTCTGAAGCAGAACACGCCAGAATCGCTGCGCAAATTCGGGGTCATAGGAATGGTGAATCCGATCCTGGTCGAAACGAATCGCGCGCTCGATTTCGACGGGCATGGGCCAGATGCGGACAGGCATGTCGAGGCTATCGAGTGCGGTGATGACCTCATGATAGAAATCCGAGACCGGCATAGGCCGGAGCGGTAGAGTGCGGTTGGCGCCGTCGCTGGTATCGATCAGGAGTTGGTGGCGGAGGAAGTCGAAATCTATTTGCAGCATCCGTACACTGTGGGTCATGGGCAGCGTGGTGAGGCCGCGGACGGTGGGATAGAGGGTCACGTTCCATGAGTGATTGATATGCGGCACAAGGGCGAGGCGAATCTTGCCCACGATCTGGAGCCAAAGCTGGAGCGTGGCGCAGGTATCGCTCCATTGAGCCTGGGGAAGTGCAGGCCAGATGTCTGCGGAGGGCGTTGTCGCTGTGTGCGCGTCGGGGAAAGTCGGGTGCATAGGCGTCTCGTGGAGACATCTTACCCGATCGATAGCATCTTGACACGCTTGCACGCGAGTCGCAGAATGCAGCCCAGAGGAAAGAGGTCTAAGTTCAGTATGAGGTTTTCACTGCTCGGCGCGCCAAATGGAGCGATTTGCTCCTTGTGCTTGGCTTGGGTGCAATTTTCCCCAGTCAAATCATCCCCTCACTCGCGTCAGCTCAGGGGCCGCCATTCGATTTCAACTCCTACAGCTTCAACAATGTGGTGATTGGTGGGGGTGGTGGTTTCATCTCCGGGATTGTCTTTAGCGCCAAGGAGCCCGGCTTGGTGTACGCCCGAACCGACATCGGCAGTGCGTACCGGTTCGATTCGAATTCAGGCCGCTGGTTCCCGCTGCTCGACTGGGTCAACTTTCCCAACTGGAACCTGAGCGGTGTCGAGAGCGTTCGTTCTTCGCTCTCCACGTTCGCTAAGAGGTCTCCAAACACTGCGGTAGATTATTTGGCTGAGCCATCCGTTTAGTCCGCGCAAACGCCGATTGCGGCGCCCATAATCTGCGGGTTTCTGGCCGACCCTGGGATCTGCACAGTGATTCGAGGCGATCGAGGGCTTGAGGCGCTCGCCCTGGCGAAGCTAGCTATCCACGGAAAGCAGCCTGATCCTTTTCCAAAACAGATGAATCGAGTTGTGCGAGATCGGCAGGCAGATCAATATCGATCTCTCCTCCCGGGAAGGGCATTGACAGCAAGGCGCATGGCGGTTGCGCGAACAGGATGCGTGCGCCTTTGTCGCCACTGAGCGCATCGAGTTCGGCGAAGACTTGGCGAGGAAACACGGCGGGAATGCCTAGTGTGCGTGCGTAAGCCGAGGCCACCATGGCAGGCGAAGCCTGCGCATCAAACAAATCGAGCAGGCCCCGCAATTGTCCTGCGGTCAGCCGGGGCTGGTCGCAGCCCAGCATCAAAACGCCAGCGGCCTGTGGCGCGATGAGATCAACGGCGCGCAGCCCTGCGTGGATGGAGGATGCAATACCGAGTTCCCAGTGGTCGTTGATGACTGGGATAGCCCGGCCTGGATTGTGCAACGAAACAGCAGTGCTAATCATCTCGTAGTGAGCGCCGAGCACTGCAATCACGGGAGCAGCCCCGGCCTCATTGGCCACACGGATCGCCCGCTCGATCATCCTCTCGCCGCCGTGCATAAGCAGCTGTTTGGGTTGGCCCAGGCGGCGGCTGGCGCCGGCAGCAAGAATGATTGCAGCGACGGTCATCGCCATCAGTGTAATGGAAAACTCTGTGACTCCGAGCGCATTCTCAACATAAAGGAAGAATCGGAGCGTCGATGCTCATCGAATTGTGAGGTCTCACTTTCATGACGGATCTCCAGCGTATCTTGCCGTTGTGGCGCGAATTGGAAGATCGAGGGACGGACTACGTTCTTGCCACGGTTATTGCCGTCGAGGGGTCCAGTTATCGCAAGCCAGGAGCCTGTATGTTGATAGCCAAAGACGGCCGTCGCGCAGGCACAGTCAGCGGCGGCTGCCTTGAGGCGGAGGTTGCTCGCCGGGCTTGGTGGCACACCGCCAAAGGTCCGTCCATCCAGCGCTATTCGACAGTTGAGGAGGACGGCGACCGCCCCTATGGTTCCGGATGCGGCGGCGTGGTTTGGCTGTTGTTGGAGCGCCGCGCGACCGCGGCTCCGCTGCTGAACGCGCTGGAACTGGCGTTCCGGCGGCGTGTGCCGCTCGCCGTGGCGACTGTCGTGGAGGGTAAGCAGATGGGACGGCGCGCGTTCGCAGGTCTGGTTCCGGGGCAACTGGCGGACCGTTCGTTTACGGGCGCCGATCCGTTGCAATGGCATGCGAACTTGGCTCTGACTGGCGGCCGCTCTGGGCAAAGCAAGCTGCCCTTGGAGGTTGCTGAGGTACGCATTTGGACCGACCTCCGCCCCGCTAGGCGCGGCCTTTGGATCTTCGGCGCAGGAGACGATGCGCAGCCGGTTCTTCAATTGGGAAAGGCCTTGGGATGGTATGTCACTATTGCCGATGGAAGGTCCCAATTCGCCACCCGCGAACGATTTGCTGCAGCCGATGAGATTCACGTCTTGCCGGCAGCTGGAATACCCTTGAGCCGATCTGTGGCGCTCGCCAATTTGCACCCTCAAGACGCGGTGGTAGTGATGACCCACAGCTTTGAGCAGGACTCTCGCGCCTTGGTCGCTCTGATGGCGCTTGATACGGAGCCTGCATACGTCGGCGTGCTTGGACCCGAGCGGCGCACACGACAGTTGCTTGCCGAAGCAGCGCGCCTGCTCGAGTCGATCGGAAGCCCCGAGCTTTTAATTGGAGACGCAAACGAGCGCTGGCTTTCCGAACTCCATGCGCCCACCGGATTGGATTTAGGTGCGGATTCGCCCGAAACGATTGCGTTGTCGGTCGTTGCAGAGATCCAGAAGTCTTTTGCAGGAGCTACAGCGCGGCCTTTACGCGACGCGCGGGCCAGCGCGCCAGTCGTCTCCGTTTAGTCTCACACGGGGGATTAAACTGTAGCGCCGGCCTCCCGGCCGGTTGTAGCGTGGACCTCCTGGTCCACGCTTGCTTCTTATCAGCTGAGGCGAAGTATCTCCTGAAGCGAATCCTCTCCAATTCACACGATGCCAAAATCAGGCCATCAGCAAGTCGGCGGTGATGGGAGCTGAGCGGATACGCTTCCCGGTGGCATGGAAGGGGGCGTCGGCTACAGCGGCGCCCCCGCCGGTAATGCCGATTTCACCGATGCCTCGACCGCCGAGGGGGTCGAGTTTTGTGTCGGGAATGTTGAGCGCAGAGACTTCAATCGGCCGCCACTGCCGTTCAAGCCCCACTATCGCGCCCATGAAAAGAGCTGCCAACAAGTGCAGGCTGAATTGAATCGTGTTGATTCCGGTCATGCCTATCTCCAACCGCCGCGGTTCGTTAGCGGATCGAATGAACCAAGCCTGCCAGATCGAGAACGTGATAGCCCAGCATCAGCGTCATCAGGATCAGGTAGCCGCGCAGAACCCGCAGTGAGATGCGGACCGCCGGAGTCATGGCGATAAGGCCAAGACCCTCACCGGAGCGCTTCTGCTCCGGTATATCGTTGAGCGGATAGATCACAGTGAAGTATTCGGGAGCAAATGAATTCTGCATGGTTGCTATAGTTCACCTCGTGCTTTCAATTGAAGAGATTGGGTAGCATCACCTGTGCGGCCAACAGCAGCGACAGGGCAAAGAGAATCACAATGACGGTCCAGTTGATGACATTGTTCCAAGGACGGTTAACCCACCGTTCACCCAGATGCTCGTGATCGTTGAGCGGGAGTTGCAGAAAGATGATGGCTGAGGGCAGGATCAGTCCGGCAAAAACCTGCACACTGATGATGACCAGTTGCAGCGGCACATGAGGAATGAGCACAATGGCCGCAGCCGCGCCAACACAGGCGATATAGGTCGCGTAGAATCCCGGAGCCTCCCACAGCTTCTTGTGCAGGGAGTGCTCCCATCCCTTCACCTCGCCATAAGCCCAGGCGCTGGCGAGTGAAATGGCAGTTGTTCCCAACACAGCGGCATTGACCATCAGCAGAAGAACGCCGTTGCGAACGAAATGCCCGGCAATCGGACCGAGCGCAAGAGCAAGTTGCGCGGGATCTTCAAACGTAATCCCATGCTGATAACCGTAGTTGCCGACCAGCATCATTGCGCCTGCAACAGCGACGGTGAAGACTGCGCCAATGAGCGTATCGAGCCGGGCCCATTTCAGGTCTGAAAACCGCAACCGCTTCTCTGCCACGCAACTCTGCTGGAAGAAAAGCTGCCACGGTGCGATGGTCGTTCCCACGACGGCAATGACCAGAAAAACAAGGCTACTGGTGATGCCGCCCGCGGGCATCGTGGGAATCACTGTGTTGCGCGCAACGTCGGACCAGTCGGGATGCACGAGATAAGTCAGCGCGAACCATGTCAGGTCCAGCAGGCAAAGCGCGATGACGATGCGCTCCCAGCGCAGATAGCTTCCCGTCACCACCATCAGCGTCAGGCCAAGCGCCTGATCGGAGTCGTGACGGCTTCGAGTTGAAGTTCGGCTAGGCGCACAAATGCATCCTCACTTCTTCGGGGTTGAAGTTCACGGCGGATGCGACTGGTGTCCTGGCAGCAATCCAGACGCAGGCCAGGGGCATCTTGGCGTCGCCCGTTGCTACCCAAACGCAGTGCAAACTATCGGTCTTCTGGACCAGATGCAGCTTGTTGTTCATGGTTCCTCCTCGCTGAATTCAAGCGTGCCTTCTGGCTCGAGACGCGCAAGCGCGCACTCAAAGGACAGAGGATGAATTCAAGGTTCGGGAGGTGTGACCGGACGTTCTCGAAACCCGGATCACGCGCTCAATTCACAGGTCGTATACCGTGAAGAGCGGTGAGGGAATCGTCTCAAGCGAAGCTAAAGGCAGTTTCCAAAGCGCAAATCGCGGCACAGGATAGAACTCCCAGTACTCGGAGGTTCCTTTGCGGATTCGATGTTCATATGTTGCTTCGTTTCTCCTGCAAGCTAAGGTCTGCCTGCGCTTTCTTTTTACCATACCCCCATAGGGTATTGTCAAGGGCAGAAATAGACTTTTTCGAACTCTGGTTCATCTCCAGCAAAACTATAGTTGGATGCAAGACCAGAACTGCGAGGAATCCAGGTGCTGCTCGCGGAGAGGGCGCGTGCGGGCACATTGACCACGCGCGCCCGTGTGGGTTGGACTAAAACCTAACCATGATTGCTACTTAGACGCTGGCCCTTTTACCGCCGAGTTGGCCGGACGCGGCGCGCGGCCGAATAGGATGCCGGTCTCCACTTCAACCGGCCTTCCGTTCTTCAGGTATGGCTTGAACTTCCATTGTCCGAGCGCGTCAGTAACGGTCTTTGCCTGTTCGGGAAACGCGCTGAGAAAATGAATGTGCTTGACTCTACCCTCTTTGTCGATGATGATCCTGACCGGAACCGGATTGAAGCGGCGCTCGGTGAAGATGGGATCGACGCGCTCGATCACGTTTTCGTCGCGCGCATAATCCTTGACGCACATAGGTACGGCATCTCCTCCCATCAAGCTGTCTTCCGCAGACAGCTTCATCGTGTTCAACTCCTGCATCAACCCATCCAGAAGTTTGGTGTCACTGCTGCTCAGCACCACCTCCACCGTATGGCAGCGGATTTGGGTGGCCAGAATATACCAATGCAACTCTGCCGCCGGAGACCAGTAGGCGAAGAAAGTGAAGAGCCGGCCGCCGATTGTGATCTGTGTGGGTGATCGTTCCACCTTATAGAAAGTCTGCAGATTCTCCTTCGTGTAGTTGATGAGTTCCACAGAGTCAGCGACAGGCAAAGGCGTGAAGAACAGATCGTCGGCGGTGAAAAGAACACTCCCGCGAGCCGGTCCTTTGAACGTGTCGCCGGGGACGATCTCCGCAAGCACATAGCGGCCGTTTTCGGACGGAGGCGGCCCTTTATACTTCTCCGTCCAATCTCTTGGGAGAGACCAGGTGATTCCAAAATACCGGTCGTTGAAGAGGTTGTTGGTTACGTTTCCGTCCTCCGGCAGAGGAGTTACAGAGTCGCTGGCGCTCGACCAGGCGCCCTTCACCAAAATGACTCCTGTTGGCACCTTCGTCATGTGTTGCGCGTCGTTGGAGCCGTTGATGGCAGTTTTGCGAGACTCTTGCGGCCCTGCCGCTTGCCCCCCGGCAGGCGCCGCACACAAGACGCATGCTGCCAGCAAAGAGATCGAGCGAGCATTCATGTCATTCTTCTCCGAAATTGGGTTGGCTTCAGCCCGCTCGCAGCAGCCCGTCCGCCACGATCCTTGCTGAAAGGAAAAAGAGCTGGCGAGACACATCTTTTCCGTATCTCGCCAGCGAACGCGGCGATTACAGAGAGCGGAGGAAGTCGATCAACTCCTGCTTCGCCGTCGAATTGAGGTTGTTGAAATTCGTGATCACCGTGTTGGCTTCGCTTCCATTGCTTTGGTGATTCTGAACGGCTGCGGGGACGCTGAGATCGCGGCCATCATGAACTAGGAAGATCCGCTGACCCAATCCCCACAGGGGAGCCGTGCGGAACTGATCTCCACCCGCGTTGCCCTGTGAGATATTGTCCGCGAATCCCGTACCCATGTGGTGCAGCTCCAGGTCGGTGAAGGGATGGAACGTCTGTTCGCTCAGTGCCGGAACCAAGTTCGAAACCTGCGTGGGGCCTAGTGTCGAATTGTGGCAGGTCGCGCAGCCGATAGAGTTAAACACGGCCTCGCCCGCGGCGATCGTCGATGCGGGCACCGTAGATCCGTTCAGCACAACCGAACCAGTCGGCGGCGGAGCCAGGAAGCGCATGAAATTGGCAAAGGCCGACACGTCATCGAGCACGGCGGCATTCGGCGTAGAGTTCGGGTTCGACGCATCTTCCGGATATCCGCTTCCCGAAAGGTTCAGGCAGCTCGCCGGGAGCCCAGTACCTAGTAGTTCTTCTTCCGGATCTGGTTTTTCGTTGTTA
Source organism: Occallatibacter sp. (assembly GCA_050010735.1). Classification (GTDB taxonomy): domain Bacteria; phylum Acidobacteriota; class Terriglobia; order Terriglobales; family Acidobacteriaceae; genus Telmatobacter. Next base: position 2,482 of record JBEKKL010000040.1, on the reverse strand, counting down.
AACAACAGATTGGTGATGCCCATCTCCACGTTATAGGCCTCACCGGCAAAGATATGCATCGACTTATTCTGTGCCTTCCAGCCAAACTTTGTGATGGTGCCGTCGTTGCCGCTCCGGTTGAAAGAGCCGCCTATCCCAAAGCTGTTCTTGAGATTGGCCTGCTGATTTTCCAGCAGGGTTGAATCGTCCAGGTTCTCCAACAGGCCAGTACCAAACACCGGGGTGGGAATCCGGAAGATGATGTCGCCGGCAGCTTCGGCGGCAGCGAAGTTGGGCTGCGCCAGGTTGCAGCCGCCGGCGTCAGGGCGGCCCGCAACGGTGAACAGATCCTCGGGAGCGCCGGTCGAGGGAATGGTCGTGTTAACCGTGCCGTTGGCGTTCAGCAGGAACGGGAAGCGGGCTTCCCGCGTGGGACCGTTGGCGGTGATGAAAGATGGAACCGTGTTGGTGTTGTTGCAGATGATGGTTCCCTTCTGTGGCGGCGTCGGCAGGGACTGGCCGCTCGTGACGGTACTGACATTTGTCACGGACAGATCGCCTTCGTTGGCGCAGCTACCGAAGGCTGCAAACTGGAAATTCAGAGGCCCGCCCGTGCCGCCGACGGCTGGTGTCACATGACATCCCGCGCACTGGTTGAAGTTGAACCTCGGACCGAGTCCGACGTTAGTGACGTTGGGGTTATTGTTGGTGGAAACGTCCTCAATTTCCTGGAAGCGGCTCAGGCCGTCGACAAAGAAGGCGGTAAAGCCGTTGGGGTCGTTGTTGGGGTCAATAAGTGTCTTGCCGGGACTGATGGAAACGCCGTTCGTAAACGTTCCCGTACGAACCCCGCTCTGCACTCCAGGGTCTTGTTGAGCAAATGCCATTCCGGCGAGGAAGATCACTGCCGAAGCTAGACTTGGGGCGAGTTTTGCTTGCTTGATCACGATACCTCCTTGTCGTCTCTTCCAGGTTTGTTTCGGTCCGGATATTGGGCCGCATTGAGACACACAACACCTGCAGCTGCTCGAATACGCAGCTTTGGCGCCGTAATATTCACACCCATCAATGGGGGGTAGATTGAGACGCATCACGCCCGCGGCCGCGCTACTGCGCAACTACGGGGCGATAACATCCCTACCCATCAGAAATGGGTATTATCGAAGGACTTTCAAACCATGAGTGACAGATATCTCCTCTTCCAGGGATCGAATCGTCGACAAAGACAATTCACCTGCGAGGAAGACCACAGCCATAAAGGAGAAGATGCTGCATTTAGCAGCTTATTGCCGGCTCTTGCACACAACCCTCTAACGGGGGAGTCATTTGGATCGTTGCGCGCATTTCGCACTTCACGAATTAACTATCATTAACTCGCTCTTGCAACCAATGTCAATAGTTATTTGCAAACTATTCTTTTCGCGCTTCTTATACTTGTGCATGTCTCTCCAACGAACGGATGGTAGGTGTTTTCTTGATCGGCTCGTAAGAGTCGGATTCTCGCTTTTCGATACAGGTTCCCTGCAGTATATCCTCCGAGCGCTTGTACCCTCATAAACACTGACGATTGTTACTACAAGAGATTCAGAACTAGGATCGAAAGGGAAATGTGAGCGAAGAGGATTCTGGCATCTCGAATGGACCAGGTGGGCGCACTCGCGAAATAATTCAACTGTTCTGCAATTCAACAAAATCATCGTATGTGATAGATTCGATGAGAAAAGTATTTTCCTTGTTAAGCAAGATACAGTTGTTCATTATGTAATATTGATGCAAAAAACATTCCTAACCTATCTAGCGATAATATCGAAAGATAGACAATGAGATTCTGTTTGTGCTGGATTTCTCTTTGAGCATTGTGATACCTGCTACCTTGCGCTGACGTTGGAGACCCCCGGTTCCGAATTGCACGCATCATTTTAGGTTGAGATCGGCGTCAAGTCAGGGATGCCAGGTTCAGGTGACGGTAAGTGATCCATTCCAACTGAATATTCCATTCTTCTCCACCTCCATTCCTCTCTCCGGCACCTCGATAGAGACAATTAAAAACTAGCGGGCAACTTCGTATATTGCCCAGAGAGGCTTGATGAGGAGTTTTGGGGAACGATATCTGTGAATCTAGCTTTGTGAACCAGACGAACCGCTCTGTGGACTGCCGGGAGGTCGAGATGCTCCCGCTCGATCATCCATGCGCCAACGTTGCGATTTGTTTTGCCGGCATCGTCTTCTGAGTGACCGCCTCACAATTCAAAAACAAAACCCTCATTATGTCCGGATGGAGCTTTGGCGAAGCACAGCCAGACAATGATTGCCGGACTTCGGACGATTTGGGTTCGCGGTCCCCCAGGTCTGAGAATTCAGACCTGGGGGACCCCGTCTACTATTGCCGGACGCGGGCTACCCGCCCGATTTTATGGAATGTTGATTGTTGTGACGCTGTACGCGGGTAAGGTCAGCGTCAGCGACGAGCCGCTGACCGCCGTCGTCCCAATGGACTGCGGCG
>JBEKKL010000039.1:0-40199 GCA_050010735.1 Occallatibacter sp. | reverse complement strand
AGATCGAGCAGCGCCTGCGTGGGATGCTCGTGCATTCCGTCGCCCGCATTGAGTACCGGCAGGTGCGTCTCGGCCTCCAACAGCCAGGGCGCGCCGCTTGAGTTGTGCCGCAGGATAATCGCCTCGGCCCCGAGCGCGCGCAGAGTCAGGCCGGTGTCTTTCAGCGACTCGCCCTTTTCAATGCTCGACGAGAGGCTGGAGACCAGCGTCGTGTCGGCGCCCAATCCTTTGGCGGCCAGCTCAAAGCTGGTGCGCGTGCGCGTGGAGGACTCATAGAAGAGCAGCGCGATGCGGCGTTTGGCGAGGATGCGGGCGCGGGTCAGCGGATCTTGATTTTCGAGAGCCGTCGCACGGGTGAGCAGATGACTGAGGGCCTCCAGGGTCAGATCCTGGCATGAGAGCAGAGAGCCAGGGTTATAAGGGAACGGCGATGCGGCGACTGGCGGAGTGAGAAGTGGGCGGCGGACTTTGGCAACGGTCGTGTTCATGATCTTTCAGCTCTTAGCTTTTAGCTCTTAGCTTCTAGCTAGAGGCTAAGAGCTAAAAGCTGCCTCTCTCAATCGACCCGCTCGACTAGCAGAACCTGCTCGTCGCGGTCGACCTCCTGGAACTTGACCTCGATGATCTCCCGGCTGCTGGTGGGCACCCGCCTGCCGATGTAAGTGGCCTCAATGGGCAGCTCGCGATGACCGCGGTCGATGAAGACGGCTAGTTGTACTCGGCGGGGGCGGCCGTGATCGAAGAGGGCGTCCAGCGCGGCCCGGATCGTCCGTCCGGTATAAAGCACGTCGTCGCACAGCACCACGTCGCGGCCGTCGATGTTGAAGCCGATGGCGCCTGGTGTGACCACAGGACGCGTACCGGTGGTGGACAGATCGTCGCGGTAAAACTGAATGTCGAGCACACCCGTGTCTACGGGACGCTTTTCAATGCCGGAGATCAGTTTGGCCAGCCGCTCGGCCAGCGGAATGCCGCGGCGCTTGATGCCGATCAACGCCAGGTCTTCGCTGCCGTTGCTCTTTTCAACGATCTCGTGGGCCAGACGCACCAGGGTGCGCTCGATCTCCGATGCGGACATCAGCCTGCCCTTGATGCGCAGGTTGGGTTTGCTATGGGCTTCGGTCATGAATGCACTCTCGCGGCGTGTCTCTCGCAGGATGATACGAGGCTTCCGCGCTTCTGGGCAAGTTGTGCGGAATTTGGGCGGAATACACCGTCTTCTGCCAAACCGGAAGAAGGACTCTTGCGGGCCAGGTGCGCTCTGGCTAGAACTCCGGTTTTCGAGCGCGGGCCAGCAGGCGGGCTCCCAGTGCTCCGCCGGCAACGGCAAAGATGAGAAGGAAGAGCGAGTAACCTGCGTAGGCGAAGGTCAAGAATCCCGCAGGCCCTTCCGGAGAAAATAGAACCGCCTTGAATGGAGCCAATTGACGACGGAACTCGGCAGCGTCTGACGCTCCCATCGCCGCCATTTTCTCATGCGTCTGCTCCCGAAGCAGATCGACGAAAGTCTTATAGGACGAATCGATCTGGCTGCCCTGGTGGAGCGCAGACCTTTCCACAAAGAGCGCGCCTCCGCTGACGCCAAAGGCCAACCACGCGCCGAGAATCCCTGTGACCATTCCGATGCGGGCCCCGGCTCCGAGAGTGATCCAGGCCGGGCGCTGGGCGCGCAGGTAGAGCATCACGGCCATCCCCGCGGCCGTGGTCATCCAAAAAAGCCCTAGGGAGCCGAGTGGCGAAGCTTCGCTCGACAGCACCCCCGCCGGAATGGCCATCAGCAAAGCCGCGCGCAAGGCAGGCTTCCATTCGATGGCGGCTGCGTCTCGCGCGCCTACATCCCACTGCTCAGGCTGGCTTTGACCAGCAGAGCCATCGATTGCGTAAACCAATTGGGGCAGCCCGCAGTTGGAGCAGAAGCAGTTGCCGGCCTCAATGGGTTCATGGCAGCGGTTGCAGGTGATCTCCATACATCTAAGAGCCTATAGCATTCCCCCGCATTCGCGCGGACCGATAGAGACGGCTTCGATAAGCCGTGCACCGGCAGAGCTTTCCCCACCGGTCGAACGAGCACGGCCAGTTCAGGCGTTTGTTTGGATCGCAGATCAGGCTAGGCTCCTCCCGAAAATGCAGGAGCCAGCTAGTTTACCGGCAAAGTGGGGAATCTAGTGTTCGTGGTGGTTGGCCGCCCGAGCCGCTAATTTGATCTCTTCGCGGGCCTGCATAAGATGTTCCTTGGCCTTGGCCGCGTGGCCATCCATGTCAAACTCATTGGCATCCTGGGCCGCAGAGATTTTTTCGAAAGCCCGGTCAATCAATTCCTGTGCGGCGGCCAGGTTCGGGTGCCTGTTGGGATTTTGGGCGACCGTGAAGCCACCGGCGAACATTCCAAGAGCCAGCACGCCGCAAAAAACAGCATTGCGAATCTTCATAGTGTTTCCTCCAGTGCAAAACCATACCAGATTCTCGCAGGACGCGAACAGAGGTTTCTGATGGCCGATCGAAATCCGCGCCCGAGGTTAAGGGGCATCTGGCGCCTGTTAAGCTGAGCGCATGGCCAGGCTGGATTGGGAACGGGAAAAGATTATCAGGGTTCATCAGCTTCTCTTAGAGTGGTACGATCGCAACCGACGCGACCTGCCCTGGCGACGAATCACAGACCCCTACGCAATCTGGATCTCAGAGATCATGCTGCAACAGACCCGGGTAGCGGCGGTCATCGAGCGTTATCAATCCTTTATGCACCGCTTCCCGACGCTGGTCTCCTTGGCGCGCGCTCCTGAGCAGGAGGTTCTTGCGCTGTGGAGTGGACTCGGCTACTACCGGCGCGCGCGGATGTTGCATAAGGCCGCGCGATTTGTGGCTAGCCATCTCAAGGGTGACCTGCCGGCAACAGCAAAGGAGCTGCGGCTGTTACCGGGAATCGGCGCCTACACAGCCGCCGCGGTGGCCAGCATCGCTCATGGCGAGCAAGTGGCCGTGGTTGACGGGAACGTCGAGCGCGTCCTGTGCCGCCTTGAAGGCTGGAAGGCCGGCAGGCGTGCGAGCCGCACGCCTCGACTCAGCGGCAAGATCGAGCGGCTGGCAGCCGAGCTCGTCTCCCCATCGCGCCCCGGAGATTGGAATCAGGCGCTTATGGAGCTCGGTGCGATCCTTTGCCTGCCTCGCAATCCGCAATGCAGCGTCTGCCCGCTGGCGGCCGACTGCGAAACTCAAGGTGAACATCAGACGACGCCGCGCCGGCCAATGAAGACGCATCAGGCAGCCTACGCGCTCTCGGTACGCAGCGCGCACTCATCCGGCCACTCCAGCAGGCAGGTTCTGCTCGAGCGGCGCTCGGCCTCGCGGACCGTCATGCCGGGGATGTGGGAGTTGCCTGGCCTCGCCGACTCTGCGATTCCCGAGCAGGACCTGCGCATGACCGTGCGCCATGCCATTATGCAGGTGAACTATCACGTCAGCATCCGCACGGTACCTGAAGCCGATGTCGAGTCGCTGACCGTCCCAGGCGGCAAGCGCCGTTGGGTTCCGATGGATGAGGCTGAAAAGATGGCGCTCACAGGCCTGGCGCGCAAGGTGCTGACCCGCGCTCATCTGCTCGCCGCAAAGCCTCACTACGCCGTTGCTCTCAAGCCAGAGGAAGACGTAGTCTGAAGGTCGGTTGCACCGTACCCTTCGACGCACTCGCTCTGAACAGGGAGATTCCATGACGAAAAAGCTGGTCCTCGCTTTCCTAGCCTCATGCACACTCACGACTGCTCCGGTTCGCGCACAACTATCTACGGCGTCCCCGGTTCCCGAGATTGCAGGCCTGCCCCCAGCCGCGCGCACAGCCACCGCTTCCATTGACAGTGAAAAGATTCGCGCACATGTCCGCTTCCTCTCGCTCGACCTTCTCGAAGGCCGCGGTCCCGGCAAGCGCGGCGCAGAGCTGGCCGCCGAGTACATCGCCACGCAATTTGCTCTCGCAGGCGTCGAACCTGCCGGCGAAAACGGCACCTACTTTCAGAAGGTCCCGCTCGTTGCCGTGCATACAATTGAGGACAAGACGAAGTTCGCCTTCGTGCCGGCCACGGGCCCGGCCATCGACCTCGCCTATGGAACAGAAATCGTCTCCAAGGACCAGACCGGCCAGCCGACGGCCGACTTCGATGCGCCTATCGTCTATGTGGGCTACGGCATTCATGCGCCTGAGTATCACTGGGACGACTACGCGGGTGTCGACCTAAAGGGCAAGATCGCCCTCATCATCGTGAACGAACCGCCCTCAGACGACCCGAAGTTCTTCAAAGGCAAGGCTCTGACCTACTACGGCCGCTGGACCTACAAGTATGAGGAGGCCGCGCGCCGCGGAGCCGTGGGCGTGCTCATCATTCACCGCACTGATCTGGCCAGCTATGGCTGGGAGGTGGTGCGCAACTCGCAGGCCGTCGAGAAGAGCTACCTCGATGGCGACGCATTGGCCACTCTGCGTGCGGCTGCGTGGATTCAGCACGACGTCGCGCAGCGGCTCTTCACGCTGGCCGGGATCGGCGACCTCGACAAGGCCATCGATCTCGCCGGCAAGCCCGGCGCCTCTCACGCCATCGAATTGCCCGTTCAACTGCGCGCGCACGTTGAAAGCCGGGTCCGCCACTACATCAGTTCAAATGTCGTTGGCCGCGTGCCCGGTGCAAGCAATGCGAATCAGGCCGTCTTCTACACCGCCCACTACGACCACCTCGGCATCGATCCTGACGCTAAGGGCGACAACATCTATAACGGCGCAGCCGACAACGGAACCGGCTGCGGCATCCTGCTGGAGATAGCCCGCGCCTTTGCGGAATCGCCCGTGCGACCACCTCATGCGGTCTACTTCGCGGCCGTCACCGCCGAGGAGCAAGGTCTGCTTGGCTCCCAGTTTCTGGGTATGCATCCTCCGCTTCCCGCGGGGCAGATCGCGCTCGACCTGAACTTTGACATGCTGTTGCCCATCGGAATCCCGCGCTCGGTCAACCTGGGCGGAGCCGAGCGCATCGACCTGTGGCCAACGGTCCAGAGGGTCTCAAAAGCATTTGACCTGGTGATCGAGCCCGATCCAGAGCCAGGTGCCGGCCACTACTACCGCTCAGACCATTTTTCGCTGGCCCGGGTCGGCGTCCCCGCATTCTCCGTGGATCAAGGCGACCTCTTCGAAGGCCAAACACCCGAGTGGGGCAAGCAGCAAGTCGAGGACTACGAGGAGCATCACTACCATCAGCCCTCTGACGAATATCACGCCGATTGGAACTTCCGTGGCAATGCCAAGCTGGCCCGCTTCGGTTTTGTGCTGGGATGGCTGGCCAGCGAAGAACCGAAGACAGTGGAATGGATGCCCGGTGACGAGTTTGAGGCCGCCCGAAAGGCCAGCCGTGCGGTTCCCGTTCAGTAGCCCCATGCCCGCGAAGGATCGGCTCGTGCCGCTTCGTGTTAGCAGAAACGATTCAGGATCAGCATCCTCGACCAGATCCGGCGCATCGAATCGGACGTCAGCCGATTTATCGAGCTCATCCGGCAATACAATCCCCAAAACCAATCAACCCCAAGGAGGAACAATGGCAAGCAAGGCGAGTGCAGTCTGGACAGGTTCACTGAAAGAAGGCAAGGGCACCATCTCCACCGCAACGGGGGTGTTGAATAATGCCAACTACTCCTTCGCCACGCGTTTTGAAGGCGCAGCTTCGGGAACAACTCCCGAAGAGATGATTGCCGCAGCCCATGCCAGCTGCTTTTCGATGGCCCTCGGCGCGCAGTTGGGCGGCGTCGGTCTGACGCCCGAGAAGATCGAAACTCACGCGGCAGTCTCGCTTGGCAAGGTCGGTGAGGGCTTCGCCATCACCCGCATCGCTCTGACCACCACGGCCAAGGTTCCCGGTGCCTCCAAGGAGGTCTTCGACAAGGCCGCGGCCGATGCCAAGGCCGGCTGTCCGATCTCGAAGCTCTTCGCCAACAACACCGAAATCACGCTCGATGCCAAGCTGGTTTAGGCCCGGAGTCAGTGTTGCCATGAAGAAATACAAATTCAAGGCGGCAATTCAATCAGGAATTGGTGGGGGTGCCGGTGTAGTCTTTCCTTATGATTGCGAGCAGGAATTCGGCACCAAAGCCAGTGTTCCTGTAAAGTCGACGCTCGACGGCATCCCCTACACCGGTTCGCTGATGAAGTGCGGAGAGACGAGCCACATGCTTGGCGTGCTCAAGTCGATCCGTCAGCAGATCGGCAAAGGCCCCGGCGATACCGTCGAGGTTGTGCTCTGGAAGGATGAGGAAGCGAGGACCGTTGAGGTTCCGGTCGAATTCCAGCGGTTGATGACGAAGGAAGGCATCCTCGACTCCTTCGAGCGGCTGAGTTACGCCCACCGCAAGGAATATTGCCGCTGGATCGCCGAGGCCAAAAAGGAAGAGACGCGATTGCGGCGGATCGGGAAGGCAATCGAGATGCTCAAAGATGGCGTGAAGACTCCAGGCTAGCGCCCTCTCGCAGGGTTGAGCCCATTTGACACCGCGAGCGGCATTTGCGAGACTCAAATCTGCTGCCGTTTCAGCGCAGAGCGCTGAGAATGTGTCCCGTGCCGAAGTGGCGGAATTGGCAGACGCGCGTGGTTCAGGTCCACGTACTCGCAAGGGTGTGGGGGTTCGAGTCCCTTCTTCGGCACCAAATCTTTAAAATCAATCGCTCAGGATTCAGCAGGTTCCTTGGAGAGGAATGGTATCTCTGTTCTTGCTAGGATGGACAGGAGCCGGCCGCTTGCGGGGAAGTCGATCCCTCGGCTTCCCACCGCAACGGTTTCCACAAATACCGCTGGCAAACTCAATGGCATTCAGCCGCTAGGGTCACTGACAAGATCATCCTGTCATGAACATCCTCAACCGGCTTCAGATCTTCGAACCCATGAACATTCCAAGCCGCGGAATCATTCGGAGGTACTTCCGCTGGAGCTCTTCTTTTTCACGTTGGTTGGAGAAAGCTGAACAGAGAGCTGCCAATCCTTGAAGTTGTTAACGGAAACAGTGCTTCCTGTGCCGGTAGTGTAGGCTTGCTCCGGACCGTAGTACCTTTGGGCGCTGATCCTGATACCGCCATTGAGGGCCAGTCCCACGGAAAGCTGTTGAAGGCCGAAGCTGTCACCCGATTTGAGGCCGGCGTTGGTTGCGAACTGGCTGGAGACATGCTCCCATCCCCCGCGGTAATTCACGAAAATCGATCCGGGGCTGTCTCCTCCGTCTTTGGGGGGAATAGCGGCAAGCTGGATGTAACCCTCGGCCGGCACAAACCAATTGACATTGGTTGCGCCAGTGATCGTGTTCTGCCCTGTCAGACCATTGATATTAAAACTCACCTGGGGCGAGGCGATCGCCATAAACTGAAACCGCGTGGGACGCCAATTGAAGATAGGCCAAACGGTCTTCAAGGCAAAGTTGCCTCCCTGAGTCAAGGCTTGAATATCCTGGCTCAATGACGGGGTTGATGAGCCATTGGTCGACGTGTTGCAAGAGGAGTTGCTTTGGCTCGTTACCGTGGTGGAATCGGCATACGATCTTGTTCTCGATCTGACATCTCCGCCGCTCGATCCACCGCTGGACCCGCCTGACCCACCCGAACCGGTCCCCGATCCAGTGGAAGATGTGTTGGAGCAAGAGTTGACATTCGCGCTTCCTACCAGCGTCAGTTGAAACCCGCCTGGGAATTGCAATGAAGCGAGGTCGCCGGAGATCGTGTTGGCGCTGCCGCCGGGATTGTAGAGGTACTTGCTGTCTGTCAGGAATGCCAGGTTGCTCGAGGTGTTATAGAAACAATTGATATCAGCATCTGTAACGTCCTTGTGGCTCAGCGGCAAAAAATCGTGGCTTGCCTGAACACACCCCGAGCTAGCGACACCGGAAACCGGGACCGAGATAGACTGAGTTGCCTTGGTGGTTTGGTTTATCACAGAGAGTTCAATCGTAGCCGAACTGTTTCCCACCGAAGTTGGATGATAGATTACCTCGAGCTCGCACTTATCCCCGGGCTTCAGAGTGGTATTGGGGCAGAGTGGCATGCTGAATGCCGTGAAGTCATCTCCCGAGTTCGAGCCGGCCCCGATCACATAAGTATCGGTCTTGCTGCCGTTCTCGATGGTCAGTTTCTGCGAAGCGCTATCGGTGTTCACCTCGGCAACGAATGTTTCGAGCGTGGCTGAGAGGGTGGCCGGCGCTGCCCCGGCAGCACCGAGCGTGATCGTTGAACTCGTGGCTGCCTCCGAAGTTGCGGTCCAGGCTTTCGTGGCTGCGGCTGGGGCCTTCGTCGTCGCGGGTTGGTTGCTTGTGATTGTGGTTTTCGGCTTTGTCGCCTTCATCGTTCCGTACCGCCCAGTGCCGGGCGGTACGGACTGCGTGAAGAAGACGACTGGGAAGCTGAGGGAAAGCACCAAGGCAATGGCTGTACGCCGTGTGAAGCAAGAGAGTCTCATCGAATAACCTCCAAGGGAATGTGGGAGACGAGAGCTTGCTCCATCGCTTATTGAGGATGTGCTGCTTCGTCTCTTACCTGGGAGAACGCGAGACGCCACCAATTCCCTTTTGAGCCCTCGAAGCTTGTTTAGCGAACCAACTTTGCTCACTACAAAAAAATCCCCGGCAAGTGGCCATGCCGGGGAGTTAATAGAACGAATCCTATTAAGGCTAGCTTCCGCCAATACCAAAACTGGCTGTGGCGCAACTGGCGAGATTTCCGTGCAGTAGAGTTTCGCATCCGTTGGAGTGTCTGGCCCCCTTTGGAGAGGTGGGCATACCATGCTTTTTCTTCGCCGAACTGCGAGACCCGGAATCAGCCTCTGTGGTGAAGCTCCATGAATAGTTGGCCGCCAACGAGATGCCAGCCGAGTCCTGGGCTTCGATGGTGATCGTCGCCGTGTATTTGGTGTCGTAAGCCAGTGGCGCCGACGGAGTGAATGTTGCTACCGGGTCGGTATAGGTGACCACTCCAGTCACCGGCGCGCTACATGAGACGTTTAGTGTGAAGTTGGCTGCGTCGATTGTCGTCGAATTCATTGTCCGGCTGAAGGTTGCCGTTAACGGAGAACCTATTGCCACGCCGGTGGCTCCGTCAGCCGGCGTCACAGCTGTCACCCTAGGCGGCAGCTGAAGTTCGATTGAGTCAACGCTTGTTGGCACATTGGAGCCGCGCATCTGAATGGCCTTAAAGCCAGTAGGCGTGAAGTCGCTTGCTGACAACGAAGGAACAAGCGAGATAAGGTTACCAAACATTTCCTCTCCGTGGTTTTGCGACACCGGCTGAGTCGGCACTGTGTGAAAGTGGAAGTTGGCGGAGAAGCTGGAGGACGCCTGGCTGATCATTTGCCTTTTGTCGAGGCAGAGTGCGTTGGCGCCATCATATTCCAAGATATGAGCGGCTGAGACTTCGTTCGATTTGCCCGCATTCGCACCACTTGAGTGACCGTGGAATTGGTGCCTACCATCTGCGTTGCCAACATAGGAGCTTGTGATGGTGTCGGCAGTGATCATTGCGGTGGGAATGGGAAGGGAGATCACACGGATTTGCGGGTTGGTAAAGTCGATCGACAAATCACTTTTTCCGTTGTCAAAATAGTTGAAGTTGTCGGAACATCCATTTGCAAAGAAATCGGCGGTCGTCGAATGTGGAGAGGTGAACCCGGGAAGCGTGACACAATATGAATTTCTCTGCCCGCACATATCACACGTCGGATTGGCTGAAAGCGTAGTTGGGTTGCTGTCGATTCCACTAGGACCGGGCCAAACTCCGTATGGAAACTTGTGTATTGGAGTTGGCAAATCCGCGGTCACGGCGAGCAATCCATTGCTCGCTGGATCTCTACCATCGCTGACCGGATCTTTGCAGAAGATCCATGCCCCAATGAAGAATATGCGAATGCCCGAGTTAAAGGACGCTGGCGGGGACGACCCCCACGCACGGGAAGTTGTGAGAAACGGCAACGACGAGCTGGCGGCCAGCCCGAGAGAGACAGTAGCAGCGTCCCGCAGGACCCTGCGGCGAGTGTAGTTCATCTTTTGACCTCCTGGGTTTGGGTTAGTTGACGAAGAATTGAAATGACGCCCAGTAATAAGGGTGCTGCCAGTTTGTCTGCGAACGTATCGCGAGTTCCGCAAGTTGGAGAGACTGAGTTGGGGTGAATCCGGCCTCTAAACGTTGATAGAAAGCAAGCATCAGAGCACCCGTGCTGCGGTCGTCAACGTCCCAGTTGCTTGCAATGACTCCATGCGCGCCGGCGCGGAGAAACGCATTGCGCAGATCGGGCGGCGGCTCGACACGATCGGGATTTGCCGCAGTCGTGTTGCAGGCCGCAAGAACCGCGACGCGGCAGCGTTTGAAGTGGACACCGATGATCGACTCGGCGCCAATCTTCTCCTCCGATCCTTCGGAACCGGAAGCCACAAGGTAACTTGACACAGTGTTGCTGATGGCGTGGCCGCTGAAATGGAATACGTCGGCCGACCTGAGGTTTTCGAGTAGGGTTTGTTGGGTAGCCGCGCCTACGCCGACGAGTACGGCGTGAGGAAATATGCGCGCGATCTGCGGAGCTTCGGAGTAGTCGCCATCGGACTTTGCAAAGCCGTTGACAACGACAAGACGGCTTGTGGATGGAATATTGGAATCATCGGCGAAGACCTCGGGGTGAATCGACCACCACGGTGGAAGAACTCGAACGGCGCACTCATCACCAAGCCAACGGCCATTGGGAAGCGTCAACGCGGAGACGGGGATCGATGCCAGCGAAGGGTCGATGTCGAGCCAGATTCTGCGGGATGCACCGAGTTGGAACGCGAGGGGCTCGAAAAGAACCGAATTGAGGCGATCTCCGGCCTTTCGCGTATCGCTGAGGCTTGAATCGGGGTCCGAGGCAAGGCGATAGAAGACACCGGCCATGCGATGGATTTGTTCGCTCTTGCCAAGAACAACGGTTTGCAAGACACGAAGCGCCCCGGGAGCGACGACCCAGCCAACGTATTCGTCATCGATCAAAGCAACGATGACCACGGGCTGATCTGAGAGATTTCCGGCCTTTAAGGAGGTGTCGACAAGCGTGAAAGGAACGATCTCTTTGATCCGCGGGAGCTTGGCATACGCGAGGGAACGATAATATTCCCAAGTCTCGAAGGCCTTCTGGTTATCGTTGAGTCCCAAATAAACCTTGACGAGCTGAGCGAACTCCGGAGCGCTCTCGCGCTGCCACTGCTCCTTTTGTTCGATCGACCGAAGGGTACGAAGCGCACGGTCAACTTCGCCAATCGCGGCCAAGGCGCTGGACCGCGCCCCGTTGAAATCGCCAATGGCCAGTCTGGCGAGGGCCATGTTGGAGAAGAAATGCAGACGGCCTTGATGATAATGGCTGGCCAGCAGCGCGGGTTCGCTTTGCTTTAGCAATGCGATAGCTGCCTGGGGTGCACCGCGCCGCAGAAGTATCCCGGCTTGATCCGTTTGCCACTCCGCCCGGTAAAGCTCCACCGCATGAATCGGTTTTTCCGAAGCGCTCACCTGCATGGTCTCGGAGAATGCATGATCCGATGCTGCGTAGTCACCCATCCGGCCTGCGAGAGTTGCGAAGGTCTCGAGTGCATACGCGTAAGTTGTCTCGTCGCCGGAGGCTTTGGCGATCGGCACACCCGCGCGTATCATCTCCAACGCTGCATATTTCAGCTCCAGTTCCTCGGCGGAGTTCATCATGTCGTAGAGAAGCGCGTACTTTCGAATCGGGGGACATTGGATCCGGTTGCATAGGCTCAACGCCGCGCTGTCGATCTGCCAGGCGCCCAGCGGCGTGCCGCGGAAACTGAGCAACTCCGCCTGACCTGCCCGCGCTCGCAAGTACAGCCAGAAGAGGCCTGAGTTCATGCTCTCTGTGGCTGCCTGATCGTAAGCGCGCCGGGCCGATTCGTAATTCCCGCTTAGGAAATTACAGGTGGCCTCTTCCAGAGTCAGTTGTGTCCTCACCCACGAGTACTGCTGAACTCGCGTCTCGCGCTCCAGGGCCTTGGCGGCAGAGAGACATTCCTCGGCGCGCCCCAAGCGCTGCAAGGCGTAAGTCTCGGCAAGCTGCGCTCGAATCTGTCCGGGATGATTGCCGGACGTTAAGTAACTGGCCAATGCTTTCTGGCTGTCGGTCAGCGAGGATTCCTCGTCGCCAGTGGATGCCTCTTGGACCGCGGAGGCAAGCTGACGATCACCCTCCTGGCTGGTCACCGAGTGCCCAGCCGCCACCCAATCATCGATCCATTGATCTTTATGGCTCAGGCCCAAGCGTGCAAGTTCATCCACGCGCTCATGAATGACCGGATTCTGCTTCCACTGTGTTAGCCATTGGCCGGTAGCTTCATCCAGCAGATCTTCGTAGCGATCCTCGACGATGTCGCCGTTGCTGGCACTCTGCGCAACGAATGAATCATCGCCACTATCGCGTAAAGAGGATTTCCCCGAAAGCCTTGCCCTCTCCGCTTCGATGACCGTACGCCACTCCGGCGAGGTCTCTGACGACACGGCTTTCTTGAGGTTCTCGATGGCCTCATCGGTTGCTCCTATTTGTTCCAGGCACTGCGCAAGGTTGTAATAGAGAATCGAAGCGTGAAGTGGCGATGATTTTAGTTCTTGGTTATAAAGATCGATCGCCGTAGCGAGGTCAACAGTGGTGCTCGCTTTGCCGGGCTCTGGGTATTCGTCGATCTCATACCAGGCTGCGGCAAGGTCGGCCTTAATGTCGACCAAGTGCGGATCTGAGGTCTCGGCGCTTGTAAAGGCTTGTAAAGCTGCATTCCCTTTTCGTTCCAGCAAATAGACTTCGCCGAGTTTTTGTTTCCAGTAGGGGTTGTCCGGTGTCTCCGCAAGATGCTTCTCGGCGCGAGTCTTCAATTCGAGCAGCGGAACGGGCTCTCGCAGCTGGAGATTCTCTCCACGGGTTTCCGAAGCCATAGGAACCGGATCTCCGCCAGCTATTCGCAATGGAATCCTTCGCTGCTGGTTATAAGCTTGCGCCAGCAGCATGGCGTCGGAAGGACCTTGTAATGGCACAACCAAAACAACGACAAGCACGGCCGCCGCACCCGCGAGAGAAGCGATTGCCCAGCCGCGCCGCAGGCCGAGCTTCTGCAGAAAACCAGCCCGCATGGAAACCTGGTCAGGCGGCGCATTGCGCGATGCCATTCGTACCGCCATGCGCCGCTGCCACACCTCGGTGGAGCTTTTTAGTCCGGGCACAGGCTCTTCGAGTTCGTAGGGCTGCATCAGACTCATGGCTTCTCGCAGTAAACCGGCGCAATGGCCGCACCGCGCCGCGTGCGCTAGCAAAGAATCGGACCGCTCAGGACAAAGCCCCTCGGCCAGTTCGAGCCACTCATTATTCGAGGGACAGGACGGCTCCGCCGCGGTTGTCGGCGTCTGCAATTCACGAAGTCTCCAATGCGCCTGCGCCAGTTCCGAGCATGCAAGGCACTCTTGTACGTGCCTGACCAATGCCTGATCCAGTCCGCCAGATTCTAGCGAGTCCAGGTTTTCTGGAAGTCTGGTTAGTTCTTCAGGGCTAATGTGATCGTCCAGACCCCTCATGCTATTACTCCTAACGTGCCCGGCTGGGATTTCCCTTTTGCGGAGCCTGAGATTCTGGCCGCGCCACCCACGACCATGTCTTTTAACGACCGGGTAAGCCGGTAGATGCAACTCTCGACACCCTTCTCGGACAACCCAAGATGCGGCATCGCTGCGATGTCCCTTGCGGTGTAACCCTGACCGTAATACAACCAAAAGATTGCGCGATCTCGTTCGCTCTCAGTGGCCGCAAGAAGGATGTCAATCTGCTGAATTAATGCGTTCTTCTCAATAGCCGATGGCGAAACGGTTCCTTCAGAGGCAGTCTCACCTTCGCTGATCTCGTTTCCGCGTTTCTGCGTGAATCGGGCGCGGAAGTGGTCCAGCGCTACTGTGGTGGCAATCACCTTAATGTAGCCGAAGATTGCTTCATCGTGGCGGGCGTTAAAGTTGCGCAGTGCACGGCATTCATCTTTGCAGAGACGCAGGTAGGTCTCCTGGGTCAGATCGTCAATCAGCGTTGCCACCGGCACTTGATATCGGCGCACTACGCGGGCCACACTTGCTGAAATAAGTGGCTGAAAACGCTCGACGAATAGCTTCCAGGCTGCCTCTGTGTTCGAGTTAAGACACTCGCGCAGTATGTCGGCCGCAGTCATGAGGCTTTTTCAACTTTTTGGGAGGCGTGCGTTGAGACACGATTATTTTAAGGCTGATTGCACTCTTTGCAATATGGATTTCACCAAAGTTAGGAGTGAAGCCCCAGCTTGTTCCGGAGGTATATGCAGATGCCAAGACAAGCGAAACCTTTGACCGATAGATGACAAAGTCGATGCGGGCAGCTGGGGGAGGCTGCACTTTTGTTGCTTTTGCCTGAAACGGTCAGCACCAGACCGCTGGTCTCTTCTGGCTGGAGTAGGCGCGCTTGAAAGACACCACGCTGCACTAAAAATTAAACTGGCACATGATGTTGGGCAGACCGGTGCTCATCGCTATTCCTTCGGCGGTCCTGTGTGGTTTACAAACATTGAGCAAACCAGGAACATCAAGCCTACAATGAACGCGGCCATTTCAGCTCTCCTTCGAGCGCGATGGCTCCGACCGACGCGTTGTCAAATCCGCCGGTATCCTCATGAAGCGCCCCTGTTCCGAGGCAGGTACTGTTGTAGGTGAGACTGTCGCATTGGGCATAGGCCATGGCGGAAGCAACTGTACAGAGAAGTCCGAGGATGACATTGCGCATGACTTGCATAGGATCCTTGAATTCCTTTCCTGTCGCCGATCTGGTACGGCAATCCCCGATAGACTTGGACCGCTCTTACCCGTTCACTCATGTTGCGGAAACGGAAGGCGGACTGCATCACGCGCGGATGGGCGATTGTCGTTCCTTTCTCCTCCGCGATGACCCAGAACATCGTAGAGTTCGCCATTTGCGTTAGGATGGCTGCATCCCTTGAGGAAGCCTTCCGGTGAATGTTCTTTTCAGATGGGTCCTGCCGACTTCGCTCGCGCTGCTCGCCGTATTGTTTATATTGCTCCAGATGGCAGGGATTCTCCGGCACCTGGGAGGACGAAAAGCCGCACAGTTCCAGCGGAGTTCGCAGGCGATCTCGGGTAGTGCGGCCAGCCCGGCGCAGGATTGGGGAGACCGCTTTGGCGACGGTACTCCCAATTTTTTAAGGCTCACCGATCCGGCCGATCAGGCGGCATTTCGCCGCTGGTTTGCGCTGATCGCCGACTATCAGGCCATACGTCCCAAGGCGAAGATTCCGCCGGAGATCACCGACTGCGCCAGCCTCCTGCGCTTCTCCTATCGCGAGGCTCTGAAACGCCACAATGACTCCTGGTTCCAGACGACCGGCATCGAGGTGATCGCTCCGCCTGGGGAGATTCGTGCCTGGCACTATCCCGATACGCCTCTGGGTGCCTCCCTCTTCCGGGTGCGGCCGGGCGGCTTTGTAGCTGCTGACGCAACCAATGGCGCCTTCGCCCAATTCGCCGACGCCAAAGCGCTGGTCGAGCGCAATGCCTACCTTGTCAGCCGTGACGTGCACCAGGCACAGACTGGCGACCTGCTTTTTTTTCGGCAGTTCGGCCAATCGTCGCCCTGGCACTCTATGATTGTTGCCGAAATCGAACCGGAGGCGCGGGTGGTGTATCACACCGGCACCGACCACGGCCGGCCGGGTGAGTTGCGCCGTGTCTTGATCTCCGAGTTGCTCGATCATCCGCAACTGCAATGGCGGCCGGTCGAGCAGAATCCTAACTTTCTCGGCGTTTATCGCTGGAACATATTGCGAGGCAACCAATGAGGTTCCGCACGTCGCTTGCCATTCCTATTTTCCTTTCCCTGGCCCTAGCCGCGGCAACCGCTGAGACCAAGGACGCACCCCGCTCGTTCTCGCTCTCCACAACGCGGACATTTTCGCCCGGTGAGAGCGTGAAGATTCAGCTATACGCCAAGAATGTTCCTGCTCTGGAGTTTCGCGTCTACCAGGTGCGCGATCCGCAGAAGTTCTTTGCCGGGCTGAAAGACCTGCACAGCTTTGGAGTGCAGGGCGAGTCGCCCAGCGAGGCGATCGACCAGAAGACCTTTCTTGAGAAGGTGCACGACTTCAAGGCCGATCTGTGGTGGCGCGTGAGGCGCTTCTTTCGCGGCCAGTTTACCGACGAGGCGCGTGACAGCTTCCGCGAAGGACAAGGCAAATTGGGCAAGCGAAGCCAGGTGGTGGGAGCGACGGAGTTCGCCCGCGTTCCGCTGCTCAACGAAAGCCAACTGGTGGCGCGCTGGAAGCTGATCACCCCGCCGGCCATCGTGAGCGAGACTCAGCAATTGCCCATCGACGGGCTGAGCTCGGGAGTTTACCTGATCGAGGCCACCGAAGGCGCCTACAAGGCCTATACCGTGGCCATCGTGACCAGCATTGCAGTCGTTGAGCGGGCTCGCAACGGACGCGCCGATCTCTACGTGGCCGACCGGAAGACAGGCGCGCCGGTGGCTGGAGCCGAAGTTGCGCTTTGGTCCGATGGACACCAGCAATCGACGGGAAAGACCGGCGCGGACGGCCTTGCCTCGCTGACGGTGAAGGTGCGCGGAGGCGCGCAAGGCGCGGAGCCGGAGAAGCTGTGGATCCTGGCACGGCATGGCTCGGATGCGGCGGTGATGACGCCCTATGGCTATGGGTTCATGGCGAATCAGTCGACCGATCTCACGGCCTATGTCTATACAGACCGGCCCGTCTATCGGCCGGGCCACACGGTCCACATCAAAGCGATCGTCCGGCATGAGAAGGACGACGCGCTGCTCCTGCCGGAGGACAGCAGCCTGCAACTCAAGGTGACCGATGCGGACAACAAAGCCGTCCTCACTCAGAACGCGCAAGTTTCAAAGCACGGAACCGTGACGGCGGATCTGACGCTCGAGGCCGATGCAGCGCTTGGGTACTACAGCATCTCGATTGAGAAGAATGGCCAGTCGGCCGGCGAAGGCAACTTCTATGTGGAGGAGTACAAGAAGCCCGAATACCAAGTGACGGTGAAGCCGGCGGTTCAGCGCGTGCTGCAGGGCAACTCGATCCAGGCGGTGATTGAGGCGCGATACTTCTTTGGCGAACCGGTGGCTGGGGCCAAGGTGAAGTATGTAGTGCACACTTCAACGCACTATTGGTGGGGTGAGGAGGACTCAGAGGACGACGAAGCCGAAGGCGATGAGGGCTCAGCCGCATACTCCGGTGATTCGGATGATAACAACGGCGAGACCGAACAGCAAGAACAGGAAGGGATTCTGGACGCGATTGGACAGCTTACCGTCACTCTGCCGACGCGAGTGGATGACGAGGGCCAGTACCATTATCACTACGACCAGGACTATCGCATCGAAGCGAGGGTAACCGACGTTAGCGAACGCGAGGTCGCAGGCCATGCAACCGTGCTGGCGACTTACGGTAACTTCCGCCTTCATGTCGAGCCGACGAGTTATATCTTCCAACCCGGCCAAACGCCCAAGGTCGAGGTGATGGCGCAGGACTACGATAACAAGCCGGTGCAGACGCAGGTGCGTCTGGCCATCAATCTGGAAAAGTGGGATTCGACGACGCACGCGCGGTCGACGACGGAGTTGGCTGGAATCGACGCCACGACCGGAGCAAACGGCTCGGCGCTGGTAGAACTGCCCATCAACGTTTCGAATGGGGGTAACGGCGACTATCAGGTGACGGCCACCTCACACGGCGCGGAGAGCCGGAGCATCGAGGACCGCACCTGGATCTGGATTTGGAACGGCGGCGGCGAATGGTACAACGCCAATACTCAAGCGCAGATTATCGCCGACAAGAAGAGTTATCAGGTAGGCGATGTCGCGCATCTGCTGCTGGTCACCGGACTCAAAGAATCTTGGGCAGTGGTGACGGCCGAGGGCGACAGTGTTCAGTCGAGGCAGTTGATTCACTCGACCGGCAAGAGCTTCGCCTTCGATATTCCCATCACTGTTAAGGCACAGCCAAATCTTGTGGTGACCGCTGTGATCGTTCGCGATGATACGTTGATCACGGCTAAAAAGAACTTGAAGGTTCCGCTAGCGGAGCGAACCTTGACGATTACAGCCACGCCCTCGAAGCTGCGCTTCCTGCCGGGAGAAACCGGCAGCTTCGACGTGCAGACAACAGACTCATCGGGCAAGCCGGTTCAGGCCGACCTGAGCTTTGGTGAGGTCGATGAGGCGCTCTATTCGGTCAGGCCCGACGCGAGTGGAGATATCGTTGCATCCTTCTATCCGAAGCGGTCGGTCGAGCTGAACCCGGAGAGCTCGTTCAACTTCTATTTCTACGGCGAGGCGGGAACCAAGAGCCCGTTGTTGGCAAAGCTGAGCGACAGTCTCTTCCATCCGCGGCTGGCGCAGGTCAAACCGGGATCGGACCTGGTCGTTCCCAAGGTGCGCAAGGCCTTCCCGGATACAGCCTACTGGAATCCGAATGTGCATACGGGCGCCGACGGCCACGCGCGAGTTACATTCGCATTCCCGGATTCGCTCACAACGTGGCGAACGACGATTCGCGCGATGACCGACGACGGCAAGGCTGGAAGCATGGTGACTCGCGTGTTGGTGCGCAAGAATCTGATTGTCAGGCTGGCCGCGCCGCGATTCTTCCGGCAAGGAGATGAAGTTACCGTCAGAGTTATCGCCCATAACTACCTTGAGACCGCCAAGGATGTGGCCTTCGCACTGGATGTGAGTGGGCTCGATGTGATCGGCGGCCAAACGCAGAAGGTGAACATACAAGCCAAGGGCGAGAGTTATGTGGATTGGCGGGTGCGTGCGCGTTCGACGGGAAATGCAGTGCTGACCGCCAAGGCGCTGACAAACGAAGAGTCGGACGCGCTGGAGATGACGCTTCCCGTGCTGCCATTTGGCGTGAAGCAGCGAGCGGCCGCTTCGGGGGTGGTCTTCTCCGGCACGGCACAGAGCCAGTGGAGTTATAACTACCCGGCTAACTCCGATGCGGGAACCAGAGGACTGACGATCACCCTTGCACCCAGCGTGGCGGGAACGGTCTTCGATGCGCTCGATTATCTGACGGGTTATCCGTGGGGATGCACGGAGCAGACGATGTCCAGCTTCCTGCCCGACGTGATCGTGGCGCAGGCGGTGGACAAGCTGCATCTCAAGTCTCCCATAGAGAGAGCCACGCTGAACGATATGGTCGATGCCGGGACCGAACGGCTGTATAGCTTTCAGCACGACGATGGAGGCTGGGGGTGGTGGCCCGACGATCCCAGCCGCGTCTTCATGACGGCTTACGTAGTGAGCGGACTGGGCCAGGCCAAGGATTCCGGTTACAAGATCGAGGATGGCCGGCTAAGCAGAGGGCGCGATTGGCTGCAATCCACGCTGGCCGCGCATCCTGACATGGTTCCCGATCTCCGGGCCTACGTGGTGTATGCGCTGGCCACCACCGGTGGCGCGCCAAAGGAGGCGCTT
This sequence comes from Occallatibacter sp., assembly GCA_050010735.1. GTDB lineage: Bacteria > Acidobacteriota > Terriglobia > Terriglobales > Acidobacteriaceae > Telmatobacter. Next base: position 20,652 of record JBEKKL010000039.1, on the reverse strand, counting down.
GAGGCAACATGGCAAAGCCGCGACAAGCTGAGCGACGAGGGATTAGCGTTGGTGGGCCTGGCTCTCGACGCCGCCGACGACGGACGCGCGAAAGACGTGGCGCGTTTGCTGGAGAAGAAGGCCAAGACCACCGGCTCCGATGCGTATTGGACTGGTAGCTACGACGGCATGCTTGAGTACTGGGCTGATACCTCAGACGAGACAACAGCCTTTGCGCTCAAACTTCTAGTCCGGCAAGATCGCTCAAGCGGCTTGCTGCCCAAGGCTGCGCAATGGCTCGCCAAGCATCGCGATGGCGGTTACTGGTACAGCACCAAGCAAACCGCGATGGTGATCCAGGGACTCACCGACTACCTATCGCTGAGCGGCGAGTTGGCCAACAGCTCCGATGTGGAGGTGCTGGTCAACGGCGCGAGCGTGGGCAAGCACCACTTCGGCCCAAGCGACGGCTTCGCGCTTCCGTGGCGCATCAAGGTTCCTGCCGCGCAGGTTGGCAATGGCGGGCAGGTGACGGTGCGAAAGAGCGGCGACGGCATTACTTATTGGTCCACTGAGAACGCGTGGTACGCGGCGGACAAGCGGCTCTTCCAATCGGGCCAACTGGCGCTCAATATCACGCGCGACTACTATGTGCTTCAGAAGAACCAGCCTAAACCTACCGATCCAATCACCTACAACCTTGTTCCGTTGAACGGTCCAGTGCATGTGGACGATATTGTGACTGTTCGGCTGGCGCTGAGTGGAACAAGCTGGGAGTATCTGCTGGCCGAGGACCCGATTCCTTCGGGCACGGAGTTCTTGCCCAACAGCGGCCTCTACACACTCAACAACAAGCCTTCTTGGTGGGCGGACTGGTATACGCGCAAGGAGTTCCACGACGACCGCGCGGCCTTCTTCAACACCGATTTCGGCGGCCGCCGCGAGTATGTCTATCTGCTCAAGGTCGTCAATCCGGGAAAATTCGTCATTAGCCCGGCGCAGACCGGGCCCATGTATCAATCGAATGTCGAAGCCACTACCGATCCGGCAACTCTGGAGGTGCAGCCGTGAACTACTTTAAAGACCTCTTTGGCCGCCTGAGCCAGAGTCGCCGCTGGGTTGCGGCGCAGTTCATTGGAACGCCATTGTTGATTCTCGTGGGCATTGCGTGGACGCGCCTGCCCGAAAAACACCTCTGGCAGGTCGCGCTCACGTTGCTCGTGCCAGTACTCGTGGCCATCTCTATTCTGGAGCTGAATGCCGGCACCATGCGCAGCCTCGCCGGCAGCGATGGCAAGCGAGTGAAGCTGGTGTGGGGCGCGATGACTCTGCTGGTCTGGATCGCGGTCGTGTGGATCTCCTGGATGATTCTGGACTGGTGTGATGACCAAACAACTCAGTGGGCGAGCTACTTGAACTCACAGGCTCCCGCCCATTGGCGAGCCAGGCTTTTCACTTATGAACACCTCTCTCATTGGATCACTATCTTGGTGTGGATCTTCCGCTGGATTGTCGTTCCGGCAAAGGTCCTCCCCTACGCGATGGCTTCGGCGCAAACGGGCTATCGCCTGCCCTTGCGGCGCGTTCTGCAACTGCTGTGGAACTGGCGCTGGTGGCCGGCTGTCGCCGTGGCGGCTCTGTTGAGCGTGTGGCTGCCTAGCCTGTTCTTTGCCGCCGATCCGCATGGCGCCGTCTCCGCGCAGATCTGGCACGTGTCGCTGAAGCTGGCCGCAACCTACCTGCTGGCAATGATCAGTTGGGTCTTGCTTCTCGCCTGGGCCGCTGTTCTTTTTGGCCGGCAACAGCCCGTGCCGAAGAACGACGCGGTCACTGATTTATTCAAGCGCTTGCGGGATAGCCACAGCTGGGTTGGTGCGCAATTCAGCTGGATTCTGATCTTTGTTTTTACGATTCTGATGGTTTCGCGTATTCCAAGCGTTCCCAAATGGAGAGTCTGGATCTTAGTGCCGCTGTTTTTCATGCTATTGGTTGCGGGGCTGGTGGTCGAGGCAGGAATGCTGCGCTCTCTGCTGAAAAATGGCGGAAAGCGCATCAAGATGTTCTGGGGCGTGTTTTCGACGTTCCTCTGGGCGGTGTTGGCTCTGACCGTCGCTTATTCTTTGAGTCTCTGGCACACATCCATTGCGCCGTGGGTTGTTGGTTGGGTGGTGGCGCCTGCCATCCTTCTTCCATTCGCAGCAGCCTCGACAGTATGGGGTTTGCGTCTGCCTTGGCGAAGGATTCTGCGGCTAATAGCTGAATGGCGGTGGTGGCTTGGGCTGATCGCTGCAATGCTGACAGGTGTGGCATTGCCTTGTCTGATCAACGCCGCGATGCAAAGCGAATCCACGACACCCAGTCTTTGGGTGTCGCCTGCTCTATGGGTTATGGGTTTACGGGCCGGAGGAACGGTTCTGCTGGTAATGGGCAGTTGGGTTCTGCTATTGGGCTGGCTGGCGGTGTTATTGGATCGACAAAGGCTGCCCTCTAACGAGACGCCTACGGGTGTTCCGGCGCTGGTTGGACCTCCGGAACCTGACAAGCAAGGCTCGGTCAAGGCCCCTCTACCTGAGAGCGATTAGCGCGCTCTGCGGAACGCCCGCGCGCAACCACTCCAACACCTGCGCGCGGCCAAAACGGTCGAGAAGTTGCTGAGCGCACCACCCTGCGGCCCGATGCGCAGCCTCCGACTCCGCCTCGGTGGCGGAGTGCGCGAGCTGATCGTCGATCGACTCTGGAGTTATTTTGTTTCCCACCCTTTCGCCAGGATTGCAAAACGCAGATCCTTCGACTCCCCCTCGCGTAGCTCGGGGTCGCTCAGGATGACAAAAGGATGGGGCACCCGGCTTTTTCGACGAATCGTCTGACCAGGCCTCGACCAGCCCTTCGCGCAGCCACAAAGGCGTGTGCGCAGTGCACTGCTCCTCCACCAGCGCGTGCAGAAACTCGTGGAGCAACACGGCGTCGAGCAGCTTGCGCGCAGCCAGAATCCGTAGCGGCTGGAGCGCGATCTGGTCGCCCTCTGTGAAGGCCGCAACCCATCCGGGGGCCAGCGTTGCATCGCGAAAGGCCGGCGTAGAGCGGTAGGCTCGAACCGCGATTCCCATGCCCGGAGCAAGCCCGCTGCGGCTCTCGGCCTCGGTCAGAGCGTGCGCCAACGCCGGAAGATATACCGAATCCGATGCCTCGCTGGTCTCCAGAGTGAAGCCCTGTCCATTCAGCATCTGCCAAGTCGCGCCGGTTGTTTCCTCGGCGAGCACAGCGCTGGGAAAGTACTGGGCAATAATCTCGTGATAACTGTGTCCCTCGCGCGCCATCTCCGCCGCGCCAGTCTGGCAGAGGCCTACGCCATGACCGGAACCGCGGCCATGAAAGAGAAATCCGTCGCCCTCCGCCGCGATCTCGAACCAGTTGCTGCGAACGCGGTTCCAACCCAGGGCACGGCCCACGGCCAGGCGAAGATCCTCTGCTTGGACCTTCGTCGCGCCAACTAATAGAACGGTGGCCCGGCCCGATTCGCCGCGTCGCGTAACCGTCAAGCTCTTCCATCCCGGCGCAGCCAAACCCGCAGCGGCCAATGCCTGAGTCAGCTCAGTCCGCGAGAGCGACGCCGACCACTCACTCGATCCTGTGCGCGAACAATAAGGATCGACCCTCGAAACCAGCGCAGACTTCGCGGCTCGATCAGCCACTACTCGTGCTGGCCAAACCTCTTCTGCCGCTGCGGTGCGACCGCCGCAGTTCTGGTGAAAATACGCCTCCATGCGTCTGCCATTGCGCCACAGACTCTCGCCGGCGGTGGCTAGCGTTGCCGCATGAGCCTCCGGCGTGGTGCGCCAATGCACCCATTGGCAGTGAGTCGAGTCGCAGACATCGAAAGCGGCGTGCCCGTGGGTTGGAGCCAGCGCAAAGCTGCGCGCCACGACCGCCAGCGCCTTGCGCGACTCCGGCGAATCAGCCGCGCCGCTTTCGGCGGCCACCGCAAGCTCAACATATCGCTCCACTGATAGCGTCGCGACCAGGACGAGCGAGCCCGATTGCGCCGCGATTTTGACCGGATAAGAGATCGTTAGAGCTTCTCCATGAGCTGCGATCTGATACTTGCCAGTTAGAAGCAACTCCGCCGACGAATGCGCGTGTCCTTCCAAATCGGTCCACGACATCGCCGCATTCTTCACTCGGATTGACATCGCTGTGAGCGGCCGGTCGCCGCACGTCTTGCACACACGGATCGAAGCACCGGAGACTGGCGTGACGGCGACTTCCTTGTCACGCCACAAAGTCCAAATGCCCACCCGAATCGTTGAGCGTGGAGCTGCCTGGCAAAAAGCCGCGGCGCAGAAGAAGACCAAAGAAAATGCTAACGGCGCAGGCTTCATGGCTTCCTCAATGGCGAGAGCGCCAACAGCCTTGCGGCCAACTGCGCCGCATCCGAGCCATGTCCCGTAGGAAGATAGACGGCCACAACCACCTGCGGCGACTCTGCCGGCGCAAGGCCAACGAACCAGCCGTGAGTCGGGCCGCCGCTCTCTGCGCTCGCCGTGCCCGTCTTGCCGGCAATGGCCACGCCGCCCAGCGAAGCAGCTCCCGCCATGCCAAAGCTGGCAGAGTCGGTCAGCCCCGCCGCCACGGTTCTTGCGGCGACCGTCTCCCGGTGCGCGGCCAACTCAATCGCCAACGAGCGGTAGGCCTCGGCCAACTCCGGCAGCGTGACCCGAATTCCCTCCACGCCCAGCGCGGCGAGTTGAACCTGTTCCCGCGTGCGTGGCTCGCGAAATGCGGCCGTCTCTTCTTGCCGTGTCAGGCCGGTGGCTGCGAGCAGTCCTCGCTCGCTGAGAGCTTGGCGGAGTTCCTTGGGCGAAAGCATCCCTGCTAACTCCGCAAAGTAGGAGTTACACGACCAAGTCAGCGCCTGCTGCGCGTTCATGGGATCGGAAACAGGATGAAAGCAGTCGAGCTCGTGGCCGCGGATGCGCATCTGGCGACCGCATGCGACTCTTCGCTCCGGATTCCAGCGCCCGGAGGCAAGCGCGAAGTAGAGAATCAACGGCTTAAGCGTTGAGCCAGGAGTGGACAATGTGTGGCTCGCTTCCGCAAGATGAGCAAACGCCTCCAGATCTCCGGAGTCAATCTCCAGGACCACAATTCGAGCATCAGGGGATTCGCGTGAGGTTTGATCGACAGCTCGGCGCCAAAGCGCAAAGGTGTTCGTCTCCTTTCCCGCCACATGAGAGATCTGCGTCCAACCGGACCATCCGCAGATCGTCAATCCTCCCAGAAGAATCCCCGTTCGCCGCCACGACGTCCGCATCCTTAAAGTATGAACTATCGGACAGCACTTATCGAGTGTATAAGTCTAGGCTCTTAATCTCGCGCCTGTCATCCCTGAAATCTGTATCCGATGCCTGGCACGGTTATGATGATTTCGGGCCTTTTCGGAGTGGATTCTAACTTCTGACGCAGACTGGCGACATGAACATCCACAGTGCGTGTGAATGTCCCGGCCTGCTGACCCCACACTCGCAACAGAAGCTCATCGCGGGAAACAGTCATGCCCTGATGCTCCGCGAAGTAACGCAAGAGATGAAACTCGCGCGCAGTGAGATTGACGATCTTGCCATTCTGAGTAACTTTCGTTCTTTTGACATCCAGAACTATGGAGCCACGCTGATAGACTTCTGGACCATAGGAGCTAGTGTTGCCCAATTTGTTCGGCGCGCGCCGAAGAAGAGCTTCTATGCGAGCCATAAGTTCGAGCGCGTCGAAGGGTTTTGTGACATAATCGTCCGCGCCCATCTTGAGAGCAACCACCTTGTCCACGATTTGGCTGCGCGCGGTTAATACAAGAATAGGAGTGGCCAATCCTGCACGGCGAATCTCCGCGCAGAGATCCAGTCCGCTGCGAACCGGCAGCACGATATCCAGAATGACCAGATCGAAAGGCAGACGGGTCGCCTTCTCCAATCCAGTTTGGCCGTCGATCGCAATCTCTACGACATATCCTTCACTACGTAGCCGGTCTCCGAGAGTCACACATAACTCTTGGTCGTCTTCAACGACGAGAATGTTCTCGTTCATAAGTGGGACGATGCAGCCGGGCGGGCAGGTGTGATAACCCTTTGCACGTCTTCTCCTTTCGCAATTCGAAGGTGTAGAGTGAACGTGCTTCCGGCGAAAAGCTCGCTTGAAACTGAGATCCTTCCGCCCATGGCTTCCGCGATTCTCCTGGCAAGTGACAATCCAAGGCCCGTTCCATGAATCTGAGCCGCGCTGACGCGCGGACTTCTATAGAACGGATCGAAGATTTGCTCGATCTCGGAAGGGTCAATTCCCATACCCCGATCGATCACCGAGATCCTCACTTCCCGGCTAGGCCGATGGTCAACCGGCGCGGTAAACGCTCGAATGACAATCCTCGGGCGGTCGCCGCCGTATTTGATCGCATTACTGATCAAGTTATGCAGGCACTGTGAGACTCCCGAAGGATCCGATAAAACAAGAGGAAGATCGGACTCAATTTGCCGGTCAATTTCGAAGCTGGCTTGCGCGGTCAGTTCTTCGGTTTCCGCGGCAATCGATTCGATCACTGCAGCAACATCGAGAGCCCGCAATACATAGTCGTGAGTGCTGTCATCGGTGGAGGCAAAGAGAAGAATTCCTTCCACTAACCGTCCCATTCTGCGGCTCTGGTGTTGAAGGATGGCTCCGTACTTCTTCAGAGCAGCTTTTCCGGCCACCAGGCCATCGGCGATGTTATCTGCCGCCGAATTCAGAACCGCCAGCGGCGCGCGCAATTCATGGGATACTGAGGCGACAAACTCCATCTGCAGCTTAGCGAATCGAATTGCGTTTAACATCCTTCCTCTCTGGATAGCCCAGCCGGCAACCCCGAAGAGAAACAGGGAGGCGCTTGGGATTCCGACCAGCCCCCAGGCCGAGCGACGCGCGGAGGCTAGGAGATCTGTCTGGCTGCGGGCCGCATCTTCGTCGCAGAGCCGCTTAGCCTCGTCCAGGTCCTTCCGAACCCGCTCGAAGGCAGACACGCTGCCCGAAAGATCGAGACTCACTGCCTGCTTGCTGCTTCCCTCAAGAATCAATGCGAGTACTTCGTCGCGAACCCCAAGATAAGTGTTCCAGTCGCGGCTCAGACGATTGGCAAGTGCCGTTTCTTCCGGAAGTTTTGCTTGGCTCCCAAGCTCAGCGATTTCATCTTTCACACGCTGGTCCGCCTTGCGCGGCTGGTCTTCGTATTCTGCCTGCAGATTGCTCTCACTTGTAATCAAGGCGTAAAGAGTCGCGCGTCGAGTCTCTTGTGCTTCGTACTGCAATTCCTCAATCTGTTGCTGGCGGCGAACGGTACTTGAGCAGATCCTTTGCGCCTCGGCGTTAGCTGCCTGCAAATTGCCGATCACAAACACTTCGCTCACCGCGACGCCGCAGCAGACCAGGAAAATCAATAGAGAAGCGCTATGGCGTGACGCCACGGCAAGTACGCGCTCGAGACCCGTTCCGAAGTAAGGATGTCGGCGTTTGAATGCGAATTTGAGGCGCCTTGTCATGTCAATCACCCGCCTGGATCTCTAGGCGGAGCTCGTGTCTCTTGTCGTCGGAACGCCAATCTTCAATACGCACAGCTCTTATTACGTGGCTGGTAGTGCGTATCGTCTTTCGGCTGGTGAGCAGTTGAGTCGCGTTGCTGTCGATCCATGGGGGATCGGCCGAATGGCCGTAAGGCACGACAGCGCGCGACAAGCTGGTAGATTCGCTCTACAATTCGACTTGTAGAAGAGCACGTTCCGCAGACAAGGAGGATCACAAGGCCGTAACGGCAGTTCGCAGACTCCGCTTTGGTATGGAATCTGTCGTCTATTGTTATAACTATCCTCTAGCTCCTGTAGGAAAATATAAGGAGTTACAATAGAATGACAACAGTTTACAACTTCGCTGACATTTCGTAGATAACTTCAGGTCAGAGTGGAAATTATTCTCGTGGAGAAATTGGTGGAATCGCTGCTCTGGAGTAGTAGACCTATCTATTCGATTAATCGATGGGTCATTGCATACCGGGTTACCTCTGAATTGCTTTTCATCTGCATTTTCTCCATAATGCGTGAGCGGTAAGTGCTCACGGTCTTAACACTGACATGAAGCCGCGCGGCAATATCGGTCAACGGGACGCCTGAGGCGATCATTCTCATCACTTCATATTCCCGATCCGAGAGCAGCTCATGCAAGGGCTTCGCGGGGGACTCATCGAATTGGGCTACCAGTTTCTCCGCAAGGCGCGGACTGACATAGCGTCCACCACTGAGAATCTTCTTGACCGCCTGGGCCAGCTCTTCAGTAGCACTGTCCTTATTGATGTAGGCGGATGCGCCAGCTCGCAGGCAGCGCATGGCATATTGGTCCTCGGGCTGCATGCTGAGAATGATCACAGGCAACCGCGGGTAATCGCGCTTCACCTCACGCAGCACATCCAGCCCGCTTCGCCCGGGCAGGTTGATGTCGAGCACAAGCACGCTCGATGGAGATTCAGCAAGCCGCATCAGCACTTCGTCTCCGCGATCGGCTTCAGAGAAGCGCGCGCCGGGAATCTCTTCGGCCAAGATCTCTTTCAGGCCGCGGCGCACCACGGCATGGTCATCAGCTATCAGAATGTGCATGTTCCCCTCGATCGGCGCCTGCGTCGTGCAATGGCACGCACACAGTCACCGTGGTCCCCTCGCCGGGAGAACTCGATATCTGCACGTCACCGCCGCATGCACTGGCTCTTTCTCTCATTCCCAAGACTCCCAGAGACCCGGCAACCTCGATCTCTCGGAAGCCCTTCCCGTTGTCATTGACAGTCAGCAGGAGATCCTCACCTTGCACGCTCAACGAAGCGCTCACTGACTTTGCTTCGGCATGTCGCGCGATATTGGTCAGACATTCCTGAAAGATGCGGAAGATTGCCGTGGCGCGGTCGCTGTCGAGATGCAGTTCAGCCGGGGGAATAGAGATTTCGCAACGGATCCCGGTTCGAGCTGCGAACTCATTCGCCTGCCATTCGATCGCCGCTGCCAGCCCCAGATCGTCGAGTATTCCCGGCCTCAATCCGCTGCAAATCTTGCGTACTGATCGGACGCCTTCGTTGATTAGTTCGATCGATCCCTTCAGCCGGTTGTACGCTGGATCTTCCAAGTCGGGCAAGTGCCGTACTACCCACGACAGGTCCATCTTGATCGCTGTAAGGATCTGCCCGATCTGATCGTGCAGATCTCGGGCGACCATCTTGCGTTCCTCTTCGCGCGCCTGGTGCAGACGTTTGGCCAGGGCTTGCAGCTGCTGACGCTGCAATGCCAGCTTCTCGTTGCGCAGCAGCGCAGCTTCAGCCTCTCTGCGTTTGGTCGTGTCTTCACTGAAGATTACGATGCCGCCGACCTCGCCATCCGCACGACTCCAGGGCCGAATCTCCCATCGAACCCACTGCACCGAGCCGTCGGCCCTCTCAAAGCGGTCGTCGTCCACGCTCAGCAACTCACCGGCAAGCCCGCGGCTGTGCGCCTCTTTCCATCTTTCAGGAATCTCAGGAAATACCACGTAGTGCGAGACACCTCTGAGGTCGCCGTCGCCAAGCCCATAGTCCTGCCTCCATCGCCGGCTGGCATGCAGGTAGCGCATCTCGCGGTCGAACATCGCTAACGCGGCTGGCGCGTGCTCAACAAAGAGCCCCAGCAGCTCTTCGCTCTCCCGCAATGCTTTCTCTGCTCTCTCGCGGGCGGCGCGCAGGCGAAGCGTCTGAATGCCGAACTCAAGGTCCCCTGCCAGTTCTGTCAGCAGTTCCACCTCGCCTTCAGAAAACCCATCGGGCTCCCGCGAATAGATGGTGATCGCTCCCCACGCCCTCTCCTGGTCCTTGAGGGGAAGCACCAGCAAAGAGGCATAACCGCGCTTGATGGCATCCGCTCGCCAAGGTGCAAACGCAGGATCGACCAGCATGTTACGGCACATCGCGAGCTGTCCGGTTCGAATTGCGCTTCCCGTCGGGCCACGACCGCGCTCGGTTTCATCCCACGTAATCCCGAGGGTCTCCATGTATCCTTCTTCAAAACCCGAGTAGGCGACGGGCCGAACGGTCTGTCGATCGTCGTTTTCGGCGATTCCGATCCAAACCATTGCATGGCCGCAATCCCTGGTGATGACGCGGCAGACCTCTTCGAGAAACGCAGGCTCATCGGTAGCATGCAGAATGGCCTGATTGCTGGCGCTCAGCGCCAGCAACGTGCGATTGAGCTTCTTGAGCTGGTCCTCTGCCCGCTTGTAGTCGCTGAAATCATTGAAGACGATCGCAACGCGCCTCTGTTCCGGCTCTCCCACGCGATAGGCATGAACATCGTAAACACGGTTGAGCGCCTTGGCCTCATTGAGAAAATGCGACGGCTCGCCCGTCAATGCAATCCGGCCGTAAATCTCAAACCAATGCTCTTCATGAGCCGGGGCCAGCTCGCGCATGCGCTTCCCCACTGCGTCGTGAAGCCCTGTTTGGTTCTCGAAGGCGTCATTCACTTCAAGGAAGCGATAGTCCTCAGGCTTTCCATTCGCGTCAAAGAGAACCTCGATGACGCAGAAGCCTTCGTTCATCGCGTTGAAGAGGTTGCGATACTGCTTCTCGCTCTCTTTCAGGGCGCTCTCGGTAATCTTGCGCTTGGTAATGTCGAGAATGAACGACACTCCTTGCGTGCGGTCATCCTCATAAGCTGCTGCAGAGAACAGTCCCCAGACCCGGGTACCGTCTTTGCGAATGAATTCCTTTTCGTAGGGCAGGTGAACTCCGGTTTCTCTCACCTGGCGCCGCGCATCCTCGTCCAGCGCCCAATACTCGGGCGGCGTAATCTCCGACCAGTTCAACTGTCCCGCTCTAAGTTCATCGCGAGAGTACCCGGTCATCTCAAGAAACTTATTATTTGCATCCACTACCCCACCATCGATCTTCCAATACAGGATCGCGAAGAGGTCGGTCTCATAGAATCTGCGCAGCCGGGTCTCCCCCCGCTTGGCCTCGGTTATGTCACGAGCGGTAATCACGGATCCCATAATGGCGCCGTCAGCGTCGCGAATGGGACCAAAGGAGATGCTGCCAATCCAACTCTCGCCGGTGTCCTTGCGCCGGATCGTGTATTCCACGGCCGTAGCTGTCTCGCCCCGCAGGGCCCTTCGGACCGCGTACATCTCCTCGGGAGCAGATTCTCCGCCGGCCAGGGAAACTTCAAAGATGTTCTTGAATTCGTCGAAGTCTTTAGCGCATTCGGCCTTGCTCTTAAACCGGTAGAAGGTAGCGAAGGCGTCGTTGAACTCCACAAAACGCCCCTCGGCATCGGTGATGATCGCCGAGTCCGTCATGCTGGTCAGCGCCGCGGACAGCTTGGCACGGCTCTCGCTCAAAGCATCTTCTTTCTGCTTGAGATCGGAGATGTCAGTGTGCACCCACATGCGGCCATAGGACTTCCCGGCAACCGTCATTGGGACGAAGTCCCGCAAGAAGACGCCAGCATGCTGCATGATGACCTCTTCGCCTAATACGGTTTGTCCCTTAGCCAGAATCTCCCGGATGCGGCGGATCGCCCGGTCTGGATTTTCGTAGGCGGCGTCGATCTTTGCCAGCACCTTTTCGGAGTCGAACGATGCCACCAGATCTGCGGGAGATTCTTTCAATCCGAATTGCGAGCAGAAAGCCTGGTTGGCAAATTCGATTCGCCCGTCGTCGGTGACCAGCAAAACTCCCGCAGAGAGATTGGCGAGGATCAGATAGAAGCGTCGCAGCGTGGTCTCGAGAATTTGCTCTACCCGCTTGCGGTCGCTGATGTCGGTTTCAAGCTGCAGATTTGCGATTCGCAACTGCTGCGTCCGCTCGGCGACCAACTCTTCGAGGGCATCGCGATGTTTCTTGATTTCAGCTTCGGCGCTCTTCCGTTCCGTAATATCGAATTTCATCTCCAAGATCAGAGACGAACCGTCGAGGTCGGCGAACGGATAGTCGTAAGCGTCCATCAGGCTGCCGTCTCTGAGCGTCACTTCCCAGTGGTGAGGCTTGCCGGTTTCGAGCACCGCATAGCTCTCGCAGAACTCGCAGGGCGCCGAGCGCCCAAATCGAGTTTCGAAGCAGCGCTCGTCCCGGCACGCGCCAAACTTCTCGCGGTAGCTTCGATTGGCAAATGCGATGCGATGATCCGGCGTCAGCAGGCTGATCATCGTCGGCAGCGTCTCCAGCACGTCGAGGAATCGCTGGCGCTCTGCGCGGATTGACTCGGTCAGCTTTCGCTCTTCCTCGGCCTTTCTGCGCTCATCCTGTACGGCCCCTTCAATCTTGTAAGCGATCAGTTTCTCCCGGTTCCGATGGTAAAGTTCTGCCACGACTGAAACCAAAACGCCGGAGCAACAGAAGATCGTCATGCCGACCAGATCCGAGGTCGACCGGATATAGAAACTGCCGACGGGAACCAAAAAGAAGTAATCAACCACGAGTGCAGACAGAGCGGTAGCGAGAATGCCGACCCAAATCCCGCCCAAGAGAGCGGCCAAAAGCACAACTGGGTAGAAGGTGATGTAGATTGGCAGCGTGATGGAGTGTCGCTCCAGCACGACCCGCACCAGAAGCGCTAGCGCAACTGCGATCAGCGCAGCAAGCTGCCGCGCAATCCTACCAAGGATGATACGGACGGTCGTTCCCGAACCATCAGCCGCCACAGACTCTTCCTCAGCGCTCCGCCCGGAGCCGGCTGCCGGCGTGGAATTCAGCCGAGGTCGGTTCGAAGACTCACTCGGTGACTCTGCCGTCCCCGAATAAGTGCCCTGGGCACGATGGCGCTCCCCTAGATAACTGCTGCAATCTTAAGGCATGAGCGAATCGCGCTGCTCAGTACCGCAATGGATCGCAATTCACCATTTTGAAGTCTAGGTCGGAAACAAGATCTGGAAATGTGATGCATATCACCAAGCGCTCTCTCTTTTGCTCGCCGGAGAGGCAGTTTGAAGACCGTTCATGCCAAGGGCTACCGTCCCGTTCCGCCAACGGTCATCTTGTCAAGCTTGATGGTCGGCATTCCCACACCAACTGGCACGCTTTGGCCGTCTTTTCCGCAGGTGCCGATCCCCTCGTCGAGCTTCAAGTCGTGACCGACCATCGAGACGTGCTTGAGCGCTTCGGGACCGTTGCCAATCAGTGTCGCATCGCGCACCGGCGCGGTGATCTTCCCGTCTTCGATCAGGTAAGCCTCCGACGCCGAAAAGACAAACTTCCCATTGGTGATGTCCACCTGGCCGCCGCCGAAGTTGACGGCGTAGAGTCCGCGCTTGACCGAGCGCAAGATGTCTTCGGGGGCGTCATCACCAGCCAGCATGTAGGTGTTGGTCATCCGCGGCATGGGGATTGATTGATAACTCTCGCGCCGGCCCGAGCCGGTGTTGGCCATGCCCATTAACCGCGCAGAAAGCTTGTCGCTCAGATAGCCGCGCAGTATGCCACCCTCGATCAGCACAGTCTCCTGCGTCGCCGAACCCTCGTCGTCAACATTGAGCGACCCGCGGCGGCCGGCAATCGTCCCGTTGTCGACGACCGTGACCTTGGGACTGGCGACCGTGCGTCCGATCAGGCCTGTAAACGCCGAGGTCTTCTTGCGATTGAAATCGGCTTCGAGGCCATGACCGACCGCCTCATGCAGCAGGATTCCCGGCCAGCCTGGACCCAGCACCACCTCCATCTCGCCGGCCGGGGCGGGCAGTGCGTGGAGCTGGAGAATCGCGCCCCGGGCCGCCTCGCGCGCGAGACTCTCGGGGCTTTTCGAGTCGGCGAACTGCTCCAATCCTGCGCGTCCGCCGCCCCCCGCCGAGCCTCTGGTGGTATTCGCGTCTTCCTTGGCAATGACGAAGACGTTCAGACGGCAGAGGGGCTGAGTATCGCTGGCGAAGGCGCCGTCAGAGGCGGCAATCAGAATCCGGCGCAGCTCTTCGGAGTAGCTCGCCTGCACCTGAACGATCCGCGGATCGAAGGCGCGCGCTGCGCGGTCGGCCCGCAGAATCAACTCCAGCCGCGCCGCCAGGTCAAGATCGTAGCCGCCCAGTGGGAGGGGATAAAGGTCGGCGACCAGCGTATCGGTAAAACCTTGTATCGGCTGCTTGGCCGGCCCTGAGGCGATCAGCGCCGCGGTCCGCGCCGCGTGCAGCAGCCGTTCGGGGCTGAGATTGTCGGTGTACGCATAGCCGGTGCGCTCGCCACTGAGCACGCGTATGCCGCAGCCTGCGCTGACGCCCTGGCTGGCAGATTTCACGATCTGCTCATCCACACCCAGCGCGGTGGCCGCAACCGATTCGAAATACAAATCGGCATAGTCGCCGCCGGCTGAGAGCGCCTCGCCAAGGCACCGCTCAAGCAGCCGCTCGGTGATGCCGAACTTCTCGAAGAAGAAGCGCTTGTGATTCGGTTCTGGGGCGGAAGCCGATATGCTCATTGTGCTTTTCAGTTTACGCCCAATGTCGCCCTCGTGGCAGGCTCGGCACGCCCGTTCCTCTCTTGATGCTGGCGGGGCTGCGCTCTACCGCCTTGGGCTGCATCGTGTTAGATTTGTGCCATGAAGAAGATTCTTGCAGCAGCGCTCCTCCTGATGGCGTTTGCAAACCCGGCCTTCGCCCTCCACAGACATCATCGCAACACCACGCACCATCCGGTGGTTCATCACCCACACGCACACTACCCGAGCCATCACCATCGTCACGCCTGAGACGAGACGGTCCCCGAGCAGCACCTCAGTCAGCAACGAGACGTGAAGGCAATATCATCCGAGCACGCCAAAGGTTATTGCCCATGACAGACTTGGACGATCTCCGCTATCCAGTCGGCCGCGTCGGGAAGTCGGCTGCGAGCGATCCAGCTATTCGTGCAGAGCAGATCCAGACACTGCGTATGCTTCCAGTGCGCCTGCGGGCTGCGGTTGCCGGGTTGAGTGATGCACAACTCGATACGCCCTATCGGGAAGGCGGATGGACTGTTCGTCAGGTCGTGCACCATGTGGCCGATAGCCATGCGATGTCCTACACCCGTTGCAAGCTTGCGCTCACCGAGGATTGGCCCACCATCATTCCTTATAATGAGGCCGCCTGGGCCAACCTGCCCGATGGCCGCCTGCCTGTCGATGTCTCGCTGGCCATGGTCGAGGCGCTTCACACCCGTTGGGTGACGTTGTTCGAGGCGCTCTCCGAAGAGGATTTTCAAAAGGGCTTTCACCATCCAGAACGTGGCCAAGAGAAGTTGGCCAGGACCCTGGCAATCTACGAATGGCACTGTCGCCATCACACCGCGCATATCACCAGCCTGCGCACGCGCCAGGGCTGGTAGAGGCGATGGCCGCAAGCGCCGAGGCTGCCTCACCCGAGCGGCTCATTCAATGCATAGAACAGTACCTGGTTGACCATCCGGCGGCTGCGCTGCTTGAAGATGGCCGTGTTATTTTTGACCTGCGCACCGCGCGGTACTCGGTAACTGGCGATCATGGGCGCTGCCTGCTGCAACTCTGGAGTGAAGAGCGAAACCTGATCCGCACCGTGATTGACGTGGTTGAGCGTGCGCAATGCCTCCGTATCGCCACCCGGCGCATGGGGGCGCCCAAGCCTCAGACACTGGAACTAGTTCCATCGAGCGACCGCCGTACACCAACCGCACGCGAGAGCACGCGCCGCAATTATCAACGGCTGCTGGAACGCGTTCTTTCCCGGCACTTCATTGGCTCCAAGGTTGAAGGCTTCCGCTCGGCGATGGATCTAGAGCACAGCTTCGGCCCGGCCTACGTGCGCGGGCGTCTGCTCAAAGGAACAGCCGCCGAAGCGGTGATTGGCGTCAGTGAAGCGGAGTCCGCATCAACCGTTGACGGCGTCCTGACTCTTGGTGTCCTCTGGCTCGACCATTGCCGCCAGCACGGCGACGGCCGGCGCCACTTTGGCGGCCTCAAGGTAGTTGTTCCCGCCGGAGCCTGGCGGACAACCGCCGAACGCATCGCCTGGTTGAACCGCGCTGCCGGCGAGTTTCAGCTCTTCACGCTCGACGAGCGCAGCGAGGAACTGACCCCGGTGGACTTTCGCGATATTGGCAATCTGGACTCGCGGCTGGTTCATGCCTTTTCCGCCGCGACGGCGATCGAGCGCGCACAGGATGGAATCGCAAGGCTCCTGACGCTCGTCCCACCCGCCGCCCGCGAACGCGTTGAACTCCGTCCGAGCTCGCCCACCGAAGTTGGCCTGCTGCTGCATGGCCTTGAGTTTGCCCGCGTACGTCATGGCTTTGCCGGCAACTCCTTTGCCCGCGAGGACGAGATCACTTTTGGCGCAGGCGCCAACGAGACTCCGCTTATGCCGGAGAACGAGCCGCTCTGCCGCGATCTCTTCGCGCGGCTCTTCCTGAGCCGTCACCCCGACGGCGCACACACCGATCCACTCTTCCGTCTGCATCCGGAGCGATGGTTGGAAGCGCGATTGCGCTCCGAGATGGCTGAGCTGCTGCCCGGCCTCCGTGGAGATCTCGTCTATTCGCAAGTGCCTGCGCTCTCTGCCGGCGATCGTGGAATGCTCGACCTGCTGACGCTCGACAGAAACGGGCAGCTGACTGTCATCGAGCTCAAAGCCGACGAAGATCTGCATCTCCCCCTCCAAGCGCTCGACTACTGGATTCGCGTGCGCGCGTTGAACAACGACCGGGAGCCTGTTGCAGGCGCCGAAGGTGGCAGGCTGCTCTCGGCCTTCGAGCGTCGGGGCTACTTCGCCGGCGCACAGGTCTCGACTCTCGCACCGCGCCTGTTGCTGGCCGCTCCGGCTCTGCGCATCCATCCTGCCAACGAGCCGGTGCTCCGCTATCTCGCTCCCGAGGTCGAGTGGGAACTGATCGCGCTCTCTGAGCACTGGCGGCGCGAGTTGAAGGTCGTCTTTCGCAAACGGAGCGGAGAGATCCGAAACTAGGGCCTGTTTCCTGATTGCATACCCATGCTCCTCGCGTCAAGCCTCGCCTGCTGCCAAAATGCGAAAATGGAAGCAGCGCCTGGGTCACTCTCCCGATCGAACCCGGCGCGGGGGCAATCTTGGCCAAGCTTCGAGTCCTGTCAACACACCTCTACCTGAACCAGCGCCTGCACCCAGGTCTGCTCGAACAAGCCGGCCACTGCGGAGCGCAGGCAGTCGAGATCTTTGCCGCACGCCAGCACTTCGACTACACCAGCCGCGAGCACGTGGCCGAACTGGCAGCCTGGTTCCGTTCCAACTCGCTGCAAGCCTGGTCGATGCACGCCCCGATGTATCCCGACCGCGAGATGGGCCGCGCCGGTGCGCCCTATGTCAACCTATTGCACCCCGAAAAAAGCCGGCGAATCGCAGCGATGGACGAGATCAAACGAGCTCTCGAGACCGCCGACTCCATCCCTTACCGCAACCTCATCGTTCATCTCGGAGAGAAGACCGACGAGTGGTCGCCACGCACCGTTGAGTACGCTCTCACCGCTCTCGAACATCTCGGCGCCTTTGCTCATCCCCTCGGTGTGCGGACGCTGGTCGAGAACCTCCCTACCGATCCCACCACCCCCGAGCACTTGATGGAGATCCTCAATACCGGCCATCTGGATTCGATTGGCGTTTGCCTCGATCTCGGCCATGCCCATTTCACCGTCGGAATCCCTGAGGCCATCGCAACCTTGGGCAACCGCATCGTCCAGGTTCATGCGCACGACAACCACGGCGTCAGCGACGAACATCTTTTGCCGGGCGATGGCACGGTCGACTGGCCAGCCACGGCCAAAGCGCTCAACGCGCTTGTCACGCCGCCCGCAACGGTCCTCGAACTCAGCGCAAAGCTTGCCGACGAGAACCTCGATGAACGCATCCGGACGGCCTTCGAGCTGCTTGACTGATTCTTCTCGCAAAGAGATAGACGATGAACGACGCGCAACTTGCAAGAGAGACGACGCTCGACAAGCACCTCACGATCGATGAGATCGCTGCCGCCATGGGAATCAGCCGCGAAGATTATCTTGCCATCGAGCGAGGCGAAAACTCCCGCGGCGCAAAGAACGCTCAAGACACAGTTCTCAAAATGCTGCGTCGCTGGGACAGGCCCGAGGACATAAGCGACGGCATCGGCGTCCTGAACGGCTGAGTAGCGCTTCGAAACCTCGGTAACAGGAAGCCAAAACAGTTCCGGTGTAAGATCGATCAGTACCCCTGCGTTATTTGCGTTGCCTTCTAGCTTCAACGCCTCCATGCCGAACTGCGGAAGCGGTTAGTCAGACGCTCCGTCAATGCCGGAAGGGGCAAGCGGGGAGAGACTTGGCATGCGGAACTCTGGATTTTGTTTTGTATTCGCTCTTGCGACATTTCTTTCGGGATGCGGATCGAACGGCATCTCCACGACTCCCGTCCAGCCGAGCGAGTTGACGATCACCACAGCGTCACTTCCCACTGGAAGCGCCGGGGCCGCATATAGCGCATCGATCGCGGTCTCTGGAGGCACAACTCCTTATACCTACAGCGCGACAGGTCTGCCCAGCGGCCTCTCGATCAGTAGCACGACCGGCTCGATAACTGGCACGCCTGCGCAAAGCGCCGTGGGCACCGATTCAGTGAAGATTACAGTCACCGACTCGACCAAACCCACAGCGCAGTCTGCAACAGCCAATCTGAGCATTACCGTGAACGCGGCTCTGACCGCGCAGACGATTGCCTTCGCCAATCCCGGATCCCAGACGGTGGGGACGCCTCTAACACTCTCGGCAACGGCCAGCTCAGGCTTGCAGGTTGCATTCTCTTCGACCACGGCCAGTGTATGCACTGTCAGCGGCACGACCGCCACATTTCTCGCTATCGGCACCTGCTCGATCACCGCATCGCAGTCAGGCAACGCGATCTATGCCGCGGCGACGCCGGTCTCGCAGAGCTTTACGGTCAACGCGGCGGGCAAGCCGACGATCACTTCTTTCACGGCCAGCCCTGCGACCATCGCTTCGGGATCCAGTAGCACACTGAGCTGGGCGACGACCGGAGCGACGAGCATCGCCATCACCCCCGGAACGTTTACGTCGACATCGGCGACCGGTTCAACGACCGTGAGCCCGACGGCAACGACCACTTACACGCTGACGGCTACCAACGCTGCCGGATCTGTGACCGCAACTGCAATGGTCACCGTCGCAGCCTCCGGCGGCACACTGACGATCACAACCACAACATGCCCAGGCGGAACGCAAGGCGCTGCGTATACGGGTTGCGCAATCGTCGCCAGCGGCGGCACTCCGCCCTATACGTATTCGCTGAGCACGGATGTTATCGACTTTCCACCGTTGCCTGAGGGAATGTCTCTCAATGCTGCAACGGGGCAGATCACAAGCTCACTGATAGGCGGTCAAGGCACATACATTCCAGAGTTTGTCGTCACGGACTCGACAAACACGACGTCAACGAAGGATATCAGCTTTGCGATCAACGGCAACAATGCATTCCTTGCGACGATCTTTCCGGCGAACTCGATCTTTCATCATCGAGTGGACGCAGCGACGACCGGGCTGCCTGTTGATACCTCCCCAGCGGCGCCGATGTACAGTGGCTACCTTTCGGCGACGGTGAAACCCTTCTTCGGGGATGAGTATGCAAACTTTCCGAACGGGATACCGGCGATCGAGGTTCCTTATGACCAGCCTGACGTAGCGGTCTCAACAACGGTGTATCAGTCGTATTTCACCTCCGGTCCGATACCGGCGTATGCTCCGCCAGAAGGCACCGCAAACTCGACCGGCGACCGGCACGTGCTGGTCTACCTGGAGGCTGGCGGTGGAAACAAACCCGCGCTCTATGAGATGTGGCAGGGAATCTACGAGGGAGGTCCCTGGACGGACTCGTCGAACGCGCTTTGGCCAGACGTGACCTCGAATGCATTGACGACACAAGGAAATGGAACATCGGATGCCGCGGGACTTCCGGTTGGGCCACTGCTCGTTAACGCCGACGAGGTGATCGGCACAGGCACCCCGAGCGCGCCCAACGGCACGGTTCAGCATCCGATCCGGTTTACACTCAACCATATGTTGGCTGACTGGGTGTGGCCTGCGACCGAGACGGCGGGCACGGGGAGCTGCACGGCTACGGGAGGGGCGAACCTCAGGGATGTGCTGATCTCGCAATCGGCTCCGCCGGCGAGCTGCAGCATGTCTGGGCCGGCTGGCGAGATCTATCGTCTCAAAGCCTCCGTGGCGACACCCGCATGCGCATCCACGAGTCCGCAAGCCGCAATCATCATCACAGCTTTCCGAAACTATGGAATCATTTTGGCCGACAACGGAAGCTCCGGCGGGCTCATTGGCACGCCAGACGCTCGATGGAACAACAACGATCTCCAGTGCATCACCAATCTGATCTTGTCTGACTTCGAGCCGGTGAATGTATCGAGCCTGATGGTCAACAATGACAGCGGGCTCACCAGCAAGTAGCTCGATTGCTCCGCGGCGCCCCAAGCCTTAGCAGATGCGCGGCAACTGCTCGCCAATCATTGTAGGAATCACGCGATTCGCGCCCATCGCCGTCCTCGCCACCAGCATCCGTGCGTGCTCAGCTGTCACGCGCCCAATCCGCGCGGCCTCTTTTCCCAGCGGATGCCCACGCAGCACAGCCAAAACC